>NZ_JADWYU010000371.1:11969-16311 GCF_016786325.1 Frankia nepalensis | reverse complement strand
GGCCCGGCCCAGCGACCAGGTCGTGGGCCGGGCCTGTGACCGCCCGTCGGAGCCGAGGACTCAGCCCGAGATCGGGCGCTCGTCAGCCTCGCCGGCGGCGGTGCCGACGATGGTGGCGGAGCCGCGCAGGTCGTAGCGAGTGATCGCCTCCTCCACCACGCTGGCCTTGATCTCGCCCGCCCGCACCAGGGATTCCAGCGTCGCCACCACGACCGACTCGGCGTCGACGTTGAAATGGCGACGCAGCGCCGCACGGGTGTCGGAGCGGCCGAAGCCGTCGGTACCGAGCGAGGTGTAGGGCTGCGGCACCCAACGGGCGATCTGGTCGGGCACCGCGCGCATCCAGTCGCTGACCGCGATGACCGGCCCGGGCGCGCCCGCCAGGATCCGGGTGACGTACGGCACGCTTTCCGGCTGCTCCGGGTTGAGCAGGTTGGCCCGCTCCGAGTCGAGGGCGTCCCGGCGCAGCTCGTTCCACGAGGTCACCGACCAGACGTCCGCCGCCACGCCGAAGTCCGTGGCGAGCATCTCCTGCGCGGCCAGCGCCCAGCGCACGGCCGTGCCGCTCGCGAGAAGCTGGGCGCGCGGTGCCCCGGCGGCCCCGTCCCGGCCAGGGGTCTGCCCGAGCGGGCCGACGAGTTCCTCGGCGGGCCGGAACCGGTACATGCCGGCGATCAGCTGGCTCGGGTCGACTCCCGCCGGCTCCGCCGGCTGCGGGTACGGCTCGTTGTAGACCGACAGGTAGTAGAAGACGTTCTCGTCGCGGTCGCCGTACATCCGGTCGAGGGCATCACGCACGATGTGCGCGATCTCGAAGCTGAACGCGGGGTCGTAGGCGACGCAGGCGGGGTTCGTCGAGGCGAGCAGCAGCGAATGGCCGTCCTGGTGCTGCAGGCCCTCACCGTTGAGGGTGGTGCGTCCCGCGGTGGCGCCCAGCAGGAAGCCGCGGCCCAACTGGTCGCCGAACGCCCACATCTGGTCGCCGGTGCGCTGGAAGCCGAACATCGAGTAGAAGACGTAGACCGGGATCATGTGCTGCGCGTGCGTCGCGTACGACGTGCCGGCGGCGATCACCGAGCCCATCGAGCCGGCCTCGCTGATGCCCTCGTGCAGCATCTGGCCCTGCTCGGACTCCTGGTAGGACAGCAGCAGGTCCCGGTCGACGGCCTCGTACTTCTGGCCGTGCGGCGAGTAGATCTTCGCCGTCGGGAACATCGCGTCCATCCCGAAGGTGCGGGCCTCGTCCGGGATGACGGGCACGAAGCGCGGGCCCATCTCCTTGGTCTTCAGGAGGTCCTTCAGCAGCCGGACGAACGCCATCGTCGTCGCCACCGGCTGCTTGCCCGAGCCCTTGCGCAGAATGTCGAACAGCGACGCCGGCGGCTGCGCCAGCGGCTTGGCCCGCACCACCCGGCGCGGCACCGAGCCACCGAGCGCCGCCCGGCGCTCCTTCATGTACTGGATCTCTTCCGAGCCGTGCCCCGGGTGGTAGTACGGCGGCAGGTCCGCCTCCAGCGCCGAGTCCGGGATCTCCAGGTAAAGCCGGTCGCGCAGTTCCTTGAGCTCCGCCTTGGTGAGCTTCTTCATCTGGTGGGTCGCGTTGCGGCCCTCGAAGTCCTTACCCAGCGTCCAGCCCTTGATGGTGTGCGCGAGGATCACCGTCGGCTGGCCCTCGTGCTCGGTCGCGGCCTTGTAGGCGGCGTAAAGCTTGCGGTAGTCGTGCCCACCGCGGGAGAGCTTGCGCAGGTCGTCGTCGGACCGGTCGGCGACCATCCGGCGCAGGCGCGCGTCCGAGCCGAAGAAGTGCTCCCGGATGTAGGAGCCGGGGGACGTCGAGTAGGTCTGGAACTGGCCATCCGGCGTCGTGTTCATCTTGTTCACGAGGGCGCCATCGGTGTCCTTGGCCAGCAGCGGGTCCCAGTCGCGGCCCCAGACCACCTTGATGACGTTCCAGCCGGCGCCACGGAACAGCGCCTCCAGCTCCTGCATGATCTTGCCGTTGCCCCGGACCGGGCCGTCGAGGCGCTGCAGGTTGCAGTTCACCACGAAGATCAGGTTGTCGAGCTCCTCGCGGGCGGCGACCCCGAGCGCGCCGATCGACTCCGGCTCGTCCATCTCGCCGTCACCGAGGAACGCCCACACCCGGCTGCCCGCGGTGTCCTTGATCTGCCGGTTCAGCAGGTAGCGGTTGAAGCGCGCCTGGTAGATCGCGTCGATCGGGCCGAGCCCCATCGACACGGTCGGGAACTCCCAGAAGTCCGACATCAGGCGCGGGTGCGGATAGGACGAAAGGCCGCCCGGCACGCCCTCGCGGCGGAACGCGTCCAGCTGGGTCTCGGAGAGCCTTCCCTCCAGGAAGGCGCGCGCGTAGATACCCGGCGACGCGTGGCCCTGAAAGAAGATCTGGTCGCCGGAGCCACTGCCCGGCGAACTGCTCAGGTGGTCCTTGCCCCGGAAGAAGTGGTTGAATCCGACCTCGTAGAGGCTGGCGCTCGACGCATAGGTGGCGATATGGCCGCCCACGTTGTACTCGGGCCGGTTGGCCCGGCTCACCATGATGGCGGCATTCCAGCGGATGTAGGCGCGGATGCGTCGTTCCACGTGCTCGTCGCCCGGGAACCACGGCTCCTGCTCCGGCGAAATCGTGTTGATGAAGTCCGTGCTGGTCAGAGAGGGTACCCCGACCGCCTTCGCACGGGCCTGCTCGAGCAGTTTGAGCATGAGAAAACGGGCGCGGCCGCGTCCCTGCTCGGCGATGACGGCGTCGAGGGACTCGAGCCATTCGCTGGTTTCCGACGGGTCCACGTCGGGCAGCTGGCTGGGCAGTCCGTCGGTGATGACCGAGAACTTCCGATTACTGTCCTGTGCCACTTTCCTCTGCTCCTAGCCCTCGGGTGCCGGCCGGCCCGGGCAGGTCGTGCCCGGGCGGACATGCTGACGTCATGGTGCTCCGTCCCGTCAGGGACGTCACGCACACCCCGGTTACCGCCGAGTTCCGCCGCGTCGATCGTGACGAACGTCAACGAAACTGCGAAGTAAAAGCAACGCCCGCCACGCACCACCGTATGCCGCCCGGCACCCGTACCATCCCCGTTCCGCCCCCGCGTCGGCACGGAGGTCGCGCGCGTCCGAGGTCCTCGCCGGACGTCCGGGCCGCGCGGGCCGGTGATGATGCGGGAGTGGAAACCACGACGGTGTCAGTGCGGACCGGGCGGCGCGAGCGGGTCCACGACCTGACGGGTGAGGCGGGCCGGTTCGTCGCCGGCCGCGGGGACGGGCTGCTGTCGGTGTTCGTGCCGCATGCCACCGCCGGCATCGCGATCCTGGAGCTCGGCTCGGGCAGCGACGAGGATCTGCTCGCGGCGCTGGCGGAGCTGCTGCCCGCGGACGACCGCTGGCGGCACGCCCACGGATCACCGGGACACGGGCGCTCGCACGTCATGCCCGCCTTCCTGCCGCCGTCCCTGACGGTCCCGGTGCTCGACGGCCGGCTCGCGCTCGGCACCTGGCAGTCGGTCGCCCTGGTCGACCTCAACGTCGACAACCAGGACCGCACCGTCCGTTTCTCGTTCCTCGCCGGCTGATCTGGCGCCCGTCGGCGCCCGTGCCCGGGCCGCCGACCGGGGTACGGAAGCGGCGGCATACACCTGCGTTGTCCACAACCAGCGGCGTGGCACTTGCGTTGTCACCGCATGGTCCGGTGGACTTAGGTCACGGCGGGGCTCACGGCCGGCTAGGCCGTTGGGTTTGTCCGACCGGGACGCGCGGGTTTACGCTCGCCCGTCAGACAAACGAGCAGGAGGTAGCGGAGGGTGAGTCCGACCGCGGCAAACGCCGAGGGTCAGCGCCGTGCGGAACGTCTGGGCGTCGTCGCCGGGACGATGGTGCAGTCGATCAATGAGGACGACGACATCGCGGGCGACCTGCTGGAAGCGGTCATCGCCGCCAGCGGGACGGACCTCGTGCCGGAGGACTCCGATGACGTCGTCGACATCGTTCTGCTCTGGTGGCGGGACGACGACGGCGATCTCGCCAACGCACTCATCGACGCCCGGCGCCAGCTCTCCCCCCAAGGGGTCATCTGGCTGCTGACCCCCAAGGCGGGCCGCTCCGGCCACGTCGAGCCGAGCGACATCCTGGACGCCGTGCCCACGGCCGGCCTGGTCCAGACCAGCACGCTCAGCGTCGCCCAGGAATGGGCCGGTATGCGCCTCGCCGCCCCCAAGTCCCAGCGCGTCCGCCACCGATAGCGCGCGGACACGTCACCCGCGCGCCGTGGGGGGGGGGGGGGGCGGGGGGGGGGGCCGGGGGGGGGGGGGGGGGGGGGGCGCCCGCCCGCCCC
>NZ_JADWYU010000371.1:0-11959 GCF_016786325.1 Frankia nepalensis | reverse complement strand
CCTAGGTGGCGCCGACACGGTTGCTGATCTGGCATCCGACCACGCGGCCCGCCCGGGTCGCGTGGTCGGGGCGGGGCGGCGCCGATGCTCGGTCGGCCGACCGCGGCGCCTCAGGCGGCGGTCTGCCGCCGCTCCTCAGGCGGCGAGAGGAACCTGCTGGCCCTCGACGGCCGTCGGGTAGCGGGCCCAGATCTTGTTGATCTCGATCTGCAGGTAGAGCGGGCCGAAGCCGATCAGGAACAGCACGAACGCGAGCCCGGGGCTCAGCTGGGGCACGCCGGCCGCCCGCTGGGCCTGGGCCGCCCGTGTGCCCAACCGCCACGCCGCGACGAACGGCGGCACGAGCAGAACCACGCCCAGGGTGCAGGCCAGCACCGACATGACCGGATTGACCACAATCCGGCGTTCGTACTGACTCAGCTCCCGGTTCGTCTTGTAGATCCAGACCAGGCCGTAGATGCCGAGCGTGATCAGCGGAAGGCCCAGCCATGCGGCGACCGGGTTACGGCGCTTGCCCAGCACCCCCCAGCCGGACGCCGACGGGGAACTCGGCCCCGGCGGCTGAGAGGGCGCCCACCCCGGTGTCGTGTCTGGGTTCGTCACTGGATCCCGCCTTCCACGCGGTCCGGTTACCCCGCCGGGCCGCGCTCAGAGTAGCGCCGATAGGGGCAACCAGCCGGATTTGGCCCGGCGACGGGCGGCCGGCGCCGACCGCGCCGACGAGTTCTTTGCCACATCCCGACCGGGCCCGGACCGATCGCCCATGGTCAGCGGGCGGCCGCGGGCCCGAGACGCCCGGAACGGAGCACCGGGTCGGGCCTGGCGCGATGGCATGCTGGGCTCAGCATCCGCGTTCGCGCACTGGCCATACCGGAGGATGATCACGTGACCGTCGACGTCGGCGCCGTAGCCCCCGACTTCTCGCTCAAGGACCAGAACAACGAGGTCGTGACGCTGTCCAGCTTCCGCGGGAAGCGCAACGTCGTCCTGATCTTCTACCCGCTGACGTTCACCGGGGTCTGCCAGGGCGAGCTGTGCTCCGTCCGGGACGACCTGGGCTCGTTCCAGAACGACGACGTGCAGGTCCTGGCCGTCTCGGTCGACTCGGCCTTCGCCCACAAGGTGTGGGCCACCGAGCAGGGTTACGAGTTCCCGCTGCTCGCCGACTTCTGGCCCCACGGCGCCGTCGCGAAGTCCTACGGCATCTTCGACGAGGACAAGGGCATCGCCGTGCGCGGCACCTTCG
This sequence comes from Frankia nepalensis, assembly GCF_016786325.1. Taxonomy (GTDB): domain Bacteria; phylum Actinomycetota; class Actinomycetes; order Frankiales; family Frankiaceae; genus Pseudofrankia; species Pseudofrankia nepalensis. Next base: position 10,713 of record NZ_JADWYU010000371.1, on the reverse strand, counting down.
TCATCGACAAGGAGGGCGTCGTGCGCTGGAAGGTCGTCAACGCGATCCCGGACGCCCGCGACCAGGCCGAGTACCTCAAGGCCCTCGCCGCTCTGTAGGCCCGGCCGGCGGGGAACGTGCCGCGTCCCCACCAAGGCGCCGCACGGACCGGCCAGCAGACCGGTACCGGCATCCGGCACGCGGGACCGCGTGTCCGGATGCCGGTACAGTAATACCGATCAACGATCGTCGGCCTGGAGGACGAACGGGTCGGTATGCCGTGCTATCGCTGCCACACCCGCCAGACAGACCCGGCCCGTGGCGCCAGCCCCTGGCGCCGGGCGGTCCTCGGCGGCGAGCAGGTGCTCGTCTGCCCTTCCTGCCAACGTGACCCGAGCTGGCACGAGCCACTCGACGGCTGTGCCGCCTGCGGTTCCACCCACCTGGCCAAGGCCCTCGGACTCGTCGTCTGCCGCGACTGCGGCGCCCGCACCGACCCAAGCCGCGCCACGGAGCCACACGGCGCCACGGAGCCAGGCGACGCGGAACCCGCGAGCACGGAATCCTCGCCCGCGTCCTCGACCGCTCCGGCCGGCGTCCTGCCGCCGGGCGTCGTGATCCCGCTCCCGTCCCGTGAGCCAGCGCCGGGCGGCGGAGCCGACCGGGCAGGGCCGACCCCCGCGGAGCACACCGTGCCCGTCCCGACACCCGTGGGCGGCGCGGCCGACACGCCGGCGCGACCGAGCGGGCCGAGGCCGTCGAGCGGGCCGCCGCTGGCCGTCGGCTCGGACCTCGCCGCGGACGTCGAGGCCGCGCTTGCCCGGATGTTCGGCCGCGGCCCCGGCCGGACGGCCACCTCCGGCTCTCCCGCCGACGAGGCCGACGACCGGTAAGATCACAGCACCGGCGGTCCCGCGAGGTGCGCCGATTGCATAGTCTTACGACACTCCCGGGCGTGTAGCTCAGCGGGAGAGCACTCGCCTTACAAGCGAGCGGTCGCAGGTTCGAACCCTGCCACGCCCACGAGCTGGGTGAGCCCTGCTCGGTGGCCCCGGGCCACCTTCCGCCAAGGCCGCGATGTCCGCCCAGGGGGATCACCCCCTGGAACCCCCATGGTCAGGGCTCCGCCCCCGACGCCCCCGGACCGCTCGCGCCCCGCGCGTCGACCAGAGCGAGCGCGGTGCTCCGGCGAGTAACAGGTCCGCTTTGGCGCCGCGACGCCCAGCTCGTCGTCGAGTTCCCGGAGCAGGCTGATGATCGACTCGCGGCCAAGGCCTGGGCTGGTCACGTCAGGCCCGCCGTGGCGCGCCGCTCCGGACATCCCGACGGTACTTCGCCGATCATGTCAGCGGCGCACGGAGACCAGCCCGGGCACTGACCAGCTACGGCTATGCGAGCGGTCAGCGCGCCTCGGGGACCGGGTCCAGAAGATGGACACGGAGATCGCCGCGACAGCCGTCTGTTTTCCGAATCCCGCTCAACGTGCTCACCCTGCGCCCGTAAGGATGGCGGTCGCATGGCGGCGGGCGACGGCCGGGCGACGGCCGGCGGTGTAGCGTGGGAGATGCTACTTCAGCGTGGCTGAGTTCTCGTCCGGGTCTGGTCCGTATGCCTATTCCGGGTTCCCTCTCGCTGATGCGTTGGTCAACTGAGGGGAATGACCATGACCGCGGACGTCGTGGCCGGGTTTCGTGCGGCGGAGCAGACCCCCGTGGGGGTGACGACCGCCGCGGCGGGAGCCCGTGGCAGCGAGTATGGCGAATTGATGCGTCGGATCAGGCGCGCGTCGCTACTGAATCGCCGGCTGGGCTGGTATTCCGCGCGGATCGCGGTGAATCTCGGTCTTCTGGGCGCCGGCTGGACGGCGTTCGTCCTGCTGGGGAACTCGTGGTGGCAGCTGGGGACAGCGGCATTCCTGGCGGTGATGTTCACCCAGGCGGCGTTCATCGGGCACGACGCAGGGCACCGGCAGATCGTCGCCGGCCGGCGTGGCAACGCCGCCGTGGGTCTGCTGCATGGCAACATGCTCGTCGGGCTGAGCTACGGCTGGTGGGTGGCCAAGCACAACCGTCACCACAGTCACCCCAACCAGGTCGGCCGTGACCCGGACATCGCCGCCGGCGCGTTCGTGTTCACCCCCGCCGACGCTCGCCGCCGCCGCGGTCTGGCCCGCTGGCTGACCTGCCATCAGGCATACCTGTTCTTCCCGATCCTGCTGCTGGAGGGGCTGAACCTGCATGTCGCGAGCGTGCGCGAGCTGGCAGGGCGGCGGGGCCGGGCGGCGGCGGTGGAGGCGGCGCTGCTGCTGGTTCACCTGACCGCCTACGTGACCGTCGTCGCCCTCGTCCTGTCGCCGGTCAAGGCGGTGGCCTTCGTGCTCGTCCACCAGGCCCTGTTCGGCCTGTACATGGGCTGCACGTTCGCTCCGAACCACAAGGGGATGCCGATCCTCGCCCGAGACGAGTCCGACTTCCTCCGCAGGCAGGTTCTGACCTCGCGCAACATCCGCGGCGGCCGGGTCACCGACGTGGTGTTCGGCGGGCTGAACTACCAGATCGAACATCACCTTTTCCCGAGCATGCCGCGACCGAACCTGCGCCGGGCGCAGCCGCTCGTCCGCGCGTTCTGCGATGCGCGTGGCATCGGCTATCAGGAAGTCAGCGCGCTGAGCTCCTACCGCGAGGTACTGCGATGGCTGCACGACGTCGGGGCGCCCCTGCGCGACCCGGCCCAGGAGAAGAGGCTGATCACGGCCAGGGACGTCGTCGCTGTCGCGTCGCGCCTGCGTGTCAGTCAGGGAGCGCGTGAGTGACCCCGGTCGGCTCCGCCGTGAGTTGCGTGCCCTGCTCGCACACGGGTCGGACGCCCTGGCGCTGGATCGGCTGTGCGCCGGCGCCGTGTCGGCCCTGCCGGTCGATGGGGCCGCGATCTCGCTGACGACCGACGCCGGCGGCCGAGGCTACACCGGCGCGAGCGACCCGGTCTCCGCCCACCTCGACGATCTTCAGTTCACCCTCGGTGAGGGACCCTGCTGGGACGCCGCCCGGCACGGGCACCCGGTGCTCGTCGGGGACCTGACCGGGCAGGCGGCGCGCCGCTGGCCGATGTTCACCCCGGCTGTCCTGGCGGCCGGCTATCAGGCGATCTTCGCGTTCCCACTGCAGATCGGCGCGATCCGCCTGGGTATCCTCGACCTGCTCCGCGTCCGGCCGGGGCCCCTGGACGGCGATGCGCTGGCGGACGCCCTGATCGTCGCGGACGTCGCGACCCTGACGCTCATCGACACGGCGGCCGTTGGCTCGCGCGGCCATGGTGACCCGCTGTCCGGACCGGGCCCGGACATCTTCGGGATGTACCGGGCCGAAGTCCACCAGGCGACCGGGATGGTGATGGCGCAGCTCGGAGTGAGCGCGCAGGAGGCTCTCGTCCGGCTGCGCGCGCATGCCTACGCGGCTGGGCGCACCGCCGACGAGGTCGCCCGCGACATCGTCGCGCGCCGGCTGCGGCTCGACGGCGGCCGGCTCGGATGATGGAAGACGAGACCCCTCGCGGGGCGCGTGATGCCAGTGCGGAGGCAGCGGTGGGCCAGGAACAGAAGTTGAGTGAGGCGTTCGTCAGCCTGGCCGACAGCCTGGTCGCCGACTACGACGTCGCGGACCTGCTGCACCGGCTGGCCGACCACTGTGTGACCTTGCTCGACATAGCCGCCGCGGGCCTGATGCTGGCCGACCAACGCGGGAACCTGCAGGTCGTGGCAGCCTCCTCGGAGACCAGCCGGCTACTCGAGCTGTTCCAGCTCCAACACGACCAGGGCCCCTGCCTGGACTGCTATCGCGGCGGCACGGCGGTCTCCGTCCCCGACGTCCAGCAGGCCGCGGACCGCTGGCCGGTCTTCGCGGCGGAGACACAGGCCGCGGGCTACCACTCGGTCCACGCGCTCCCGATGCGGCTGCGCGACGATGTGATCGGCACGCTGAACCTGTTCGGGACCCGCCCCGGCCGGCTGCCCGACGCCGACGCGCGCATCGGTCAGGCGCTCGCCGACGTAGCCACAATCGCGATCCTGCAGGAACGCGCGATCCGCCACCACGAAATGCTCGCCGAGCAGCTCCAGCACGCGCTGACCAGCCGCATAGTGATCGAACAGGCCAAAGGCGTCCTCGCCGAACGCGGCAACCTCGACATGGCCCAGGCATTCGACCGGCTCCGCCGCCACGCCCGTAACACCAACACCCGCCTCACCGACCTGGCCCGCGGCATCGTCGACGGAACGGTCGACAGCACCACCGTAGTGACCCCCCAACCACGGCACCAGCCGCCGGACCCACCCCCCTCCCCCCGAGCCCCAGCGACATAGCCGCGCGTCCTCAGGGTTTCGAATCATCGATGCGCGAATCCACCGAGGCCAATCGCCGGTCGTGGCCATCCGACGGGTAACCATGGCGGAAGGCTCCCCCGCCCTTTCGACCCGTTTACACGGGACTCCGTGGGGTTCACCTTCAGCCTCCGCCGACATTTACGCCTGCCTCCGGCTGGGGAGAATTGCTTACGGAAGCGAGGGCTGGGGGTGATGGGCGGCGGTGGTGCCGCCGAGTGGCATCGGGCTCATGCCCAGCTTGCGGTGGTCCCAGGATCGGGTGCGCTCGACGTCGACGCGCACGGCGACGCGCTTGTGGAGCATGACCTCCACGAGCGGTCGCGCCTCGTCGGTGTAGGGGCCGTGGTACCGCTCCCAGACGTTGACGCCGACGGCCCACAGCGCCTCGGGATCCTCCACGACCTCGGCCCGGCCCTCCATCGAGACCCCGCGCAGCGTGTCGTAGGTCAGGCCGTCCTCCATCAGGACGGTGACGCGTGGGTCGCGGCGGATGTTGAGCGCCTTCTGCGCCTTGGCCTTGGTCTCGAACCACAGCACGCCGTCAAGAACGGCGAACCACATCGCGACGGCGTGCGGGTGGCCGGTCGGCCCGAGCGACACCAGCGTCGCCGTCCGCCGCGTCGCCAGGTAGGCCGAGATCTCCTCGGCGGTCATCTCGATCTGGGATCGCTGGTTGGTGCCCACTGGTTTCGCTCCTCCTGCCGGAGACATCGGCTCGGGCGGTGCCCCGGGCCGAAGCGCCGGCGGCCGGCAAATGGTTCAGATGATTAATAGCTGGTAACGGCCCGCGGCGCTCCTGGCGCGTCCACCGGAACGGGCGGCCAGGCCAGGGCAGGCGCGTGCGCCGTCCCCGCCGGCGGTCGGGGGGAGGCCACCGACCGGCTCAGATGCCCTCGCGCACGACGCGGAGGACCTCGGCGAGGCCGCGTTCTCGCTCATCGGGCGGCACGACGCTCAGCGGGCCGTCGAGCACGAGCATGGCGAAGCCATGCACCGCGGACCAGGCCGCGATCTCGGCGTTCTGCCGCCGGGCGGGGGTGATCACCCCGGTGGAGACGAGCTCGTCGAGACGCTCCGAGAGCTGGGCGTAGGGGTGGTTCACGGCGGCGTCCGGAGCGACGTCCCCGAGCGACCAGGCACAGGCCATGCGGAACAGCCCGGGGTGTGTCGTGGCGAACTCGACGTAGGCCCGCCCGGACGCCTCGAACCGGGCCGCGGCGGCGTCCTTGTCGTGCCCGGTGGCCGACCCGGCGATCCGGGTGGCCATCAGCTGGCCGAACTCGGTCATGGCCCTGGCGGAGACGGCGCGCAGCAGGGCGTCGCGGTCGGCGAAATGCCGATAGGCGGCGTTGTGCGAGACGCCGACCCGACGGGCGGCCTCGCGCAGGACGACCGCGTCGGGGCCGTGCTCGGCGGCCAGCTGTGTCGCGGCGGCGATGAGCGCCTCGCGCAAATTTCCGTGGTGGTAGGGCATCACTTGCATGTTGACACAGGTAACTTCCTCGGTCCACCATGCCGGATGTACCCGCTGTCAACATTGAGGGATCCGGGATGGCGAGCAATCGATACGCCGTACTGACGGTCGCGTGCCTCGCGACCTTCGCGATCAATCTCGACACCAACATCGTCAACGTCGCACTGCCGTCCCTGAGCCGAGAGCTCGGCGCCAGCACGCGGGATCTGCAATGGGTAGTTGACGCCTACAACCTCGCCTTTGCGGCGCTGGTCCTGGGCGCCGGCAGTCTTGGCGACCGGTTCGGGCGGCGTCCGGCGCTGATTGCCGGACTGCTCGGCTTCGCGATTACCAGCGGCCTTGGCGCGCTGTGCACTACGTCCGGCCAGTTGACCGCGGCACGGACGGCAATGGGCGTGTTCGCCGCGCTGATCTTTCCGACCACCCTGTCGATCATCACCAACGCCTTCCCCGACCGGCGCGAACGGGCCAGGGCCATCGGGGTCTGGGGCGCCGTCACCGGGGTCGCGGTCGCCATCGGCCCCGTCACCGGCGGCCTGCTGCTCGAACACTTCTGGTGGGGCAGCGTGTTCGTCGCGCTCGTTCCCGCCGCGGTCGTCACCGCGGGGCTCGCGGCCTGGCTGGTCCCCGAGTCACGCGACCCGGCGGCTCCCGGCATCGACGTGCCGGGCGTGATCGCCGGAAGCGCGACCATCGGCCTGTTGGTCTACACGATCATCGAGGCGCCGCACCGGGGCTGGGACGCCCCGCTCACGACGGCCGGTTTCGTGGCGACCGCCGGCCTCGCCGCCGCGTTCCTGGTGATCGAGCGCCGCGCGGCGCATCCGATGCTCGACGTGTCGGTGTTCGCCAACCGCGCCTTCACCGCCGCGAGCATGTCGGTGACGGTGGCGTTCTTCGCCCTGTTCGGCTTTATCTTCTTGGTAACTCAGTACTTCCAGGTCGTACGCGGTTATGGACCGCTGTCCACTGGTGTGCGCATCCTGCCGGTTGCCGGCACGATCGCGATTGGCTCCGCGGTCGGACCGCTGCTGGTCGCCCGGCTTGGCACCCGCCCCGTGGTGATGACCGGTCTCACCCTGCTCGGCGGCTCGTTCGCCTGGATCGCGAGCTCACCGCTGGACGAGAGCTACCTGCTGATCGTCGGGCAGATGGTGCTCATGGGCCTTGGACTCGGCCTCACCCAGGTCCCGGCTACCGACTCCATCCTCTCCGTGCTCCCGGCGGCCAAGGCCGGCGTGGGGTCCGCGATCAACGACGCCACCCGGGAAGCGGGCGGCACCCTTGGTGTGGCGGTCGTCGGCAGCGTCTACGCTTCGATCTTCGCCAACCAGCTCAGCGACTCCAGCTTCGCCCAACTGCCCGCGGGACTCCTCGCCCAGGCGACGTCATCCGTTGGGGCGGCCCTCGGCGTGGCGGAGCAGGCCGGCGGCGGCCCGCTCGTCGACGCGGTCCACAGCTCCTTCCTGTCCGCGTTCCATGTCGGCTGCATCGTGGGCGCCGCGGTCTGCTGGGCCGGCGCCCTCGCGGCGTCCGCCCTGCCGGGCCGGCCGCGCCGGCAGGTCGCCGAGGCGGAGGCCACGCCCCGCTCCGTGCCAGCGTGACCGGCGCCGGTGACGGCCGGGCTCTCGGCCGTCACCGGCCCGGCGTCCCGCGCCGTCTCACCCGCCGGGTCGCGGGGCAGGCCGCGGGCGCGACAGGAGGGTGCTGGCCGCCTCGGCGACGGCCCCGACCAGGGCGGCCGGCGCGCCGCGGCGGCCGCGGACGTGCAGCGGCTCCGGGTCCACCGGGGGCAGGTCGCGCCGCGCTTCCAGGCCCTCCGGCGGGGTGCCGAGATGGGCGAGCAGGGCGACGCCGAGGCCGGCGCGGGCGGCGTGCAGGACGCCGGCGAGGTGGCCGGCCTCGCAGACCACCGAGGCGTCGACCCGGCTCTGGCCGAGCGCTTGCAGGGCGCGGCGCCGGATCGTGCACGGCTCGTCGATGACGACCAGCGGGATCGGGCCGGGCGGCGGCCGCCACCCCGCGGCCGCGTACCAGGCGAGCGGGAGCATGCCGGCCGGATGGGCGTCACCGCCGCGGACGTCGCCGATGAACAGCGACGCGTCGAGCGCGCCCTCGTCGAGCCGGTCGTTGAGCTGCTTGCCCCGGTCGATGCGGAACCGGACGGCGCGGTCCGGGAAGCAGGTCCGCAGCCGCGCGGTGATCGAGGGGAGCAGCAGGTCGGCGGCGTGCTCGGTCGAGCCGATGACCAGGTCGCGCTCGGCCGCGTCGGCCGTCCGCAGGCGGTCGAGGGCGTCGTCATGGGCGGCGAGGATCTTGCGCGCCTCCGCGAGGAGCAGCGCGCCGCCGGGAGTGAAGCGCACGGCGTTGCCGCGGCGCTCGACCAGCCGACGGCCGCAGACCTGCTCGAGCCGCCGGACGTGCTGGCTGACCGCCGACTGGGACAGGTGCAGGCTGTCAGCCGCCCGGCGGAACCCGCCGCAGTCGGCGATGGACGTGAGGCTGCGGAGTGCGACTATGTCCAAGACGCCAACCATATCGATAGGATAACTGTGAATTCGGTTAGCGATCACTGGAACGCCGGGCGCGGCCGGGCGTCCCGGACCGCCTTCCCGGGCACGCGATGACGACACCCTGGCACCGCGAGGACTCCCGCCATCCGGACGCGGTGGGCCCGGACCTGGTGGATCCCGCGCGGTTGCCCCCGCACGACGACGTCGACTGGCGGACGGACACCGCGTCGCTCGACGCGCACCGGTTCGACCGGTCCGGCTGGACTCCCGACGTGCGCCCCGCCGTCGTCGCGTCCGTGCGCGGCGTCGCCGGCGTCCAGCACGTCGCGCGCCACGCGCACCGGACCGGAACGCCGCTGGTGGCCCGCGGCGCCGGCACCGGGCTGACCGGGGCCGCCACGGCCGTCGACGGCGGGATCGTGCTCGACCTGACCGGGCTGAACCGCGTCGTGGACATCCTGCCCGCCGACGAGCTCGCCCTCGTCGAGCCGGGCGTGCTGACCGCCGACCTCGACCGCGCGGCGGCGCGCCACGGGCTGCGGTACGCGCCCGACCCGGCCAGCGTCGAGATCTCGACCATCGGCGGCAACATCGCCACCAACGCCGGCGGGCTGCGGTGCGCGAAGTACGGCGTCACGCGGGACGCCGTACTGGGCCTGGACGTCGTGCTGGCCGACGGCCGGCTCATCCACACCGGCCGGCGGGCGATCAAGGGTGTCACCGGCTACGACCTGACCAGCCTGTTCGTGGGCTCCGAGGGCACGCTCGGCGTGATCGTCGGCGCCACGCTGCGGCTGCGGCCCATCCCGGTCGCCACGGCCACCCTGTCCGGCTACTTCCCGGATGCCGAGGCGGCCTTCGCCGCGGTCGGCGCGGTCCGCGCCGCGGGGATCGTGCCGGCGGTCGCCGAGTTCATCGACGGGCCGACGCTGGAGCGCATCGACGAGCACCTGGGCACCGATCTGCGCGCGCGGGGCGCCGCGTTCGTGCTGCTGCAGACCGACGGCGCCGCCGCCGAGCAGGAGGCGGCAACCGCCGCGGGGGTGCTGCGCGGGCGCGCCACGAGCCTCGAGGTGACGACGGACCCGGCCGAGGCCGCCCGGCTCACGGCGGTGCGCCGCGCCGCGCTGCCCGCGCTCGAGCGGGTCGGGCGGGTGCTGATCGAGGACATCGGCGTCCCGCGCTCCCGGCTGCCGGAGGCGGTCGCCGCCGTGCGCGACGCGGCGGCGGCGACCGGCACGTCGATCCACACCTTCGCGCACGCCGCCGACGGGAACCTGCACCCGATCATCGTGCTGTCCGCGGAGCAGGAGCTGACGGACCCGGACGTCCAGGCCGCCGCGGACGCCGTCTTCCGGGCCGCGCTGCGCCTTGGCGGCACGGTCAGCGGCGAGCACGGCGTGGGCGCGCTCAAGCGGCGGTGGATGCGCGCCGAGCTGGGCGAGGACGTGGACGCCCTCCAACGGCAGATCAAGGACGTGTTCGACCCGACGGGCATCCTCAACCCCGGCAAGGCGGTCTAGGGGACGCACCCTAGGACCACGCGGCCGCATTCGGGCCAGTGATAAGCGGACACGATCGCTCCGATCGCGAATTGTCGCTAGCCAGACAGCCATCTACCCACTAACTTGACCGATATGGTTGAGATTGCTGAGGCGAGCCGCGCCGTGTCGCGGCCGGTCAGCCAGTGCTCGACCGCTTCCTCACGGGCGTTCGGACGACGCCTCACCCGGCGACGCGTGATCGACTTCATGCGGCACTGCGCCATGTGTTGTCACTGACACCGACACCGCCCTTCGCCCCGCCGGCGCCATAGCCATCCCGCGTCGGCGCGGCCCGCCAGCCGTGTCCTTCGACCGCCCGGTCGCCGCGCCGGGCGGTCCAAGTCGTGCCCCCGCGCCGTCCGCCGCCGACACTCCAGCCGTCACACCCGTCGCCGTCCTGGGCGGCGCGATGGCGCCTGCCTGGCGAAACCTCGGCCCCTCCCCCACGAAAGGTCCGTGATGACCCTCGCCCACGAGGCAACTGTCACCACCTGGCGCGAGCCCGCCGGGCCGGCGCTGCGCGCGACGCTGGTCGTGCTGCCGGGACGGGGCGAGTCGCCCCAGGTGTACGACCGGTTCGGCCGCCGCCTCGCCACCGACGCCTACCGGGTCCACGCGGTCACCGCGCCCAGCGAGGACCCGGACCGCGCCCGCGACGAGCTGCTCGCCGTGCTCGCCGCCGCGGACGCCGCCGTGCCGCGGGTCGTGGTCGGCTCCGACGCCGGGGCGGCCTTCGCCGCCCACCTGGGGGCGGCCGGCGAGCTGGCCGCGGCGGGAGCGCTCATCCTCGCCGGGCTGGCGCCGGCGCCCGCGGGCGCGGCGCCC
>NZ_JADWYU010000370.1 GCF_016786325.1 Frankia nepalensis | reverse complement strand
GGCCGACAGCGCCGTCAGACGGTGCCGTCGGCCGGCGCCGTCAGACGTCCATCGAGTAGGCGACGACGCCGCGGCGCAGGGCGTCCATGGCCTCCCGGGCGGTGGCGCGGACGCGGGAGCCGGCGGGGGCGACCTGGGCGATCTGGTCGAGCAGGTCGAGCAGCTGGCGCATCCAGCGGACGAAGTCGCCGGCGGTCAGCTCCAGGGCGTCCTCGCCGAGGATGCGTTCCAGCGACCGCCCGTTCGCCCAGCCGTGGGCGGCGGTGACGAAGCCGAGCTGCGGCGGGCGCAGGAAGTCGAGGCCGTGGGCGTCCTCGACCGCCGACAGCCGGGTGTAGAGGCGGGTGGTCTCGGCGAGCGCCTCGCGCAGCGCCGGGTCGCCGGGCAGGGCCGGCATCGACAGGTCGTCGCCGCGCGGCTCGAACACCAGCGTCGAGACGGCCGCGGCGAGCCCCGCGGGGGTCAGCGGCTCCCAGATCTCCTGGTCGAGGCAGAACGCGACGAGCAGGTCCTGCTCGGTGTAGATCCGGGCCAGCCGGGCGCCCCGCGCGGTGACCGTGTCGCCGTCGAGGTAGTCGAGCTCCGTCAGCGCCGCGCGGACCCGGTCGAAGGTGCGGGCGACCGTGTTCGTCCGGCCCTCGACCTTGCGGGCCAGCGCCTCGGTCTCGCGGCGCAGCCGGGCCGCCCGCTCGGCCTTGCGCAGGTGCTCCTCGCGGCGCGGGCAGTCATGCACCGGGTGGGCGCGCAGCGCGCGGCGCAGCCGGGCGAGCTCCGCGTCGTCCGCGGCCGCCGCCCGGGCCCGTTCCCGCTTGCCCGGCTCGGCGCGCAGCTCGGCGGCGTGCAGCGACGACGCCAGGTCGCGGCGCGACCGGGCGTCGCGCGGGTTGAACGTGCGCGGCACCCGCACCCGGCCCAGCGGTTCGACGGCCACCGGGAAGTCGACCAGCGACAGCCGCCTGACCTGCCGGTCGGCGGTGAGCACCACCGGGGTCGGCTCGTCCCGGGAGCGCGGGTCGACCTTCACGTCGAGCACGACCGCCAGGCCCATCCGCCGCCCGGCGGGCACCCGGACCACGTCGCCGGTGCGCAGCCGCGCCAGCGACTCGGCGGCCGCGGCCCGCGCCGTCGCCGCGCCCTCCCTGGACAGCCGCCGTTCCCGGTCCCGGATCTCGCGGCGGATCTGGTCGTAGTCGAGCGCCGAGCCCCGGTCGCACTCGACCTCGGCGGTCAGCTCGTCAAGCGCCGCGGTGTTGCGCCGCACCTGGCGGGCCAGCCCCACGACGGCCCGGTCGGCCTGGAACTGGGCGAACGACGACTCGAGCACGGTGCGGGCGCGGGCGGCGCCGAGCCGGCCGACCAGGTTGACGGCCATGTTGTAGGACGGGCGGAACGACGAGCGCAGCGGGTAGGTGCGGGTCGAGGCGAGCCCGGCGACCGCCAGCGGGTCCAGGCCCGGCTGCCACAGCACGACCGCGTGGCCCTCGACGTCGATCCCGCGCCGCCCGGCCCGGCCGGTGAGCTGGGTGTACTCGCCCGGGGTGATGTCGGCCCTGGTCTGGCCGTTGAACTTCGTCAGCCGTTCCAGGACGACGGTGCGCGCCGGCATGTTGATGCCCAGCGCCAGTGTCTCGGTGGCGAACACGGCGCGGACCAGGCCGCGCACGAACAGCTCCTCGACGACCTCCTTGAACACGGGCAGCATGCCGGCGTGGTGCGCGGCCAGCCCCCGTTCCAGCCCGTCGAGCCACTCCCAGTAGCCCAGCACCCGCAGGTCGCCGTCGGGGATGCCGGCGACGCGGGACCGCGCGTGGGCACGGATCGTGGCCGTCTGCTCGGCGGTCGTCAGCCGCAGCCCGGCCAGGACGCAGGCGGCGACCGCCGCGTCGCAGCCGGCCCGGCTGAACACGAAGGTGATCGCGGGCAGCAGGCCGTCCCGGTCGAGCCGCTCGATGACCTGCGGCCGGCTCGGCACCCACATCCGCCGCCGGGGCGGCCCGGAGCGCCCCGGCCGGCCGGGGCGGGACCAGTCGCCGGCCCCCGTGCTCTCCAGCCGGGCCAGGCGCAGCAGCTCCGGGTTCACGGGCCGGCCGTCGGCGCCCGCCGGGGCGGCCGGCCGCTCCCCCGCGCCCGGCTCGCGCCCCTGGCGGGCCTGGTCGGTGTCGCGCTGGTCCCGGCCCGCCGGCCGGCCCCGCTCCGCCCGGCCATCCCGGCCGTCCCGGCCGCCGCGGGCGCGGTCGCGCTGCCCGGGCCCGCCGCCGCGCGCCCGGCTGGCCGGCTCGAGCGCCCGCGGCACGCCGGCGCCGCCGACGGGGGCGGAGTCCTCGACGAACAGGTCGTAGAGCGTCCGGTCGGCGAGCACGTGCTGCCACAGCGGCACCGGGCGGTGCTCGGAGAGGATCACCCTGGTGTGGCCGCGGACCGTGACGAGCCACTGGGCGAACTCCTCGGCGTTGCTCACCGTCGCCGACAGCGACACCACCTGGACGTGCGCCGGCAGATGGATGATCACCTCCTCCCAGACGGCGCCGCGCTGCCGGTCGGCGAGGTAGTGCACCTCGTCCATGACGACGTAGGCGAGGTCGTCGAGCCGGCGGCTGCGCTCCGGGGTGGCGTAGAGCATGTTGCGCAGCACCTCGGTGGTCATCACGACCACCGGCGCGTCGCCGTTGCGGGAGGTGTCCCCGGTGAGCAGGCCGACGTTGGCGGCGCCGTGGGCGGCCACCAGGTCGGCGTACTTCTGGTTCGACAGCGCCTTGATCGGGGTGGTGTAGAAGCAGCGCCGGCCGCCGCGCAGGGCGAGGAACGCGGCGAACTCGCCGACGATCGTCTTGCCGGCGCCGGTGGGCGCCGCGACCAGCACCCCCTCGCCGGCGGCGAGCGCCTCGCAGGCCTCGATCTGGAACGGGTCGAGGCCGAACGAGTAGCGCGCCGCGAAGTCCGCCAGCGCCGCCGGGTCGGCGGCCGTGGGCCTGGCCCGGCCCTCTTCGCCCTCGAGCTCCAGATCGAGCTCGAGCTCGGCGGCCAGCTCGGCCGTCAGCTCGTCGGCCGGGGCCGCGGCGGCGGGCCGCGCCTCGCGGCTGGCCAGCTCCTCGGTGTAGGAGAACTGGTCGGGGTCGGCGAGTTCGTCGGCCGGCGTGGCATCGCCCGTCTCGCCGGACCCGGGGGCGGCTGTGGCGGGCGCGCTGGGCGGCCGCTCGGCATGCGCGGGGCGGTCGACGAACTCGTCCCCGCCACCGTCCGGTCCCGGCACGGCGCCGACTTCCTCACCCGGCTCGGGCGGCAGGGAGGTCACGTCTTCAGATTACGGGACCGGCCCGGCGCGCCCGCCCGGCCGCCGCGCGCCCCGGCGCCCCGGCACTCAGACGATCGCCCAGGTGCCGTCGCCGGGAACGCTCAGGTGACGTCGCCGGGGCCGCTGTCGGCGGTGGCGCGGGCGGGCTCGGCCTGGGCCAGCGCGGCGAGCTGCTTGCGGGCCTTTCGGCCGGCCCGGCCGTCCTGCCGGGCGCGCACCTCCAGGGCGGCCCGGCGCTGGCTCTCGCCGGAGTCGTCGAAGTCGAGCGGCGAGGCGTCGTCGTCGTCGAGGTCGGAGTAGACGGAGTCGTCGCCGCGCAGCCGCTTGCGCCGGTCGTTGAACCAGCCGACGAGCAGTGCCACCTCGTAGAGGAGCACCATCGGCAGGCCGAGCGCGAGCATCGTGAACGGGTCCTGGCTGGGCGTCACGATCGCGGCGAACACGAACGTCAGGAAGATCTCGGCCCGCCGCCACGACCGCAGCCGCTTCGTCGTGACCACCCCGGCCAGGTTGAGCATGCAGACCAGCAGCGGCACCTCGAACGACAGGCCGAAGATCACCAACATCGCCAGTGCGTAGCTGAGGTACTTGTTCGCGTCGAGGGCGCTGATCAGTTCGTCGCCCGCGAAGCCGAGCAGCAGGCGCAGGCCGGTCTCCAGCGTGATGTAGGCGAAGAAGCCGCCGATCACGAACAGCGCCAGCGAGCACACCACGAACGTCAGTGACCAGCGACGCTCGTGCCGGTGCAGGCCGGGCGTGATGAACGACCAGAGCTGGTAGAGCCATACGGGGGCGGAGACCACGGCGGCCGCGATCGCCGAGACCTTCAGGTTGATCATGAAGGCGTCGATGACGCCGAAGACATAGAGCCGGCAGCCCTGGCCCTCGTCGAACTTGACCCGGATGTCGGCCGGAAGCTTGCAGTACGGCGCGGTCAGCCAGCCCAGGATCGTCTCCCGGAAGATGAAGCAGACGACGAACGCCGCGACGAACGCGAGCAGGGCCTTGGCGAGCCGGTTACGCAGCTCGCGCAGGTGCTCGGTGAGCGGCATCCGGCTGTCTTCCACCGTGCGGGTGCGCCGGTTGTTGACGGACGCCGCGACCTTCCGAGGCGTGGGGATGCCTGGCACGGGCGGCCGCTCCTGGTCGGTGTCGGACCGACCCTCCCGGGGCGGCGCCGCCGCGCCCGAGGCCAGGGTCGGTCCTGGCTGCTGGGTTACACATGGGGATGGCGGAACGCCTCGGGGCGCGCCGCCCCTAGGGTCCCTGCCGGCCCGGGCCGCGCCACCGGCGCCATGGGCCTCGTCCACCGGGCGGACACGGCCGTGACCCTGTCGCGCGAGGATGGGCCGTCGCGCCGCTACCGGCGTGTCGGTCCGACGGCGGGCAGGCCAGGCCCGCCCAGCCGCCTGGTCAGCTCTGCTTCGGGGCTTCCACCGGAGCGGCGCCGTTGGCGGACGGGGTGACCACCGGCGCGGGCGGGCTGAGCTCCGCGACCGGCGTCGCGACCGGCGTCGGCGACGGCTGCGGAGCCGGCGTCACGTCGTCCTCGCGCAGGCCCTTCGTCTCCGCCTTGAAGATCCGCAGCGAGCGGCCCAGCGACCGCGAGGCCTCGGGCAGCTTCTTCGCCCCGAACAGCACCAGCACGACGATCGCGATGATGATGATCTCGGTCGTACCCAGATTCGGCATGGCAGACGTCCTCCGGTGTCCGATGACCGGTGCGGCGACCGGTGCGAGCCTGATGCTACGTCGTGAGCATAGGTCGGAACAGACGTCGCCCAGGTATCCCACAGGTGACGGAATCACACTGCACCTGTGTCTACCTGCATCTCCTAACACAACTGGGCCCGGCGCGACCACCATCCCGCCAGGTCAGACCGGCCCGGCGCGCCGGAGGCCACGCCCCGCCGGCGGTTGCCCGGGGCCACTTCGCCCGGCGCGGCGCCGGCCGCCTCGTTCCCCGCCGCCGCGCGGGCGGGATCAGCCCGCGGAGCGGTCGGCGAGGCGGCCCATCACCTCGGCGGTGTCGATCCGGGCCGACAGCGCCGTGGTCTCCGCCGACAGGCCGGACACCCGCTCCTTGAGCTCGTCGGCGGTCGCGCGCACCGTGCGCACCTTGCGCCACAACGCCAGCGCGCACAGCACCATCACCAGCAGTGACCCGACGATCAGGGCGACGTCGACCAGAACCCACCGCATGCCGATCACCCTACCCGCCGGCCGGCGCCGGCCGGCCCGTCGGCGCCCAGCCGGCCGGGGCGTCGTCGTAGGCGGTCAGCGCCTTGCGGGCCGCGTCGTGGATCTCCGTGGCCAGCGCCGGCGGGCCGACGACCCGCGCGTCGCCACCGAGGCCGAGCAGCAGCCGGCGCAGCCACGCCGTGCCGGTCGCGTACAGCGTCATCCGCAGCCCGCCGTCGGGCAGTTCGGTGGTCGACTCGACCGGGTAGTGGTCGGCCGGCCAGCGGGCCCTGGCGGCCAGGTCCACGACGGCGAGCAGGTCACCGGGGCCGGGGGTGAAGATCCCGGCGCTGGTGTCGCGGGCGCGCGCGGTCGGCGGCGGGGCGGCGGGCGCCTCGAGCAGGCGCACCCCGGCGGCGCCGCCGAGGATCCCGTCGAGGCGGAACATCCGGACCGCCTCGGCCTGGTGGCACCACCCCTCCAGGTACCAGTGGCCGTCCGTGGCCAGCAGCCGCATCGGGTCGACGTCGCGCTCGGTGACCTCGTCACGCGACCAGACCAGGTAGCGCAGGTGCACCCGCCGCCGCTCCCGCAGCGCCCGCTGGAGCACGGCCAGCACCTCGTTCGGCGCGTCGAGCTTGACCCGGACCTGCTCGGCCGGGCGGCTGCCGATCGCCCGCTCGACCCGTTCGACGGCGCGCGCCACCGCGGCCCGGCCGGCCAGCCCCGGCAGGTCCGCGAGCGCGCGGGCGGCGACGACCAGCGCGGTCGCCTCGTCCACGGTCAGCCGCAGCGGCCGGTCGAGCGTCTGCGGGTCGACGACGGTGATCTGCCCGCCCTCGTAGGAGATGTCGATCAGGTCGCCGGGCGCGCCGCCGGGCAGCCCGCACAGGAACAGCAGGTCCAGGTCGTCGCGCAGCTGGCGCGGGGTGATCCCGAAGGCGGCGGCGGCCTCGTCGACGGACACCCCGGGCCGGGCCCGCAGCCAGGGCACCAAGGCGAGCAGCCGGGACAGCCGGTCGTCCGACGGCGCCTCCTGCCGGGCCCGCCGCTCGGCGCGCGGCCGGGCCGCCGGGCCGTCGACCCGCCGCTGGCCGGGCCCCGTGGCGTCGGCCTGTTCCGCGTCGGCCTGTTCCGCGTCGGCCTGTTCCGCGTCGGCCGGGGCCACGGCGGCGGGCGGGCGGGGCCGGCCCGCCGCGGACGCCGCGGCGTCGGCGGCGGCGGTGAGCCGGCGCACGACCTCGGCGCGCAGGTCCGGCGGATCGAGAACGACGACGTCGGCGCCGTAGCCGGCGGCCCAGCGGGCCATCCGCTCGACGTCGGCGAACGAGATCCGCAGCAGGTCCATGTCCGCGCCGACGCCGAGGCGGTCCGCGTGGGTGCCGCCCTCGGCGGCGGGCACGGGGCGGGCGCGGCGGCGCAGCGCGTGGCCCGCGCCGAGGCGGACCGCCAGCGTCGCCGCGCGCAGCCGGTCCGGGCTGGCCGACGACGCCCTCGTCACCATCGCCCGCACGTCGATCCCGTCGGGCACCCGCACCGCGCCGGACGGGCCGACCGGGCGCACGGGGCCCGCGACCCGGGACAACCGGAACACCCGCGGCGCGTCGCGCCGGCGGTCATGCCCGGCCAGGTACCAGCGGCCCCGCCAGGACAGCACCCCCCACGGCTCGACGAGCCGATCCGTGGGCTCCGCCTCGCCGGGCTTGCGGTAGGGGAAACGCACGGCCTGGCGGGCCTGGACGGCGGCGAGGCACGGCTCGAACGCCGGCTCGGCGGCGTCGACCCGCGGCTCGAGGCCGTCCAGGCCGAACAGCTCCGCCGGCCCCGGAGCGACCGCGCTGGCCGCCGCGCGGCCGGGGGCGCCGGGCGGCGGGCTGGTGGTGGCGCCGCCGGCGGCGAGCTTGCGCAGGGCGCTGGCCGCCGGGGCCGCCAGCGACGCCGTCGACCACAGCCGCGCGGCGAGCGCCAAGGCCGCCGCCTCGTCGGGGGAGAGCAGGATCTCCGGCAGCGCGTAGTCGTCCCGCCGGATCCGGTAGCCGACCTCGTCGCCGAACGAGTCCGCCCCGGTCTCCAGCGGAATGCCCAGGTCACGCAGGTACTGCTTGTCCCGCTCGAACATCCGGCGGAACGCCTCGTGCTCGTCGCCGCCATGCCCCGGCTCGTAGCCCTCGACCATGTCGCCGATCTCGGACACGGTGAGGAACCTCGACGTCGCCATCAGGCACATCGTCAGGTTGAGCAGCCGCTCCAGCCGTCGACGGGACACACCCCGTGAGGTTAATCGCCGAACGGGCGACCGGAACCCGCCACCCCCGGCAGAGGCAACAGCCAGGGCGGCTGGGGAGACCTGGCGGCCGGTGAAACGGGGCCCCGGGCCGCCGCCCGACGATACGCCGCGGCGGGCCGGCGGCGGTCCCTGGCCGCGGGTCACGCCCCCGTCCGCGCCTCGGGGGCGCGCCGGTGGGCGATCTCGTGAACCTGCTCGCGCAGCACGGTCGTCGTGGCCTCGACCCACCGGGCCACCACCGCGAGTTCCCCCGCGCTGAACTGGGCCGTGACGCCGGCCATCGCCCGCTGGAGCCGGGCGAAGGCCGCGGCCACGTCGGGCGACGCCGGATCGGTCGCCACGATCGTCAGCCGCCGGCGGTCGTCGCCGTCACGCTCCCGGCGCGCCAGCCCGGCCGCCTCCAGCCGGTCCACGAGGCCCGTGACCGCGCCAGGCGTCAGGCCGGTGCGCGCCGCCAGCCGGGTCGCGGACATGGGGCCCTCGCGGCGCAGGATCCCGAGCGCCTTGTGATCGGTGGCGCTGAGCCCCATGAGCGAGCCGATCGCGTCGTGGAAAAGGACCACGGCGTCGCTGAGCTCGGCGCCCAGGCGCGCCCCGGCGCCGGGACCCGCGTCCGTTGACATGGCCTCATCCTCCACCCCAAGATACATTTTAGCTGGCTGAACTATTCAGCAATCTGAAGGATCTGACCGTGAGGGACCTGTCGTGAAGGATGTGGTCGGGATGCGCGTGGGGTTCGTCGAGGCGGGTGACGTCCTCTGCCGGGCCTTGGGCTTCTTCGGCCGGCGCTACCTGGTGATCGCCGCCTTCGGAGCGCTCGCGTCGGCGCAGCGTTTCCTCGCCGTCAGCGAGGACGAGCGGTTCGCGTTCGCCGCCGGCGCCGGCGGCGAGATCTTCACCGCGGCCGTCCGGCTGGCGTTCCTCGGCTGGCTCGCCCACACGCTCCTGGGCTACACGCCGGTGCCCTGGTCTCAGGCGGGGGCACGGCTGTCGCGGTTCGCCGAGGCCCGCTGGCCGATGCTGGTGGCGAGCGGCGTGATCCTGGTCGCCCTGACGGTGGTGTTCAAGGGGATACCCGACGCCGCCATCGCCGGCCTGGCCGAGGAGAACCGCGCGCGGGCCCGGTCCTGGGAGCTGGCGGTCAAGAACGTGACCATCATCCCGTTCGTGATGACCTGGCTCACCATGATCGTTCGGGTGGCGCTGGACGCCGGCGCCACCCTCGCCGCCCCGGAGCCGACCTCGGCCCCGCGCCGACCAGCCGGCTAGCCCGCCCGCGCCGTCACGGCGGTCCGGCCCGCCGCCGGCGCGGGCGGCCCACGACCGTCGCCGCGTCCGCCCACCCGGGACGGGGCGGGCCGCGCACGAGACCGCGCCGGCCCGCCGGGAGGACGGTCAGCGGGTGGCGGTCGGGTCGGTCGCGGGGCTGGTGGCCCCGGGGCTGGAGGTCACGGGGCTGGAGGTCACGGGGCTGGTGGCCTCGGGGCTCGCCGCGCCGCCAGACACCGAGCCGTCGACATCCAGCAGGTCGACGACGAACACGATCGTGTCGTCGACCTTGATGTCACCACGGCCGCCGACCGGCCCGTAGCCCAGCGCCGGCGGGATCACGATCAGCCGCCGGCCGCCGACCCGCATCCCCTCGATCGCGTCCTCGGCGCTGCCGCCGATCCCCAGGCCGAACCCGGTGATCACCTGGGTCAGCGGGAACTCCGCCGGCACCCCGCTGTCCCAGGAGGCGTCGAACTGGGCGCCGGTGTTCCACAGCGCCCCGACGTAGTTGACCACGACCGTGCTCGAGGCGCTGGCCAGGGCGCCCTGGCCGACCACCAGGTCCTTGACCGTCAGCTCGGCCGGCGGCACCCCCACACCCGCGGCGATCGCCGGCTTGACGGTCAGGTTGGTCGGGTTGCCCACCTCCGGCAGGACGGTCGCGGGCTCGACGACCACCGTCGCCGTCGGCACCGGGGCCGCGGCCGTGCCGTCCGGGGCGGTGCTCGACGAGCAACCCGCCACGGCCGCCGCGAGCAGGACCCCGGCCGCCACGGCGGAGACGGCGGCGCGCCGCCCACGCCCGCCAGGCGCGACGCCGGCGCCGGCCGGCGAGGACGGGGTGAAAGGCGCGGGAGAAAAGCTCGTGGTCACGGCTGGCGGCGTCCTTCGCGGGGTGACGAGCAGGGATTTCGCGCATCCTTCCAGACCGCCCCCATCCCCCGCGCGACCTCTCCACCCGCCGCTACCGCCGGCCCACACACCGACAACGCCCACCCGCCGACCCCGCAACCGGACCAGGAAGACCACGGCCGACCAGAGCAAATACCGCCACCAACCGGCGAAACCGGCCCACGCACGCCACCAACAGCGAATTCGCGCCCGTAAACCGTCAGCAGACAGCGCAACCGCACCCACTCACCATCACCCACCGGCCAACGAAACCCGACCCGCAAACCGCAACCAACGGCGAACACCTATCCACAAACCGTCACCAAATGTCCACCACACCCACGCACCGCCACCCATCAGGCAACGCAGCCTGCCCTACCAACCGCGACCAACAGCGAACTTACGTCCACGAACCGTCACCAAAATGCTCATCGCATCCACGCGCCGCCGCCCATCACGTAACGCAATCCGGCCCGCAAACCGCAACCAACAGCGAACACAAACCCACGGAACGTCACCAGACGACGAAACCGGACTCACGCACCGGCGCCAGACAGCGAAACCCAGCCCCCAAACCGACCGCCATCGACGACCGACCACGGATTTCCGTGGCCCGCCACGGCACCAGCCGGGACAGATCGTGGATGATCTTAGGCGCTCCGCCACCCGACAACCAAACCCAGCCCACAAACCGACCTCGGTCCACGACCGACCACGGATTTCCGTGGCCCGCCACGGCACCAGCCGGGACAGATCGTGGATGATCTTAGGCGCTCCGCGTCTAAGATCATCCACGATCACATGCTGGCGATGAGCTTGTCGACCCGGTCGTCGACGGCGCGGAACGGGTCCTTGCACAGCACCGTCCGCTGCGCCTGGTCGTTGAGCTTCAGATGCACCCAGTCGACGGTGAAGTCGCGGCGCTTCTCCTGCGCCCGCTTGATGAACTCGCCGCGCAGCCGCGCCCTGGTCGTCTGCGGCGGCTTCGACTTCGCCTCGAAGACGTCGAGGTCGCGGGTGACCCGCTCGACCAGCCCGGCACGTTCCATCCGGTAGTACAGGCCGCGGTCGCGATGGATGTCGTGGTACTTCAGGTCCAGCTCGGCGACCCGCGGGCTCGCCAACGACACGTCGTGCCGTGCCCGGAAACGTTCGATGAGCACGTACTTCGTCACCCAGTCGATCTCCCGGGCGACCAGTTCCAGGTCGTCGGTCTCGATCGCCAGCAGCGTCCGGCCCCACAGGTCCAGCACCCGCTTCGCGACGGCGTCTCCGCCGCGGCGCTCGACGAACTCGACCGCCTTCGCGTAGTACTCCCGCTGGATGTCGAGCGCGCTGACCTCGCGGCCGTTCGCCAGCCGGATCTTGCGCTGGCAGGTCATGTCGTGGCTGACCTCGCGGATCGCCCGGATCGGGTTCTCCAGCGTCATGTCGCGCAGCACGACGCCCGCCTCGACCATGCGCAGCACCAGGTCCGTCGCGCCGACCTTGAGGAGCATCGTCGTCTCGGACATGTTCGAGTCGCCGACGATGACGTGCAGCCGGCGGAACCGCTCGGCGTCCGCGTGCGGCTCGTCACGGGTGTTGATGATCGGCCGCGACCGGGTCGTCGCGCTCGACACCGACTCCCAGATGTGCTCCGCCCGCTGCGAGATGCAGTACACCGCGCCGCGCGGCGTCTGCAGCACCTTCCCCGCCCCGCACAGGATCTGCCGGCTCACCAGGAACGGCACCAGCACGTCCGCCAGCCGGGAGAACTCGCCGTGCCGGCCCACCAGATAGTTCTCGTGGCAGCCGTAGCTGTTGCCCGCCGAGTCGGTGTTGTTCTTGAACAGGTGGATGTCGCCGGCGATGCCCTCCTCGCGCAGCCGCCGCTCGGCCTCCACCAGCAGGCCCTCCAGGATGCGTTCCCCGGCCTTGTCATGGGTGACCAGGTCGGGAACCGAGTCGCATTCCGGCGTGGCGTACTCGGGATGACTGCCCACATCCAGGTACAGACGGGCCCCGTTCTTCAGGAACACGTTGCTGCTGCGGCCCCAGGACACGACCCGGCGGAACAGGTACCGCGCCACCTCGTCCGGGCTCAGCCGCCGCTGACCGCGGAACACGCAGGTGACGCCGTACTCGTTCTCCAGCCCGAAGATGCGGCGATCCACAGGACGACCCTATGCTCGTCGCCGCTGTCGCGCGGCCGGACGCACGCTCCATCCCCGGGAATTCGTCACCTCCACCCGACCCCGGTCACTTAGCGGCAGAAATCCGGACGTCCCGGTTACCGGCGGCGACAACGGGCAGCCGCGCGGCCCACCGCCGTCCACGGCCGCCCAGCACCCGGCCGGCACGCCGCGGGCGACCCCCCGGCCGGGGCGGCGGACTCAGCCAGCCGGCGGGCCACCCGTCGGGGACGCGGCCCGGGCGGGTCCACCGCCAGGCCGGGCCGGCTCCGGCAGCCGACCCGCTCCCCCGGTTCCCGCGCTTCCCGGCGCCCCCGGCATCTCCGGGACCGGAGTCGCCGCCGGAAGCGGGATACCCGGGAAACCGGCCGGCTCCTGGTCAGCAGCCGCGCCGCCATCCGCCCCACCGCCCCGGGTGCCGCCACCCAGCCAGCCCCGGGTGTCGCCAACCATCACCAGCGCCAGCCCCAGCGCCGCCCACACGGTCAGCACCGCCGCCGCGTCGCCGCCGCCCGCGCCGTGGAAGTAGGCCGCCGACCGCAGCAGCGTCACTCCCGCGCCCGGCGGGGCCAGCTGCCCGAGCGTCCCCCACGGGGGTGCCATCAGCTCCGGGGCGCTCGACCAGGCCGACAGCGCCGCCACCACCACGAAGAACACGAACCCGCCGGCGAGCCCCGCCGTCCCCGCCCGGGCGCCCAGCCCCAGCACGGTGCCGGCGACCGAAAGCCCCAGCAGGGTCAGCACCCCGGCGACCGCCCAGTAGGAGCCCGGCAGCACGTCCAGCCCATAGCGCAGCGCCGCCGCGCCCGACGTCCCCGCCGCGGCCGAAAGCCCCACCAGCCCCGCCAGCCGGGCCGAGCGGCGCGGCGTCGCCCGCGCGAGCAGCACCCCGCCCGCCGCGATCACCAGCACCATCGGCAGGTAACCCGCGGACAGCCCGCCGCCGACATGGTCGGCCGGCGCGTTCGGCACCACATCCACCACCGGGATGTCCGCGTTCGGCGCCACCTGCGCCATCGCGTGCCGCATCGCCTCGGACACCGCCGGGCTCGCCGCCGAGGCGACGTGCAGCGACAGCCCGCCTGGGCCGAGCACGAACGCGGCATACGCCTCACGGGCCCGCAGCGCCCGGTCGGCGGCCTCCCCATCGGCGACCACCGTCACCCGCAGCGCCCCCGGCTCGGCGTCCGACAGCTGCGCGGCCAGCGCCCGGGCCGGCTCGGCGGGGCCCGCAGCCAGCACCGGCAGGCCGTGCGGGCTCAGGCCCGTCACCGTCCACCCGTACAGGCTGGTGAGCATCCCGACCAGCAGCGCCATCCCGACGGCCACCGCCAACAGCCGCCGGACCTCCCCCGCCGGCCGGCCGCCGCCCGGCCCCGACAGCACGTCCGCCCCTGCCTGCCCCGCCAGCCTGCCGGCCCGCCCACCGCCGGTCCCGGTGCCCCGCGGGCCGGTACTCCGCGGCCCGGTACCGCGCGGTCCGGTGCCCCGGCCGGAGGCGCGATGTCTCGGCCCACCGCCCGGCTCGGCCGCCGGCTCCCGGTCGTCCCCGCCGCCCGCGACGCGTCGCCCCTGCTTCAGCACCAGGCCCTCCCACCCGTGGCGTGCCCCCGGCAGACGCCACCACCCTCACCCTGCGCGACCATCCGCGCCGATCCTGTGGCAGCAGGCGGGCGGGCGCACGCGCCGGGCCGCGTGTCGCCACGAACCCGCGACCCAGGCCAGGGCAGACCGCCGACAGCCGGACAACCCGCGCCCGCGCGGCCCACCCGGCGAACCCGCCGCCGCCCCGGCCGGACGGCGGCCCCGCCGACGCGGCGCGCGCCCAGCCGGGAGGATGGACCCATGACCGACGCCCCCAGCACCCCCGTCGACCTCGCCGCGCCGGACGGCACGCCGCTGACGGTCTGCGCCCCCGGCGGCGGCCGGGCGCCGCGCGGCGGCGTCGTCGTCGTCCACGACGCCCGCGGCATCACCCCGTACCTGCGCTCCGTCTGCGCCAGGCTCGCCGAGGCCGGCTGGCTCGCCGCCGCGCCGCACCTCTACCACCGGCAGGGCATCACCGAGACCCCGGCGGCCGGCGGCTGGCCGAGCGCCGCCCAGGACATGCTCGTCTTCACCGGCGCCGGCCTCGCGGCCGACGTCGACGCGGCGCTTGGCCACCTGGCCGCCGCGGGCGCCGGCGACGACCGCCGCGCGATCGTCGGCTTCTGCATGGGCGGCACCGTCGCGCTCGCCACCGCGACCCGCCGCCCACTCGCCGCCGCGATCTCGTTCTACGGCGGCGCCGTCACCACCCCCTACTGGGACGGCGTCCCGCCGCTGGCCGAGCTCGCCCCCTCGCTGAAGGGCCCCTGGCTCGGGCTCTACGGCGAAGAAGACCCGCTGATCAGCCTCGACGAGATCAAGGCCCTGCGCGCCGCCGCCGCGCGCGCCGCCGTCCCCACCGAGCTCGTCAGCTACCCCGGCGCCGGCCACGCCTTCCACAGCGACGACCGCGCCGCCGTGTACCGCCCCGACGCGGCCGCCGACGCCTGGGCCCGCGCGCTGGCCTTCCTCGACAGCCACCTGGGCCACGACAGCCACCTGGCCTGAGCCCGCCCCGCCCAGGGCGGAAAACCCGGTGAGAGGGATCGGCCAGCGGTGCTATGGTCAGCGCCGAGCCGGAGCGGACCGCGAGCCCGCCCGGCCGGTCCCACCCCGGAGGAGTGAACGCCATGGCCGCCGTGCCGGTCGTCGCCACGCGCGACAGGACACCGACCATCCGTTCCTCGGGTAGCCGCTGAGGCGCTCGTCTCCTGGGTCCCACCGGGATCCGGCCGCAAGACGACCGGCGGCACCCCCGCCCACAGGGGTACTGCGTTGTCTTCTCACCGTCGGTCCGCGCGCCCGCGGACCACTGACCTCACCCTGCTTTCCGACACCACGCCGATCTCGGACATCACGCCGCCCGCCCCCGCCGCGCCGGCAGGGCCGCCGCGAGCGGGCCAGCGCGGCGCCTGCCGCTACGGCTGGACCGACGAGGCCGAAACGGCGTTCACCGCGCACCGGGCCGCCGGGCTCGTCCCGGCCCGCGTCGCGCGGGCGCACCGCGGCGGCTGCGACGTCGTCCTCGGCGGGCGGCACTCCCCCACCGTCCCTGGCGACGACAACGGCGGCTATGGCTTTGGCGGCGACGAACAGATCCGCGCCGTCGTCCCGCCCAACCTCGCCGGCAGCCCGCCGTCCACCGGCGACTGGGTGGCGCTACGGCCCGCCGCCGGCGGTACCGCGGCAACCATCGCCCATGTGCTGCCCCGCCGAAGCGCGCTCGTCCGCGCCGCCGCCTCCGGCCGCTCCGACCCACAGGTGCTCGCCGCCAACGTCGACCTCGTCGCGATCGTCGTCGCGGCGGACGTCCCACCGGACCTCGGCCGCGTCGAACGGCTGCTCGCGCTCGGCTGGGAAAGCGGCGGGACTCCCCTCATCGTCCTGACCAAGGCCGACGCGCCGGGCCACGACCCCGCCGGCGCGCCATCGCCCCGCACCGCGACACGACACGACGAGATCGCCGCGGTCGCGCCAGGCGTCGACGTGCTCGTCACCAGCGCCGTCACCGGAGCCGGCCTCGACGCCCTCGCCGGCACGCTCGCCGGCGCGACGGCCGTGCTCGTCGGAGCGTCCGGCGCCGGCAAGTCCACCCTCGCCAACGCGCTGCTCGGCGCCGACCTGCTCGCCGTCGGCGCCGTCCGCCACACCGACGGCAAGGGCCGGCACACCACCGTCAGCCGGGAACTCGTCGCGCTGCCGACCGGCGGCGTGCTCATCGACACCCCGGGGCTGCGCGCCGTCGGCCTCTGGGACGCCGAGGACGGCCTCGGCCACGTGTTCGCCGAGATCGACGCCCTGGCGGACGACTGCCGGTTCGCCGACTGCGGGCACGTCTCCGAGCCCGGCTGCGCCGTCCTCGCCGCGGTCGACGCGGGCCACCTCCCGGCCCGCCGCCTCGACAGCTACCACAAGCTGCTGCGCGAGCAGGAATGGATGGCCGCCCGCTCCGACGCCCGGCTGCGCGCCGAACGGGAACGACGCTGGAAGGAGATCAGCCGCGCACAGCGCCGGCTCTACGAGGGCCGCGGCGGCGGCCGGCGCTGACCCCGGGCACTCGACCCGCCGGATCCGGGACGCCAGGGCGCCGCCGGCCCGGCACCGGTTCCGCGGATTCCAAGGGATCCACGGGTCCACGGGATCCACGGGGAGAGTTCCCGCGCC
>NZ_JADWYU010000038.1 GCF_016786325.1 Frankia nepalensis | reverse complement strand
TCGAACTTCTCCACCGCCCGGATCAGACCCAGGTTCCCCTCCTGGATCAGGTCCAGGAACAGCATCCCGCGCCCGACGTAACGCTTGGCGATGGACACCACGAGCCGCAGGTTCGCCTCGACGAGCTTGCGCTTGGCGACATCGCCGTCGCGGGTGATGGCCTCCAGGTCGACGCGCAGCGCGACCGTCAGCTTGCGGCCGGCTGTGGCGAGCTTCTCGGCGGCGAACAGGCCGGCCTCGATCCGCTTGGCGAGGTCGACCTCCTCCTCGGCGGTCAGCAGCGGGACCTTGCCGATCTCCTTGAGGTACATGCGTACCGGGTCGGAGGTCGGCGACGCCCGCGACGCGAGCTCCTCCTGTTCGCGGCGGCGACGCGCCAGCAGTTCCGACGCCTCGTCGGAGTCCGCCCGGGGGTCGAGCACCTCGATGCCCTCGTCGTTCAGGAGCGACAGCACCTGCTCGGCCTGCTCCTGCCCGAGCTCGGCGGCCGCGACCGCCACCGCGATATCGTCCGTGGTGAGAAAACCGGCTTCCTTGCCCCGCGTGACGAGGTCTTTCACCTCGTCCACCTGGGCTACTCGCGGCAGGACGGTTTGGGTGCGCATGGGCGGAATCTCGTCACTTCCTTCTCGGCGGGATCGACCCAGGTTACGTGGCACCGGCGCCCCGTTCCCGGAGTTCTTTCTTGTACTGTTCAAGCGCGACCAGTTCACCGAAGTCGCGGTTGAACGCCTCAGGGTCCGTCACCGGGTTGAGCCGCTGGACACGCGACTTGACCTCGTTGATCCGGCGGTCGACGGCCGTCTCGCGCAGCCGGGCGAGCTGGGCGGCGACGTAGCGGTCGTCGACGTCGCGGTCGAGCCGGATCGACTCGACCGCCAGCGCGCTGATCATCCGCCGCACCGGTTCGTGCGGGGTGCCCTCCACCACGGCGCTCACCCAGGTCGGCACGTCGCCCACGGCCGCGAGCCCGGCGCTCACCCCGCCGACGGCGGCGATCGCCGCTAGCACGGCGCGGTGCTCGGGCAGGGTGAAGACCTCCGGGTCGAGCAGGTCGAACATGGGCCCGGCCAGCCCCGGGTGCTGCAGGGCCAGCTTGAGCGTCTCCCGTTCGACGATGAGCGCCGGCTCGTCCGGCGCCGCGTTCGCGCCGGCCGCGCCGCGGGCGCCGTGCCCTGCCGGCGCGCCCGTCGCCGGGTCCCGGCCGCGGCCGGGGCGCCGGCCAGGGCCGTCGAGCAGCGGGGCCGGCGCCGACGGGTGCTCGGCGACACGACGCAGCACGAAGCCCTCGTCCAGGAACCCCAGCCAACGGTCCAGGTTCACGGCATAGCGGTGCCACAGGCCGCGGTCCTTGAGCCGGTTGACCAGCGGCGCCGCGGCGTCGAGGGCGGCGAGCCGGCCCTCGGTGGAGTTCAGGTCATGACGGGCGAGCACGCCGCGCAGCGCGAACTCGAGCAGCGGCACCCGGCTCGCGACCAGCTCGCGCACCGCCGCGTCGCCGTGGACCAGCCGCAGGTCGCACGGATCCAGTCCCGACGGCTCCACCGCGACGTAGGTCTGGGTGACGAACCGCTCCTCGTGCTCGAAGGCCCGCATCGCCGCCTTCTGCCCGGCGGCGTCGCCGTCGAACGTGAAGATCACCTCGCCGCGCTGCGCGTCGGAGTCCATCAGCAGGCGGCGCACGACGGCGACGTGCTCGGAGCCGAACGCGGTGCCGCACGCCGCGACGGCGGTGGCCACCCCGGCGACGTGGCAGGCCATCACGTCGGTGTAGCCCTCGACGACGACGACCTGGTAACGCTTGGCGATCTCGCGGCGGGCGAGGTCCGCGCCGTAGAGCAGGTTCGCCTTCTTGAACAGCGGGGTCTCGGGGGTGTTGAGGTACTTCGGGCCGGCCTTCTCGTCGTCGTCCGCGAGCCGGCGCCCGCCGAAGCCGACCACCTCGCCGGACAGGTCGCGGATCGGCCAGAGGAGCCGGTGCCGGAACCGGTCGATCAGGCCGCCGCGGCCGCCCTGCTTGGCCAGGCCGGCGAGCACCAGCTCCTCGGCGGTGTACCGACGGGCGAGCAGGTGACGGGACAGCTCGTCCCAGCCGGACGGGGCGTAGCCGACCCCGAAGTGCGCGGCGACCTCGGCGTCGAACCCGCGGGCCGTGAGAAAGTCCCAGCCGGCACGGGCCGCCGGGGTGTGCAGCTTCTCGACGTAGAACTGGGCGGCCGCCCGGTGCGCGTCGAGCAGGCGCTGGCGCTGGCTGGTCACCGAGCGGCTGGTGGTGCCGCCGCCCTCGTAGGTGAGGGTGACGCCGGCGCGGCGGGCCAGCCGTTCCACGGCCTCGGGGAAGGTCAGCCCGTCGATGGAGCGGACGAAGCCGATGACGTCGCCGCCCGCCTGACAGCCGAAGCAGTAGTAGACGCCGGTCGACGGCTTGACGTTGAAGGACGGGGTCTTCTCGTCGTGGAAGGGGCACAGGCCGCGCAGGTTGCCGCCGCCGGCCGGGCGGAGCTGGACGTACTCGCCGATCACGTCCTCGATGCGGGCCCGATCGCGGACGACGGCGATGTCCGCGTCGCGGATGCGTCCGGCCACCGATCCCTCCCGCGTGTGCGACTCTTTATCCCCTAGGGGTCCAGCCGCCCCCGGACACGCCAGAACCCTTCAGACACAGCTCACGGGTGGGCGCAAGCACGATCCACACAAGCGTGGCCCACACAACCCCTACGCGCCGATGGTACTTGTCACCAACGCGACAGTACGGATCATGCCAGATCCATGGTCGCGACCGACGGTTATCGCTCCCCCCGGGCAAAGAGCGAGCCGTCAGGTCACCCCTGGCGATCCTGGTCGACGCCCGCGGCGGGTTCGCCCTGCTCCCTCGGCACCTCCGCCCGGGCAGAGCCCGACACCGGGCCAACCCCGGGGTCTGTCGGGGCGGACATCGCCGGCTCCGAGACCGCCGGCTCCGAGGAGGCCGACCGCAGGTCGGCGAGCACGCCGACCCACCCCGGCCTGCCCAGCAGCTCCGCGTGGCGGCGGCTCGCGCTGGCGTCGGTGAGGCGCGCGACCTGATCGATCACCACCCGCAGGCGGGAGGGGTCGTCGCGGGCCGCGTGCCACGCGGGGCGCAGGAGGGGCTCGAGGCTCCCGGGAGCGCCTGCGGCGGTCAGCTCGACGAGCTCGGCGATGACCTCACGCTGGCGGGCGCGGCGGGCGTCGCCGGAGCTCAGGCCGATGACGAAGTACCAGGCGACGCCCTTGAGGGCGAGGCACTCGGCCCGGACGTCGGCCGGGACGACCAGGTCCGCCTGGTAGCGGCGCAGCGGGCCGGGGCCGTACCGGGCGAGGGTGGCGGCCCGGGCGGCGGCGCTGAACCGGGCCACCAGCTCGCTGGTCATCGTGCGCAGCGCCGCGAGGCCGGGGGCGGTGGCCGGGATCGGCGCGCCCCACCAGGGCTCGGCGGCGAGCCGCGCGAGCGCCTCGGCGATCTCGGCGGCGTCGGCGTGGTAAAGGCCCGCGGTGTACTCGGCGAGCTCCGCCCGCCCCGCGGGCGCCTGGGTGGCGGCCAGGTCCACCAGCCCGCCGACGACACCGTCCTCCAGGTCGTGCACCGAGTACGCGACGTCGTCCGCCCAGTCCATGACCTGCGCCTCCAGGCAGCGCCGGTCGCCGGGCGCGCCGGAGCGGACCCACGCGAACGCGGCCCCGTCGTCGACGTAGACGCCGTACTTGCGCGCGGTCAGGTCCGGCGCGGCGCAGCCGGAGGCCGCTCCCCCCACCTGCCCGCCGCCGGGCCACGGGTACTTCAGGGTGGCGTCGAGGGTGGCCCTGGTGAGGTTCAGCCCCCCGGGCACGCCGGTCTCGTCGACGACCTTGGCCTCCAGCCGGGTGAGCTCGCGGAAGCTCTGCGCGTTGCCCTCGAATCCGCCGCAGGCCGCGGCCGCCAGGTTGAGGGCCCGCTCGCCGTTGTGCCCGAAGGGGGGGTGACCAAGGTCATGCGCGAGACAGGCGGCGTCCACGAGGTCGGGGTCCGCGCCAAGCGCGGCGGCCAGCTCGCGCCCTATCTGCGCCGTCTCGAGGGAATGCGTGAGCCGAGTTCGCGGAAAGTCGTCGTCGAGCGGGCCCATGACCTGCGTCTTTGCCGCGAGACGGCGCAATGCGCTGGAATGGAGCACGCGAGCGCGGTCCCGGGCGAACCAGCCACGGTCGTCGGGTGTAGCCTTCCGGCGCTCGTTCAGCCGGCGTTGCCCGTCAGCGTCGTCGTACCAGGTCATCGGTGACCGCACCACAAGGCCGAGCGTATGGGGGGATTGTGCTGCCTGGCGACGGCGCAACGACCATACTTTGTGCCGCATCCTCTACATCTCGGCCCGGAGGCCCGCCGTGGACAAGATCGTTAGGTACCTGATCATCGCGTTCCTCATCTTCTTCGTGGTGACCCAGCCGGACAGCGCGGCGAGCATCATCTCCAAGGGCATCGATGGCCTCGAGTCCATCGGTAACGGAGTGTCCGACTTCGTCACCCAGACCGCGCTGTAATCCCACGTCGACACCCCGATCGGTCTGGGACACTGCCGCCGTGGTGAGATTCCGCCTTCCTGACCCAGCCAACCGCGACCTGAAGTATCTGGCCTCCCAGGAGCGGCTGGTTTCCATGGTCCGGCTGCACTGGGCCATCCTGCTGCGCGTGGGCGCCGAGACCGTCGGCGCCATCGCGCTCGCGCTCGCGGCCAACATCTTCCTGGCGACACGCGGCGAGAGCAGCTCGCTGATCACCACCCTGCTGTGGTACTTCGCGCTGTTCATGATCCTCCGAGCGCTGTGGAGGATCACGGACTGGCACATGGACCACCTGATGATCACGGACAAGCGGCTGCTGAAGGTGTCCGGCGTCTTCGTCCGCAAGGCACAGACGATGCCGCTCGCGAAGATCACGGACATGACGTACACCCGGGACCCGCTCGGCCGGGTCCTCGGCTACGGCGAGTTCAAGGTCGAGTCGGCCGGCCAGGACCAGGCGCTGTCCAAGCTTCCCTACATCCCGAAGCCGGACCAGCTCTACATCACCCTGCTGGACATGACCTTCGGGGGCGCCCCCAAGCCCGCCGACGACGACTGAGTTTGCTTGGTTCGCTCCGTCCGGGCGCGGCGCTCCGGCCCCTTGCTCGCTGCGCTCCCAAGGGACCTCCGCACCGCGTCCTCCTCCGCGAACGTGCGCTCCGGCGACCTCCGCCGCGGCCCGGCCACGTCGCTTCGCTCGTGGCCGGGCCTCCGCGGAGGCACGCCTGCGCGCCGTTCGGTGCCGTCCCAGCGTTGGGCGACATGGTTCTGCCGCCCCTGGTTCTGTCGCTGCGGCCCGGCCACTTCGCTTCGCTCGTGGACGGGCCTTCGCGTGGGCATGCCTGCGCGCCGCGGGGCACAGCCCCAGCGACACCGACTAGCTTGCAGACGCCGCTCTAGCTCGACCCAACCACGCTGGCGCACAGGCACGCCTCCGCGCCGCGGGGCACAGCCCCAGCGACACCGTCCAGCCCGCGGACGCGTCCTCGACCCAACCACCAGCGTGGAGGCGCGCCTCCGCCGTGGCCGGGCCTCCTCTGAGGCACGCCTCCACGCCACCGGGGCGCAGCCCAGCGGCATCGCCCAATGCCATGCCCGGCACCGTCGCCTGGTGCCCGCGCGCGGTCGCCCGCTCATCCTGTCCGACGCCACGGGGAACCGCGTCAGACACCAGAGCGAGAACCAGGATCATTTCCTGACCCTGGCGTCTGACAGGACGCCCGGGGATCCCTCGGGTGTCCGCCACGACGCGGGAACGGAGGGGCAGGGCCGAGCGGAGCGGGGTGCCCTGCCTCGGCACCAGGCATGATCACTGTTTCTGCCCTGGGGAGGTCGTGAACAGGCGCCTGTTCACGACCTCCCCAGGGCACTATCGGCGATCATGCGAAGCAGGCCGACGTTCGCGTTCGTGACACCAGCTCGCAGACACCACCCTGGTACGCCCGACCATGCTGGGCTCGCGGGCACGCCTCCACGGAGGCCCCTCCACGAGCGAAGCGACATGGCTTCCACCTGGGCAGCCCTAGGCGGAACCGGCAAGATCTCGTAACCGAGCTGGCGCGCAGGCGTGCCTCCGCGGAGGCACACCTCCGCGCCGCGGGCCACAGTCCCAGCGACACCGTCTAGCTCGCGGACACCTCTTAGCGTGACCCAACCACGCTGGGCGCGCAGGCGCGCCTGCGCGGAGGCCCGTCCACGAGCAAAACGAAGGGGATGGGCCGCAGCAGCAGAAACCCGGGGTGGCAGAACCATGTCACCCAACGCTGGCACGGCACCGAACGGCGCGGAGGCGCGCCTCCGCGGAGGTACGCCCATGGAGCGAAGCGAACGTAGGCGTACCGCGGCGGAGGTCGCCGGAGCGCACGTGAGCGGAGGAGGACGGCGCGCGGAGATCCCTTGCGGAGCGAAGCGAGCAAGGGGCCGGAGCGCGCCGCCCGGACGGAGCGAACCAAGCAAACTCAGCCGAGCAGACCGCGGGCGGCGTCGGCGATGTGGCGGGCGGAGATGCCGGCGAAGTCGAGCAGTTCCTCGGCGGTGCCGGAGCCGGGCAGCTCCCGGACCGCGAGGTGGCGCAGCCGCAGCGGGACGTCGCCGTCGCCGAGCGCCTCGAGCACGGCGCCGCCGAGGCCGCCTTCCGGCCAGTGGTCCTCGGCGACGACGATCCGCCCGGCGGTCGCGTTCGCCGCCTCGACGAGGGTCGCCTTGTCGACCGGCTTCACCGAGTACAGGTCGATCACCCGGGCGGAGACGCCCTCCGCGGCCAGCGCGTCCGCGGCGGCGAGCGCCTCGTGCAGGGTGATGCCGGCGCCGACCAAGGTGACGACGTCCGTGTCCGAGCGGCGCAGCACCTTCGAGCCGCCGGGCGCGAAGGGCTCGTCAGGGCCGTAGAGCACCGGGTAGGCGCCACGGGTGGTCCGCAGGTAGCTGATCCCCGGAAGGTCCGCCATCGCGGCGACCAGCGCGGCGGCGCTGGTCGCGTCGCTCGGGTAGAGCACGGTCGACCCGTCGACCGCGCGCATCATCGCCAGGTCCTCCAGCGCCATCTGTGACGGGCCGTCGGCACCGATCTCCACGCCGGCGTGCGAGCCGGACAGCCGGATGTCGGCCTGCGAGATCGCCGCCATCCGGATGAAGTCGTAGGCGCGAGACAGGAACGCCGCGAACGTGGACGCGAACGGCACGTAGCCGCGTACCGAGAGGCCCACCGCGGCAGCGACCATCTGCTGCTCGGCGATGAAGATCTCGAAGAACCGGTCCGGGTGGGCGGCCTTGAAGTCCTCGGCGTGGGTCGAGTTGCTCACCTCGGCGTCGAGCGCGACGACGTCACCGCGCGCGCCGACGGCGGCGAGCGCCTGGCCGTAGGCCTTGCGGGTGGCCACCTTGGCGCCGACCTCCCAGGTCGGCAGCGTGACGGCGGGGCGGGCGTGCGGGGCCGGGCGGGGCAGCGAGGCGGCGGGCACCGGGCCGCGGACCCGCAGGTCACGCTCCCCGCCGAGCTCGGCGATGGCGCGGGCGGCCATGTCGGCCGGCAGCGGCTTGCCGTGCCAGCCGTCCTTGTCGGCGATCTCGCTGAAGCCGTCGCCCTTGACCGTGCGGGCGATGATCGCCACCGGGCCGTCGAACCCGTCGGCCTCGGTGTACGCCGCGTCGATCGCGTCGACGTCATGGCCGTCGACCTCGATGGTCTTCCAGCCGAAGGCGCGCACCCGGGCCGCGTAGGCGTCGAGGTTCCAGCCGAGCTCGGTCTCACCGCGCTGGCCGAGGCGGTTGACGTCGACGACCGCGATCAGGTTCGACAGCTGGTAGTAGGACGCCTTGTCGAAGGCCTCCCACATCGAGCCCTCGGCCATCTCGCTGTCGCCGCACAGCACCCAGACGCGGTACGGGCTCTTGTCGAGGTACTTGCCGGCGAGCCCGACACCGACGGCGTCGGGCAGGCCCTGGCCGAGCGACCCGGTCGCCACGTCCACCCAGGGCAGGATCGGCGTGGGGTGGCCCTGCAGGCGCTGGCCGAACCGGCGGTAGCCGGTCATCAGCTCCTCGTCGGTGACCACGCCGACGGCCTTGTAGATGGCGTACAGCAGCGGGGACGCGTGCCCCTTGGAGAAGATGAGGTGGTCGTTCGCCGGGTCACCCGGGTTGTCCCAGTCGTAGCGCAGATGGCGCGCGACCAGCACCGCCAGCAGGTCCGCGGCGGACATCGACGACGTCGGGTGCCCCGAGCCGGCTGACGTGCTGGACCTGATCGAGTCGACCCGCAGCTGGCGCGCGAGCTCGCGAACCGTCTCCAGATCGGCCACGCCTACCGCTTCGGACACGGGACTTGCCACGCCTGCCTCCTCCATCGCGACGCATTACCAGGTCACCAGCGACCTGCCCGCTGTTCGTCGCACTACCCGGCCATTCGGCGATCCGAACCGTACCAGTGGGAAGGCTGGCCGCCCGCCCGCTAAGCCGCCGGGACGTACGTCACAGTAAGCCTTTTCGCTCGGCTCCTCGGCCAGGCACCGGCCCGCGCTGGCAACTGCTCGGCCACGACGGAGCCGGCGAGGACTCACACGTGGGCCCGGCAACGACAACCCGTCACAGCCGAATATCGTCTTGTAACCGGCGCAATCCGAGATAACCGCCGTGACCGCCCGGTCGCCACGCCGCCGCGACCAGCGCCGAGAACTGTCGCGGCCGTCGAAGGCGTCCGGGGCCGCGACACCGCGGCTACCCCTACGGTGAGCCGTCGGGGGAACGGACACGACGGCTACCGGATGAACTTTCCTGGATCAAGCCCCAAACCGCTTCTCCCGGCCATCGTTCTCCCGGCCACCGCCAGCCGAGGCCCGATGGTGCCCCGGGCCCGGCTGGCGGCGGGCCCGGGGCGGCGAGGAGCGGACGGGTCTCCCGGTCAGATCGCTGGCTGACGGGCCGCGGGCGGGGTGGCCCGGTGGAAGAGCTGGTAGAAGCGGTAGCCGACCGCCTCGCGAATGATGTAGCGGGCCTGGGTATGCACGCCGCGGTTGGCTGGGCCGGTGGTGACCGGCGAGCCGGTCGCCGTCAGTCCCAGATCGCGGGCCATCGAGACCGAGCGCAGGGTGTGCCAGCGGTCGGTGACGATCACGGCACTGCGCAGCGATCGGGTGTTCATCTCCCCCGCCACCGCGACGAGCGACTCGAGCGTGTCCCGGCCCTCCGGGACGGCCAGCAGCGCCGACGCCGGCACCCCGAGGTCGCGCAGGTAGGACACGCCGACCCCGGCCTCGGTGAACTGGTCGCCAGGGACCCGGCCGCCGACGGTGATCACCAGCGGCGCGACGCCGGCGCGGTAGAGCTCGGCCGCGTGCTCGAGCCTGGCGGCGAAGACCGCCGACGGCCGGCCGTTGTACTGCGAGGCGCCGAGCACCACCAGCGCGTCCGAGCGCGGCCGGTGGTCCTGGCGCCCGGCCCACCACACCTGGCCGACGGTGACCACACCGGCGATCAGCACCGCGACCACGAAGGCGGCCACCAGGCGAATCAGCCACAGCCACCAGGGTGCGCGCAGCCCACGCAGCAGCCTCGGGCGCCGCGTGGGCGCCCGCCTGGCCGGGCGGTCGGAGGCCGGTGACGGCTCCTCGGAGGTGGCCCCGGGCTCGGCCGGGCGCGCGGCGCGGTTACCGGAGGCGAGGAAAGCTGGAATCATCCGAACATGACCCTATCAACCGAGATAGCCCCACTTTGACCTGGCCACATCCGGTCGACCCGAGCAGGGCTACCTGCGCCCGGATGGTCCACGCCCGCCCTTATTCCCCTTTCCGTCAGCGGTATCCCATCCGGCAGCAACCTGACCGGCGCCCAGCAATCGGGAACCAAGGATGAACATCTGGTGACGTCACCGCCGCATGTCGTCACCGTGACATGCCCGGTCGTTGGCCGTTTGGCAGGATGCGCGCGTAATGATGATCGAACAGAAGAGAGTCCCGAACACATCCGGGCGACCGGGTGAGACAAGGGGGCGGACGGGTGGCTGACGGCCGCGGCCGAGGCCGCGTCGTGGGACCGGTGCTGGCCGTGCTGCTGGTGCTCGCGGTGGTCGGGTTCGCCGTCGTTCCCCGGGTCGTCGGCGGTGACGACGAGGGCGCGGGAGGCGGGAAGGTCACCGAGGTACGCGTCCTGGCGGGCTCGGAGACACGGGAGTTCTTCACCGACCCGGCGGTCACCGCGCGGCTCGCGGACGCGGGCTACCGGTTGCGGGTCGACACCGCCGGCTCGCGCGAGATCGTCGGACGCGACCTGTCCGACTACGACATAGCCCTACCGTCGAACACCCCCCTCGCCGACCTGATCCGGAAGAAGTACCAGATCACCCGGGCCACCTACGTCCCGTTCTCCTCGCCGATCGCGGTCGCGACCTTCACCTCGATCGCCGACATGCTGGCCGCCAACGGCCTGATCCGGGACGACGGCCCCACGAAGCTGCTGGACCTGGGCCGCTATCTGGACCTGGTGGCCAAGGACACCCGCTGGTCGCAGCTCGCCAACAACACGAGCTTCGACACCGACAGGTCGGTGCTGATCAGCTCGACGGATGTGCGGACGTCGAACTCGGCGGCGCTCTACCTGGCGCTCGCCTCCTATGTCGCAAACGGCAACACCGTGGTGAGCGACCGGGCGAAGGCCGACCAGCTGGCGGAGAATCTCGCGCCCCTGTTCCTGCGCCAGGGTTATCTCAACTCGACCTCGCAGGAGCCGTTCGACGACTACCTGACCATCGGGGTCGGCAAGAACCCGATGGTCATCGTCTACGAGGCCCAGTTCCGGGAGCGCCAGATCGCCAAGGACGACTCGATCGACTCCGAGATGGCGCTCCTGTACCCGAGCCCGACGATCTTCGCCAAGCACACGGTGGTCCCGCTGTCCGACGCCGGGGACGAAGTCGGCCAGCTGCTGGCCACCGACGAGCGGTTGCAGAGCCTGGCCGTCCGCCACGGCTTCCGCCCGGCGATCAGGGGAGTCGACGTCGGCAGGCTCGGCGTCGACCAGCCGCCGCGACTGGTCGACGTCGTCGAGCCGCCCGTCCCCGACATCTCCGAGCAGATGATCAAAAAGATAGACGAGCTCTACACGCAGGGACCGCGATGAGAAGCCAGGCCAGCACGTCCCCTGGAGTCCGCCCGGACGTGACCCTCGGCCGGTGGCGCCGGCCGCTACGACGGTTGAACGCCGTCATTCTGGCCCTCCTGCTCGGGTCCGCTGGGGTCCTGGCCGCCTGCGCCGGCGGCGGTGACGGCGACGAGGCCGGCGGCCAGGCCTCGACGGCTCCGCCGTCCCGGCCGGGGACGTTGCGGGTCCTGGCGGGCTCCGAGTTGCGCGACCTGGAGCCGCTGCTTCCGGACCTGGAGAAGGCGACCGGCATCACCGTCACCTTCGAGTACGTCGGCACGCTCGACGGCGCCGACCAGGTGGTGCGCGGGGCCGCCGACGCCGACGCGGCCTGGTTCTCCTCGGACCGCTACCTGCGGCTGCTGCCCGGCGGCCCGGCCGCCGAACTCGCCCGCACTCCGGTGATGCTGTCGCCGGTGGTCCTCGGTGTGCGCACGCCGCTGGCCGAGCAGTTCGGCTGGACGGAGGACACCGAGGTCACCTGGGGCGACATCGCCGCGAAGGTGGGCAATGACCAGCTCACCTACGCCATGACGAACCCGGCGGCGTCGAACTCCGGCTTCTCGGCGCTGGTCGGGGTGGCCGCGGCGTTCGCCGGCACCGCCGACGCGCTGCGGGCATCCGACATCCGCCCCGAGCAGCTCACGACGTTCTTCTCCGGCCAGGTGATGACCGCCGGCAGCTCCGGCTGGCTGACGGACGCCTTCGTCAAGGCGCCCCCCGACCTCGTCGGCGCGATGATCAACTATGAGTCGGTGCTGCTGTCGCTGCAGCGGTCCGGCGAGGCCGGACCGTTGACGATCATCCGCCCGCACGACGGCGTGATCACCGCGGACTACCCGCTCGTGCTGCTGCGCGACGACCGGCGGGACGAGTACGGCCGGGTGGTCGACTGGCTGCGCACGCCGGAGGTGCAGCGCCGGATCCAGGCCGACACCAACCGGCGTCCCGCCGTGCCCGGCGTGCCGCTGGACGCGCGGTTCGGTTCCCGGACGCTCATCGAGCTGCCCTTCCCGGCCACCCAGGAGGTCGCCGACCAGCTGCTGACGGCCTACCTCGACGAGTACCGCCGCCCCACCCACGCGATCTACGTGCTCGACGTGTCGGGCTCGATGGAGGGCGAGCGGCTCGACTCGCTGCGCCAGGCGTTGACCGGGCTGACGGGCGTGGACGACAGCCTTTCCGGCCGGTTCGCCCGGTTCCGCGACCGGGAACAGGTCACCATGATCACATTCAGTGACGACGTGGTGGACACCTGGACGCGCACCATCACCGACCCGAGTCCCGGCTCGGCCGACCTGCGCGAGATCCGCGGCTACGCGGACTCGCTACAGGTCGTCGGCAACACGGCGATCTACACCGCGCTCGACGAGGCCTACGACCAGGCGGCGGCCGCGGTCACCGCCGACCCGACGGCGCTGGTCTCGATCGTCCTGATGACCGACGGGGAGAACAACCGGGGCCTGTCGGCCGAGGACTTCACCACCCGCCTGGGCGGCCGGCCGCCCGCCGTCCGCGCCGTCCGCACGTTCGCGGTCCTGTTCGGCGAGGCCGATCGCGCGGCGCTCACCGCGATCGCGACCAGCACCGGCGGGGAGCTGTTCGACGCCACCGCGCCGGGCGGGTCCCTCTCCGACGTCTTCCGGGAGATCCGTGGCTACCAGTGACGGGCGGGCCAGGCGCCGCGGCGGCCAGGACCGCCGGCGGGGTGGCCGTCCGGCGCGGACGCTCCGGGACCCCGACGCCGCCCAGGCACCGGACCACGACGGCGGCCGGGCCACCGGACGGCGGACCGGCGGGGCGGGCGGGGCGGTGCTCGGCTGGCTCGCCTCGGGCCGCAACATCCTGGGCTGCGTGGGCGCGCTGGGCGGGGTGGCCCTCGGCGTCGTCGGCGTGGTGCCGGAGCCCTGGTGGCCGCTCGGGGTCGCCGCGCTCTACGGCGCCGGCGCGCTGGCGCTCCCCCGCCGGGGCTCGCCAGGCGCCGCGGAGCCCGACGACCAGGACGACCGGGCCGACGTCGCCCGGCTGCGGGCCGGCGTCGAGGCGCAGCGGGGCCGGCTGATCGGGCGCGCGCCGACCGGGGTGCAGCGCGCCGCCGGCCAGCTCGCCGAGGCGCTGGACGAGCTGTTCGACCGGCCCGGCCTGCTGCGCCGCGGCGCGCCGGAGACGTTCGTGATCGAGCGGCTGGTCGACGACTACCTGCCGACCGCGCTGGACGCGTACCTGAGCCTGCCCAGGACGTTCGCCGGCACCCACCAGCTGCCCGACGGGCGCACCCCGCGCCAGGTGCTGCTCGACCAGCTGGCGCTGCTCGAGCAGGTCGTCCGGGAGACCACCGAGGACGCCAGCCGCGCCGAGACCGACCGCCTGCTCGCCCACGGCCGCTTCCTCGCCGACCGCTTCGGCCCGCACGCCCTGGACCTCTCCGGCGCCGCCGGCACCGACGCCGGCTCGGCCCCGGAGGGGCCCTGAGTGGGTGTCGGATTACCGACCGGCCAGCGCGAATGTCGTTGTGCGTAGCCAATTGACTTCCCTAACGACGCACCCTAGGTTCATCAGCAGATCGACTCGGTCGATCTGCTGATGAACCGTCCCGCTCGATTCGAGCCGGGCGGATCTCCTAGCCAGCCCTCCGGGATCGCTGGCGCGTCTCGCCGTATGGCCTCGCCGTAGAGCTTGGCCACAAGGCCGTCATGGCCGCCGCGGGGCGCTGATGAGCACCAGTCACCACCGATTGCGCGCAGTCGGTCCGATGCCCATCTAGGAGTCATCTCTGATGTCCATTGAGGACGCTCTCCCTCACCTCCCCGGTAGCAGCCTGCCCCGCTGCGCCGTCGCGGAGATCGCGGACACCGACGAGAACCTGGCCTACTTCGCCTACCTCGCGCTGGTAGGCCCCGCGCTGTGGGCCCAGGTCGTCGCGACGGCGCACCGCGCGAAGCCGGGCAGCTGCGGCTGCGACCCGCTCCGGCCGCCCGTCGGGGGCCACAGCGGCGCCGAGCCGTTGTGCCCCCGCTGCACCAACCTGTGGACCGACCGCCTGCTCAAGGGATTCACGGCGACCCGGGCCGCGCTCGCGGATGGCCCGCCGCTGACCCGGGACGACCTGCCCGTCCGTGAGTGGCAGCGGCTGGTCGAGCACCTCGGCGCCACCGCCGCGGAGTTCGAGGACGCCGCCGAGTACGGCAGGACGCTGCGCGAGCTGACCCTGCGCGCGCGCCGGGGCGCCCGCGAGGCGGCGCCCGGCTCCGCCGCCGACCCGGCTCCCCCCGCCCCAGGCTGGGTGCGGGACGCCTATTTCCAGCTGGTGGACTTCGTCGCGAACCCCAGCAGAACCGTGGCCGACATACGCCGTGAGTCCGCCGCCGAGCGCGACCTGCACACCCGCCCGGAGCTCGCGATCGGCAAGCAGGACTGGGCCGCGCCGCTGCGCGCGGACCCCGTCGACCGGGACATCCTGATCCACTTTCTGCTGGGCCTGCGCGACGAGGTGAGCGAGCCGTACAGCATGCCCAAGATGGAGCTGGCCTTCGGGCTGACCGCGGCCCAGGCCGCCGAGCGGCTCGCCCGCCAGTTGCGCCTGCTCCACGAGGTCCGACCGGACTTCTACCACCGCAACGTCGAGGCCCCGCTCGCGCTGCGCCGGGCCGTCGGCGAGCCGGTGACGCCACCGGAACAGGACGTGGTCTTCGACGCGGCCGACGCCGCGCTCGCGCTGGGCGAGCTGCGCGCCGCGCTCGGCGTCGCCGCGTCCCGGCCCGAGGCGGTCGACCCGGCGGTGGTCGCCCGGCTGCGGGCGATCGTGGGCGTCGCCCGCGGCGACGGCCGGGTCGCCGGCCCGGCGCCGGCGCCAGTCCCGGCCCTGCCGGCGGCGGACATCCCGCTAGCCCAGTTGGTCGTGCGGGCCGGGGTGACGAGGGTCGAGGCGCTGCTCGCCGACGTCGCCCGGCTGACCGCCCACCGGCCCACCGGCCGGCGCCGGCGCGCCGGGGGGCCCGGACGGGCCCTCGCCCACCGTGGTCGTCATCACCTCGCCGGATACAGCCCGCGCTGGCAGGAGGGCCCAGGCATCGAGGACGGCGGCTAGCCCGCGGGCGGCCGGGAGGTCCAGCGACACCTCTCGGCACGCCGCCCCCACGGTGACCGCCAACCGCACCTCGGCCCCCTCGGCCGTCGCCCGCACCTCGCGCGGGACGGCCGGGGGGGCCGGGTTCTTGTCGGTGATCCGTCCGCCGGCCGGCACCGCGAGGCGGCCGAGGGGGCCGAAGGTGGCGCTCGACGTGGTCCGCAGCAGGTCGGCCAGGCGCGGCCCCACCGAGGTCTCGCCCCGGCCGCCGGACCGTTCGCCGGCCGCGTCGGTCCAGCTCAGCCGCAGCCGCGGCAGCCGGCCGTCGTCCAGGTCCAGCAGAGCGCGCCCGCCGGCCAGCCGCAGCGTCGCCGGCCCGAACGCTGCCCGCAGGTGCCGCGCGGCCAGCGGCAGTGCCGC
Organism: Frankia nepalensis; assembly: GCF_016786325.1. GTDB lineage: Bacteria > Actinomycetota > Actinomycetes > Frankiales > Frankiaceae > Pseudofrankia > Pseudofrankia nepalensis. The sequence goes on along the minus strand of NZ_JADWYU010000038.1, from coordinate 714 downwards.
CAGCCGCGCCAGCTGGGCCGACGCCCTCGCCACCTCGCGGTCGGGCTCGGCGCGGCGCGCGCCACCAGGGCTTTCGTCGCTCACAGGGTCCTTGGTACCCCCGCGACCTTGAACAAGGTCGCGCGAGCCGGCGCCGAGGATCCCGCGGCCCCCCGTTGGTCCCGCGGACCGTGGCGGGCTGGGCGGCTCGTCCTGCGCGGACGGCTCCACGAAGGGCTCCCCGCTCATCTCGACGCGCCGTGTGGCCCGGCGCGGGTCCCGAGCACGGGTCCCGGCGTCCCACCGCCTCGCGTCAGCCGGCACGGCCCGCCGCGCGACCGCCGCGTCTTCCCTTCAGGACGGCCGTGCGAGTGTCTCACGATTCCCCCGTAGTTCGCGTGTACGTCGGCACGCCTCGAAGCGCGGGTAGGGGCTCATCCCGAAAAGCGCCGTTTCTCGTCCGAGGGGCGGTTTCCTGGTCCAATGCTGGTGGGCCAGGTCATCGGCGGCGTCAGCGCCGAGCCGGCGGTCGAAATCGTGTCCGTCTCCACCGGTCGCCCCACGCGAGGTGACGGCGGCGGTCCGGCTGCCCTGACGGAGACCGGCAGCCGGGCCGGTCCCCCCGTGCCCGGCCCGGCTGCCGGCTGGCGACCGGATCTGACGGAAGCCGGCCGGCACGGTCGTCGTCACCGGCGTGTCGGCCGGCGCGTCCCCGCTCTGGGTCACGAGCCGGGC
>NZ_JADWYU010000037.1 GCF_016786325.1 Frankia nepalensis | reverse complement strand
ACCAGACACCCCCACCAGCGCGCAAGAACACCGACAGGCGCGAGCCTGCCCACGTCCAGTCCGCATTTCCGGTCAGCTCATGGCCGGATCCCAGGACCGCGCGGAGGCCAGAAACCAGGCGGAGCGTGTCCCGGCTGTCTCGCCGGCACGGCGGGAGAAGCGGGACGATGACGCTACCCTGATCGGAGGAGGCCTACGGTCGGGTCGGCCAAGGGAGGTACATCATCACCGCGGAGATGATCGCTCCTGCCTGGATGCACCACCAGGTCACGGCGGAGCAGTACGACTCCTGGTCCGAGGAGCAGTGCGCGGGCATTGAGATCGTGGACGGGATGGTCGTCGTGAGCCCCAGCGCGTCCAAGCGACACAACCGGCTCGCCAGGATCATCACCAACGCGCTGGACGTGGCTGGCGGGCCGGAGTGGAATGCCGACAGCGACTTCGATCTCCGTCTCCAGGACGTGCCGCTGATCAACCGGCGGCCGGACATTGTCGTGTACCAGGCTGAGACCCTCGACATCATGCCGGCTCGCCCTGAGCACGTTCTACTCGTCGTGGAGATCGTCTCACCGGGTTCCGAGTCGACAGACCGGTTCGTCAAGGCCGGAGAGTACGCGCGGGCGGGTATCACGTACTACTGGCGCGTCGAGCAGCCCGCCGGCGGAGTCCCACTCGTGTACATCTACGTACTTGATCCGGCCGCTCGGACCTATCGGGACGCGGGCGTCTTCGCCGGTGTCGTCGAGGCCGCCGCGCCCTTCCCCGTCAAGATCGACCTTACCCGGCTGTAGCCACTCGGCACGCGCCCACGGGCTTCGACGAGCGGCGCGGAAAGATCTAGATCATCGGTCTGATCAGCGGAAAAGGGCTTTGACGGCACCCTGGTTCAGGGGCGGACCGCGAGGCGGGGTGGCTGGCCGGTGGAGTGGCCGGTCAGGAGTGCGGCGAGGCCGGTGAGGGGTATTGGCCGGGCGACCAGCGAGGCCCACGGCAGGCCGGCGCGGTGGGTGCGGACGAGAAAGGCGACGGCGGTGTCGAGGTCGGCGGGCTCGTAGTTGTGCACGCCGGTGATCGTGAGCCGGCCACGGACGACCCGCTCGGGGTCGAGCGCCACCGCTGGGCTGGGCATGACCGAACCGACCAGCACCAGCGTGCCGTAGCCGTCGAGGGCGGCCAGTGCCGCCGCGACCGCGGTGGCGGCCCCGGAGAAGTCGAGCGCGACGTCGACCGGGCCGGCCCGGCCAGGCACGGGCCCGTCCGGACCGTGGCCGCCGGCACCGTGACCAGCCGCGCCGTGGCCGCCGACACCGTCGCCGTTCGCGCCGTGGGTGTCGGCGGCGTGGGCGCCGGCGCCGGGAGCCTCGGTGGGCCCGTCGGCGACGATGGTCCGGCTCGCGCCGAAGGCGGTCGCGAGGCGTAGCCGGGACCGGTCGACGTCGACGGCGACGACCTCGGCGGCGCCAGCGTCGGCGGCCATCGCGACCGCCGTGAGGCCCAGCATCCCGGCGCCGCTGACCAGCACGCGCGCCCCGGCGAGCGGCCGGCCCGACGCGCGGACCGCGGCGGCCAGCGCGGCCGCCGCGGTGGCGGTCGCGCACGCCGCCGGCGCGGCGACCTCGTCGGGCAGGTCGTCGGGCACGCGGGTCACGTGGGCGGTGCGCGGGAGGTGGACGTGCGTGCCGAACGTGCCGAACAGCGCGAGCGGGCCGGCCGGGTCGAACGCCACGTGGCCGATCTTGGCCGCCGCCCGGCAGCCGGCGGTCCGGCCCGCGGCGCACCGGTCGCAACGGCCGCAGCCGACCACCATGTTCCACACGACCGGGGCGGGGGGGCGCGGCGGCGGGCGGCCCCCGGCGCGCCCCCCCCCCCCCACGGCGACCACCTGGCCGACCCCCTCGTGGCCCAGCACGCTCGGGCACGGGCCGGGCCGGCGGCCGGTCGCCGTGTGGGCGTCGCTCGCGCACACGGTCGCGAGCCGCACCCGGACGAGGATCTCCCCGTCGCCAGGCACCGGCAGCGGCACGTGGTGGGTCTCGAACCGGCTTCCACCGGCCCAGACGCGCACCGCCGCGTACTCGCCAGTGGCGACGCTGACGGCCGGCATGCCCGCGTCGACGGCCGGTGCGCCCCCGCCGACGGCCGGTGCGCCCGCGTCGGCTGAGGTCAGATCACCTTGGACCGGATCCATCCCGAAAGCCTTTCCACGGCGAACACGATGACGAAGACGATCAGGATGATGCCGCCGGCGAACTCGTAGTTCACCGTCCTGATCGACTCGAACAACAGGAAGCCGACGCCGCCGGCGCCGACGATGCCAAGGATCGTGGAGTGCCGGATGTTGACGTCGAGCATGTAGAGGGTGTTGCCGATCAGGGCCGGGACCAGCTGCGGCAGCACCGCCGAGAACAGCTGCGCCCACCAGCCGCCGCCGACCGCGCGCACCGCCTCCACCGGGCCGAGGTCGATCTCCTCGGCGGCGTCGGCGACCAGCTTCCCGAGGAAGCCGATCGACGCGATCGCGAGCGCGCAGGCTCCGGCGAGCGGGCCCAGGCCGAAGGCGACGACGAACACGACGGCGAGGATCAGCTCCGGGATCGCCCGGATCACCACGATCAGCGTGCGCGCGACCGCGTAGACGACCCGGTTCGGGGAGACCGTCCTGGCCGAGAGCAGCCCGAACGGTATCGAGAGCACGAAGCCGACCGCCGTGGCCACCACGCCGATGGCCACCGTCTCGACCACCGCGCCGAACAGCTTCCAGCCGGCGAGCGTGAAGTTCGGCGGGATAAGGCGGGTGCCGACCTGGAAGATGTCGCCGATCGAGGTCAGCAGCTCCCGTAGGTCGACCTTGAGCAGGACGAAGCCGTAGACGAACGTCGCGGCGAGCAGCGTGCTCGACACGGCCCGGGTGATCCGCTCGTTCGTCCAGGGAGCGCTGACCTTCACGGGGTCACGCGGAGCGGTCCGGCCGGTCCGGTCGCCGCGCGGCGGGCTGAGCAGCACCCGCCGCAGGACGACGGACAGCAGCTCCATCGCGATGATGATGACAAGGATCGCGGTGACGAGGCCGAGCGCCTTGTCGTAGACCAGGCCGGAAAGCGAGTCCTTCAGCGCGAAGCCGATGCCGCCGGCGCCGACGTAGCCGAGCACCACGGAGGTGCGCAGGTTGATGTCGATCCGGTAGATGAAGGTCGCGATCCAGGACGGCACGACCTGCGGCAGCACGCCGCTGACCAGCTCGCGCAGCGGGCCGGCGCCGGTCGAGCGCACCGCCTCGCGCGGGTCGGGCGAGCTCTCCTCGATGGCGTCGGCGAACAGCTTGCCGAGCATGCCGACCGAGTGGACGGCGAGCGCCATGATGCCGGGCAGCACACCGATGCCCATCGCCCGTACGAACAGCACCGCGAAGACCAGGTCCGGGACGGCCCGGCAGAAGGTGATGATGCCGCGGGCGACGGCCTGCACAGCCCGGTTCGGCGCCGTGTTGCGGGCCGCGAGGAGCGCCAGCGGGGCGGACAGGACGGCCGCGAACACGGTGCCGATCAGCGCGATGAGCAGGGTCTCGAGGGCGAGCTCGGCGATCCGGCCCGGGTCGTCGAACACCGGCGGCCACATGCGCTTCAGCAGCCGGCCGAGGTCGCCGAACGCGTCGGTCAGCTCGGCGGGCTCGAGGTCGAGCCGCCAGACGGACAGGACGACGGCCACGACGCCGAACAGCGCGGTCAGCGTCAGCTGCACGCCGTTTCGGGTGACCGGCGGCCGGATCGCGGGGCCGGCCGACGCCGCCGGCTCCGGCTCCGGTGGCGTCAGCAGGCCGGTCGAGGCTGCCGACCGGGAGGCCGGCGAGGAGTCCGGAGACGAGGAGCCTGGCGAAGAGGAGGGGTCGGAGCCGGCGGTCACGTGGGCAGCCCTTCTCCAGCCCCCTCCGGGCGGCCGGGCTCGACCCGCTGGTAGATCTCCATGACCTCCGCGCGGGTCAGGCCGGAGGCCTCGCGGTCGAGGACCTTGACGCCCTCGCGCAGCCCGACGATCCGCTTCGCCCAGCCGAGCGCGAGGTCGATCTGGTGGAGGGTGCACAGCACAGTGAGCCCCTCCTCGACGCAGATCTGGAACATGAGGTCCATGACGACGCCGGCGTTCTCCGGGTCGAGGGAGGCGACCGGCTCGTCGGCGAGCAGCACCTTGGGCCGCTGCATCAGGGTCCTGGCGATCGCGACCCGCTGCTGCTGGCCGCCCGACAGCGTGTCGGCGCGCTGGAAGGCGCGGTCGGCGAGCCCGACGCGGTCGAGGTGGGCGAGCGCCTCCCGGCGCAGCGCCCGCGAGTAGCTCAGCACGCCGTAGCGCGGCCCGCGTACCCGGCCGAGTGCCCCGGTCAGCACGTTCTCGAGGCAGCTGAGCCGGCCGACCAGGTTGAACTGCTGGAACACGAAGCCGACCTGGGTGCGCAGCGCGCGCAGCTCGCCTCGGCTGGCGGTGTCGACCCGCTGGCCGAGGACGGAGACCTCGCCGCCCGAGATCGGCTGGAGGCCGTTCAGGCAGCGCAGGAGCGTCGACTTGCCCGAGCCGGACAGCCCCAGCAGCACGACCAGCTCGCCCCCGCGGACCCGCAGGTCCACCTCGTCGAGCGCGGCGGTGGTCCCGAACCGCTTGGTGAGCCGGGCGGTGCTGATGACCGCCTCGGCGGCGCTGATGGCACCGCCCGCGGGGCCGGTGGGCGGCGCGGCCGGCTCACCGCCCGGGTCGCTGGCCGTGCTGGGCTTGCTGAGGGTGCTGGAGCTGTCCGGCGTGCTCATCGAGCGGTCAGCCCTTGCACTTGTCGGACTTGGTGGCCTCGCAGACCTCGCGGATCGGGTCGTAGTCCGCGTCCTTCGCCGCGGCGAAGCCCCACGCGTCCTGGTCGGTCAGCAGGCAGTCACCGGTGCAGAGGTTCTGCGAGAGCAGGTAGTCCGAGTTCGCCTTCTCAACGACGATCGAGGACAGCTTGCTGATGACGTCGGCACCGAGGTCGTTGTTGGCCGCGAACACCGGAGCCGGGATGAGGCCCGACTTCCAGACGACCTTCAGCTCGCCCTCCTTGAGGTCACCCTTCTCGATCAGGGTGGTGTCGACCATCGAGTCCTCGGCGAAGCCGACCTCGCAGTCGCCGTTCTTGACGCCCAGCACCGAGGCGTCGTGGGCACCGGCGAAGGTCGGGGTCAGTCCGGCGGCGAGGTCGGCCTCGCTGCCGGAGGCGATCACCTTGGCCTCGATCAGACCGGCCGACGGGTAGAGGAAGCCCGACGTCGAGCCCGGGTCGACGAAGCAGGTCTTCTTGCCCTTGAAGTCGTCGATCTTGGTGACGGCGGCGTTGTCGGCCTTGGTGAAGCCGTAGGAGTAGTAGCCCGGGGTGGCGCCCTTCTCCGAGAGAACCGCGCCGACCGGGGTCATCTTCGCGTCGTTGTTGCCGGCGATGACGTAGGAGAACGCGCCGAACAGGGCGAGGTCGACGTTGCCGGCGATCATGCCCTCGATGACGCCCGCGTAGTCGGTCGCCTGGCTGAACTCGATCTCCGCCCCGGTCTCCTTCTCGAGGAGCTTGAGGATCGGGTCGTAGCTCGCCTTCAGGTCGGACGAGTTCTCGGCGGGAACCGCGGCGACGACGAGCTTGTCCGGGAACCCGGCCGCGGCGGCGGGCGAGCCGGAGGCCGCCGCGGTGTCCTCGGAGTCGTCGGAGCCACAGGCGGAGATCAGCAGGGTCGCGCCTACCGCGAGCGCGGCGAGAGCGCGGTAACGAAGCGAGAAGGTCACCTTGGTTCCTTTGTAAGGAGGGTGGAGATAAGGAAACGGACATCCCCGTGACGGCCGCCCCGCCGGCCGGCCATGACTCGCGGCTGGCCGGCCGGCGGAACCTCCGTGGCGGTGGTGCGGTGCGGCCCTCGCGCCCGTCGGGTCAGGGACGGCCGCTGGTCGGGCAGAAGCCGGAAGGACGGAGCTCAGAAGGGCGAAGTCGAATGGCCGAAGTCAGGAGGCGCGGGTCAGGAGGTCGTTGGCGTGGGTCAGGGTCGCGGCGCGCCGAGGCCGGCGGCCCGCTCGATCACGTCCGGGAGCTCGGCGACCGAGCCGAGGACGTGGGTATGCGCGACCGTCGCGAACTCGGCCTCGCCGTGCGCGCCGGTCAGCACTCCGGCGACGACGCCGGCCCCGGCCCGGGTCCCGGCGAGCAGGTCGCTGGCGGTGTCACCGGCCACCGCCACCGCCGTGACGTCGTCGACGCGCAGCCGGAGCACGGCGGTGAGGATCATGTCGGGGTACGGCCGGCCGCGGCCGCCCGCGTCGGCGGGGGCCAGCGCCAGGTCGACGAGGTCACCCCAGCCGAGGGCGTCGAGCAGCGCGTCCCGGGTGTCCGGCCCGAAGCCCGTGGTCAGCGCGACCCGCACCCCGGCCGACCGCAGCCGGAGAATGGCCTCCTCGGCGCCGGGGATCGGGCTCGCCCCGCCACCGGCGAGGTGGCGCGCGTAGGCGTCCTCGAAGGCCGCGTTCGCCCGCCTGGCCCGCGCCTCGTCGCCGTCGACGATGACCCGGAAGACCTCGATCTTGGACTGGCCCATGGTGGCCAGCGCGTACTCCCGCGCCCTGGCGAGCTCCGGGGAGCCGGGAGCCAGGCCGAGGGCGGTGAGTGCCGCGTCGAAGGCCGCGAGCACCGACCCGTCGTCCCGGACGGTCGTCCCGGCCATGTCGAGGCAGGCAAGCTTGATCACGCCGCACTACCCTTCGTCACCGTGTAGGAGTTTCGGAACTCCAGCCCGGCGCTGTCGCCGGGCCGACGGCCAGCGTCGGTAATCCGTCCGTCCAGCCCGGCGCCGCCACGGCAAAGCGCGGGCAAACTGCGGCGGCATTTCTCGTCTTCTTGTCCGCACAACTCGCCAGGGCGACGCGGGGTCGATATCGGCTAGCGAGAACTCATGGCCTGGTACCACTGGGGAGTCGTCGCGAGAAAGAACGGGTGAACATCCAGGTATTTCCCGGTCCCCGTTGTCCGCACAACCCCCCAGGTGCTCCGCGGCGACGGAAGACTAACGGCGGCCGTGATCCACCCGCGAGTCATCAGCAGGAAGAGAAGGTAAACGTCAGCACAGTTCTCAGCCCGCTTGTCCGGACAACCACACCGCGGCGCGGCACGGGCAGGACGCGGCCCGGCTGGCGGGACCGCGTCGTTCAGGGGCGCGGGCCGGCGGGCAGCCGCACGGGTTGGTCGGGCCCGACCGCCGCGGAGATCCGGGCGTGCGCCCCGGCGCCGCCGCGGGCCGGGGCCGTCCCCGCCCAGCCCGTCTCCATGATCAGACGGATGGCGTCCGCGCGCAGCCAGCGCTGGGTGAAGCAGAGCAACCGCCCGGTCTCGGCGTCCTCGTTGAGGCTCTCCACGTACCAGACCGGATCGCCGGGACTGGTGCCGAGCTCGTCGGCCAGCTCGAACGGGGTCGTCTCGAGACTGGCGCGCGCCCAGGCCCGCCGCAGCGTCACGCCGGCGAGCTCCCGCAGCACCCGGTCGAGCGAGTCGAACAGCCGCAGCGGCGTGGCCAGGTCGCCGATCACGTCGGTCGGGATCCACTCGATGCCCCAGGCGGCCGGCAGGTCGTCGATGAACGACCGGCGCCGCAGCCGGTGGCCGGGATCTCCGGGGACCCGGCCGAGCACAGCCGCGATCTCGTCCACCAGGTTCACGACCTCGCAGGAGCGGATGACCGCGCGAGAATGCGAGTTGGCCGCGTTCACCGTCCTGCTCCACGACGGCGGCTGGTGCGGGGAGATCAGGTAGTCGATCCGCCGCGACGTGAACGTGCCGACGCCCTGGACGCGCCGCACGAGCATGCGCCGTTCCAGCTCCTGCAGCGCCGCCCGGGCGGCCGCGCGGCCCACCCCGAACCGTTCGGCGATCTCGTGTTCGCCCTCGATGCGGGTGCCGGGCGCGAGACCCGCGATCTCGGCGGCGAGCTGCTCGGCGATGTCCCGGTACCGGCTGCTGGCCACGGCCGGCGATTATCGGCCGGTCATCGGTCGGCACGCCGGCCATCCGGTGGCCGGACGACAAATGCCGGCTGAATGCGCGCGGGCGGAATCCGGCCGGTCCGCGCACGGCCCACGGGCAACCCGCGGCGGCATCGACGACCGGCGGCCCGCCGACCAGCGGACCCATCCACCAGCGGGCCGCCGACCAGCGGACCATCGGCCGGCGCCAGGACGATGGCCGCGGGCCGTCGGCCCGCGGACGCGCGCGGTAAGACGGCTCGGCCGGCGGCCGCGGACCCACCGGCTGGCCGCGACGGCCGGCCGGCGACAGGCGCGACGTGAACAGGAGGCCAACACCTCCGAGCGCCGTTGACCGCCGCTTGGAGCCGTCGAAATGCTCGGCCGCATGGGACTGGGCAGCGAGCCGGTCGACCTGGTCGTGGTCGGCGCGGGAATCGTCGGGCTGGCGCACGCCGCCGAGGGGGTGCGCCGCGGGCTGCGGGTGGCCGTCGTCGAGCGCGACGAGTTCGCCCGGGGCGCCTCGGTGCGCAACTTCGGCCACGGCTGCGTGAGCGGGCAGGCAGGCGCCGCGTTCGGCTACGCGAAGGCGGCCAGGGAGCGCTGGCTGGAGCTCGGCCGGCTCGCCGGGTTCTGGGCCGAGCCGACCGGCACCGTGGTCGCCGCCCGGTCCGAGGAGGAGCTGGCCGTGCTCGCCGAGTTCGCCGCGGCCGGCGCGGCACCCGCCGAGCTGCTCGACGCCGACGGGGTGCGCGCCCGGGTGCCACTGCGGGCGAAGACGCTGCTCGGCGGCGCCTGGCTCCCGTGGGACATCCGGGTGGACCCGCGGGAGGCGGTCGGCGCGCTCGCCCGCTGGCTCGCGTCGGTCGGGGTGACGTTCCACTGGCGGACCGCCGTGACCGGCCTCGAGCCCGGCGTCCTGCGCACCAGCCGCGGTGACCTGGCCGCGCCCGCGATCGTGCTGGCCACCGGCCACGACCTCGACTGGCTGTTCCCGGAGCTGGCCGAGCGGGCCGGGGTGCGCCGGTGCGCGCTCCAGATGCTGCGGGTCGCGACGCCGGGCCCGGCGGCCCGCGCGCCCGGCGACGGCGAGCGGTTCGGGCCGGGGGTGCTCACCGGGCTGTCCCTGCTGCGCTACGCCGGCTTCGCGGGCTGCCCGTCGCTGCCGGCGCTGCGTGCCCGGTTCGAGCGGGAACGACCCGACCTGCTCGCGGTGGACATGAACCTGATGTTCACCCAGCTCCCGGACGGCGACCTGATCATCGGGGACACCCACGAGACCGCCGTCACCCACCTCCCGTTCCAGGCGGAGACGGTCGACGACCTGGTGCTGGCGGAGACCGCCGACCTGCTCGGCGTGCCGGCGGCGGACCTCGTGGTGCGGGAACGCTGGCGCGGCTACTACGCCAGCGCGCCCGGCAGGGAGTTCCTCGTCGCGGCCCCACTGCCAGGGGCACGCGTCGTCACCGTCACCACCGGGATCGGCATGACGACCTCGCACGGCCTCGCCGCCGAGGTCCTCGCCGATCTCATCCCATGATCCACTGGGCCCGTGGGTGACCGGCCGCCCCGCGCGAATGGTCCGACCTGTTCGACCGGCGGCGCGAAGCGCGGGAGACTCGGGGTGTGCAACCTCCGGATCTTCCCCGGTACGGCAACGGTTCACTGGCGGAGCTCGTGCCGGCGCTCATGGGCGCGGTCGGGGCCGGCGGGTTCACCGCGGCGCCCCGGCTGGGGCTCGGCGAGGCACGGTCGGCCTGCCTCCTGCTGGTCGACGGCCTCGGCGACGAGCTGCTGGCCGCGCACGCCGACGTGGCCCCGACCCTGGCCGCCCACCGGCTCGGCGCGCTGACGACCTGCTACCCGTCGACGACCGCGACCAGCATCACCTCGCTCGGCACCGGGCGCCCGCCGGGCGAGCACGGGATGGTCGGCTACCTCTGGGAGCCGCATCCCGGCGCGGCCGGGCTGCTGAACGCGCTGCGCTGGCAGTTCCAGGGCCAGGACGGCTCGGCTCTGGAGGCCGTCGTGCCCGAGCAGGCGCAGCCCGAGACGACCGCCCTCGAGCGCGCCGAACGGTCCGGGGTGTCGGTCACCGTGGTCTCCTCCCCGCTGTTCGCCGGTTCGGGCCTCACCCGGGCGGCGCTGCGCGGCGGCCTGTTCGTCGGGTCGTCGACCTGGGGCACGCTGGTCGAGGCCGTCGGCGCGGCGCTGCGCGAGCCGGGTTTCGTCTACGCCTACGTCAGCGACCTGGACACGACCGGGCACGTGCTCGGCCCGGGGTCACCGGGCTGGCTGGCGCAGCTCGCGCTGGTCGACCAGCTGGTGGCGACGCTCGCCGACGCCCTGCCTCCGGGCGCGCTGCTCGCCGTGACCGGCGACCACGGGATGGTCAACGTGGCGCCCGACGACCACCTCAGCCTGGACACGGCCGAGCTGCTCGCCGGAGTGCGCGCGATCGGCGGCGAGCCGAGGGCCCGCTATGTCTACGCCCAGCCGGGCGCGGCGGACGACGTCCTCGCCGCGTGGCGCGGGCGCCTCGGCGAGCGCGCCTGGGTCGTGTCGGCTGAGCAGGCCGTCGCCGAGGGCTGGTTCGGGCCGACGGTCACCGAGGCGGCCCGCTCCCGGGTGGGCGACGTGGTCGCGGCCGCCCGCGGCACCACCGTCCTGGTCCGCCCCGAGACCGAGCCGCGGCTGACCGTGATGCGCGGTCATCACGGCTCGCTCACCCCCGCCGAGCAGTTCGTCCCGCTCGTCCGGATCACCGGCTGACCGGGCCGTTCCCGCCTCCTCCCGCCCTCACCGGGCCGCCTTCACCGGGCCGCCTTCGCGGGCCATGGCGCCCTCGGGGCGGCCTCCGGGGCCGGAGCCTCGGCTCCCGGGTGAGGTCGTCGAGACAGCGGGGAAGGCTCGCTCGTCACATCCGACGGGGGCCGGCCCGCGGGGGCCACTACCGTCTCGGGCATGACCTTGGGAGCCGAGCGCGGCCAGCGGACGGGACGGGTCGCCCGGTGGCGGTCGCCGCTGTTCACGCCCGCGAACCGGCCCGACCTGATCGCCAAGCAGGCCCGGTTCGGCGCGGACCTGGTGATCGTCGACCTGGAGGACGGGACGCCGCTGGGCGCCAAGGCCGACGGCCGGGCGGGCGCGACGGCCGCGATCCCGAAGCTGCGCGCCGAGTACGCCGGGGCCGTCGTGCTGCGGGTCAACGGCGTGACCGACGCGGCGAACTTCGGGCCCGACCTGGACTGCGCCGCGGGCGTCGGCGCGGACGGCGTCGTCGTTCCGAAGATCGAGTCGGTCGACGACGTCGACCGGCTCGCGGACGCGCTGCGCTCGCGCGGGCTGGGTGACGTGGCCGTGGTCTACGGGCTGGAGTCCGTCGCCGGCGTGCACCGCGCGGCCGACGTGCTCACGCACGCGGCCGGCACCGCCCGCGTCGACGCGGCGTACTTCGGCGCCGAGGACTTCATCGCCGACCTCGGCGGGCGGCGCACCCGGTCCAACGCCGAGGTGCTGTACGCCCGGTCCCAGGTGGCGATCGCCTGCCGGCTCGCCGGCGTCGTCGCGCTGGACCAGGTCACCACCGCGATCAGCGACCGGGACCGGTTCCTGGAGGAGGCGGCCCAGGCCCGCGACCTCGGCTACGGCGGGAAGATGTGCATCCACCCCGGCCAGGTGGCGCTCGCGCACGAGGCGTTCACCCCGTCCCCCGAGGAGTACGACCGGGCCCGCCGCCTGGTCGAGGCCTACGAGCAGGCCCAGCGCGAGGGCCGCGGCACGCTGAACTTCGAGGGCGGCATGGTCGACATCCCGCTCGTCCTCCAGGCCCGGCGGGTGCTGGCCGCCGGCGGCTGAGCGCCACCCGGGCGACTGGCGCCGCTGGCCGGGCCGGCCGATGCCGGGCCGGCCAGCGGGAAGGGCTCAGTAGGACCGGGGCAGGCCGAGGACGTGCTCGGAGATGTAGTTCATGACCATCTCCTGCGAGACCGGGGCGATCTTCATCAGCCGGGACTCGGCCCAGAAGCGGCCCACCGGGTACTCGGTGGCGAACGAGAAGCCGCCGTGGGTCTGCATCGCCCGGTCGGCGGCGAAGAACGCCGCGTCGGCGGCGAGGAACTTCGCCGTGTTGGCGTGCTCCCCGCACGGCAGGCCCTGGTCGTAGCGCCACGAGGCCTGCCGGATCACCAGTTCGGCGGCGGCGAGGCGCATGTGCGCCTCGGCGAGCGGGAAGGCGATGCCCTGGTTCTTGCCGATCGGGCGGCCGAACACGACCCGCTCGTTGGCGTACTGGGTGGCCACCCGCAGCGCGGCCTTGCCGATGCCGAGCGCCTCGGAGGCGATGAGGATCCGCTCGGGGTTCAGGCCGTCGAGCAGGTACTTGAACCCCTTGCCCTCCTCGCCGACCAGGTCGTCGCCGGCCACCCGCAGACCGTCGTAACGCACCTCGCACGACCCGACCGCGTTGCGGGCGACCTTGTCGATCTGGTGGATGTCGACCTCGGGCCGGCGCAGGTCGGCGAGCAGCAGCGTCATGCCGTCCGTGCGCTTGCGAACCTCCTCCAGCGGGGTGGTCCGGACCAGCAGCAGCACCTTCTCGGCGATGTGGCCCTTGGTCGTCCAGACCTTCTGTCCGTGCACGATGTAGTCGTCACCGTCCCGGACCGCCCGGGTGGTGATCGAGGTCGTGTCGGTGCCCGCGTCCGGCTCGGTCACGCCAAAGGCGACCTGCAGCTCGCCGGTGGCGACCCGGGGCAGGTACTTCTCCTTCTGCGCCTGGGAGCCGTACTTGACGACCGGGTTCATGCCGAAGACCGAGATGTGCAGCGCGCTGGCCGCGTTCATCGCGCCGCCGGAGGCCGCGACCTCCTCCATGACGATCGACGCCTCGGTGATGCCGCCCCCGCCGCCGCCGAACTCCTCCGGGATCGCGGTGCCGATCCAGCCGGCCGCGGCCATCTCGTTGTAGAACTTCCAGGGGAACTCGTGGTTCTTTTCGTGCTGGCGCCAGTACTCGGCGTCGAACCCCTTGCAGATGTCCCGCACGGCCTCGCGGATGGCCGTGTGCTCGGGCGGTTCGGCGAACTCCATGGAGACTCCTCGTATGTCTGATGAGGCGTATGCAAGGGGCTTGGGCGGCGCTGCCTACGCCTCGGCGGGGCGGCAGTGCATCATCGCCGACCGGAACGCGCGGCAGACGAGCTCGTCACGCTGGTTGTAGCCGTCGTGCCGGAACTCCACGATGCCCACCGACGGCCGGGATTTCGACAGCCGCGCCTTTGTCACCTCGGTCACGACGTGGACGGTGTCGCCGGCGAAGACGGGGTGGGGGAACTCGATCGACGCGAAGCCCAGGTTGGCCACGGTGGTTCCCAGCGTCAGTTCCGGCACGCTGAGCCCGACCACGGTCGCGAGCGTCAGCAGCGAGTTGACCAGCGGACGGCCGAACTCGGTCCTCGAGGCGAACTCGTGATCCAGGTGCAGCGGCTGCGGGTTCATCGACATCGTGGTAAAGATCACGTTGTCGGTTTCCGTGAGGGTCCGCGTGATCGCGTGATGAGTGACGGTCCCCACCGACAGTTCCTCGAACCAGGAACCCATCCTCCGGCTCAGCGCCCTCACCTCCTCCGCTCGCGCTCGGGCCCGGCCGCGGTCCAGTGACCTGCCCCGTTCCAGTGACCAGCCTCGGTCCGCTGACCGGTTCCGACCGGTTGGTCCCCGCCGGTCACACACCGTGCGAGGGACCCATGGCCACCCACTACAGCACGCCAAGCTACGGCGTGCGCCGGAAAGTGGCGCGTACCGCCGTCCGCCCGCTTCGACCTCGCCGATCACCGCCCAGAGCGCCACGAACCGCCGCGTTCCCGCTCCTGACCGGGCGGCCCAACCCGGCCGGCCTCGCCAACGGCGCCCGACCGGCCTCGCCAACGGCGGCGGCCATATGGGCGAGGGTGGGCCTCGCTACGCGGCCGCCGCGACGAGGGCGTTCGAGTTCGACAGCGCCGCGATCTCGGCGGCCGAGGCGTTGCCGCCGCTGCAGACGACCGCGACCCGCTTGCCCGCGAAGTCGGCGGGTCGCGCGAGGATCGCGGCGAGCGCGGCCGCCCCGGCGCCCTCGGCGAGGGTGTGCGCGTCGCTGGCGAGCAGCCGCTGGGCCTCGGCGATCGCCTCATCCGTGACGAGGTGGAAGCCGGCGAGCCTCGCGCGCAGGAGCCGCTGTGGCAGTTCGTAGCCGCGGCCGGTGGCCAGGCCGTCGGCCCGGGTGCGGATGGGGCGGCGGACGCAGGCGCCGGCGCGCCACGAGTCGTATGCCGCGGGCGCGGCCGTCGACTGGACACCGATCACCCGGCATCGCGGCGCGAGTCGTTCCATGACCAGGCCCGCGCCGGCCGCGCCGGTGCCGCTGCCGACTGGCACGATCACGGCATCGAGATCGGGCTGAGCCTCAATGATCTCCAGATAGGTGGTGGCGACGCCGGCGATCAGCTCGGCGGTGTCACCGGGGCTGACCAGCAACTGGCCGGTTCTGGCGGCGATCTCCTCGGCGCGGGTCTGGGCGGCGGCCATGTCCGGGCCGGACAGCTCGACGGTCGCTCCGAGCGCCCGTAGCGCCCGCACCTTCGACGCGGCGGCGGTGGCCGGCATGACGACGGTGCAGGGCACGCCGACCGCGGCGCTGGCGTAGGCCATCGACTGTGCGTGGTTGCCGGTGGAATAGGTGATCGTCCCCCGGGCACGCAGCTCGGCGGGCAGGCTCGCAAGCAGCGTCAACCCACCGCGGACCTTGAAGGCGCCGGTGGGTTGGACGTTCTCGTGCTTGACGAAGACCGTCGCCCCGACGGTGGCGTTGAGCGCCGGATACGACCACATCGGCGTGACGGGCAGGTGGCCGGCAAGCAGGTCGCGAGCGGCGGCGACGTCGGCGAACGTGGGATCCGCGGCCAGGCCGCCGGCGACCACGGCACCGGCGACCACGGCACCAGCGACCACGGCACCAGCGACCACGGCACCAGCGACCACGGCACCAGCGACCACGGCAC
This sequence comes from Frankia nepalensis, assembly GCF_016786325.1. Classification (GTDB taxonomy): domain Bacteria; phylum Actinomycetota; class Actinomycetes; order Frankiales; family Frankiaceae; genus Pseudofrankia; species Pseudofrankia nepalensis. The sequence continues at coordinate 1,549 of NZ_JADWYU010000037.1, read as the reverse complement.
CGGCAGCTGGCGGGCCGGCGGAGGCGGTGGGAGCGGTAGGGGCGGTGGGAGCGGTAGGGGCGGTAGGGGCGAGGGCGGTAGAGGCGGGGGCGGTAGGGGCCGGGGCGATGGAACCTTCATCCATGCTCCGATGGTCAGCCCACGGTTCCTATTGGTCTAATGCCAGATTTCGTCCTGAACCATCAATGATATTGATACGTTGCGGGCGTGCTGGATGTAACCAGGCTGCGGGTGCTCGTGGCGGTCGCGCGACACGGCTCGGTGACGGCCGCGGCCCGGGCCCTGCGGTACGCGCAGCCGTCGGTCAGCCACCACCTGGCCCGGCTGGAGGCCGAGACCGGCAGCCAGCTCGTCCAGCGGGCCGGCCGCGGGATCCGGCTCACCGAGGCCGGGCGGGTGCTGGCCGAGCGCGCGGAGGAGATCCTCGGTCGTCTTGCCGCCGCCGAGGCCGAGCTCGCGGCCTTCACGGGTCTGCGGGCCGGCCGGGTCCGGTTGGCCGCTTTTCCCTCCGCGCTCGCCACCTTCGTACCGGCGGCCGCCGCCGCGCTCGCCGCCGACCACCCCGAGGTCGAGCTGAGCCTCACCGAGGCCGAACCACCCGACGCGGTCCGGCTGCTGCGCGCCGGTGAGATCGACGTCGCCCTGCTCTTCGCCTACCAGGACCGGGCGACACCCGGACGGCACCTGCCGCCGGAGGGAGATCTCGAACGTCCTGTCAGGCCCCAGGGGGATGACACGACGGCTGGTGACCCCCCGCGGCCTGACAGGACGGGCCACGCCGACGGGCAGAGCGGGCAGAGCGAGCGGGGCGAGAGGGGCGGGCAGGGCGAAGGCGCCCCGCCCGTAGGCGGGCAGGGCGAAGGCAGCCGGGTGCCCGCGGGCTGGCGAGGCGAGGGCGCTCGGGTGTCGCCGGGCTCAGGGCCGGGCGAACCGGAGGACGACGGGCTGCGGCGGACGACGCTGCTGACCGAGCCGATATACCTGGTCACGCCCGCCGGGCTGCCCGGAGACCGGTTGACCGACCACAGCGAACGGCGTTGGATCGCCGGCTGCGAACGGTGCCGCGCTCAGTTGGTGCGTTCCTGCGTGACCGCCGGCTTCAATCCCGACATCGCGTTCACCACGGACGACTACCTCGCGGTGCAGGCCCTCGTCGCCGCCGGCCTGGGCGTGACCACGCTGCCAGGCCTGTCCCTGCAGTCCCACCGCCATCCCGGCGTCCGCGCGACCCGCCTGCCCGGGGTGAGCCGGACGGTCACCGCCGCCGTCCACGGCGAGCCCCCCGACCCGCCGGCCACCGCGGCCCTCCTGTCCCAGCTGAGGGCCGCGACCGCGTCATGGGTCCCCTCGGCGGCCGCCTGATCCGCGCCGCCAGCCACGGAGATCCGGACGCCGGTCATGGGTGAGGCGCTGGTACCGGCCGGGGGTGCCGGTACCACCCCCCCCCCGCCCCCCTCCCCCCCCCCACCGCGGGCACGACCGGCGACACAACAACCACGACGCGTCACGCGGCCCGACCGGTCCCGGGAGGCGCCGCGCGGGTGGACGA
>NZ_JADWYU010000036.1 GCF_016786325.1 Frankia nepalensis | reverse complement strand
CTCCGCCGCCGCGGCGCCACCCTCGGCTGCGTCTCCATGTGCGCCGGCGGCGGCATGGGCGCCGCCATGATCATCGAGATTGTGTAGAGCGTCTCCCGTGGTCTTGGCCGCCACGGCCAGGACACCGCCACGGCGAGAGGCGAGAAAGGGGCCGCGCCCGCGGGCGCGGCCCCTTTCTCGTCACGCGGATATCTGGGCCAGGTACTCCTCCCGGAGCTTGCCCTTGGCGAGCTTGCCGGTAGGCATCCTCGGCAGCTCGTCGCGGAACACGACCACCCGCGGCACCTTGTAACCGGCGACGCCGTCCCGCAGGTAGGCACGGAGCTGTTCGGCGAGCTCGGGTGACCCCGCGACGCCCTCGGCGAGCTGCACGACGGCGTGCACGTACTCGCCCATCTCGGCGTCCGGCAGGCCGAACACGGCGACGTCGGCGACCTGTGGATGCATGACCAGGGCGGCTTCGATCTCCGCCGGATAGATGTTGACCCCACCGGAGATGATCGTGAAGTTCTTCCGGTCGGTCAGGTAGAGATAGCCGTCCGCGTCGAGGTAGCCCATGTCCCCGGCGGTCACCCAGGTGGGATGCGACGGGTGGCGGCTCTCCCGGGTCTTCTCCGGGTCCCGGTGGTACTCGAACGGCGCCTCGTCGCGCTCGAAGTACAGCATCCCGGCCGCTCCGGTCGGCAGCTCCTGGCCCGTCTCGTCGCAGATGTGCGGGGTGCCCACCAGCGGCCGGCCCACCGAGCCCGGGTGCGTCAGCCAGTCCTCGGCCCCGATGTAGGTCAGCCCGGCGCCCTCGGTCCCCGAGTAGTACTCGTCGACGATCGGCCCCAGCCAGTCGATCATCCGCCGTTTCACGTCAGGCGGGCACGGAGCCGCGGCGTGAATCAGCCTCCGCAGGCTGGACAGGTCGTACCTGCGCCGCGTCTCGTCCGGCAGCTTCAGCAGCCGGACCAGCATGGTCGGCACTACCTGGACGTGGGTGACCCGCTCCCGCTCGATGATGGCGAGCATCTGCTCCGCGTCGAACCTGTCGAGCAGGACGAGCGTTCCCCCGAGCTCGTGCACGCCCGCCGACCACTGCAGCCCGGCCGCGTGGTAGAGCGGCGCCGGGCACAGGTAGACCGAGTCCTCGGTCATCCCGAACAGGAACCGCGCGAGCGTGGAGATCCCGGTCCGGCTCGGGCTGTCGACCGCGTCACCGGACAGCGGGCGGCGGATGCCCTTCGGGCGCCCCGTCGTCCCGGACGAGTAGAGCATGACCTCGCCGCGCGGCTGGTCGGCCAGCGGCCCTTCGGGTTGGGTGGCGATCGCCGCCTCGTAGGACTCGAACCCGTCCGCGGTCCCGTCCATCATCAGCCGGATCCCACAGTCCGGCGCCAGCTCGGCGACGCGCGTCGCCAGCTCGGCGAACCGCGCCGTCGCGACGAGCGCCTTCGCGTTCGAGTCGTCCACCAGGTACGCGGCCTCGTTCGGGGCGAGATGCCAGTTCACGGCGGTCAGGTAGAGGCCCGAGCGCAGCGCCGCCCAGACGACCTCCAGGTAGCGCGGATGGTTCTCGGCGACGAGCGCCACGGTGTCGCCCGGCCGCGCGCCCCGTTCCCGCAGCAGGCGGGCCAGGCGGGCGGACCGTTCGTCGAGCTCGGAGTAGGTGACCCGCTCCCCCGAGGCGCCCATGACGACGGCGGCCTTTCCCGGATGGGTGGCGGCGTGTGTGCCCGGATACACCGGCGGACCTCCAACGTCTGCGAAACGGCCCTGATCGCGGCAGGCGGCCGCGCCGCCGGCCGCCCAGGAACATGACGACGACCTGTCGGGGCGGTCAGGACCCCGACGCCACGAGCTCCAGCGAGTCGAGGTGGCGGATGGCGGCACAGGCGCCGCGGGCCATCGACAGGAACATCCGGTCGGAGCTGTCCGTGCGGACAGCGGTGGCGTAGACGCAGCCGAGCACGGTGATGAGCGGTCCGTGCAGCATGCCGCGCCGGTAGTCGGTGAAGCAGTCGGCCGCCGAGTAGCCGGTGACGCCGAGCTCGACGAGCCGCCGGTGGTAGCTGGCGACCAGGTCGGCCTCGTGCGCCCGCCGCTCGTCCGACGGCAGCGCGGTGGCCAGGAAGTAGGCGAGGTCGCGGGCGGGCAGCCCGATCGAGAGCGTCTGCCAGTCGACCGCGCACACCCCGGGGCCGTCCGCCGGGAACAGCAGGTTGTCCAGCCGGTAGTCGCCGTGCAGCAGCGAGTAGGGCGACTCGCAGGCGACCTGCCAGCGATAGGTCAGCGCCGCGGCGCGCCGCAGCGTGTCCGCGTCCGCCGGCTCGAGCCGCGTCCGGTAGCGCTCGACGAACTCGGCGGTGGCCGCCACGTGCAGCTCGCCCATGAACGCCCGCGCGGCGTCGTCGGAGCGCTCGAGCCAGGACGACTCGGCGTCGAGCAGCGCGCTGTTCCAGAACGGGGCATGCAGCCCGGCCAGGTTGCGGACGGCGTCGGCTGCCTGCTCCACGTCGCAGCCAGCCTCCTGGCTGCCCGCCCGGGCGGGGTGCGCGTCGGCGAGCACCAGCGTGAACAGGCGGGAGTCCGCGCTGATCGCGGCCTGCCAGCAGCGCGGCACGCGGATCTGCACGGACGCGGCCAGCCGGGCGTAGAAGCCGACCTCGTTGCGGTAGCCCCGGCGGACCACGTCGCGGCTCGCCGGGTCGCCCGCGCCCATCTTGACCACCACCGTGCGCGGGGCGGGCGCCGCGGCGCCGTCGCCCGCGTATTCCAGGTGGAAGCGGTAGCTGGAGCCCATCTGGCCCGTGCCGACCGGCTCGTAGCGCAGCCCGGTCACCGTGACGTCCCCGGCGCCCCCACCGCGCAGCGCCGCGGTCATCCACGCCGGGGTGATCTCGGCCGGGTCGTCGACGACCCGCGCGGCGGTACCGAGCCCGGCGTCCTCGACGTCCTCGGCCGGCGCGGGCCGGGTGGCCGTGCTCTCCTCGGTCACGCCGACCTCCCGGGAATGGTCGGCGGCCCGGACGGCACCGCCGGGTCCCCGCCGCCGCCCCGCGCCAGCGGGTCGTCAGGGCCCCACGGGCGGCAGCCGGGCCGGCCGGCCGGCTGAGGTGCGGCCGCTGGATGGTCCAGCGGCTGGTTCGGCGTCACATCACGCTCCGTCCGGTCGGTCCAGCCAGCCGGCCTGGTGACCGGCTGGTAGTCCAGGTGGGTCGAGGCACCCTCAGGGCCGTCGATGAACGGTTCTGCGCGTGCTCGCCACGCTCCTCCCGAACACCTCGGCGTGGCCGGAGTAGGTCGCCGCCGCGAGCAGCGGTTTACAGGATCGTATGTTGCATAAAATATCCTTTCAGTCGGCGATGGACAACGGTCACCAACCGATCCGCCCATGCCGCCGGCGCGGCGGCTCCATCGCCGGCCAGCCGCGTCACCGCCCGCCGGCCGGCCCCGTCACCGGCCGGCGCCGCCAGCTCGCGTCCGCCGGCGGCGCCGCACCCCGGTACGGCGCCGCCGGCCTCCTCGGGCTCGAAGTGGCCCCCGGCGAGCCACTCCCGAGGATCAGATATTGCAGGATGTATACATCCTGATCGTTTTAGAGGGCGTTGACCCGGTGCTGGGGCCGGTGGTAGCCATCGAACCGCAGCTCGCCGCCGCGCAGTTCCCGGATCGTCAGGAAGTCACCCTTGTACCCCTTGTGGTCCCAGGGGCCGAACTGGATGTAGGTGGCCGGGCCGCCGTTCGTCGCCGGCATCCAGCGGATGCGCTCGATGCCCTCCTTGACCTCCTCGGGGGTGGCCATCGCGGCGTTCGCCAGTCCATGGATCCCGACGCGTGCCGTGTCGTAGCCCAGCGCGACGACGACGTTCTTCGACACCCGGCCGAAGCGCCTGGCGAACCGGTCGACCATGGCGTCGTAGTTCGGGTTGGTGCCGTCCACGCCGAGTTGGTCGATGCCGTGCCAGCCCTCCAGACCCTGCGCCCACCTGTTGGTGTTGGAGTAGAACATGAACGCGGTGCCCATGATCCGCGGCGGGTCCCAGCCGAGCGCCCCGAAGGCCTCGGCGAAGTGGAAGGTGGCGTAGCCGTACCCGCCGTAGTAGATCCCGGTGATGCCGTCCTCGCGCATCGACCGCAGGTGGTCCGCGAGGCCGCGCGGGTTCGGCCCGAGCTTGACGTCGCGGGCGATGGTCAGCCCGAGGTTGTTGCACTCGTCCCGGAAGAAGCCGGCGTAGTCACGCCCTGAGCTGCCCTGCTCCCAGAACATGCCGACCTTGGAGTGCCCCTGGCTCTTGAGCCACTGGGCGCACATCACCGCCTCGGTGGGCACGTCGCCGTTGGCGATGGTGAAGCAGTACTCGCTGGCGAACCGCCAGGCGCCGGTCCAGGCGATGACCGGCACCTTGCGCCGGTTGACGAGTTCCTGCAGCGACAGGGAGTTGTCACTGATCTCCGGGCCCAGCACGACGACGCACCCCTGGTCGCAGAGCCACTCGTAGCCGGTCCGGGTCTTCTGGAAGTTCTCCCGGGGAAGGCCGCGGGCGTCGGCGACGACGAGGCGCACCGGCCGGTCGTAGATCCCCTCGTTCAGGGCGTCCTCGAAGGCAAGGATCGTCGCGTTGATCCAGTCGAAGATGAGCTGGCCGTTGTCCATGTCGATCAGCAGGCCGATCTTCGCCGGCTCGAACGGGTCGCCCTGGGTCTGCAGGCCTCGGGTCGGCGGGTAGACGACGATGTCCGCCAGCGCCTTCTCCCCGATCCGGCCGCCGCCTTCGTACCACTTCGTGGCCGCGCCGGCGTCGGGCGAGTCCGTGCCCGACCGGACGTTGCTGACCGCGCGGTCAGGTTCGGCGATCCCGTGGTCCGTGGGCGCAGGGAACATCCGTTCCACGAACTCGCTGTCCGAGTACGAGTGGGTCATCCACCGCTCCGTCGCTCAGAAGGGCTAGAATCATTACGTGTCGGAATATAACGAAACGCAGCCTAGCGAAGACACTCCGGCCCAGGCAACGCCCGGCGTCGCGGACCCCTCACGCGGGCGGCCACGCGATCCCCAGGTCGACGAGCGGATCAGACAGGCCACGCTGGAACTACTGAGCGAGCGGGGCTTCGCCGACACCACGATCACCGCCGTCGCCCGGCGCGCCGGCGTGGGAGCACCCGCCATCTACCGACGCTGGCCCTCGCGGACCGCCATGATCGAGAACGCGATCTTCCCCGGCTTCGACCGCGTCGTCGTACGGCCCACCGGCGATCTCCGACGGGACCTCAAGCGCTACGTGGACGCCTTCGTCGCCACCTTCGACCAGCCGGCCGCACGCGCCGCCCTGCCCGCGCTGCTCAGCGTCTACCAGTCCGACCCCGACAACAACGCACTCGCCGGCCAGCGCGTCGGCGGCAGCGTCCGCGAACCGTTCCACCAGATGCTCGCCAAGGCCACGCCCGGCGACACACCCACCGGCATCGACAGCGACGACGTCCTCGACATGCTGATCGGCTCGGTGCTGTTCCACCTGTTCATCCGCCGCTTCTCCGGACGGGACATGGACAGCGACTACATCGTCGACCTGCTCACCCGCGCCATCACGGCCGGCCAGGCCACGCCGTAGTACCGGCCCACGCCGTCCGGCGGCGCGCCGCCCGGACGGGAACGTCAGGGGCACCGCTGCGGCGCGGGATGGCCCGAGGCCGGCCCGGTCAGGCCTCGCCACGACGGGGGCACGCCCGCGCGCGAGAACGAACGCGACGCCGGCCACGGCCACCATTTACGGACTTGGGTCTCCCGTAAAACAGCCGAACACGGGAAGCGGGGCACGCCAGGCGCCGTGCCGCGCGAGGAATGTGGCGAGGACCGGCGCCAGGCGGCCCGGGCAGCGGCGACCTCCGCCGTCGGCCGTCGGCCGTCGCGACGGGCCGTAGCATCTCCGATCTCATCGGGAGCGGATTCGAGACGGAGCGCACACTCGCTGGTCACAGGCTTGTCCCTTTACAACATCAAGTATACATTATCTAATCACCGCGCCGGACGGGCCGGCGGCCGAGCCCTCCGGTGGATCGCCTCGCGATCCCCCGGCTCGACGACCACCTCGCCACCACCGCGCGCCACCATGCGCCGAGCCGCGCCCGCACCTCGGGCCAGCCACCTCGGTCCACCCAGATATAGGAGAGAAGCTCCCATAAATTTGCCTGGCCTCACCGCGCGGACGGCACCGCGGCCACAGCCCGGCTGATCGGGCACCGCGGGCGAGGTCGCGCGCCGGCGCGATCCACCATGCCCGTCGCCTCGGCTCGGCGCCGGCCCGGGGCGAGCCCTCCTGGCGTCACGGCCGGCGAGGGCGGGCACGGCCCCGGCTCCCGCCGCGTCACCGGCCTCGTCCGGGCACCGCCAGGCGCCGCGTCCCTCGTCGCCCACGCCCATCCACCGATCGCCGACCACCCACCACCAGCCGCAGTACTCCGGCCGGCCAACCCGGCATCCCCTACGAGGAGGTCCTCATGCGAGCCCCCCGCTTAGTGGCCGTCCTGGCCGCGACGGCCGCGCTCAGCGCCGGTCTGGCGGCGTGTTCCGACAGCGGTGACGACACCACCGCCCAGCCGCCGGTCGTCGCCGCCGACGACGTGAAGACCGGCCCGCCGTCCGGCTGGAGCGACGGCGGCTTCACGCCGGACCCGGCCAGCCTGCGCTGCGGGCAGACCGCCGCCGACCCGACCCGCGGCATCACCGACACCGAGATCACCATCGGCGGCCTGGCCTACCTGACCAGCCCCAACGGCAGCTCGATGGCCGGCGTCGAACTGGGCGCCAAGGCACGCTTCGACCGGGCCAACGACGAGGGTGGCGTCAACGGCCGGAAGATCAACTACATCGGCACCCTCGACGACGGCAACGACCCGGCTCGCAACGGCTCCCAGGCCAAGGTCCTCGTCGAGCAGAAGAAGGTCTTCGCCGCGGTGCCGCTGCTGACCAGCAGCTCGAACTACCTGGACACCTTCTGCGCCGACACCGTGCCGTTCTTCGGCTGGGGCACCAACCCCGGCTACTGCGGCACCACCATCGGGTTCGGCATCACCGGCTGCCAGGTCCCCAGCGACAAGGTCGGTGCCGTCTCGACGACCTACGGCCTGATGATCCAGGCGATGTTCGGCGGCGATGCCAAGGGCAAGACGACCGCGCTGGTCGGGGTCGACAACGACTCGGCCCGCACCGGGACGCACGAACTCGCCCGTCAGATCAGCGCTGTCGGCATCGACGTGGTGTATGAGGAGAACCCGATCCCGGTCTCCGGCCTCACCGACACCACGGCGGTCGTGAACGCCATCATGACGTCCAACAAAGGCGCCCCGCCGGACGTCGTGCTCTACATCGCCGACTTCAACTCGGTCGTCAAGCTGACCGGGGCGATGACCGCCGCCGGCTTCCAGGGCAAGCACCTCAACCCCGTCGGGTACGACCCGCGCCTGGCAGCCAGCAGCTTCCAGGGCCTGCAGCAGTCGTACACCATCGTCCAGTGGCAGCCAGGCGTCGACACCAGCGTCCCCGCGGTCAAGCAGCTCGCCGACGACCTCGCGAAGTACACGCCGGAAGCCTCGCTCAGCCTGACGACGATGTCCGGCTACTGGGCGGCCGACATGTTCATCACCGCCGCGACCAAGGCCGGCCCCGACCTGACCGTCGACAGCCTGCTCAAGCTGCTCAACAGCGGCACCTACACCAACTACGTCGAGGGCGCGCTGCCCGAGACCCGGTTCCCGGTCAACCACGTCATTGGCGCGCCCTGCGCCTCGATCGTGCAGCTCAACGGCAACAAGTACGACATCACCAGCGACCTCGCCTGCGGGACGCTCGTCAAGAAGTGACAGGCGCCTCAAGAAGTGACGAGGCGAGCACCGCTGACCAGCTGAGCTTGACTAGCTGAGCTCGTTGGAGACGCCCCGCCCGGGCCCGGGCGGGGCGTTTCCTCATTCCTCCAGGCCGGCCGCGCGCCAGGCGCCGCGCGGCCGAGATGGTCGGTCAGCCGGCTGCCGAAACCCGCGGCGACCCCAAGAACCGCCGCGTCTGGCGCGGCGATCCCTGTCCCGCGGCCGGTCCCTGTCCCGGGGGCGGTCCCTGTCCCGGGGGCGGCCACGGGCGGGCTCCCTCCGTCGCGGTCCCCTTCACGCGCGGACATCCATGGTCACCGGCAGCAGCAGGCGCAGGCAGATGTCGACGAGGCGTTCGAGAGGACGGTTGCGCTGGGCGACGGTCGGGATGAGGGTCCTCGCCAGGACGCAGCCGAGCAGCGTGTCGAAGACGTCGTCGGGGTCGACGGCCGGGTCCACGCCGCCGGGCGGCGCTGCCTGGAGGATGTCGAGGAACTGGGGCCGAGCCGACACCGCGAACCACGTCTGGGCGGCGTTCGCGCGCCCCGTCGACTGATAGACGGCCAGCAGTCCCGGCACCGCGGCGCGGGCGGCTGGACCAGCCATCGTCGCCGCGTAGGCGCGGATGAAGCGGCGCAGGTCACGAGGCAGGTCGCCGGTCGGCCGCACCGTGACCGGTGCCAGTCCCGGGAACACGGCCTGCTCGATGATCTCGATGCGCGACGGCCAACGGCGATAGATCGCCGACGCGTGAACCGCGGAGCGCTCGGCGATCGCCTGCACCGTGGTCGCCTCGAACCCCCGTTCCACGAGCAGCTGTCGGGCCGCCTCGAGGACGCGGACGTCGAGGCTGGCGTCGCGGGGACGCCCCCGACGCCCTCGCGGCGGGTCCGAGGTCATGAACAGATGCTATGGCGCCCCCAACCGCGCGAGATCGCGTCCCGCGTACGTGAGCGGCCGACGAAGCCGCCGGCGAGGGCGACTTCTCGAACGGAGCGCGCTCGGCCTGACCGGTCACCCCGTCATCGCCCGGTGGGGAGGCAGGTCCGTGCCGGTGCCGGCGCCCGCGCGCACCGCCTCGGCGAGCAGCGCGACCGCCGCCGGGATGTCGGCCTCCCTGATCCCGGCGACACACAGCCGCAGGTAGCTGGCGTCCTGCTCACCGACTACGTAGTACCTCCCCGACATCACCACCACCCCAAGCCGAGCCGCCCAGGAGGCGACCGCCAGGTCGTCGGTGCCGCGCGGCAGCCGCAGCCAGAGACTGATCCCGCCCCGTGGGTTCTCGAACGAGCATTCCGGCAGCTCGGCGGCGAGCGCCGCCGTGAGCGTGCCCATCCGGGCCCGCAACGCCGCCGACACCGCGCGCTGCTGGGCCGACCAGCCCGGCCCGGTCACCATCTCCACGGCGGTGTGCTGCAGGGGGGCGGGCACGAGGAAGTCGTCGACCTGGCGCATCGCGGCGAGCCGGCTCATCACCGGCCCGCGCGCGACGATCGCGCCGATCCGCAGGCTCGGGGCGAGGATCTTCGTCAGGGAGCAGACCGTGATGACGCGGCCCTGGTCGTCGTCGCGCCACAGTGGCGGCGGCGGGACCTGCCCGTGGCCGAGCCAACGGGCGTAGTCGTCCTCGAGGATGAACGCGCCGGCTCGCTCACAGATGCCGAGCACCTCGCGGCGACGCGCGTGCGCGAGCACCCCGCCGTCCGGATTGGCGAACGTCGGCTGCAGGAACAGCAGGCGCGCCGACGTCGCGGCCAGTGCCCGTTCGAGCAGCTCCGGGCGGATGCCGTCGGCGTCGGTCGGCACCGGCACCGGCACGAGCCCCGCGCTGCGCGCGACCGCGAGGGCCCCGGGGTAGGTCGGCACCGCGCACAGCACCGGGCTCCCGGCCGGCAGCAGCGCGCGGAAGACGGCCGACAGGGCGCTCTGCGCGGCCGACGTGATCAGCACCTGGTCCGGGTCCGCCCCGATCTCGCGGCCGAACCAGCTTCGCAGCTCGGGGACGCCCGCCATCGGCGGCGTGCCCCACGCGTCCGGTCGGCGCACCGCGCGGGCGGCCGCGGCGGCGAGCCGGCTGTCGGCGCGCAGTCCCGCGTCGAGGTAGCCGGTGCCCAGCTGGAAGCCGGTCGAGTTGACGTTCGCCAGCAGCACGTCGATGCCGGACGCCGACACCGGGCTCGCGCCAAGGGCCACCTGCTGCCAGTCGGTGTCACCGACGCGGGCCGTCCGGCGCGCCGCGACGAACGTGCCAGCGCCCGGCCGGGTGACCAGCACACCCTCGGTGACGAGCCGAGCGAGCGCGCGCTGCACGGTCACCGGGCCGACACCCAGCTGGTGCTGCAGGTCGCGGGTACTGGGCAGACGGGCACCGACGGCCCGGGCGTCGGCCAGGGAGCGCAGCTCGTCGACGACTTTCGAGGCGCTGCCAGCCTCCCAACTGCTACCATTTTTCATGAGACTAGACGATAGCGCTATCGGCCGCGACCCCGCGACCGCTTTCCACCCAGCCGCTTCCCCGGAGTCCGCGTCCAGGGCGCCGCTCGCCGTCGCGGCCGCCACGCGCAAGCCCGCCCGCGACGGCGCGCGCCCGCCGGGAGGACCGCGGTGACCGCCCTCGTGATCCTGGGAATGCTCGTCCTGGCCGCCGCGCTCGGCTGGCTCGTCGGGCCGGACACCCGCGACCCGGAATACTCCGCGCGCTCCACCGCTCCACGCGACTCGGGCCGCGCCAGCCCGGGCTCCCACCCACGGGCGCCGGCCAGACGCCCGAGAAGGCGATGATCCACCTGTCTGGCGGTCCACCGTCGGGCGCCTGGCCCGGCCGCCTGACCGGCTACCGTCACCGCGGCCCGGCGCCGCGCCCTCCCCGGCAGCCCGCGACCGCCCTCCGGCGGGGTGGCGGTGGCAAGGAGGTGAGGTGGCCGGCGGCCGGCCAGGTCGAGCGCTCGGTCACGGTAGCGCTTCCGGCGCCACCGAGTTACTGGGCGGGCTTGGCGGGGATGGCGGTGAGGGTGGCGTAGCCGGCGTTGAAGGTGGCCACCTCGGTCGAGGGGGCGGCGGCGGAGGCGCAGTCCTGGCCGTTGGTGAGTGCCGTGGACATGTCCGGCACGGCCGCCTCGTGAGCCAGCTCCTCCTCGCCACGGATCTTGGCGGTGCCGCAGTTCGGGATGTTGAGGTTCGCGACGGTGTCCAGCGGGGCGCCGGAGCCGCCGGTGAACTCGTCGCGGTGCTCGGTGACCCAGTCGACGACGAGGTCCGCGGCCTGGCTGTAGTCGTAGCTGGGACCGAGGCCCAGGCTGCTGGCGATCGCCGGCACGCCGTGGGCGGCCGCGGCGCGGGCGGCGCCGACGGTGCCGGACAGGTCGACGACCGGGCCCAGGTTCTGGCCCTGGTTGATGCCGGAGACGACCACGTCGGGCTTCAGGCCGAGAACGTCGAAGGCGACGTTCACGCTGTCGGCCGGGAAGCCCTCGACCGCGGTCCCCTTGATGCCGCTGGCGGTCACCGCGTCGTGATGCGCCGGCGTCGTGGGCGAGGTCTTCCCGCCGGTGCCGCTCTGCTGGCTGGCGGGGGCGACGATGGTGACCGTCACTCCGGGCAGGGCCCGCAGGCCGCGGACGACGGCGTCGATGCCCGGGGCGATGATGCCGTCGTCGTTGGTGACCAGGATGTCCAGCGCGGGCGGCGCGGTGGTGGCCGCCGCGGTCGTGCCGGCCGCCGCCGGGGCCGGTGCGTCATCGCCGTCGTCCCCGCCACAGGCGGCAACGCCGACGAGCAGCGGGAGCACCACCGCGGCGACCACCCGACCGGCCCGAGCCCGGGCACCCAGCCCACCGACCATCGCAAGCCTCCTGTCGTGACGTCTCCCCGGCCGCTCCCGCGCCGCCGGCCGCTCCCGGGGGCACGCGTCCGCCCCGGTCGAGAGGCCGGCGACGCGGGGTCGCGGACGGACCGTCGCCGCCCGGTCAAAAGCCGTATACGGAGCGGCGGGCGCCAACGTTACCCCGGCGTGGCCCAGGTGGGACAGAGCCGGCGAAGAAGTCATCTCTCGATTCCCGGGCGTTCAGGACTCGGCCCGCTGACCAGGCACGACGCCTCCGAAGCGCCGGGCGCCGCCGTGAAGGGCACGGCCACCGGGGCGCCTCGACCGCGTCCGGCCGTCACCACGGCCGTCGGCCTGGACGCCGGCCTGGACGCCGACGGCCGGCCGAGGCGGGATCGTCAGCTCTGGAGCGGGATCGTCAGCTCTGGAGGAGGACCGACCAGCCGGCACAGGTGAACATGGACAGCGGGACGCCGACGCCGACGAGCAGGCTCGGCAGCGGGGTGGCGAGGTTGTGCCGGGAGGCCATCAGGGCCCCAGCGACCATCGGGGGCATCGTCGCCTCGAACAGGGCCACCTGGATGGCGCGGTCGTCGAGCGAGCCGAACAGGGCATAGGCGGCGACGACCAGCGCCGGGGCGACGAGCAGCTTCACGACGAGGCCGACCGCGAGCTCACGCCACCAGCGCCGAGCCGCGCTCACGTCCAGTTGCAGCCCGATCGCGAACAGCGCGAGCGGCGTGAGCGTGTCGCCGAGCCGGGTCAGCACCTCCGTCAGCCAGCCTGGGTAGGCGACGGGGCGCAGCGCGAGGCCCGCGGCCAGCGCCAGCAGCGGCGGGGCGAGCAGCACCCGGCGGGCCATCGCGCGCGGCGTCACCCGGCTGCTCTGCTCCCCCGCGACCGAGACGAGCGCCGTCACCACCGTGCTGAGCAGCACGAACGAGCCCAGCTGGTCGACGATCACGGCGATCGGCACGTCGTCGGCGCTGAAGAACGCGGTGACCATGGGAATGCCGACGAACGACGTGTTCGCGGTCGCGGACGTGGCGACCAGCGCCGCGACGACCTCTCGACGCAGCCGCAGCGGCCGGGCGAGCGCGACGTAGAGCGCCGCGGTCACCGCGAACAGCAGGTAGGGCACCGCCACGACGGCTCCGAGGCTCGCGGGGAACCGGACCTCGTGCATCACCCGCAGCGCGAGCGCCGGAAGCGCGATATTCAGCACCCAGAACGTGACGGCATGCCACGCGTCCGGCCCGATCTTGCCGGTCCGCTGGACCGCCACCCCGGCCGCCAGGCCCACCAGCAGGACGACAAGGGCGGACACTCGGCCCAATCTTCCAGCGAGCCGCCCCTTCGGGGCGACCGCGCGGCGGATGTGGGTGGGCTCACCATGCCGTGGTGAGCCCGGTGCCTCTGCTTCCGGCCGGGGCAACGCGGCCGCGCGGTGGTCTCCCCCGCCCACGCGGGCTGGTCCGGCTGTCGCCGGCGAGCCCGGTGACCGGGAAGTACCACAGGTAGAGGCCGTAGGAGATCCGGCCGAGCCAGGCGAGCGGCCTGGCCCCGAACACCCGGAACAGCCAGGCCGGCCGGCCCCGGTCCAGCGCGAGGATCAACGCGGCCGCGCCGAGGGCCGGCAATACAACCGGTCCCTCACGGAGAACCAGCGAGGACGGTTCACGGGAGCGGAATATCGGGCTCACGCCCGGAAGCGGCATTCAAACGTTTCGCCGGTGTGGTCGGACAGCGTCGGAACGAACCGACACGCGGGTGGTGACCGAAAAGAGTCACCCGGGCCGCCGCGGCGGGCGACGTTCGTCAGGCGCCGTGGGCGGCGGTGAGGTCGGCGACGAGGCCGTCGACGAGGCGGGCCTGTTCCAGGTCGAGGAAGGTGAGGCCGCCGGCGTCATGAGTGCTCAGCGTGAAGGTGACCCGGCGCCAGCGGATGTCGATGTCCGGGTGGTGGTCCATCCCCTCGGCCACCTCGGCGACCTGGCGGACGAGTTCGATGCCGGCGAGGAAGGACGGCGCGGTCACCGTGCGCCGGATCGCGCCGTCCACGAGCGCCCACTCGGGCAGCCCGCGTAGTCCCTCGGCGATCTGGTCGGCGGTCAGCGGGTCCGGACGGTCGGCCATGCGGATTCCTCCCAGCGGGGGGGCGGATCGGCGGCTCGCGACCCCACGCGGGGCCGGCGCCGCCCAGCCTAGCCGGCCGGCCGGGCGGGCGGCCGGACAGCGGCCGGTCCCGTCGGGCCTATTTGATGCAGCCGCCGACGGCGGACACCGGGGCCTGGGTGTAGTAGGGTTTCGGGCTCGCGGCGCCGTCCGCCGGCTTCGCGGTCGGCGACGCGACGACCGTCGTCTCGCCGTCGACCAGGTCCGCGCCGACGACGAGAGTGATCACTCCGGGGTCGGTCCCGGAGTGATCTGGCACGGCGCGGGCGCCGGAGACGTCGGCGACCAGCCGGGTGGCCGCCGCGGAGTCGCTCGCGCCGAAGCGCACCTCGGTGCGCGTCACGTCGCGGTCATCGGCGACGTCGTAGCCGGTCACCTGATAGCCGGCGGCGCGCAGCCGGTTGGCCACCGTCTTGGCCGCCCCGCCGGTCGAGGTGCCGTTGAGCACCCGGACCTTGATCTCGCTCGGCGCGACCGTCGGCGTCGGGCTGACGGACGGGCCCGCCGACGCCGGCGGCGCGCCGGTCGACGGCGCGCCGGCCGTGGCCCCGGCGCCGTCGTCCTCGGCGACGATCTGCTGGAAGAAGGCGCGGACCATCGCCGGGTTGTAGAGGGCGTAGTAGACGGGGCTGGAGACCGAACCCGACAGCGGGATCGTCGTGAACTCCACCTGGCCGGCGCTCATTCCCTGCATCCGCTGGGCGAGCACCTTCAGGTCGTTCAGGTCGGTTTCGGAGTCGACGACGACCGAGCCGGTGACGGCGTTCAGAAAACCGGTCAGCTTCCCAGGATTGACCAGGAGATCGCCGCTCTTGACCTTACGGAAGACGGCGGCGAGAAAGGCCTGCTGCCGCTGGATCCGGGCGTAGTCGCCGCTGGCCAGGCCGTGCCGTTGCCGGACGAAGGCGAGCGCGTTGTCGCCCTCCAGGATGTTGACGCCCTCCTGCCCGCGGAACCCGGACATCGGGTCGTCCAGGTTCGTCGACCTCCGGCCGTTCTCGCTCACGTATTCCCGGAAGCTGTCCTTGACCAGGCAGACCTCGACGCCGCCGAGGGTGCTGCTCATCTGCCGGAAGCCGTTGAAGTCGATCTCGGCGAAATGGTCGATGCGCACGTCGGCGACGTTCTCCAGGGTGCGCAGCAGCAGCGCGGGCCCGCCCAGGTTGAAGGCGGCGTTGATCTTGTCGGTACGCGCCGAGTGGCGCTTGCCCTTGGCGTCGGTGTACGCCGGGACGGTCACCTTCAGGTCGCGCGGGATCGAGACGAGCGTCGTGTGGCCGTTGGAGCCGAGGTAGGCGATCATCATCGAGTCCGAGCGCGCCCCGCCGACCTCGGCCGCCTCCGAGCCGGTCCGCACGTCCGAGCCGACGAGCAGCCAGGTCTCGCGGCCGTGCGCGATCCGCGGCGGCCGGGTGCCCTCGACGTCGCCGGAGTCCAGGTCGGTCCGGTCGACCTGCGCGTCGTAGTACCTCGTCGCCCCGTAGCCGACGCCGATCACGAGGAACAGCGCGCACGAGACCATCGCCGCGAGCGCGAGCGCGAGTACGCCCAGCAGGCCGCGCCGCCGGCGGCGGGGCTCGTCGACGCGAGGGCTCATCTCCGGTGGCAGGTCGTGCGCGCCGTCGACCGGCATCGCGGTCGTCGGGGTGTCGTCGTCCCGCGCGTCCGCGGGCTCGGCGACCTGGTCAGGCCCTCCCCCCGCGGTCGCGGCCACCTCGAGGTCGCCGACGGGCTCGTCGCTCCGGGCCGGGCCGGCGGGCTCGTCCGCGCCGCGCGGGCGGCGAGGGCGGGGCAGCGCCGTCGTCGCGGGCGCGTCCACGGGCGCGCCGCCGGCGCGTGTCGGGACGGCCGGGCCGGGCTCCTCGCCGGGACCGCCGGCCAGCCGTTCGAGCCGGGCACGCGGCGAGAGCCGCGCCCGGGGGCCGGCGGGAACCGGCGCCTCGTCGTCAGCGGGCGCCGCGTCGCCGGGCGCGACGTCGCCGGACCGGGTGTCGCCTGACCGGGCGTCGTTGGACCGGGCATCGCCGGCGGGAACGGTGGCACCGGAGGTCTCGTCCTGGCCGACCCCGTCCCGTCGGGACGCGCGGGCGCGAGGGGCCTCGTCGTCGGTCGCGGCTTCCCGAGGGGTGCCGACCCGGGCGGCGCCGTCGCCGGGCCCGGCCGGCGGGGCGGGTCTGGGGGTGGCCGTTGCCCGCCCACGCAGGGGGCGGCGCGCCCGGCCCGCGGCGGCCCTGGCCTCCCGGGGGTCCGCGCCGCTGGGACGGTCGACCTCCAGGGTGGGCTCAGCGTCGGCGACCGGAGTGCCCGCGTCACCGGAGAGGGCCGGCGCGTCGGTCACCGCGGGCGGCCTGTCAGACCGAGCTGTCGCCACAGACGGAAACCAGCCTCCGTGCCGCAGGGAGCCGGTGGCCCGGCAGCCGCGCCACCTGGCCGCGGCCGGGACCAGGACGCGGGCCGGGTCCCTGGACGCACCGCCGGGAACACCTTTGAAGTCGTTCAACCATTACAAATAACGACTTTACCGGCCGTTCGAGATCCGCCGCGACCCATGCCGGAACGGCTCGGTCACACAGTGCCCTCGACCGACGCGGCGGGGCGGGTTCCGGCCGGTCGATGACCCGCCGCTCCCGCCGCGCGGGCGAGGCCGACCGGGCGGGCCCCCCGCGCCCCGCGCCCGGCGGGCCCCGCGCCCGGCGGGCCCCGGGGTGTTTTTAAACACTCCGAGCCCCCCCGGCAGGCAGAAATGGGGG
>NZ_JADWYU010000035.1 GCF_016786325.1 Frankia nepalensis | reverse complement strand
TCCGAGGGCGAGATCGGCTGGATGCCGTACTACCTGGAGCGCGCCGAGCAGGTCCTCGACAAGCAGCGCTACTGGGTCAAGCGCGGCGCGACGTTCATGGACCACGGCGGCTCCAAGGGCGTCGACCTCGACACCCTCGACGTGCGGGCCACGTTCCGCGAGCACATCTACGGCTGCTTCATCGAGGACCACCACGGCATCGCCAGCCTCGCCGAGATCGGCGAGGACAACATCATGTGCGAGACCGACTACCCCCACTCGGACTCCACCTGGCCCAACTGCATCCAGACCGTCAAGGGCATCATCGGCCACCTGCCCGAAGAGACCCAGTACAAGCTGCTGCGCGGCAACGCCGAACGGCTCTACCGGTTCACCCCCGCCACCCCACCCGTGCTGGCAGGCATCTGAATGCCCGGCGCCGGCACCGCCACGGTCACGATCGACCAGAGCCGGTGCGTCGGCAGCGGGATGTGCGTCGTGTACGCGCCCGCGACCTTCGACCACGACGAGACGGCCAAGGTCGTGGTCATCGACCCGCACGGCGACCCACTCGAGGTCGTGGAAAGCGCGGTGGACGCGTGTCCCACCGGCGCGCTGAGCATCGCGACGGCCGACAGCCCCACACCACAGAAGGACGAAGCGTGACTTCCAGCGTGCCCGACCGAAAGAGCGCGGTCGTCAACGTCACCGACGTGCCCCTGGCCGGTCGACGGCGGCCAGGTGGCCGGGTGAACCGATGACTGACGTGCAGAGCCTGGACCGGAACCGGCTCAAGGAGCTGTTCGATCTACGAAGCAGCTACAACGTGGCGATGGGCGGCGATTTCCAAACCGACCCGTACCCGGTCTGGGAGCGGCTGCGCAAGCAGGCCCCGGTGCACGAGGGCACCGTCCACAAGCTGACCGGGTATCCGGGCGAGGCCTTCTTCCAGGGGCTGCCGTTCCCAGACCGGCCGCACTTCTCCGCGTTCAGCTTCGCCGCGTGCGACGCGGCGTTCCGCGACGAGGAGACCTTCGCCTCCTCGCCGACGGCGGTCGACCCGACCGGTCAGGCGGCGGGCGTCGAAAGCAGCCTGATCTCGATGAACGGGGCGCAGCACCGGCGATACCGCGCGCTCGTTCAGCCGTCGTTCCTGCCCGCGAAGAGCGGCTGGTGGATCAGCAGTTGGATCGAGGAGACGGTCCATCTGCTGATCGACAGCTTCGTGGCCGACGGCCGGGCCGAGCTGAACGTCGACTTCTGCGCGGCGATTCCCATCCTGACGATCACCGGCAGCCTCGGCATACCCGTCGAGCAGGCACTCATCATCCGGGAGTGGCTGTCACAGCCAGCCAAGATCGTCGGGATGCTCGCCCCCATCGTCGCGGCCCGGCGCGAGTCCCCGCGGGACGATCTGATCAGTGTGCTCGTCCAGGCCGAACTGCCCGACGAGGACGGGACAACCCACCGGCTGTCGGAT
This sequence comes from Frankia nepalensis, assembly GCF_016786325.1. Taxonomy (GTDB): domain Bacteria; phylum Actinomycetota; class Actinomycetes; order Frankiales; family Frankiaceae; genus Pseudofrankia; species Pseudofrankia nepalensis. Next base: position 15,216 of record NZ_JADWYU010000035.1, on the reverse strand, counting down.
GTCGAGATCTACTCCTTCGCCATCCTCCTGCTGCTGGCGGGCTCCGGCACCACCTGGAAGCAGATGGGCATCATCCTCACCGCGCTGCTCCAGCGCCCGGAGATCCTCAAGGCTGTGCGGGCGGACCGTCGACTCCTCCGGGCGACGATCGAGGAGGCGATACGGTGGACGCCGACCGACCCGATGTTCTCCCGTTTCGTCACCGCGGACATCGAGTTCTTCGGCGCGCACATTCCCAAGGGATCCGTGCTGCACCTGTGCGTCGCCGCCGCGAACCGGGACCCCGAGCGGTGGGAACGCCCCGACGAGTTCGACATCCACCGGCCGCTGAAGCGTTCCCTGGGGTTCGGCGGAGGAATGCACATCTGCCTGGGAATGCACGTCGCCCGGGCCGAGATGACGGTCGGAATCGGTGCCCTGCTCGACCGGCTGCCGAACCTGCGGCTCGACCCCGATGCCGCCTCGCCGCGCATCATCGGAATGTACGAGCGCGGCGCCACCGAGATTCCCGTGCTCTTCGGCTGAAGCCAACCACGGACTATCAGAAAGGCACCACCATGAGTTCACCGGCCTACCGGCCCCCGGATCTTCTCCTCGTCGGCCCCGAGCACGTGCGGCGTTACCGGGAGACCGACGGGGAGGTCGGCTACGAGTGGAACGGCGCGCCGATCCTCCTGCTCACCACCACTGGCCGTACCAGCGGCCAGGCCCGCACGTCCGCGCTCATCTTTGGCCGGGACGGGGACGACTACCTGGTCGTGGCCTCCCAGGGAGGCGCACCCCAGCACCCCAACTGGTACCTGAACCTGCTCGCCGCGCCGGCGGCGGAAATCCAGGTCCGCGCCGAACGGCTGCGGGTGCGCGCGACGACGGCTTCCGACGCGGACAAGCCACGCCTGTGGTCGATCGTCACCGAGGTCTGGCCGAACTACGACGCCTACCAGGCCCGCACGGACAGATCCATTCCGGTCGTGGTGCTCTCACCGGTCTGACCACGGGTAACGTTCCTGCCATGGCCTGGGCCGAACGCGCCGCCGACCGGTCGCCGGTGGTGCACCGAACCCGCTCGCGCAGCATCCAGCAGACGCGGGACATGGTGGACGCCGCCCGGCGCCTGATCGCCGTCAAGGGATCGTCCTTCACGACGCAGGAGCTCGTGAGGGAGGCCGGCGTGGCCATGCAGACCTTCTACCGGCACTTCACGGGGAAGGACCAGCTGCTGCTCGCCGTCCTCGAGGACATAGTGGCGGAGAACATCGGACGGTACGAGCAGGCCGCCCGCGGGCTCCCCGACCCGCTGTCGCGGCTGCGTTACTATCTCACCGCGATGGTGGCCGGGCTGTCCGGCGACCTGGCGGGAGCCCGGTTCGTGACCTCCGAGCACTGGCGGCTACACGAGCGCTTCCCGGACGAGATCGCGGCCGCCGACCAGCCCGTCGTCGACCTGATCGAACGGGAGCTGCGAGCGGCCCAGGACGCCGGCCTGCTGCCACCGACCGACACCGGACGAGACGCGGAAATGATCGCCCGGGTCGCCATGTCCGTGTTCCACCACTACGCGTACACGTCCGGGCGCTGGTCGCCGGAGGCCCTCGGCGAGTACCTCTGGGAGTTCTGCCTGGGCGGCATCGGCCGTTCCGACATCCCCCGGTTCAATGCCGTGGCCGGTGGCGTCGCGCTCGTGTCCGGGATGGACGCCGACGACTCCGTTGGGGAACGGCACCGCACTACCCGCTAGCCGCCAGCAACGGGCTTCCGCGCTCTCCGCGCATCGGGCGCTGGCTGGTCTCGCCCTGCCGGGACAGTTCCCGCGCACCCTTCGGTGCGGCGGCGCCCCCGTTGCACGCCACCGCCATTGGCTCGATCCCATCAACCGGGCCGTTGCCGTGTCTTCGTCGACGACGTCGTTGGTTGCGAGGAGACCACGGGTCAGCCTTCGGCAACGTTCGTGAACTGTTTTTTTAGACCGCTGAGCGCGGGCCACCAGACGTTGGTGGCGGACCGTAAGGGAGAGTGGCTTCATGCCAGTAAGCAAGCTGACCGATCTGCCCGTGGGAGGAGGCGGCCGCTGGCCGCTGTGCGGGGTCGGATTCCGGTCGGTCCACTGGGGGGACCTCGAGGTCGGCTACACCACCACGATTGCCGCCGACCACACGGCGGGCTACCACGGGCTGCCCGGCGGCGTGTGCCCCTGCCCCCATTACGGCTACGTCTTCAAGGGCCGCATCCGCTGCCACTTCCCAGGCACCAACACGCCGGACGAGATCGCCCAGACCGGCGAGGCCTACTTCTTCCCCGCCGGTCATGTTCTGATCTACGAGGAGGAAACCGAGGCCTTCGAGCTCAACCCGGCCGACGCTCTGCAACGCCTCATGGATCACTTCGAGGGAATGGCCCGGGGCATCGCCGCGGCGGCGACGCCCGAACCGTAAAGGTCAGTGCACCACGGGCCTGGCCAGCAAACGGGAGCGTTGGACCGGCCGAGATCGGTCTGCGGCACGTTCGGTCAGGACACGAGGTTAACGCTGTCTTTCGGTGCCGGCGGGCGATGGGACGTCCGCACTGATGGAACGTCCGCACTCGCTGCCGGTCGTTCCTTCGTGCCGGGCGTCCCATGCCGCATGGCGAAGACGCTTCGGGTTCAGCCGCCGCGAGCCGCGACGAGAGCACCGCGGTTGACCTTGGTCGCCTCGCTACGGGGAATCGCGGCGACGAATTCGACGGTCTTGGGCGCCTTGTAGTGCGCAAGGCGGTTCTTGGCGTAGGCGATGACATCATCTGTAGTCGGTGGGTTTGCCGGGTCGGCTGGTTCGATGACCGCGTGGACGCGGCGTCCCCATTCCGGGTCGTTCAGGCCGATGACGACCACGTCGGCGATGGCCGGGTGGTCGATGAGTGCGGCCTCGACCTCGGCGGGGAACACGTTGGCGCCGCCGGTTATGATCATGTCGACGCGCCGGTCGGACAGGTAGAGGTATCCGTCGGGGTCGAGGTAGCCCATGTCGCCCGCGGTCTGGAAGCCGTCCTCGGTGCCGCGCAGCCGCGGGGCGTCACCGAGATAGCGGTATCCACCGCCGTAGGTGACGGGTGCGCGCAGGTAGATCTGTCCGACCTCTCCGGACGGCAGTTCACGAAGGTCATCCCCGAGGATGCGCAACTCGGTGCCGCCCATGCCGCGTCCGACACTTCCCTGGTGGGTCATCCATTCGTCGCCGCGGATCGCGGTGAGCCCCAGAGCCTCCGTCATGCCGTAGGCCATGACGATCCGTTCGGCGCCGATCAGCGTGGCCCAGCGGTGTACGAGCGAGGGCGGCATCGGGGCGGCGCCCTGCAGGATCCAGTCGAGGCTCGAGAGGTCTCGGCCGTCGATGTCGGGAAGGTCCGCGATCCGCTGCAGCATCGTTGGGGTCGCGGTGAAGGTCGTGATCCGGTACCGCTCGAGGACGTCGGCGACCCTGGCCGCGTCGAACTTCTCCATTACCACGAGCTGATCGCCGGAGAGCATGCTGAACTGGGTTACGAAGCCGTTGGTGTGGTACATCGGCGCCAGGACGAGAATCGTCTGCGGTCGGGAAACTGGGCGCCAGTTCTGCATGATCGGGCCGGCGTATCGCGGATCATAGAGACCGCGTTTCTCCGGCATGATGATCTTTGGGGTTCCGGTCGAGCCGCTGCTACAGATGCCGTTGATGTGCGGGGAGACGATGTCGGGCAGGTTCGGGACCTCGGCACGATCGGTCGCGTCGATCCAGGGAAGGTCGGCCGGCCCGAGGTAGATCTTCGGCGATATGACCTTGCGTAGCTTGTCGAGTTCCCAGTCGGGCACATCCCAGCGGACCGGTACTGGCACGGCGCCCAGCTTCCAGGCCGCGAGCGCGGAGAACACGAACTGTGGCGAGTTGCGCAGCCCGAGGCCGAGGCGGTCGCCGTACCGCAGACCGCGATCCGCGAGGGCGCCAGCGAGCTGGCTGGCGCGCCGGTCGAGCATCGGCCAGGTGAAGGCCGGTTCGGAGCCATCCAGTCCGATGTGACGGAACACCACCCCGGTCGGGTTCTCCCCGGCGAGCTGCCAGATTCGGCGGGAGATACTGATCTCTCCGTCACCGGCATTGGCGTTGGCGTTGGCGTTGCTGGTTTCGGTGTCCAAGGCGGCGTTCATGACCCGTCCCTTTCACGACCCGGTCCAAGTTTCCCGTGCAGATTTTGTTCAGGGCGTCCGGCCGCGGGCCTTCCCCCGCGGCGGACGAGGAGCGCCGGGCGCGTCCCAGCCATCGCCGGTGGCGGTCCCGCCTCTCCACGAGACCTTCACGTTCACTCCGTGCCTTCACGTCGCGCCGGCGTCCCGGCCGCGAGGCGCCAACCGGGTGCGGTGGATCGACAAGGACGGCGGCGCGGCTTCGAGACCTCGCGGATGGGTCAGCTTCGGTCGAGCCGAAGCTGACCCATCCGTGGGGCGAGGGCCGACAGGGATCAAGCAGCCCAGGCGGGCTGCTTCAGGTGGCGCCGACGCCGCGCGTCGCTGGAGGTGGCCATATGCTCGCAACATTCAACGAGCACGTCAAGTTCTACTGATCCGCCCAACCTGATATTCTCTGTCACGAGAGTCTCGTTCTACCCGGCGCGGACCGGACATCGCGGCGCCCGGCCCGGGGCGAAGGACGTCTAGAGGACGCCCGCAGGACGAAGCGGCCCCAAGCGCCTGGGACGCGTCATCCAGCGGGTTGGACCGTGGCACCGCAACACTCGATCGACCAACCGTCGGGCGGGTTTCTCGCCACGCCGCGGGGCGCCGACCCGATCAAGGCATCCGCCGGCCGCCCGGGGACCGCGCTCCATCACGTCGGTAACCGCGGGACCGTCGCCGCGCCGCATCTGCCGCGCCGCATCGCGATCATCGACCACGCCGCGGATCCCTACCTCATGGTGGAACAGCGACTCCGACCAGACCTCGCCGTCCGCGCGACGCCCGTCTCGATCACGGACCGTTAGGGCAAATTACCGATCAACACGCTTTTCCGGACAAACCAACGCCGCAATCTGTCGCCATTCGAGGTCGAGTGACTACGATGGGTTAGTTGGAGGCGGCGATGGTCGAGCTCGACGGCGCCAGGAGCGCCATGCCGGCCCCCCGGCCTTCCGCCGGATCGGGGCGCGCCCCGCCGTGGTTCTGGTACGCGGTGGGGGGATGCCTGCTGCTTGTCGGGCTCCAGCTCGGGACCGTGGTCCTGGCGGCCCCGCGTTCCAGCCAGATCTCCACCCAGCTCGTCCTCTCCGGCACTGAGATCGTCGCGACGGTGGCCTGTCTGTGGACCGCTCGACGGGCACGCCGCGGGGATCGGCGATGGCGCCTGCTCATCGGAGCCATGGTGGGTGGCTCGGCGGCTGCCACCGCGGTGACAGCGGTGGTGTTGTTACGTGGCCGTTCGATAGATGAGAGCTGGTCTGGCTACGCGGTCCTTCTGGTCTTCTATGCGCTGGCCCTGGCCGGACTGCTGTGCCTGCCGACCGACCCGGTGGACAGCCGGAGCGGGCACGCGCGATGGCCGTGGCGCGGCCAGGTCCGCTGGTACCTGATCACAACCATGGACGCCGTGCTGATCGTTGGCTCGGTCATCCTCCTCGAATGGCAGATCTCGCTCGACAGGCTCGTCGGGGTAGGCGTCACCGATCCGACGACGTTCCGCGTCGCCCTAGTCCATCAGGTCTGTGTACTGATCCTCGCGGCGGCGGTCCTGCTCATCGCGACCTTTCGCCGCCCACGCTCTCCGGCGGCCCTGGCGCTCCTCGGCGCCGGACTGCTGACCCACGGACTGACGATCAATATCATCGCCTACCGGATAGCGCAGGACAGGTACGACCTTCCACACTGGATCAGCGTCCCGTTCACCGCCGCCTTCCTGCTGATTCTGCTCGCCGTTCTGGTGCCCACCCCGGTCCGCACCCGTGAGGAGACCCTGACGTCGCCGCACCCGCGGGCCCTGTGGGCGCATGCCGCGCTGCCCTACGCCGCCCTGGGCGCGGCGGGCCTTCCGATCGTCGCCAAGCTGATCAATAGCACGGCACTGGACCGGTTCGAGGCGTCCGTCATCGTTGGCCTGCTCGTCGTCGCGCTGGGCCGACAGATGATCACACTGGCCGAGAACATCCAGCTGCTCGCCAAGGTCCGGGAACGCGAGGACCAACTGCGGTACCAGGCGTTCCACGACCCCCTGACGGGTCTCGCGAACCGCGCGCTGTTCACCCGCCGACTGCGGCGAGCCGTCGCGCGAAGCGTCGACGCGGATGACGCTCCGGGCCGCGACGAGGCGTCCATCCGCCAGGAGACGACGATGTCCGTTCTGTTCGTGGACCTGGACCACTTCAAGCAGGTGAACGACGCACTCGGACACGCCGCCGGCGACGAGCTTCTGAAGATCAGTGCCCAGCGGCTCCGGGCCGGAACCCGCACGGCCGACACCGTCGCCCGCCTCGGTGGCGACGAGTTCGCCGTCATCCTGGAGGGCCGCGGCCCCGACACCCCCTGCCGAGTCGCCGGACGGCTCGCGAGCGCGTTGCAGGCACCCTGCGACCTGGCCGGCCGTCCCTACCTCCCGCGGGCCAGCCTCGGCCTGGTCACCCTCGACCACGCCACCCGACCGGTCAACCCCGACATCCTCCTCCACCAGGCCGACCTCGCCATGTACACGGCCAAACATGGGCGGGAGGGCAAGCTCGTCGTCCACCGATTCGACCCACCCATCCCGTTCGATCATCCGAGGCCTTTAGAGGACTCTGAATCAGAAGAATCGTGGTGAGGTGGCAGATACTCGCTCGGACAAGAGCCCTTGGGAATCCACCCGTCCGACCCGACGGAGCCGTGCGCCATCGGAGGCGCGGGCAACTGCTCTGTCGCGGCTGCCCAGTGACCAACGTGCCACCAGCGGCCGAGAGCCGTATCCGGGCGATATCTGGGCCGGCTCAGTGAGCGTGGACGACGACGCCGCGGATATTCTTTCCCGAGCGCATGTCCTCATAGCCCTCGTTGATCTGGTCGAGGGTGTAGTGGGTCGTGATGATCTCGTCGAGCCGCAGGCGGCCCTGCCGGTAGAGTTCGAGCAGGGCCGGGATGTCCCGAGTCGGGTTGCAGGCACCGAACAGCGCGCCCTGCAGACGCTTCTGGAACAGCACCAGGTGCCGCACGGAGACCGGGATTCCGACATCCTCGGCGGCACTGCCCATGCCGACCATCACGCAGGTGCCGGCCTTGCGGATGGCGTCGACGCCCTGGGCGATCTGCTCCGGCCTGGTCACCCCGACGCAGATGATGCACGAGTCGGCGCCCTGACCATTGGTGAAGCTCTTCGCGATGTCGGTCGCCTCGGCCATGGTGGCAACCGCGTGCGTCGCACCCAGCTTGAGCGACGTCGTCCGCTTCATCTCCACCGGGTCGACCGCGATCACGACCGACGCACCGGCGTGAGCGGCGCCCTGCACCGCGTTCATGCCGATCCCGCCGACACCCATCACGACGACGACGTCACCTACCCGCACGTTGGCGGAGTTCACCGCCGCTCCCCAGCCCGTCGGGACCCCGCAGCTGGTCAGGCAGGCGACCTCAAGCGGGATGTCATTCGGGATCTTGACAGCCGACTTCACCGAGACCGTCGAATACTGGCTGAACGTCGACACGCCGGCCCCCTGGCCGACCGGCGTGCCGTCGGGCAGACGCATGCGCTTGCTGCCGTCCGGGCGGATCCCCGCAAGTACGAGGGCGCCGTTGTCACACAGGTTCTGCATGCCGGACGAGCACCAGCGGCAGCGCCCGCAGGTGGGCAGGAACGACAGAACGACGTGGTCACCGACCTCCCAACCAGGGGTGTCGGGGCCGACCTCGACGACGACACCAGCCCCTTCGTGGCCGCCCGCTGTAGGAAACGCTCCCCTGGGCGCCGGCAGGTCGCCCGTCGCGATGTGGTCGTCCGAGTGGCACAGCCCGCCGGCCACCATCTGGACGAGCAGTTCGTCCTGACGGGGCGGCTCCAGCTCCACCTCGGTCGTCTCCCACCGGCCCGGCTGTTCGAACAGGACGGCCGCCTTGGTCAACACAGAGATCTCCCTTGCCGATGTAGGTGCGCCGGCCGCGGCCCGGCGCACAGCCTGAGAAAAGTGCGGACTCCCGAGGCCAGGCGGAACGCGGTGATGGTCGTGATCGGATGTCCCGCGACGGCCAGGAGCCCGGTCGACGATGCCTCGAATCCGCCGGCCGTGAGGAACGCCCTCCGCCGCCGTACCGTCTCGAAGAACGCCTCCAGACATCCCTCACGACGGCGCGGCCCAAGCGGACTCGCCAGGCGTCCTGCCTGGCCGCGCACGCGACGGGCCTGGCGCTCGACGCGCCATTCGTCTTCGGTGCTACCGACCGCCCTCCACCGGCGTGAACTCCAGGTGCAGCTCGGTCAGTCCCCGCAGCAGCCAGGTCGGTTCGTACTTGAAGCGCCGGGCGCCCGCCGGCCCGTGGTGCTCCTCGGAGAGCCGGATGTCGCGGGTGCGGTCGAGGATGCGGTCGAGACTGATGCGGCCCTCTACGCGGGCCAGCGGGCCACCGGGGCAGGAGTGGACGCCGCGGCCGAAAGCGATGTGCTGGCGGACGTTGCCCCGGTCGATACGGAACTCGGCCGGGCACTCGAAGTGCCGGGGGTCGCGGTTGGCCGCGCCGTTGAGCAGCATGACCGGTGTTCCCGCCGCCACCTCGACGCCGCCGATGGTCGTGGCGCGCTTGGCCAGCCGGAAGTCGGTCTTGACCGGGCTCTCGATGCGCAGGGTCTCCTCGATCAGATCAGGGATGCGTTCGCGATGCGCCCGAAGCTCGTCCTGCGCCTCCGGGTGCTCGGCAAGGTACTTCAGCGCGGCCGCGAGCAGCCGCGCGGTCGTCTCCTGACCAGCGGCGAACAGGAACGTCGCCGCCCGGACGACCGAGACCACCTCGGGTGTGGCTCCGTCCGGGTAGGTCGCCTGCGCCATCTTGGTCAGTACGTCGTCGCGCGGTTCACGACGGCGGTCCTCTATGTACTGGGTGAACCAGTCGTCAAGCCAGCCCAGCGCGTTCCTGGCGGGGTCACCGTGCTCGTCGTTGCCGATCTGGGCGGGCTTGGGGCTGAGGCCGAAGCCTTCACGGAACCGCTGGTGGTGAGCCTCGGGCACGCCCAGCACGTCAGCGACGGCGAGCATCGCGAAAGGCTGCGAATACTCCCGGACGAACTCGCACCTGCCACTGGCCAGGAACTCGTCGAGCTGCCGGTCGGCCAGGCGCAGGATGAACTCCTCGTTCTCCTTGAGGCGCGCCGGCGTGAGCAGCCGCATCAGCAGTGCTCGCTCGCGGGTGTGGTCGGGCGGGTCCATCGTGACCATGTGGTCGTTCAGCGGAAGCTGGTCCCGGTAGCGATCGATGATGTCACTGACGTCATCACCCTCGAGCGGGACCGGGAACGTCGCGTAGGGACCGGCGAATGAGTTGCACGACGAGAAGGTGTCGGGGTTGCGGTACACCTCGGCGGCCTCGTCGTAGCCCGACACCGCCACGACTCCGATATGAGGCAGCGGCAGCACCGGGCACGCCGAACGCAGTGATTCGAAATAAGGATACGGGTCCTCGACGAGCGACTCGTCGTTGAAGAAGTCGATCGTCTTCCAGTCGGACAACGTGCTCTCCTTCTACCAGACTGTGTGCACACGCCCCGGGGCGCACTCGCCCGACTTGACGTGCACGTACTCAAGGTTCGGCAGTTAGCTGTGGCATGATCTGCCCACTCGGCCGCTCCGGCTTCAACGCACACCGTGCCGCCGCCAGAAGTTTCCGACCGCGGCAACGGAGATGCGGTGATGGCTGAGCGGAGCTCAGAGCCGGTAGAGTTTCCTGGCGTTCTCGCCGAGAATCTTCGCGCGCGCGTCCTGGGACAGGGTTGCCATCTTCTCCTCGACGCTCTGCAGCGGGCCTGGATAAAGGCAGGTCGGGTGCGGGAAGTCGGTCTCGAACAGGATCCGGTCCTCACCGACCGCCTCGATGAGCTCCGGCAGTTTGTTTCGGTTGTTCTCGAACCAGAACGTGGCGTAGATGTTGCTGCGGAAGTAGTCCGATGGCATCTTCTTCAGCTGCGCGAGTTCTTCCGGCGCGTTCTCCGCCATCTCGTAGTCGAGCGTCTCGAGAATGAACGGGATCCAGCCCACGCCACTCTCCACCGACACCGTCTGCAGGCCGGGGTGACGATCGAAGATACCCGACAGGATCAGGTTCGTCACCACGCGCGCGTTACCGATGAACAGCAGGGTTCCACCGATCGCGAGCTTGGTGTTCGGGGCGTGTGACTCCCACGGGTACTTCCCGTAGAACGTCATGCCCGTGATGCTGGCGCCGATGTGGAAGTGCACCGGCAGCCGCAGTTCGCTGCAGGTTGCCCAGAACGGGTCCCACGCCCGGTTCGCCAGGTCCGGCGAGCCCAGGTCCTGCGGGTCCGAGGTCATGTTGACCCCGCGCGCCCCCAGCGCGGCGACCCGCTTCGCCTCGCTGACGCACAGGTCGATGTCCCACGCCGGCATCAGCGGGAGCGGCAGCAGCCGGTTGCCCGACTCGCTCTGGATCTCCGCCATCGCGTCGTTGTAGATCTCGATCGACAGCCGGGTGAGGGCGGGGTCGTCCGACAGGCCGAGGTCCTGGCCTCCTAGGCCGATGGTGCTCGGGAAGATGATCTGGGCATCGATGCCGCACTCGTCGAGGACCTGGAGCCGGACCTTCGGGTCGTAGGCGCCGACGTGGATCTCGTCGATCGTCCACTCGAATAACGCCTTGTTGGCGCTCTCCTTCTTGCCGTCACGGCCAATCACGCCACCGGCGCTGTAGTTCCCGACCGGTTTGCCGTCGAAGACCCACATCTGCTGCCCGTCGACCGTTTCCACACGAGGGACCCGGTCACGGAACTCGGTCGGCGCGCGCTTGGTGAAGAGGTCAGCCGGTTCGGACCAGTGCGAGTCCGAGTCGACTATGAAAAGACCATTGTTCGCCATGGTCGCCGATGCTAACCTCCCGTCGAGTCACGCGCAATGATGGAGATGTTCTCACAGGTAACAACGTCGTAGACGACGGGGAAACCATGGACTACTACGCGCTAAACCGTTCTCCGGAGCGCGGGAAATCTCCGCCACACACTCGGCGTGGCGGCAGGACAAGACCAGTACTGGGCCGGCCGAGCTGGCACCTCCTTCTACCGAGGAATCGGTTCGAGAATGCAGGACGACACTCTTTCCGACCTTTACGCCAGCTCAGCTTCGCGCCCCGGGTCGGCGGGGACACGTTCCTCGGACCCACGAGCGGTCCGCTCCGGCCGGTCACGGTTCGGCGAAGAACTCCAGGAGGACCGGCGCTGCCTTCACCCACGGGCCGAACAGGTCACCGGTACCCGCGAGCGACGCGGCGACGGCGCGCTCCCAGGCGTCCTCGGGCCAGGGGGGCTCGATCAGGCGGGATCCTTCGATGAGCGCGTGCACTTCCATCGACGTCCGCTTCGGGTGGTCGTAGTCCTTCTCGCCACCTCGGATGATCAAGGTGGGCACCTTGATCTGTTCGAACTCCCAATCACTTACCCCGGGGATGGGCTCGTTGGGTTTCGGCACGAACGCGTCCAGCCACCGGTTCATCACCCGTTCGAACTGCTCGCTCCCCAAGGCAAGCAGTCGGTCTCTGTTACGTGGATTCGCGGCGATGGCGTCGGCCCAGCCGCCCGCGGCGCCCGACATCTCCAGGACGCCCTCGATGCCCTTGGCCCGCACCACACGCAGCTCGTCGAGGACATACACCTGCGCGAGCGACATCGTGCTGAACGTGCCACCGACGATCGACCACAGGGCCAGCTTCCGGACGAGCCGGGGCCACCTCATGGCAAAGATGATCGAGTCCCGCGCGCCGCCGGAACCACCCGCCGCGATGACCTGCTCCACTCCGAGCGCCTGCAGCATCAGCCCCAGGGTCTCGGCCCGCATATGGGACTCCGAGCGTCCGTACAACTGCACGTCGGACTTCCCGCAGTTCGGCCGGTCCCACAGCAGGACCCTCTTGCCACCATCAGCCAACGCGTCGGCGAGCTCATGCAGGCCGCCGGCGTCCTTGCCGAACCGGCCCCCCGGCGTGAGGACGACGATCTCGCCGTCCTCGGGACCGACGAACTCGTAGACGACGACACCGCCGTTGATCTCGATCTCACGATCGGGCACGGCCCTCCTCCGACATCTCTCGAGCGCTCGCGGGACGCGGGCCTCGGGGCCGACGGCGCGCGGGCGTTGCCAGATCGCGGCAGCTCCCGGCACCCCATCGAGCCCTTGCTCGCGACCGGGGCAGCCGTAACAGCTCAATCATATATATTGATCGTCAACGAGACAAGCAACATCTCTATCATTCGGATGACAGGTCCCCACGCTGCTAGAGTCGAGGTCCCATGGGGCAAGCCGAGCAGCCGCTAGCAGTTGATCGCGGCGCACCGCTCGTCCACGTGCCGAAGGTGGCGGAACTCGTTGCCGCCGAGGTCCGGCGACGGATCGTCGGCGGCGAGCTCAGCGACGGTGACGAACTCCCCCGCGAGTCGGACATGCAGGACGAGTTCCGCGTGAGCAGACCCAGCGTGCGCGAGGCGCTACGGATCCTCGAGACCGAAGGCCTTGTTCGCATTCGCCGCGGGAAGGTCGGCGGCGGCGTGGTCAGGCGACCCACCGCCGCCAGCGCCGCGTACCACCTGGCCCTCACCCTCAAGGCCCACGACGTCACGCACCAGGACCTGGCCACCGCTCGGCTGGCGATCGAGCCGAGTTGCGCCTCGCTGGCGGCCGGCCTGCCCGATCGACGCGCCGTCGTCGACGAGCTCACGCGCCTCGTCGACGAGAGCGAGACGTGCCCCACGACCTCGGCGTTCACCGAGGCGGCGCACGCGTTTCACCTTCGGCTCACCGAACTGTGCGGCAACACGACCATGACGCTGATCGCGGGCACGCTGGAGGCCGTCTGGAGCTTCCAGGAGTCCCGAGTCGCCCAGGTCGCCCTCGGCGCCGAGGAACATCCCGAGGATCTGAAAACGAGACGGCGGGCCATCGCATCCCACCGGCGCCTCATCGCGGCGATCGCCGCTGGCAACAGTGATCAAGCAAGCCGCGAGATGCGCAAACACATCACCGACATGCAACAGGAAGTGATCGGAACCTACGGCTCCACGGTGATCGATCTGGCGACGGCGCCGACAGCGGGTACACCGCGCCCTCGCACCCGGCCCGCCGCCCCCACTCAGTCCCCTTAGCAGTCCAGTGGGACGCGACGGATGCCGGCTGTCGCCGTAGGGCATTCAACGTGCCAGGCCTCAGGTCGGCCGCGCGCCTTCCGGTCAGGCCATCGTGTACCGGATCGGCAGCCGCTTGGGTCCCCCGACGAACAGCGTCTCGGTGTACTCGGGTGTCCCCGCGAGCTCGATCGACCGCACGCGGGAGACCAGCTCGGCGTAGAGCGCCTGGCCCTCGAGACGGGCCAGGTGGGTGCCCAGGCAGTAGTGAGCGCCGAACCCGAAGGCGACGTGGCGGTTCGGGCTTCGGCCGACGTCGAAGGTGTTCGGGTTGTCGAAGACATCCTCGTCACGGTTGGCCGACGGGTAGGAGAGCAGCACCGACTCCCCCGCCGCGATGGGAACACCGCGTACGACCGTGTCCTCGGTCGCGGTGCGCATGAACTGCTTGACCGGTGAGACCCAGCGGATCATCTCGTCGACCCCGGGCGCCACCAGCGCCGGATCGTCGGCGAGGCGCCCCCACTGGTCCGGGTTCTCCAGCAGCGCGTGCAGCCCGCCGGCCAGCGCCGAGCTGGTGGTGTCATGCCCCGCCGTCGCGATCAGCGTGTAATAGCCGGCCGCCTCGAGCTCACCCATCTGTTCCCCGTGGACCATCGCGTTGGCGATCACGGAGCCCAGATCGTCGGTCGGGTTCTCGCGACGGTCCTGGATGAGCCCCTGGAAGTAGATGAAGAAGTCCATCAGGACCGCCATCTGCGCCTGCTTGTCCTGGCTCCTGGCCAGGTCCTCGTCCGCCGCGCCGAACAGCTCCTGGGTGAGCTTGAGCATCCTGGGGAAGTCGTCCTCGGGCAGGCCGAGCAGGGACAGGATCACATACAGCGGGTAGTGCGCCGCGACGTCGACGAAGAAGTCGCACTCACCGCCGAGATCGGCCATGTGGTCCACGTAGCGCTTCGCCAGTTCGGCGATGCGGTCGCGCAGCCGCCGAACCCCGGCCGGCTTGAACCAGTCCGCGCTGATGTGCCGGTAGACCGGATGGTCCGGGGCGTCCATCTGGACCAGCGACCGGATCGGGATGTTCGCCCGCTCGGCGTCCTTCGCCTTCGGCCCGAGCGCGGGCCGGGGCGCGTTCAGCCAGATGTCCGAGCCGCGGGCGATCGCCAACACGTCCTCGTGCTTGGTGATCGCCCAGAACGGGTTGAACCTCGGATGCTCGACCCGGTGCACCGGCGATTCGCGCCGCAGCAGGGCGGTGGCGGTGTGGAACCGCTCGTTGTCGGCATACGCCCGTGGATCAGTGAAGACGGTGGCCGCCGCGGCGATGTCCATCGCTGGTCCCTTCGAAAGTCCTTGATGACGGCAGGTCGCCGCCGCTCCCGCCCGAGCGACCTCGGAAGCCGCGCGCTCGGCCGAGCGCCAGCTCGTAGCCGGCCGGCCACAACGTAATGTATGTCGATATCGATGTCGACATCGAGTGCATTGACGGACCAGCGTGCGGCCCGTCCGCCGGACAGCGCTTGCCGCCACCCCGACGTGGACCCGGTCGCGCTCGTGCTCGGCACGATGAACCGGCACGGCGTCGAGATCGCTTTGATCAGCTCGCCTGGCCGACCACTCTCAAGGGTCCCGTCGGCCGTCCACAAGGCCTCCGACCGAAAGATCCGCGTTCCAGGTCACCGGTGTGTGACGGAGCGAGTGCGGATCCGGGAGATGGATCCGGACGAGGAACAGAAGCCGTCGCGGATCGCGCGGCGGTCCTCGGGGTCGGTGGTGAGGTAGCGGCGGGCGGGCAGCCGGCGACGGGCAAACCCGTCAGCGTTGGTGGCCAGACCTGGCCGGTGTGGTGACCGGCAGGTCGCGGCTGGGGATCCGGCCCCGGGCCTGGCGCGTGGCGATGGTCGCGGACTGGACCAGGCGGCGGCCC
>NZ_JADWYU010000138.1:65284-98537 GCF_016786325.1 Frankia nepalensis | reverse complement strand
CCCCCCCGGGCGGGCGGGGGGGGCGGGCGCCCGGGGGGGCCGGGGGGCGGGGGGGGGGGCCCCGGGCGAGGCGGCGCCGGCCGCGTGGGCCGCGGGCCCGAGAGCCCGCGTCGCGTCATCGCTGACCGCGCTGGTCGTGGCCATGGTCACTGTCTCCTCGTAGGGTCGTCGGAAGCGGACGAACGGTCGGCTACGGCCGCGAGCCGCGCCGCCGGTCACCCGGCCGGCGCGGCGACAGATGGGATCGGTGGCGCCGGCGGGCCGGGCAGGGCCGCGGGCGCGGGCGCGGGCGGCGCCAGCAGGCCCCGGGCGCGCAGCAGGACCGCCGCGCCCTCGGCCAGGTGGTAGGCCTCCTCCAGGTGCGGCTGGCCGGAGAGGATGAAGTGGTCCAGGCCGAGCGCGTGGTACTCCTCGATCCGCTCGGCGACCTGCTCGTGGCTGCCGACGATCGCGGTGCCGCCGCCGCCGCGGACCAGCCCGTAGCCGGCCCAGACGTTCGGGTGGACCTCGAGCCGGGAGCGGTCACCGCCGTGCAGCGCGGCCATCCGCCGCTGCCCCACCGACTCGCTGGCGGCGAAGACCGCCTGGTGGGCGGCGATCCGGGCGTCGTCGAGGCCGTCGAGCAGCCGCTCGGCCTCGGCCCACGCCTCGGCGGCGGTGTCCCTGCTGATCACGTGGAAGCGGATGCCGAAGCTCAGGTCCCGTTCTCGCCCGGCCGCGGCCGCGAGCTCGCGCATCCGGCCGAGCCGCTCGGCGATCTGGGCCGGGGTCTCCCCCCAGGCCAGGTAGACGTCGGCGTGCCGGGCGGCGACCCGCTCGGCCGCGGGGCTCGCGCCACCGAAGAAGACCGGCGGCGGTCCCCAGGGGGCGACGTCGACGCTCGCGTCCCGGACGTCGTAGTGCGCGCCGGTGAAGTCGAAGGCCGGCCGGGCGCCGGCGACGCCGCGCAGCACCGCCAGGAACTCGTCCGCGCGGGCGTAGCGCTGGTCGTGGTCGAGATGGTCACCGAGCCGGCGCTGCTCGGCCGAGTCGCCGCCGGTGACGATGTTGAGCACCAGCCGGCCGTCGGACACCCGCTGGAACGTGGCCGCCTGATGGGCGGCCAGCGTCGGGGAGATCAGTCCCGGCCGGAACGCGACGAGGAACCGCAGCCGGGTGGTGACCTGGGACAGCGCCGCGGTGACGATCCAGGCGTCCTCGCACCACAGCCCGGTCGGGGTGAGCACCGCCTCGTAGCCGAGTTGCTCGGCGGCGCGGGCGATCTGCCCGAGGTAGCCGACGGTCGGCGCGCGAAACCGCGAGTACCGGACCGCGCCCTCGGCGCCGTGGCGGGGCTCCCCGTCACCCGAACCGACGATGCCCCGGTCGTCGCCGTTGGTCGGCAGGTACCAGTGCAGGTGCAGGGGCACGGCGCGGGGTTCTCCTTCGTCTCGGGCGGCCGGCCGCGCGCCCGCCCGACGGTTCGCCTGGCGGGCGGGGCGCGCCGGCGGGGCAGGCTGGCGGCGGGAACAGGTATGGCTCGTGAATGGACCTGGTAACCGGATCTCGTGACCGGCGCCGACGGAGCGGCAAAGCCCGGACGGTCGGCTCCCCGCGCTTTCCCGGGTACGCGGAAAGCACCACGGGGCACCGGCCGAGTTTCCGGAGCGGCCGCGACCAGCGGTCGGCGGCCCAGCTCGACGAGCGTCGCACCGGCACACAACTCACGTCAACCGCCGCGGCAATCGCTGCATTGATGCTGCGCAACTGTTACTCGAAAATGACCGTGCCCAGGTAACGCGCGCATACCGTCACCCGACGCGCCCGCGAACGCGGATCGCTACAGCCAGGTTGCATTAAAGAAACTACGTCAGTAGGGAATGTGGGGTACGCTGCGCGCCATGCAGCCGACGCCTGTCTCCCGCCGCCACGCCCGGCCGTCCGGCTGGGGATCGGCGCTGGTCACGGTCCCGCTGACCAGCCGGCGCGCGGTGGATCTGATGAGGGTCGCCAGCCGCCTCTGTAGCTGACGCGGCCCCGTCCGGGGCCGCGTACGTCGCCCTCCGATCCCCGGGGCGGCCTGTGGCGGCGCGCCAGGCGGTCACCCCGAAAGGCCGCGGCCCAGGACGCCGCCGCTCCCTGACTTCGGGTCACCCGTTCGGCGGCGCGGCCTCCGCCCCGGTATTCCCTGACGCCGACACCGAGCGGGGGCCGCCGAGAACGACGGGTTTTGTCATGCCCTTTTTTCGATGGCGCCGGAACGTGTTCATTTCCACCGTCAGCCCTTTCCCATCGACCCGTTCCCGTCGGCCCACTCCTGACGAACCACTCCCGACGAACCACTCGCGGCGACGGTCATTCCGCGCCGGCCGGTTGAGCACGGCGGCCTCGCCGACCGGCTCGCCGACGCGCCCGTTCCACAGTCCCAGCCCCAGCCAGCCGGCAACGCCCACTTCCGGCTTCCTGACGAGTCCAAGGAGCACCACGACCATGAAGGTCCGACCACCCACGCTGAGGCTGGGAGCACGCCGCCGGCGAGGAAGGCTGGCGCTGACCGCCGTCGCGGCGGCCGCCGGGCTGGTCCTCGCCGCCTGCGGGGGTGACGCGGCGAGCGACGACCCGGCCGGCGCCGTCGGCGGCGGAACGGCCGACCCGAACGCCACGGTCGTCGTCGGCCTGGTCCTCGAGCCGAGCACGCTCGACATCACCACGGGCTCCGGCGTCGCCATCGCGCAGGTGCTGCTCAACAACGTCTACCAGGGACTGCTGGAGCGCGACGACGAGGGGAACATCACCCCGAAGCTCGCCAGCGAGTACAAGCTCTCCGACGACGGGCTGACCTACACCTTCACGCTGCGCGACGGGGTCACGTTCCACGACGGCACCCCGCTGACGGCCTCGGACGTCGTCGCGTCGCTCTCCAAGGTCATCGCTCCCGGCTCGACGAACCCGAACGCCGGCGACTTCGCCTCGCTCGAGTCGGTCACCTCACCCGACCCGAAGACCGTCGTGCTGAAGCTGAAGAGCCGCGACGCGAACTTCACCTTCTGGCTGACCGGCCCGGCCGGCGCCGTGCTCAAGGACGGCGCGACGGACCTCGCCGAGACCGCGGTCGGCACCGGGCCGTTCACGTTCGACTCCTGGAAGCACGGCGACAGCATCACGCTGGTCCGTAACGACAGCTACTGGGGCGACCAGGCCGGCGTCGCCGAGGTCGTCTTCCGCTACATCACCGACGTGAACGCGCAGAACAACGCGGTGAAGACGGGCCAGGTCGACATCGGCGCGATCCTGGACAGCGACCTGCTCGACGCCTACGAGGGCGACCCGAACTTCACGATCGTCAAGGGCTCGACGACCGACAAGTTCACGCTCGGGTTCAACAACGCCAAGGCGCCGCTGTCCGACGAGCGGGTCCGCCACGCGATCCGGCAGGGCATCGACAAGGACGGGCTCCTCAAGACCTTTGGCCAGGGCATCCGGATCGGCAGCGACGTCCCGCCGCTCGACCCCTGGTACGAGGACCTGACCAGCATCGACAAGTACAACCCGGAGAACGCGAAGAAGCTGCTCGCCGACGCCGGTTTTGCCTCCGGGCTGGACCTGACGCTGACAGTCCCGAACATCTACCCGAGCACCATCTCCGAGTACATCGTCTCGCAGCTCGAGGAGATCGGGGTCAACGTCACGATCCGCTCGGTCGAGTTCCCGACCTGGCTGACCGACGTCTTCACGAACCACGACTACGACCTCAGCCTGGTCGACCACGCCGAACCGCGCGACCTCGGCAACTACGCGAAGACGAACTACTACTGGGGCTACAACGACCCCGAGGCGCAGCGGCTCTACCAGGCGGCGGTGACCGCGACGACCGACGCCGAGCGCGACACCAACTTCAAGGCGCTCGCCCGGCTCGTCTCCGAGAAGGCGGTCAGCGACTGGCTGCTCCTCGGCGAGTCCATCCAGGTCGCGAGGACCGGCATCAGCGGCTACCCGGAGAACAACACCTCGTCGCGCTTCGACGCGTCGAAGATCGTCGTCACCCTGTGAACCTTTTCCGTCTCACCGGACTCGGTGGCCGTCCTGGAGTGCCTGGAGATCTCGACAGCGAACCGGCGACGGAAAAGGTTCAGTCGTGACCAGACCGCTCAAGAATCGGCGGGCGCCGACCGGGCCGTCGTGCCCGGCCGGCGCTCGGCGGGCGCCGACCGCCGCGGGCCACGGGCTGGCCGGCGACAAGTCGGTCGGCGACGAGCCGCTCGGCGGCGCCGGACACCGGGCCGGGCCGAGGAGCCCGCGATGGCGCTGATCCTGCTGCGCCGGTTCGGGCTGCTGGCGCTGTCGCTGCTGGTGGCGAGCGTGCTCGTCTTCCTGCTGCTGCGGCTGCTGCCCGGCGACGTCGCGCAGGTGATCGCGGGGACGCGGGCGACGCCGGAGCAGGTCGAGCGGATCCGCCACGAGCTCGGCGTCGACCGGCCGTTGGCCGAGCAGTACCTCAGCTGGCTGGGAGGCGTGCTGCGGGGCGACTTCGGCACGTCGGCGCTCAACGGCGTCTCGGTGTCCGGCCAGCTCGGCGAGAAGCTCACCGTCACCCTGCCGCTGGTCGCCGGCGCGAGCCTGCTCGCCGTCCTGGTCGGCGTGCCGCTGGGGATCCTCGCCGGCTCCCGGCACCGGAGCCCGGCCGGGCACGCGCTGTCCGTCGCCGGCCAGCTGGGGATCGCGGTGCCGAGCTTCTGGGTCGGCCTGATGCTCACGACGCTGGTCGCCGTCCAGTGGCGGCTGCTGCCCGCGGGCGGCTTCCCGCGCGACGGCTGGGCCGACCCGGCCGCCGCCGTCCGCTCGCTGGTGCTGCCGGTGGTCACCCTGGCACTGCTGCAGGGCGCCGTGCTGCTGCGGTTCGCCCGCTCGGCGACGCTGGAGGTGCTGCACGCCGACTACATCCGCACGGCCCGGGCGAAGGGGCTGACGGAGGGCCGGGCGCTGCTGCGTCACGGGGCGCGCAACGCGGCCCTGCCCGTCCTGTCCGTGCTGGGGCTGGAGTTCGCGAGCCTGCTGCTGGGCGCGGTGGTGATCGAGAACGTGTTCACGCTGCCGGGCCTCGGCCAGATGCTCATCGCCGACGTCGGCAACCGCGACCTGGTGAAGGTGCAGGGCACGGTCCTGCTCGTGACGGTCGCGGTGCTCGTCATCGGCTTCCTGGTCGACCTGGGGCACCGGCTGCTCGACCCCCGGCTGCGGGAGGCGCGATGAGCCGGCCTGGCACGCGCCCGTTCGGGGCGGGCGCGGTGACGACGGCGCGGGCGGTGCTGCGGACGCGGTCCGGCCGGCTCGGCGCCGCGCTGTCGAGCCTGATCGTCGTCGCGGCGCTGGTGTCGCTGGTGTGGACGCCGTACGACCCGACGAAGGTCAGCACCGAGGACTCCTGGGCGCCCATGTCGGGGCGGCACTGGCTGGGCGCGGACCGGCTCGGCCGCGACCTGTTCAGCCAGCTGCTCGCCGGCGCCCAGGTCACGCTGTTCGTCGCCGTCGGCGCGACGGCGCTCGCCGCCGTGGTCGGGCTGGCGCTCGCGCTGCTCGCGACCGTGACCTCGAGGCCGGTCGGCGAGGGCGTGGCCCACCTCCTCGACGTCCTCATCGCGTTCCCGCCGCTGCTGATCGCGCTGGTGCTGGCGGCCGTGTATCCCGGCCGCGCGTGGACGATCCTGGTGGCACTCGGGCTCGGCCTCGGCGTGCAGGTCGCCCGGGTCACCCGCGGCGAGATCCGCCGGGTGCTGGCCAGCGACTACGTGCTCGCCGCCCGTGCCGCCGGCGCCGGCACGTGGCGGATCATCCGCCGCCACCTGCTGCCGAACATCACCCCGACGCTGTACATCCAGCTGTCGCTGATGGCCGGGATCGTCGTGCTGACCGAGGCGGCGCTGTCCTACCTGGGGCTCGGCACCCCGTCGCCGCGGCCGTCGTGGGGGCGCAGCCTGCACGAGCTGCAGCCCTACCTGACGCTGCGCCCGCTGGTACTGCTCTGGCCCGGCCTCGCCGTCGTGCTGACCGTCCTCGGTTTCAACCTGCTCGGCGACGGCCTGCGCGAGGCCGCCGACCCCCGCCTGCGCTACCCGGCCCGCGCCACGCCCGGCCCGGCGACGCTGGCCGCGGCGACACCTGGCGGACCGCCGGCGGGCTCCGGCCCGGTCGACCCCGAGCTGGCCGTGGCCGACCCCGTACCGCCCGGCCCGGCGACGCCCGCTCCCGTGACGCTCGCCGACGCGTTCGTTTCTGAGACCCGGGGCCCGAAGACGCTCGATTCCACGACGCTCGATTCCACGGCGCTCGGCGCGAAGAGGCTCGGCCCGCTGGATGTGTTCGATGAGTGAATCCACGAGCGCCGGTGGTCCGCTGCTGGAGGTCAGCGACCTGCGGGTACGGATCGGTGGGGCACCGGTCGTCGACGGCGTCGGTTTCCACGTGGACGCGGGCGAGCGGGTAGGGCTGATCGGCGAGTCCGGCTCGGGCAAGTCGCTGACCGCGCTCGCGGTCCTCGGGCTGCTGCCCGACGCGGCTACGGTCAGCGGAAGCATCCGGCTCGCCGGCCACGAGCTTCTCGGCCGCACGGACCGGGAGATGTCGAAGATCCGGGGCGACGAGGTCGCCATGGTCTTCCAGGAGCCGCTGACGGCGCTGAATCCGCTGATGCGGGTCGGCCGGCAGATCGGCGAGCCGCTGCGCATCCACCGTGGGCTGTCCCGGCGGGCCGCCGACGCGGCCGCCGTCGAGCTGGCCGAGCGGGTCGGGCTGCCCGACCCGGAGCGGCTGGTCCGCGCCTACCCGCACCAGCTCTCCGGCGGGCAGCGCCAACGGGTCGGGCTCGCGGTCGCGCTCGCCTGCCAGCCGTCGCTGATCCTCGCCGACGAACCGACGACCGCCCTCGACGTCACCGTGCAGGCGGAGATCCTCGCGCTGCTGACCCGGCTGGTCGACGAGACCGGCGCGGCCCTGCTGTTCATCACCCACGACCTGGCGGTCGTCGCGACCGTCACCCAGCGCGTCGAGGTGATGCGGGCGGGCCGGCTGGTGGAGTCCGGCGCCACGGGCGACGTGCTGCGCCACCCCCGTCACCCGTACGCCCAGGCGCTGCTCGCCGCCGCCCACGCCACGGCCTGGCCGCCGGCGCCCGGTCGCGACGTGACCAGCCCGTTCACTCCCGAGGCGGCGCGCCCATGACCCACTCCACCCAGCCGGACCGGCCCGCCGAGATCGCTCGTACCCGCCCGGCTCCCCGCGCGGCGGCGGCGTCGACGCGCCGGGAGGTGGACGCGGCCGGTCGGTCGGACCCTGGTTCCGCGCGCGCGGCGGCGGAGGCGGCGTTCGAGGTCACCGGGCTGTCACGGTCGTTCCCGCTGCCGCGCGCCGCCCGGCGCGGGCCGGGTCATCCGGACGCGGGTTCCGGCGGCCAGCCGGGCGACGGGAAGCGGGCCGGCCGGGCCTCCCGGCACGCGTCCCGGCAGGCCGTGCGTGGCGTCACGCTGACGCTGCCCGCCGGCGCGAGCCTCGGGATCGTCGGTGAGTCCGGCTCCGGCAAGTCGACGCTGGTGCGGCTGCTGCTCGGGCTCGACCGGCCCGACGCCGGCACGGTGCGCTACCGCGGCCGGCTGGTCCGCGCCGGCCGGCCACGCGACCTGCGCTGGCTGCGCCGCGACGTCCAGGTGGTCCTCCAGGACCCGGTCGCCTCGCTGAACCCGCGGCTGACGGTCGGCGCGATCGTCGCCGAGCCGCTGGAGTGCCTGCGGGTCGCGGAGGACCACGACGCGCGGGTGGACGAGGTCCTGCGCGCGGTCGACCTCCCCACGGAGGTACGCGGCCGCTACCCGCACGAGTTCTCCGGCGGCCAGCGGCAACGGATCGCGATCGCCCGGGCGCTCGCGCCCCGCCCGCGCGTGCTGGTCGGCGACGAGCCGGTCAGCGCCCTGGACGTCTCCGTACGGGCGCAGATCCTCGACCTGCTGGCCGAGCTGACCATCGCCAGTCAGCTGAGTCTGATCCTCGTGTCCCACGACCTGGGCGTGGTGGCGCGGCTGTGCGACCAGGTCGCGGTGATGCGCGCCGGCGAGTTCGTCGAGCAGGGCCCCACCGCCCAGGTCCTGGCAAACCCGGCCCATCCCTACACGCGGACGCTGCTCGCCGCCGTGCCTCGGCTCCCCGGTCCGGCGAGCCCGCTCGAGCCCACTCCGGGTCAAGGCCCCGACACGAGTCCCGAGGGCGCGGCCTCCGGCTGAAGCCCGCACCCATCAGCCCAGATCGGCCGACAGCCAGTGTTCCGGACGCAGCGTGATCAGAACCTGGGGACCGAGCTCGGCGCGCGCGAAGGTGAGATATTCCGCCGCCTTCTCGGGTGGGAGATAACGATTCGTGATTTCCACCAGGTGGTCGTCGGTGCCTTCGTCGATCCGGGCGACCGGGCCCTCGACCGTCACATATCGGACGGTCGGCTCCACGCGCTCCACCATCAGCGTGAAACGGCCGGCCGCGCGGATGAGCTCGGCCTTGCGCGAGTCGGCCGCGGTGAGCACCCAGGGCTCGCCACCAGGGGTGTACTGGTACCAGACCGGAACCGTCAGCGGCCCGCGGTCACCGTTCACGACGGATAGCGCGGCGATGTGCGGCTCGGCCAGGAAACTCTGTCGGTCTTCGACTGTGAGCGCCATGAGCCGACCATAGGTCCCGCCACCGACATCTACGGGCGGCGAGACCGGCGGGGCTCACGGACAGAGCCACCCGCCGCGGTGGCGCGCGCCCCCGAACTCCTCGCGAGTCCGGACAGGCGGCGACACCGCGCTCATCGCTTCAGCTTCAGCGGGTGGTGTCCTTCAACTTCTCGCCGGCCTGCCTGACGTCCCCGCCGATCTTCTCCGCGGCACCTCGCGTCTCCAGCCCTGGGTCACCGCTGACCCGGCCCGCCGTGCGCTTGCTCTGGCCCGTGAACCGCTGCAGGGTGTTCTTGACCTTGTCGACCACGCTCATCTGAGACTCCTCCAACAGGCGACCGCTCGTGCGCGGTGGCGTCGCGGCTATACCCGGTTCTGGTCGGGCAACCCGCGAAGCCGGGCACGGGCGCGGGTGAGCGGGCCGGCGGCCAGGTCGATGACGAGGAACGCGGCGAGGCTGAGGCCGAGCAGCGGCAGCGCCCAGCCGACGGCGGCCGCCACGACGACGCCGACGGCCAGGGCCCAGGGCGGCAGGTGGCGCCAGGCGCCGCGGGCTGGCGGGGTGCCCACCGGGCGGGTTCGGTCGGCGCGGGTCGGGCGGCGCTGCCACCACATCCGGTAGCCCCACACGATCACGCACAGCAGGCCGATCGCGAGCGCCGCGAGCAGGATCTGGTTGGCCAGGCCGAACAGCGTCCCCATGTGGGCGTTGATGCCGAGGCGGGTCAGCTTGGCGGGCGTCGGCCAGTCGGCGTAGTCGACCCGGTCGGTGATCTTCTGTCCGGTCGGGTCGACCGCGACCGCGTCGAAACGCACCGGCCACTGCTTGTCCGTCTGCGTGACCGTCCAGGCGGCGCCGGCCTCGGCGGGCAGGCCGACCTCGATCGGCCCGTCCAGTCCGGCGTCGCGGGCGGTCGCGACCACCCGGTCGATCGCGGTGAGGTCAACAGCGGTGGCATTGCCACCCGTCCCGTCGTGGTGATGGCCCGAGCCGGCCGGCGCCTGCTCGACCTCGGTGGACAGTTCGGCGGCGTGGCCGCCCACGGCGTCGACGAGGTCGCCGAAGTGGCCGCCGGCGTAGCGGGACCAGGTCAGCCCGGTCACGGAGAGGATGAGCAGGCCGGCGGCGAGCCACAGCCCGGTGGTCGCGTGCCAGCCGCGGGTCCGCCGCACGCCGCGGCGCGCCGACAGGTCCGGCAGCAAGGCGCGGCGCACCGCCCGGCCCCGACCCTCTCGGCCTGCGCGCAGGCGGCGCAGCCACAGCAGCGCGCCGCCGAGCACGACGACCCACAGCCAGCTCGCCGCCAGCTCCGAGTAGTGCAGACCGAGATCGCCGAGATGCAGGTTGCGGTGCAGGTCGTCGAACCAGGTCTGCAGCGGGGTCGAACCCCACCAGGTGACCAGGCTGCCGTGGATCTCGCTGGTGTAGGGATCGACGTAGACGGTGTCCTGCTTCTCGCCGAGCGCGTCGACGAAGAACACGACCCCGGTCGTCCGGTCGTCCTCGCCGGTGAGGATCATCGACCCGGCCGAGCCTTCCGGGTGGGCGGCGACCGCCGCCTGGACCTGCTCCGCCAACGGCCGCTGCTGGCCACGCCCGTCGGCGAAGAACTCGTCCTCGTACACCAGGCGATCCAACTGGGGCGTGAAGACAAACAAGAGCCCCGTCACGGCGGCGACGACCAGGAACGGCGCGATCAAAATGCCGGCGTAGAAGTGCAGCCGGAGCAGGAGCGGAGCGATCGAGCGACGCGCGCGGACCGAGCCGCGGGCCTCGTCGGCCTCCGTCGCCACCGCCTCGCCCGGACGCCCGGTTCTGGCGGCCGCCTCGGCGTCGACGGGTTTGACCACCGTCGCGGTCGACAGCGGTTCCTCGCTTGCGGTCACGAACAGTCCTCCAGCAGCACCCGGCGCGGTGCGCCCGAGGCGGCACCGCCGCGCCGCGCCGGCGCGTCCATCGTTGGTCGCGTCCACGGCTCGCCGAGTTCCCCCGCCCGGTGTCGGCAAGGCCACGGCACCTGCCGGGAACCGGGAACCCCTCACCGACGACGGGCCAGCCCGGCGCCCTGGGTAAGGACCGTCGGGAAGCACCGGGCCGCGGCCCGCGGTTTCCTGTCATCCGGCTGGCTGGCGACGGGCGCGGCGGCTGACGGCGACCGAACAGACATCGGTTCCGGCGCAGATCTTGTGGAGCCTGGACCCGGCGCGCCAACCCTTGATCGCCAGTTGCTCCTGGATATGGTCGCCGCGACGCGGCATCGCCCGCGGTTTCCCCAGGCATCGGGCGATCACCGTACGGCCGGGCCCTGGCCTACCCGAGATCAGCGCCAGATCCCAGGCATCGGGCTGCTTCCTGGCGGCGGCCTCCCCGACGCGGCCTGTCCACCGCGGTGGGAGGTCGCCGGCAGGAGGCGGTCAGATCCCGCCGGCGCCCTCGTCGAGGCCGGGCCGCGACCAGCTCATCAGGTCGTCGCGGGCGCGCGCGACCCGCGAGCGGATCGTGCCCACCGGGCAGCCGCAGACCACGGCGGCCTCCGCGTAGGACAGGCCGATCAGCTGGGTGAGCACGAGGGCCTCCCGGCGGTCGGCGTCCAGCGCCGCCAGCATCACGTTCGTCTCGACGAGGTCCTCGAAGCCCGCCGCCGGCGGTGCCAGCGCCTGGGCGCGCTCGGCCGCCGTCTCCCAGTCCGCCGCTGCCGTCGTCCGCGGCCGGCGCATCCTGGACCGGACGTCGTCGACGACCGCGTGCCGCGCGATCGACAGCAGCCACGTCCGGGCCGACGACTGCGCCGCGAACGTCCGCAGGCTCCGCAACGCGCGCAGGTAGGTCTCCTGCGCCAGGTCGTCCGCCGCCGCCGGACCGGCGAGGTAGGCGACGAAACGCCACACGTCGCGCTGTGTGGCCCGTACGAACGACTCCAACGCCTGCCGGTCACCACGCCCGGCGGCCAACGCCCAGGCGGTGACCGTCTCGTCGTCCGTGGCCACGGGCGGGTCTCTCCTCGGTTCGGGTCGCGGATTCGGGCCGCGCCGGGTCGCGCGAGCCCGGACACCGCGCGGCCCGGCGCCGCCGGCGCCGGACAACCGTAGCCGAACCCGCGACCGGACCGGCCAGGAGGGCGACCAGGCATACTCGTGGCGTCACCGTCTGATCGTGGCGACCGCGGGCCGGCGACGACAGCGCGAAGGTCGGGAACTCGGCGGACTCCTACGACGACCGGTGGGGCAATGGACTGCATCATCTGCCGCGAGGCCCTCTCGGCCAGGATCGACGGCGAAGCCGAGCCCATGGACCCGACGGCCGTCGACCAGCACCTGAGCGCCTGCGCCGCCTGCCGGGACTGGCACGACCGCGCGGTCTCGCTGACCCGGTCGCTGCGGCTCGGGCCGGTCTTCCCGACACCCGACTTCACCGCGGCGGTACTCGACGCCCACACCGACACCGACACCCACGGCGACGCCGGCACCCACGGCGACACCGACACCCACGGCGACACCGGCGCCTGTGGCGACATCGGCACCGGCAGCGGCGCGCGTCGGCCGGTGGTCGCCGCGGCCCGGCGCCGGCCGCGCCGTCGTCCCCGGCCGGCCAGGCGCCCAGGCGCGCGCCCCGCCGCGTCCTTCTCGACGACCCGGCTGGCGCTCCTCGCCGTCGGGTGGCTGCAGCTCGGCCTCGGCCTGCTGCAGCTGGTCGACAGCCAGGGGCTGTCCGGCCACGCCGTGACCTCACACGGGACGAGCGCCGAGCACCTGCTCAACGAGTCCCTCGCCTGGAACTTCGCCGCCGGCGTGGGCATGCTCTGGGCGGCCCTCCAGCCCCGCCGGGCCGCCGGCCTGCTCATCGCGCTCGCCGGCGCCATCCTCGTGCTCGGCGGCTTCTCCGTCTACGACCTCGTCGTCTCCTCCGTGCGGCCCACCCGCGTCGCCAGCCACGCCGTGCTGCTGCTCGGGCTCGGGCTCGCCTACCTCGTCGACCGCGCCCACCAGGCCGGAACGCCCGCCCCGCGGCACCCGTCCAGGCACCGCCCAGGCTCCGAGCCACCTGTCATGCCAGCCCGCCAGCCCGTCACCGTCGCGCGCCGGACCCGCGGTGGCGACACCCCGCTGCGACCGGCCGGACGCCGCCACGCGGCGTAGCCCGCGCACCGGCCCGGGCCGGTGCGCGGGCACCGGAGCCGGTCTTCCACCGGTCGATCCGGTCTTCTACCGGTCGATGAGGACGGCGGACACGATCGCGTTGAAGATGTCGGCGCGTTCCCACTGAAGGAAGTGGCCGGCGCCGGGCACGACGAGGGGCCCGATCCGGTTGGTGTACGCCACCTCGGTGAACGCGAGGAAGTCGGAGCGCACGGCGTGGTCGTCCGGACCGTAGAGAATCAGTGTCGGGACGGCCACGGCATCCGTGAAGGGCAGCTCGGTGAAGGGGCGGCCGTGGGCGAGCTGGTAGACAGCCCAGCCGGCGCGCAGCCGTGCCTCGTCGCCGAACGGCTCGGTCATGAAGGCGATGTCGTCGGCGTCGAACGATCCTGGGGATGACCACAGGCGCGCGGTGTACATCCCGGCCACCCACAGCCGCCGGGCGTCGTCGCTGCCGAGCATCGCGGCGAGCTCGTCGGGGCGCCGGCCCTGCAGGTCGCGGTAGTCGGCGGTCGGGCCGTCGCCGGTGCCACTGAAGGCGCGGATGTCCAGGCCACGCTCGGCGTAGCCGGCCGCGCCCATGGGCGGGACCGTGTTGAAGACGCACTGCCGGGTGACGAACCCCGGGAACCGGTGCACGAGGTCGGTGGCGACGACACCGCCGACGTCACCGGCCGCGACGGCGCACGCCTGGTGGCCGAGATGGTCGGCCACCAGGGCATGCATGTCCTTGGCGTAGGTGGCGATGTCGTGCTGGTCGTCGGGCGGGTGTCCGCTGTCGCCGACGCCGCGCAGGTCCGGCGCGATGACCTCGAACCCGGCGTCGGCCAGCGGGCCGATGTTGCGCCACCAGATCCGTTTGGTCTCCGGGTAGCCGTGCAGCAGCAGGAGCGGTGTGCCGCCGACGCCCTCGTGGACGTAGGCGAGCGTCACGCCGGTGGGCAGGTGCGCGTGGTGGACCTTGAAGGCGTCGGGCGGCGGGGTCGGCGGCTGCGGGGGCCGGCGGGCGGGGTCGTAGCCGAGCGCGCCGGTCATCGGGCGCCGCGCAGCAGCCGCCCTGGCCGGGCGCCGGTGTCGGCTCCGTCGGCGAAGGTGACGACGCCCGACTTGATGGTGGCGACGTAGCCCTCGGCTCGCTGGACGAGGCGGCTCCCGCCGGCGGGAAGGTCGGAGACGACCCGCGGCGGGTGCAGGCGCAGGTTGTCGTAGTCGATGACGTTGACGTCCCCGATCTTGCCCTGTTGGAGGGTGCCACGGTCACCGAGGCCGTAGAGCCGGGCCGTGTCGTGGGTCTGCTTCCTGACGACCCACTCGAGTGGCAGGCGCTCGCCGCGGGCGCGGTCGCGGGTCCAGTGGGTGAGCAGGAAGGTCGGGATGGAGGCGTCGCAGATGGTCAGGCAGTGGGCGCCGCCGTCGGCCAGGCCGCTCGCGGCGCGCGGGTGCAGGAGCATCTCGCGGACGGGTTCCAGGGAGCCCCGCGCGTAGTTGAGGTACGGCCGGTAGAGGACGATCTCGCGGTCGTGCTCGACCATGAGGTCGTAGGCGATCTCGGTGGGTGTGCGGCCCGATGCCGCCGCGATCGCCGCGAGGGAGCGCTCCGGCCCGGGCTCGTAGTCGGGCGGATCGCCCAGCAGGAAGGTCCGCTCGGCGGCGTCGCGGAGCCGCCCGGCGGTCTTCTCGTCCGGCTGCCAGTCGACGATGCTCCGGCGCACCGCGGGGTCACGCAGCGCCGCGATCAGCGCGTCGCTGGCAAGACCGCGCGCCTTCAGCTCGCGGTAGGCGGGGATGGGGTCGAGGTAGGAGTAGCTGGTGTGCGGCCCGGACAGCAGGCCGGTCGCGCGGGCCGCGACCTGTGGCCAGACGTCCGCGCCCGACTCGGTGGCGGCCTGGCAGGCGGCCATCAGCTCGCGCCACAGCTCCGGCGCGGCGTCCACCTGGACCATCGCGAAGGTGACGGGCCGCCCGATCGCCGCCGACAACCGGCACATCCAGTCGACTTCCTTGACCGGGTTGACGACGTCCTCGCCGGCCGCGCCCATCGGGGCGAGCTCGAAGATGCCGGTCCCCACGTCGGCGAGCGCGGCCCCGATGCCGAACAGCTCGTCCTCGGCGGCGAACGTGCCGGGCACCGGTTCGCCGTCGATCGCCCGGTGCACGAGGGTGCGTGAGGTCGAGAACCCGAGCGCGCCGGCGGCGAGCGCGTCGCGCACGATCGCGCGCATCGCCGCGATGTCCGCGGCGGTCGCGGCCTCGTTGCGGGCGCCGCGGTCACCCATCACGTAGGCGCGGACCGCGCCGTGCGCGATCTGCGTGCCCACGTCCATGGTCCAGCCGCGCCGGTCGAGCGTGTCCAGGTACTGCGGGAAGCTCTCCCAGGACCAGTCGATGCCCTCGGCGAGCGCGGTGCCGGGGATGTCCTCGACGCCCTCCATCAGGCCGATGAGCCACTCCCGCCGGTCCGGCGCGGCGGGGGCGAAGCCGACGCCGCAGTTGCCGGTGACGATCGTGGTGACTCCGTGCCAGGCGCTGGGGGCGAGGGTGTCGTCCCAGGTCACCTGGCCGTCGTAGTGGGAGTGGACGTCGACCCAGCCCGGGGTGACCAGCAGGCCCGACGCGTCCACCTCGACCGCGCCCGAGGGTAAGGCGTCGTCGATGGCCGCGCCGTCGGCCGCGGCGGCGACGGCGGCGATCCGGCCGTCGCGGACGACCACGTCACCCCGGAATCCCGGCCGTCCGGTGCCGTCGACGATCGTTCCGTCGCGGATGACCACATCACCCATGGGGGCCTCCTGGAGCGTGAGCCGCGCTACCGGAGGCCGATCGCTGGCGTCCCCAGGCATACCCGGCAACATACATGATCGCGATCTGTGTATGACTGAGTTTGTAGCTCGCGATCGTGGCCGGGTCAACAACTCGCGCCGGCGGGCGCCCGGGCGCCCCGGTCAGCGCCACCCCGATCAGCGGCACCCCGGCCAGCGGCACCCCGGTCAGCGGCACCCTGGCCGGTGGCGGCCTGTCCCGCTAGCGCGCGGGGACGACGGCCGGGCCGATCCAGCGGCGCAGGAAGGCCCGGAGCTCGGCGCCGACGCGGGGGCGCTCGGATGGTGCCACGACCATCGACTGGATAAGGCGCTGCATCACCTCGACCAGTTCGTACAGTTCCCGCTCGCCGTAGCCCGCGGCGGACCAGTCGACGTCGGTGCGGTCGCGCAGCACCCGGACGTTGCGGGCGATGACCGCGGAGGCCACCCCCGCCCGCTCGAAGCGGTCGACCGTGCCGGCGGTCAGCAGCAGGGTGAGGTGCGGGGTCTTCGGCAGCTGTTCGATGACGTAGGCCATGGCCTCGACCACGAACTCGGTGGGGTCCCGGACACCCTCGAACAGGACGTCCAGCTCGGCGATGAAGCTCTGGTAGGCCCGCTCGGTCACCGCGAGGAGCAGGTCGTCCATCCTCGGGAAGTACCGGTAGACCGTCTGGCGCGTCACACCGAGCTCGGTGGCCACGTCGGCGAGGTGGGTCTTGGCGGGGCCGTTCCGGTCCAGGCACCTGATCGCGGCATCCACGATCATCCGGCGGGCGTCGTCGTCGTCGGCCGGCGGGGTGCCGCCCCAACCACGCCTGCTCATCGCCGCCCCTCGACAGCCGGTCCGCGACGGCCGGTCCTCGACAGCCGGCCCCCCGGCCCGGCCGATCCCTTGACCTGACCGGCCGTGTCCAGCATCCTACGACCGGTCCGCGTCATACAAGATTTGTGATCTTGTATGATACGTTACGGAGATCGCGGGAGACCATGACGACCCTGCAGGTGCGGCGCGTGCCGTTCGACTTCGCCGCCGACGTCCCCTTCCTGTGGAATCCCGAGCGCCCGGACTTCTCGCTGCAGATGAACGCGACCAGCATCATCGCGATCGCGTTCGAGAAGTACATCGTGGCGGCGATGAAGGAGGCGATCCCCCAGATCGCCGACGCGGACGCCGCCGCCGAGGCGGACGTGTTCCTCCGCCAGGAGGCGCAGCACGCCAGCGCCCACCGGCAGCACATGAGGGCGCTGATCCGGACCTACCCCGGCCTCCAGGGCACCCTCGACGGCGCGCTCGCGCTGTACGACGAACTCCTCGAGACCAGGCCGCTGAAGTTCCACCTGGCCTACATCGCCGACCTCGAGTCGGCCTTCACGCCGACCTTCAAGCTCTTCCTCGACCACGAGGACGTGCTGTTCCGGCCCGGCGACGACCGCGTCGCGTCCCTGTTCCTGTGGCACTTCACCGAGGAGGTCGAGCACCGCAGCTCGGGCCTGCGGATCTACCGGGCCCTCGGCGGCGAGGCCTACCGGCTGCGCGCGCTGCCCCGGGTAGTGCGGCACCTCAACCGCCTGATCACGCTCGTCGCGGCCGGCTTCAACGAGCACGTCCCATTCGAGGACCGGAAGGTCGACGCGCGCACGCTGGTCCCCGCCGAAGGATTCCGGCTCGGGATGCGTCAGAAACTGCGGCTCCGACGCGGCGGCGCCCACGAACAGCCCCCCGCCGCCCTCGACTTCATCCCGAAACGGGAGCGCCGCGCCGCGGGCCGTCGCGTCCTGCTCGCCCAGCTTCCCGGACACGACCCCGAGCACCAGCCGCTGCCCGCCTTCGTCGGCACCTGGCAGGACCGCTACGACGCCGGCGCGCCCGTGGCCACCTGGTACTCCTCATCCGCGTCGGCTTAGCCAGGGTCTGCCCAGGAGTCCTTCAGGTCCGCGGCGTCAGGCGCGGCGGTGAGGAAACTCGATGACGCGGGCCGCCACACCCTTAACTGTGCATAAATTATACAGTTGAGGGCGGGACCAGCCGCGGCATCGCGCAGACGAGGAGTTGACGATGTTCGAGCTTGACGGGCACCTGGCATTAGTGACCGGCGCCGGGCAGAACATGGGCGCCGGCGCCGCACGGGCATTAGCCGCGCAGGGCGCGGCGGTGGCCGTGAACGACCTGGTACCCGACCGCGCGGAGGCGGTGCGCGCCGAGATCGAGGCAGCCGGCGGCAAGGCGGTCGCGGTCCCCTTCGACGTGCTCGACCCCGAGGCGGTGCGGGCCGGCGTCGCGGCCGCGCGCGCGGCGTTCGGCCGGCCGGTCGACATCCTCGTCAACAACGCCGGCATCCACTCGGACATGGTCGCCCGGCCGTTCCGCCAGCTCGACCCCGCGCTGTGGCGCGGCCCGGTAGAGATCAACATTTTTGGGTCGCTGCACTGCATCCACGCCGTGCTCGAGGACATGGTCGACGCGGGCTGGGGCCGGATCGTGCAGATCTCCTCCGGCGCGGGGCGCAC
Source organism: Frankia nepalensis (assembly GCF_016786325.1). Lineage (GTDB taxonomy): Bacteria > Actinomycetota > Actinomycetes > Frankiales > Frankiaceae > Pseudofrankia > Pseudofrankia nepalensis. Next base: position 80,413 of record NZ_JADWYU010000138.1, on the reverse strand, counting down.
GGGCCTGAAGATCGGCGTCGCCCTCTACGGGGCCGGCAAGAGCGGCATCGAGGGCTTCATCCGACACCTGTCCCAGGAGGTCGCCGGAACCGGAGTCACCGCGAACACCCTCGCCCTGGGCCTGATGGACAACTCGGCCAACAACGACCCGCAGGTCACCCGCGCCCTGGCCGCGGCGGTGCCGACCGGACGCCTCGGTACCCCCACCGACGTCGGCGCCGCCGTCGTCTTCCTCGCCTCCGAGGAGACCTCCTGGCTGACCGGCCAGACGATCAACCTCAACGGCGGCTCAGGGACGAACTGACCACGCCGTCGAGGCGAACCAGGCGACGATGGTCGGCTCCCGCGGCGCGCTGGCGTGGCGTCCCCGGCGGGTACTCAGGGCCAGCGGCCGCGGTAACCGCGGTGGCGGCGTGTGAGGCGCCCTCTCGGCATCCGGAACGGCCGGCTCGGCCACTGCCCCACGCGTCGTGGCCGAGCCCGGACACCGAGCAGGTGGTCCGCGTGCTCAGTCGGCGCGATGACGGGCGACGTCGACGGGGTGGGCCGCGTCGACCGCCGCGAAGTCGGGCGGGCGCCGCGCGGCGAGCGCGGTGAGCGCCTCGAGACTGGCGGGCGCGCCGAGCAGCCTGGAGAAGGCGACGTTCTCCCGCGCCCGGGCGGCGGCTATGGCGTCACGGTGCCCGGCGACGATCGTCCGCTTGGTCTCGATGAGGGACGCGATGGGTTTCGCGGCGAGTTGGTGGGCGACGGCAAGGGTCGCCTCGAGTAGGTCGTCCGGCGCCACGACCCGCCAGGCGAGGCCCATACGCTCGCAGTCCGCCGCGGTGAACCACTCGGAGCTCATCAGGAGCCAGCTGGCCTGCTGGCGTCCGAGCATCAGGGGAAACAGGTAGGAGCTCGCGGCCTCCGGAGCGACGGCCAGATCGGTGAAGGGGCATCGGATCCTGGCCTGCGTCGACATCAGCACGAGGTCGGCGAAGCCGAGCAGAGTGGCGCCTATGCCGAGGGCCAGGCCGTTGACAGCGCAGAGCAGCGGCTTGGGAAACGCGGTCAGCTCGTCGATGAGACCGGGAAAGCCGTGGGCCCCCGCCTTGAAGCTGTCAGGGTCGGCGGTACGCGCCGCCAGTTCGGCGACGTCGGTGCCCGCGGAGAACGCCCGCCCGGTCCCGGTCAGCACCACCACGGCGACCTCCGGCGCGGCCGCCGCGGCGGCTAACGCCTCCGTGGTCGCGTCGTACAGCGCCTCGTTGAACGCGTTGAGGGCCTCGGGCCGCGCAAGCGTGAGGACGCGGATCCGGCCGTCGTCCCGGGTCTGCAGCACGTCGTTTCCCTTTCTCTCTGCTCTCTGTGCGACACGCGCCGGCGTGAGCCAGTCACCCGGGCTCGTCCATGGAATTTGCCGGAGGCATGGAACCGCGGAGGGCAGGTACCGCGGGAGGCATGGATCACCAGGGGCTGGCGGCGACCCGGCCTCATGCGGTGCGGGAGCTCTCCACGTCCTCTTCCAGTCCGCTGACCAGGTAGCGGATGTGTAGCTCGAAGAGACGGTCAGCGTCGCGTTGTTCCATGCTGCGCAGTTCCAGCTCGGCCAGGTTCGACTGCCGGCGGCTGCTCGGCGTGACGCTGCCCGGCTCGACGATGGAGAAGCCGATGGTCGCCCACATGACGAGCTGGCAGGCCTCCCCCGCCGTCGCGCGGGTGAACCCGGCCGACGTCAGCGCGTCGACCAACGACTCGGCCGCCGCCAGGTAGGGCGTCCGTCGCGTGCCCAGCAGGCGGCCGATGTCCCGGGTGGTGACCAGGCGGTCCCGCAGCGCCCTGGCCCATCTGGCGGTGTAGGCCTGCCAGGGCTCGCCGTCCTCCCTGACCGGGGCGACGCCGGCGAGCACCTGGTCGGCCATCGCGTCGAGCAGTGCTTCCTTGTTGCCGACGCGGCTGTAGAGCGGGATCGGGGACACGCCCAGCCTGGCGGCGAGCGAGCGCATGCTCACCGCGTCGAGGCCGCGCTCCTCGAAGAGCTCGAGCGCGGCGGAGACGATCTCGTCGTACCCGAGCTCGCTCACGATGCCTCTGGTCATGTCTCCGCTTCCCGCCTCATCAAGAACCTTCCGCGCCGCACGCGGCGACCGCCAACACCAGCCCCACCAAGATTCGCCCGCCTCAACGCCGGACATGATCGCCGTTTGTGCCCTGGGGAGGTCGTGACCTGGCTCTGTCCACGACCTCCCCAGGGCACTATCGGCGATCATGTGTAGCAGACCAACGTTGGCCGTCGCGGCAGCTACTAGCTTCCGGTGAAGACCGGCTCTCGTCGTTCCAGGAACGCCCGCGGGCCCTCGGACGCGTCAGCCGACTTCATCACACCGGTGCCGTGGGCCTGCTCGATCTCGAACGCGGCCGGTTCGGGGAGGCACTCGGTCTCGCGCAGGGTCGCCAGGATGGCCCGCACGGCGAGCGGGCCGTTGCGGGCGATCCGGTCGGCGACCTGGCGGGCCTTCGCCAGGGCCTGGCCGTCGGGGACGACGTGGTTGACCAGTCCGAGCTCGTACGCCCGCCGGGCCGGAATGTCGTCACCGGTCAGCAGCATCTCGGCGGCCACCGCGTAGCCCAGCTGGCGGCGCAGGCGCACGGTCGACCCGGCCATGGGGAACAGCCCTCGCTGGACCTCGGTCACCCCGAACACGGCGCTCTCGCCGGCCACGCGGATGTCGGTCCCCTGCAGGATCTCGGTGCCGCCGGCCCGGGCGAACCCCTCGGCGGCCAGGATGACCGGCTTGGCCGGCCGGTAGGTCTTCAGGTAGGCGTGATAGGCGAGGTCCGGCTCGCCCTGGAGCCGGATGATCCAGTCGTTGTCGCGCACCCTGGCGCGCAGCCGGCCGATCTCGGCCAGGTCCATGCCGGCGCAGAAGGTGGGGCCGACGGCGGTGAGGATGGCGACGCGCAGGGTGTCGTCCTGGTCCAGGCGGCGCCAGGCGTCGTACAGCCGGCAGAGCACCTCCGCGTTGGTCGCGTTGCGTTTCTCCGGCCGGTTGAGGGTGACGGTCAGGACCGGGCCGTCGGCCTCGACGAGGACCGCCGGCTTGGCAGTCTCAGGCAAGGAAATCTCGCTTTCGTGGTCGGGTCTCGTGACCTGGTCGCGCGTGACCGGGCCGCGTCACGCGAACGGGTCTGGCGAGCTGCCGACCAGCCACATGCTGAAGTACTGGGCGGAGGCGCCGTAGGCCTGGGCGAGCGCGACCCGCGCCCCGTCGACCTGGTGCTCGCCGGCCATGCCGCGCACCTGGAGGGCGGCCTCGGCGAAGCGCAGCAGGCCCGACGCCCCGATCGGGTTGGTCGACAGCACGCCGCCCGACATGTTGACCGGGAACGCGCCCCCGAGGGCGGTGTCGCCCCGCTCGGTCAGTTTCCACCCTTCGCCGTGGCCGACGATGTGGTGGGCTTCGAGCCACATCGGCTCGTACCAGCTGAACGGGACGTACAGCTCGGCGCAGTCGATCTGCTCGCGTGGCCGGGTGATGCCGGCCTGGCGGTAGACGTCGGCGGCGCAGTCGGCGGCTCCCGCCGACCAGACGGCGTCCCGGCCGGGGAACGAGCTCGGCTCGGAACGCACGGCCGAGGCCAGCACCCAGGCCGGCGGGCGGCCGTCGGCGGCGGCGGCCAGCCCGCCGGCCTCGTCGGTGAGCACCACGGCGCAGGCGCCGTCCGAGGACGGGCAGGACTCCAGGTAGCGGATCGGGTCCCACATCATCTGCGACGCCTTGACCTTCTCCAGGGAGATGTCGGCCAGCTTCAGGTGGGCGTAGGGGTTCTTCAGCGCGTTCTGCCGGTCCTTGACCGCGACCATCGGGCCGACGTCGAGTGGGGCGCCCGTCCGGTGGATGTAGGAGCGCATGTAGGGCGCGAACGCCCCGCCGGCCCCGAGGGAGGCTCCCTTGCCGGAGCCCAGCGCGAACTGCGCGTTGCCCTCGGACTGCTTCTGGTAGGCGACCGCCAGCACCGTGCGGTGGATGCCGGTCTCCACGAGGTGAGCGGCGACGATGCCGGTCGTGCCGCCGACGGACCCGGCGGTGTGCACGCGGAACATCGGCTTGCCGGCCGCGCCCAGGGCGTCGGTGAGGTACAGCTCGGGCTTCATCACGCCCTCGAACAGGTCGGGCGCCTTGCCCAGCACGACGGCGTCGACATCCGCCCAGGTCAGCCGCGCGTCCTCGAGCGCGCGGCTGGCCGCCTCCCGGACGAGCCCGCCCAGGGAGACGTCCCAGCGCCGCGACTTGTGCTGCGTCTGCCCGATCCCGATGATCGCGCACGGGTTCTTGCTCATCGGCCTTCCTCCAGCACGCAGACCAGGTTTTGCTGCAGGCAGGGCCCGGACGTGGCATGGGCCAGCGCGCGGCGTTTCCCCGCGTCGCGGATCTGGCGGGCGGCCTCCGCGATCCGCACCAGCCCGGTTGCCATGATCGGGTTGGCGGCCAGCGGGCCGCCGGACGGGTTGATCGCCACCTCGGGCCCAAGCCCCAGCGCCGCCGTGAGGACGGGTTCCTCGTGGGTGAACGCGGACTGCAGCTCGGCGACGTCGATCGGGCCGCCCTCGGCCACCCCGGCGGCCTTGGCCGCGCGGGCGGCCGAGGTGGACACGCGCAGGTCGCGCACGCCGGGCTGGTGGGCCTCGGCGACGTGCGCGAACCCGGTGATCCACACCGGCCGGTCGGTCAGCTCCCTGGCCTTCTCCCCGCGGGCGAGGACGACGGCGCACGCCCCGTCGGTGATCGGCGGCAGGTCGTGGCGGCGCAGCGGGTCCCGCACGTACTCCCCCGCCAGCAGCGCGTCGACGTCGAACTCGCCGGACACCTGCGCGTGGGGATTCGCCACGGCGTCGCGGCGGGTCCGCGCGGCGATGGTCGCCATCTGGCGCTCGGTCACCAGACCCGCGTCCAGCAGGACCCTGGCCTGCAGGGCCGCCATCGACACGGCGTCGGCGCCGAGCGGCGCCAGGTAGTAGGGATCCATCTCCATCGGGTAGATCGTCGCCGGGTCGGCGGTCGACGAGCGCCCCGAACCGGTGGCCAGCGCGACGTCGAGGTCCCCCAGCTGGAGGCGGACCCAGGCCTCGTACAGCGCCCAGGCGCCGTCCATCTCGACGTGCGAGTCCCGCTTGGGCGGCCAGGCGCCGATGGCGTTGATGTTCTGCACGAAGGAGAACGCCTGCCCGGCGACGTAGTCGCAGCTGCCCGCGCAGGTGAAGTCGACGTCGGCGCGGCTGATGCCGGCATGAGCCGTGGCGTCCGTGATGACGTCGAGGAGCAGCTGGGCTTCGGTCTTGTCGGTACGCCGTTCCATCGGCGAGACGCTCCAGCCGATGATCGCGACGGGCTCGGTCGCGGCCATGTCAGTGGATCCGATTCACGAGAGCGGGGTCGTCGACGTCCGGCTCACCGGTCGGCCGCCAGCCGGCCAGCGCCCGCCTCCCCGTGCCGTCGGGTGGCGTCCACACCGCCGAGACCCGCACCCCGGGGCGGACGTCGTCGTTGGCCAGGTCGACCACCGGCTGGAACATCAGCACGACGTCGACGCCGTCGAGCAGCACGTGGACCCGGGCGAAGGGCTCCGTCTCCGTCTGGCCCGGGTACTGGACGGGCGTGATGATCACATAGTTGGTGATCGTCCCCCGCTGCGGCAGGTCCACCTCGTCCTGTGGCGTGAGCGCGACGGCGCAGATGGGGCAGTCGTTCTTGCCACCGACGTAGAGGCGGGCGCACCGCGGGCACCGCAGCCCCAGGAAGCGGCCTTCGGCCGCCGCCTGACCGACCCGCGTCTCGTTCTCGGTCACCGGCGTCAGGTAGTGGACCTCGGCGTCGTAGGTCATCATCGTGACCGGCTCGCCGGCCGGCTCGGCGCGCTCGACGGGCAGCGGCTGGTCACCGGGCACGAACGCCTCGACGTCGGTGATGTGACCGCGGCGCTCGGTTCGCCACCGCGGGACGACCCGCATCCCGGTCGTCATCGCCTCGCGCCGGCCGGCGTCGACGGCGTGCAGGAAGCCGGTGCTCGCCCCGTCGAGCTCGATGAGCGCGAACGCGAACGGGCGGTCGAGCGGATGCTGCGTGGTCGGCTTCTCGACCCAGCACCAGGACCGCACGGTGCCGGCCGGGCCGACCTCGACGAACTCGTGGGCGAGTTGCTCGCCCGTCTCCGGGTCCCATTCGACCGGCGGGACGATCACCCGGTCGTCGGCGCGGATTCCCAGTAACCGGGCCTCGGTCAGCCCGGTCATGAACTGCCCGATCACCGGTCCCAACGACCTCTTGTAGGGAAAACGCACGGTCGATTCGACGTACGTGGTCATGTCATCTCCATCCAGCCGGCATGGCAGGTCCCGAACACCGGCCTGATCGACGCGTGGTCATCAACGCCACGGCGCCGTCGTGGTCCTGGTCAGCACGCCTCGCGGTCAGCGCGCGGTTCAGCCGACGCGCCGGCCCCGGCCCGCCCAGTAGCGCTCCCGCAGCGCGGGCTTGTCCGGCTTGCCCACCGGCGTCAACGGAATCGCGTCGACCACGTCCACCGACTTCGGCGCGTAGACCGGGCCCTTGGCGTCCCGCGCGAGCGCGATGAGCTCCGCCTCGTCGACCACGGCGCCGGGCCTGGGGACGACCACGGCCTTGACCGCCTCGCCCCACTTCTCGTCGGGGACGCCGATCACCGCGACGGCGGCGACCGCCGGGTGCCTGGCCAGCACGTCCTCGACCTCACGCGGGAAGACGTTGAAACCACCCGAGACGATCATGTCCTTCTTGCGGTCGACGATCGTCCAGAAGCCCCGCTCGTCCTCGCGCGCGACATCCCCGGTGTGCAGCCAGCCGCCCGCGAACAGGGCGTCGGTGGCCTCCGGCAGCTTCCAGTAGCCGTCCGTCACCAGCGACCCGCGCACGCAGATCTCGCCCGCCTCACCGGGCGCGACCGGGTTCAGGTCGTCGTCGAGCAGCGCGGCGTGCACCCACGGCACCGGCCGGCCACACGACGCGAGACGGTCGAGGTCGTCGGGATCGTGCTCGGCCCGGCGCAGCACCGTCACGGACATCGGCACCTCGCTCTGCCCGTAGAACTGGAAGAACACCGGGCCGAAACGCCCGATCGCCTCACGCAGCCGGGTCGGCGACGCCGGCGAGGCACCGTAGAAGACCGTCTCCAGGCTCGACACGTCCCGCCGGTCGAGATCAGGATGATCGAGGATGGCGTAGAGCATCGCCGGGACCAGCATCGTCGCGGTGACGCGGTGCTTCTCGACCGCCGCCAGCCACGAGTCGGGCGTGAACGACGGCAGGACGACGAACGAACCACCGCGCAGCAGCACCGGCAGCCAGAACGCGCCCGCGGCATGGCTCAGCGGGGTGCACAGCAGGAACCGGATCTCGGCCGGCCACTCCCACTCCAGCATCTGGATCTGCGCGAGCGCCGCGGCGGACCGGTAGGTGCCGACGACCCCCTTCGGTTTCCCGGTGGTGCCCCCGGTGAAGCCCAGGCTTCCGGAGTCGTCGGGGCTCACCTTGGGCGGCACGAGAGCCGCCGGAGTGAACCGTGCCGCGGCGGCCGTCAGGTCCTCACCGGCGCCGCCGGGGCCCAGGGCGAGCAGCGCAAGATCCGGCAGCCGTTTGCGCAGCTCGCCGGCACGCTCCTCGAAGCGGGTCGGGTCGTAGAGCAGGGTGCCGATCTCGGCGTGCTCCAGCACGTAGGCGTGGTCGTCGAGCGAACCCAGTGGATGCAGCGGCGTCGCCCGGCAACCGGAGATCGCGTTCGCGCCCATCGCGTACAGCACCTCGACCCGGTTGCTCGACAGCATCGCGACCGCGCTGCCGCGACCGAGCCCGGCCGCCGCGTACGCCTGGCTGTAACAGCTGATCGCGTCGCGCAGCTCGCTGTAGCTGACCACGCGATCATCGAGATGGACGGCCGGATGCGCGCCGCCGCGGTTCAGCGCCGTCGCTAACAGGTCGGGCCCCAGCACGGGCTGGTGAACGTCGAGCATCGAACCTCCCGAAGAGGCCGGTCGGCACCTGGCGGGGTGATCCGTCGACACTCCATGGCCACCCTCATCCGACCAGTCAACGGCAGAGTAACACCGTAATCTCACCGCGATGTCAGCGTTATGGCCGGGTCGGGTCGAGATGCTGGCGCGCGCATCCAGCGCGGGCACGCCAGCGCGCGCAAGGCGCCGAGGCCGTCGAGGCCGTCGAGGCCGTCGAGGCGGAAGGTCCTGGTGACCATGGCCCGGGCGGCGGGACGCGGGTCGCGGGCAGGCCGGCGGCTGTGGTCGCAGGGCGTAGTTCCGGGACAGGAATACCAGTCCGACGGCTTTCAGCCGCGCCGCCCGCGAGGCCCGCCATCCCCCGCCCCGGCTATTTCCCTGACTCTCGTGGGACCCAGTCGGGCTGTTATCGGGCAGTGCCAGCAGGCCGGTGACCTGCACCAGCGGCCCCTGGCGGGGTCACCCTCGACTGGGAGACCGGGTGCCTATCCGACGGGGCGCGCGACGGGCGGGGGGCATGCCTGTAGGCGTCGGGTACAGACGAGCGACTGGCGGCGCGCGTGAGCAGCGAATGAGCAGCGGTCAGGTCCATGCGAGCAGTCGCCGCGGCGCCGCGTGACGCGCCATCCGTCGCCGGGGACTCGACCCGCCACGGTGGTCGGGATGACAAGGCGCCAGGTCTTCGACATCGCCAGTTCACCATCGGAAAACCCAGGACACCCGAGAACACCCGACCGGCCACAATTCGCCCTGGCGGGTACACCCTCAGGCGACGACCATCATTTCGAGTTCCAGAATCCCCGGCCATTCATTCCATGTTAGCCTCAGACGCCGCGCGACCAGATCGCAAACAACCGAGAAAACCGCAACCATCGACCATCCTGGCATCCGGAACAGCGATCACACCGGTCGCGGGCAATACAGGCCGTCCCCTTACCATCAGGAAGGCGAAGGACTCATACATGAATAACGATGTGGACACCATCGCGCTCCAAGCCAGCCGGCGTGGTCGATGGCTGCCCGTCAGCGAAGAGACGCTCGCGGCCTTTCGGACAACCCTGGCGGAGCGGGCAAAGAAGCGGGCGCCCGGCGTGCGGCTCTCGCCCCCCGTGCAGGACCTCGCGTCTCTCGTGGATTCCGATCCTGTTCTGCGCATGTACTTCACCCTGGCCATCGAGCAGGCGCTGCAGGCCGGGTACCAGCTCGGCTACACCAACGTCGACGAACTGATGGTCCTGATTGACGAGCTCATGACCTACGCTCCGCCGTTCGACAAGACGGAGCTGGTGGGCTGTCCTCTCAACGCGCTGCTCGACTGGCCCATGTGCATGCCGGCCGGGTTCGCGCTGTTCCGCTCGCCGGAGCTCAACGCGAAGTTCAAGGCTGTGCTGCGGTACTGGTGCGACTTTCTGAGCGGACCCGACTCACGGAATTTCCTCACCACCGACCCACCCACGGGATGGTTCTGCCCCGAGGCCATCAGCTACACCCGCATGTCAGAATTCGTGTACGACGACACCAAGCGGTACTGGGGTTTCGCGTCGTGGAACGACTTCTTCACCCGGAAGTTCAAGTCCGGTGCCCGGCCAGTGGACGCGCCCACCGACAACACGGTAGTCGTCAGCGCCTGCGAGGCCACTCCCTACAATATTCAGACCAACGCGCAGCTGACGGATCGCTTCTGGATGAAGGCGCAACCGTACTCCCTGCGGGACATCTTCACGACCGCGCACCAGACACTGGCCGAAAAATTCGCCGGCGGCGACGTCTATCAGGCATTCCTCAGCGCCTACAACTATCACCGCTGGGCAGCGCCCGTAAGCGGCACCGTCGCCACCACCTACCTGGTGGACGGCACGTACTACTCCGACCTCGAGGCGGAGGGCCTGGACCCGGGCGGCCCCAACGACTCCCAGGGCTACATCAGCCAGGTGGCCACCCGGGCGGTGATCGTGATCGACTGCGACGACCAGCGTGTGGGCAGCGTGGCCTGCGTCTTCGTAGGCATGGCCGAGATCTCGTCCTGCGTTCTCGGAGTCCGGGAGGGACAGCACGTGAACAAGGGCGACGAGATCGGCTACTTCCAGTACGGCGGCTCCACACACTGCCTGATCTTCGAGCCGGGCGTCATCCAGAGCTTCGTACCCAAGCCACCGTTCGACTTCCACACGCCGCCAATCAAGCTCAATAGGCAGATCGCTACGGCTGGCCGCTAAGAACAGACCCTGACCCGGCGGAGCGGCAGCGGGGGCACCGGCTCCGCTGCCGCGATCGGCACGGCCACGGAGCCGCGAGGAGCTGCTCGTCTAGGGTGGGACGATGGTGGCGTTGACCAGACCGGAGGCGCGGCGGCGAGCGGAATCGGTCGACGTCGACCGGTACACGATCGGGTTGGATCTCGCCGAACCCGGTGACTTCTTCACCTCCACCACGACGATCGTCTTCACCGCCCGCGAGGCGGAGACGTTCGTCGAGCTGCTCTGCGAGGAACTGCTCGAGGTCGTTCTCGACGGCGCGGCCCAGCCGGTCGAGGCGTTCGCCGGCGGCCGGCTGCCGGTGCGTGGCCTGCGCGGGCGGCACGAGCTGCTGGTCAGGGCGCGCATGCGCTACTCGCAGGACGGCGAGGGCCTGCACCGGTTCGTCGACCCGGCCGACGGCGGCGTCTACCTGTGCGCGACGTCGTCGGTGGACAACGCCAAGCGGTGGTTCGCCTGCTTCGACCAGCCGGACCTCAAGGCCCGCGTCAGCGTGCGCGTCCAGTGCCCGCCCGAGTGGACGGTCGTCGGCAACGGCGCGGCGACGCGGACCGGGCCGGGCGCCTGGCGGCTGGCCGAGACCGAGCCCATCTCGACCTACCTCGTCGCCCTGGTGGCCGGGCCGTGGCATTCGGTGCTCGGGGAGCATGACGGCATCCCGCTCGGCCTGCACGTCCGGCGCTCGCTCGCCGCGGAGCTCGACCGGGACGCGGCCGAGCTCCTGCGTCTCACGGCCGATTCTCTCGACGTCTTCCATGAGCTGTTCGAGGTGCGCTACCCGTTCGGCGAGTACCACCAGGCGTTCGTGCCCGAGTTCAACTGGGGCGCGATGGAGAACCCCGGCTGCGTCACCTTCCGCGACCAGTTGATCTTCCGTTCGCGGCCGAGCGAGTCCGAGCTGCTTTCGCGGGCGAACACGGTCGTCCACGAGATGGCCCACATGTGGTTCGGCGACCTGGTGACCATGCGCTGGTGGGACGACCTGTGGCTCAACGAGTCGTTCGCCGAGTACCTGGCCCGCGTCGTCACCCCGCTGGTGACGGGCCTGCCCGCGGGGCCGGACTTCGCCGCGGCGCGCAAGAGCTGGGGCTACGCCGCCGACCGCCGCGCCACCACCCACCCGGTCGCCGGCAACGGCGCCACCGACGCCCGCGCCGCGCTCGACGACTTCGACGGCATCTCCTACGCCAAGGGCGCCAGCGTGCTGCGGCAGCTGGCCGCCTACCTGGGCGAGGACATGTTCCTGGGCGGGCTGCGAGAGCACGTCCGTTCGCACGCCTACGGCAACGCCACGTTCGCCGACCTGCTCGCGTCCTGGTCCGCCCAGGCCGGCCCCGGCACGCCCACCGGCGCCGACCTCGCGCGGTGGGCCCACGAATGGCTGCGTCTTGCCGGCGTCGACGTCGTCACCGTCGAGACCGGGCCGTCCGGCACCGTCCTGCGCCGCCATCCCCCGGAGTTCGGACCCGCCGCCGACCGGCCCCATGCCATGACCGTCACCGTGCTTCCCGGCGGTGGCGCGCCCGCCGAGGTCGTCCTCGGCGACGCGCCGGTCCCGGTGCCGACGGCCGGTCCCGGCGAGATCGTGCTTCCCAGCGCCGGCGACGAGACCTGGGCCACGATCCGGCTGGCCGCGGACCAGTGGGAACGCCTGCCCGCCGTGATGGCCGTGGCCGAGGACGCCACGGCCCGCGCGGTGGCCTGGAACGCGCTGCGCACCGGCCTTGCCGACGGGCTCGTCCCGCCCGAGCTGGCGGCGCGGACCGTCGCGGCCGGCCTCCCGAACGAGCTCGATGTCGTCACCGCGCGGCTGCTGCCGTGGATCACCGCGGCGGTGCCCGTGTACCTCGCGCCGGGCGCGGAGCGCGCGGCGGCGATCACCATCCTCGCCGACGCGACCTGGGCGCTGCTCGCGGACGCGAAGCCCGGCGGCAGCATGCAGCTGACCGCGGCCCGCGGCTGGGTGGGGCTCACCGACGATCTCGACGCGCTGCGCGGCTGGCACCGGGGCGGCGAGCCGCTCGGCGGCCTGACCGTCGACGACGAACTGAGCTGGCTGGTGCTGGAACGACGGGCCGCCCTCGGCGACCTCACCCCCGACCAGATCGAGACCGCCTACGCCGCGGACCGCACCGCGTCCGGCCTGGTACACGCGGCCCGCTGCCGGGCGCTGCGCCCCGACCCGGACGCGAAGGCGGCGGCCTGGGCGGAGCTCATCGACCCGGCCAGCACGATGTCGCACTACCAGCTGTCCGCGCTGGCCGGCGGAATCTGGGTGGCCGGCCAGGAGGACCTGGCGGCGCCGTACGCGCGGCGGTGGTTCGACGACCTGCCGGCGACCGCCGAGTTCCGGGGCACGATGTCGCTCGCGCGGCTCGCGGAGCTGTGCTTCCCGGCGCTCGCCGTCGCTCCGGAGACCCTCGCCTGGGCCGAGCGGTTCGCGGCGCGGACCGACATTCCGTCCGGCCTGCGCCGAACCGCCTCCGACGGCGCGGACGACCTTCGCCGCGCCCTGGCCGTCCGCGGCGGCGCCGCCCGTGTTGCCTGACCGGGTTGCCTGACCGGCCGCGGGAAAAATTTGATCAAGCTCCCGCGGCCAGCACGTCAACATCGTTGACTATCTTGTGGGCCTCGACGAACAGCGCCGCTCGACGGCGCTATATCGAGGATCAGGCTGCCTCGCAACCAGTGCCGCGACGCCAACGTTGGCCTGCTACACGTGATCGCCGATAGTGCCCTCTGGAGGTCGTGGACAGGGCCAGATCACGACCTCTGGAGGGCAGAAACGGCGATCATGTCCGGCGTCGAGGCAGGGTGAACCTTGGTGGGGCCGGCGTTGGTCCCAGGCTCAGGTGAGCCTGGGGACGTCCGCTCGCCTCGGGTGGACGCCGTGGCAGGCGCAGCCCGCGGCCGCCGGGACCACACCCGTCGCCGGCCGGCTGGCCACCGCGGCCTTGATGTCGGCGAGCATCCGCCGCCGCCCGTCCGGGTCAATCAGCCGTCCACGGACGAAAACGCTGTTGATCCGGGTCGTGTTGCGGATGTCCGCCAGCGGGTCGGCGTCAAGCAGCACGAGATCGGCCACGTTGCCCCGGGCGACGGCGCCGCGGTCGCGCTGGCCCAGGTGGCGGGCCGGCTCCAGGGTGGCGGCGCCCAGCGCCCGCGCCGGCGTCAGCCCCGCCTGGACCAGCAACGCCAGCTCGTCGTGCAGGCTGAAACCCGGGATCAGGTATGACGTGCCGAGATCCGTGCCAGCCATCAGGGGAACACCCGCCTTCGCCAGCTCACCGGCCAGCCGCAGCCGCCGTCCGAACAGCTCCCGGCGTTCGGTGCTCTCCTGGGGAGTGCGCCCGCGCAGGTAGACGTTCTCGGTCGCCCACTGCCAGTAGCCCAGCGTGTCGGCGCTGACGTACTGGAACCGGGGGTCGTCGCGCGGGATGTCATCCGGCACGTCGCAGGTCCTGTGCACGCTGAGGGTGGGTGTCACCCGCGTCCCGTTTCGGGCCAGCCGGTCGAAGACCCGAGCGGCCTTGCCCCGGTCATATCCGCGGGCGGCGGCATATTCGAACGGGTGCATTCCGGTGAACCAGCCGGCATAGTCGCCCCCGGCGACGTGGACGCGCGCGATCTCGGCGCGCAGCCGCTCCTCGTCGCGCGAGATGTCGTACCAGAACTCGAAGAGATGCTCGATGCTGCCCAGCCCCGCGTCGCTCGCCTCGGTGACCTGGACGAAGTCCGGCACGTGCCCGACGAACGCAATCCCGAGCCGCTTCGATTCGGCGGCGATCGCGTGGAAGGACTCACGGCTCAGGCGGGTGTACGTCTTGATGAAGTCGGCGCCGGCGGCGTGCTGCTGGCGCACGGCGGCCCGGGCCTGCGCGGCGTCGGCCACGGCGGCGTGCCCGAGGCCGCTGCCCTCCCACAGCGACGGCGCGCCGTCGATGATCTCACTGCCCACCGTCCACGACGGGCCGAGCCGCCTGCCCGCGTCGATGTCGCGCCGCCAGCCGCGGACGGCCTCGCTGGACGACATCTGGCGGGTGGTGGTCACGCCGTTGACCACGTACAGCTCGGGGTCGGTGGGGTCGATCTCGGTGGCGTGCGTGTGCATGTCCGCCAGGCCCGGAATGAGGAACCGGCGGTTGCCGTCGACGACGCGCGCGCCGTGCGGCACCGGGACCCGGTGGTGATGACCGGCGTCCAGAACGCGGCCGGCGCGCACCAACACGTTCTGGTCGCGGCGAACGCCACCCACGCCGTCGATCACGGTGACTCCGCGCACGGCGACGACGTCCTCGGCACCGCCGGCTGCCCCCGAGCTCGCGGCGCCAGCCGGTGCCGACCCGATCACCCCCACGGCCGCGCCCGCCATACCGCCCGTGATCCCGGCCAGCAAGGAACGCCGGGAAACGCTTCGTGCCATGTCGCACTCCCTCGTCGGCAACCGGTCAGCACTGTCATGGCCAACCTCGCAGCCGGGCAGCACGCGGTCAGTGGTGCTGGAACCCGAGAAGGGGTGGAGAAAACCCCACCGGCGCCGACGACCTACTCTCCGATCAGGGCAGCGGCGGCTGTCGCCGCGGGATGCTGTTGAACGATTCGGCGCGATAAGCCCGGGCACGCCGGGAATCGTCGTGCGCCAGCGGGGACCGCGGCGACGAGTCCGCCACTACCTCTCGTTCAGGTCGGCCAACGCCGTTCTGGCGCGGATCGTCTCCGGGTGGTCGTCGCCGAGAACCCGTCGGTACCGGGCGAGCGTGTCGTCCAGCAGGGCGCGGGAGGCCAGCTGGTCGCCCTGGCCGCGCAGTGTCGCCGCGAGGTTGGCCGCGGCCCGGATCGTGTCCGGGT
>NZ_JADWYU010000138.1:60363-65184 GCF_016786325.1 Frankia nepalensis | reverse complement strand
GATCCTCACCAAGAATCCGCCGCCGCCGCGCGAGAACGTCCTCCTCCATCACCCGGGCGGCCGCATAGTCCCCCTGGCTCCGCAGCGTCACCGCGAGGTTCGCCACCGCAAGGATCGTGTCCGGGTGATCCTCACCAAGAATCCGCCGCCGCCGCGCGAGAACGTCCTCCTCCATCACCCGGGCGGCCGCATAGTCCCCCTGGTTCCACAGCGTCGCCGCGAGGTTCGCCGCGGCCCGGATCGTCTCCGGATGATCCTCGCCGAGAATCCGCCGGGACCAGGCGAGCGCGTCCTCGCGCAGGACGCGGGCGGCCTGGTGGTCCCCCTGGTAGGCGAGGGTGACCGCGAGGTTGGTCATGGCCCGGACCGTGTCCTGATGGTTGTCGCCGAGCACGCGCCGGTACCGCGCGAGCAGGTCCTCCTGCAGATCGCGGGCGGCCGGATAGTCCCCCTGCGACAGGAGGGTGACCGCGAGATTCGTCGCGGCGAGCAACACATCCGGGTGATCGTCACCGAGGATCCGCCGCCGGCGCGCCAGCAGATCCTCTTCCATCGCGTGGGCGGCCGGATAGTTCCCCTGGTTCCACAGCGTCGCCGCGAGGTCGGCCGTGACGCGGATCGTGTCCGGGTGGTCCGCGCCGAGCTCCGTGGTCCATCGATCGTGGGCGTGTTCGGCGAGGCGCCGGCTGTTCGGGTAGTCGCCCTGGTTTCGCAGGGCCGAGACCAGGGCCATGGTGAGGTCCCGGGCCTCCGCCGTGTCGGCGTCCACGAGATCGGTGGCGAGCGCGTGCGGGTAGAGCTGGGCATAGCGTCCCCACCCGGCCGGCGCCGCGCTGTCGTCCGGCCTACCGTGAGCGATCAGCCGGCGCGCCGCTTCGCGCAGGCCCGGGCGCAGCGCGTCCGGGGTGTCGTCGCGAAGGACGGCCTGGACGAGCCGGTGCATCACGACCATGTCGCCGGCGACCAGCCGCACGATCGCGGTCCGCGCCAGCCTGCCCACGGCGTCCCGGAACTCCAGGGGGTCACGGGCGGCGCTGGCGAGCGGCTCGGGAAGCAGACCGGCGACGCCTGGCCGGATCAGACCGACCGGGATCGGCTCGGGGCCGAACAGCGCCCACAAGCGGGCGAGCAGAACCGCCGGCTCGTCGAGGGTACGCAGCGCGATCGTCCAGGTCGCCGCGACCGGCGCGTGATCCGCCGGGACGCCCCGGGCCATCACCGCCGACACCCGCTGGCCGAGCAGATCCACATACTCCTGGGCCGGGGTGCCGGTCTCGGCGAGCCACGCCCCGGCCTGCTCGAGCGCCAACGGCAGGTCGGCCACCGTCGCCGCGATCCGCCCGGCCTCCCCCTCCGACAACCGCGGGACCCGCTCCCGCAACAACGCCACCGCCCGGTCCCGGGGCAGCACATCGACCTCCACCAGGCCGGCGAGCCGTGACCAGGCCGGATCCCTGGTCGTCACCAGCACGTGTCCGCCGCCGCCCGCCGCGGACAGCAGGCCATACAGGTCCGCCGGCTCGGCCGCGTTGTCGAGGATCAGCAGCCAGTGCGGGAAGCGCTGGCCCTGGCGCAGCAGGTCCACGACCTCGCGGGCGGACTCCTCGGCCTGCCCGGGAACGGCGACTCCGACCCGGTCCGCCAACGCCGCCAACGCCGCCAGGGCCAGCGCGGGATCCTCCGCGGGTATCCACCACACCAGGTCGTAGTCGCTGGCATGCCGGTAGGCGTACTGCACCGCCAGCTGCGTCTTTCCCACCCCGCCCAGACCGTGCAGCGCCCGCGGCACGGTAGCCGTCACGCCGTCGCCGACCAGCCGGCTGCGCAGCTCCGACAGCTCTGGTTCCCGGCCCGTGAAATGCCGGTTGCGCTCCCATGGCAGCGACCACACCGCCGCCTGCCCCACCGGGAACCGCGGCCCGTCACCAGCCTGGCCAGCCACCGGAAACAACGGCCGCCCAGACGGGCGGTTCTCCCCGGTGGTCGCGGCCTCGACCATCCTGCCGAGCCGGCCGACCGCCTCCGGCTCGTCGACCCCGACCAGATCCGTCCACACGATCCCGTCGAACGGCGGCGGCGGAGAGAACTCGACCACCCGCACCGGCAGCAACCGCCGGCCACGCCCCGCCAGATCCGAACGCCAGGCGGCCTGCCACTCCGCGCCGCACGCGTCGGATTCCACATAGTCGGGCGACAGCACCGCCACCGTCCGGGCAGACCGCGCCATCCCCGCCGCCATCCGCTCCGACCAGCTCATCCCCGCGACCATGTGCCACGCCTGCACCAACACCCGATGACCCGCGGACTCCAGCTCCCAGGCGATCCACTCCGCCCAGCCCCGATCCGACTGCGTATACGAGACAAAGAAATCCCACTCGTACCCGACGCCCCCAGGCGCGCCACCGCCCCCGCTATCGGCCACAACGCACAGCATCCCACCGATCGCCGGTCCAGCGGGGCCCGCACCGCCACCTCATGAAGCCCCGGCCCCGGCCCCAAGCTGACCAACGTCATACTCCGCCGGCCACGATTCCGCTCGCTTCCGATGCGTAATTTCCTTTGCTCGCCGCAGGTCGCGGAAGCCCAGCTGTATCGACCAGATATCCCACCGGCCGCTTCGGAGGCCGCTGCGCGGTCGCCGGTCACGTTCAGCCTGGAACATGGGCGGGCCGCTGACCTCGACCTGGCTACATCCGCGCCCCCGCCGCGCCGAACGTGATCTCATGATGTCTGTCCGCTCGCGGGGCGTCGTGGCGATTGGCGGGATCCCGGCCGCGTTGTCTGGGGCAGGGTCGGCGTCGCCGGTTCGGCGGCGAGAAGGACGGGTGACCATGGTGGCCGGGCAGGGTCCGTTCGTCGTCCGGTTCGGCTGGGGTGGCGAGGATCTGGCGGCGCTGGCGCCGGTCAGCGACCTGGTCGTGATCGTCGACGTGCTGCGGTTCACGACGGCGGTCAGCGTCGCGGTGGGCTGCGGCGCGTCGGTGCTGCCCTACCGGTGGCGCGACGCCACCGCCGCGCGGTTCGCCGCGCGGCGCGGCGCGATCCTCGCCGGCCCGCGCGACGACCCGGGGACCCCCTGGTCGCTGTCGCCCACCGACCTCGCCCACATCCCCGCCGGCACCCGGCTGGTCCTGCCCTCCCCGAACGGCGCCACGCTGTCGGCCGCCGCCAGCGACCACGGCGCCACGCTGGTCGCCGGCTGCCCGCGTAACGCCACGGCGGTCGGCGGCCTGGTCGCTCGGGAGGTCGCGGCGGGCCGGTCGATCGCGGTGATCGCGGCGGGAGAACGCTGGCCGGACGCGTCGGGAACCTCGCACGCCGGCCCGCTACGCCCGGCCGTCGAAGATCTCCTCGGCGCCGGCGCGGTCATCGCCCGCGCCGCCGAGGCCGGCGCGCTCGCCCGGTCCGAGCTGTCCCCGGAGGCCCGCGCCGCCCGCGCCGCGTTCGACGCGGCCGCGCCCGTGCTGCGCGACGAGCTGCGCGGCTGCGCCTCCGGGCGGGAGCTGCTGGCACTCGGCTGGGACGACGACGTCGCGGCCGCCGCCCAGCTCGACGCGGACACCGCGGTGCCCATCCTGCGCGACGGCGCCTTTGTCGCCCTCGACGAGGCCGCCTGAAACCAGCACCGTGCGCGGCGCCCGCGGTCACGTGACCAGGCGACGCGGTCCCCATCGCGGGTGGCGACGAGGCGGACCAGCCGGTGGGACCGGGCCGGCTTCAGACCGGTGAACGGAAAGCTCCGCCGAGGGCCCGTGGCGGAGACGACCCGCGCACTTTCATGATCCACCGACCGATGTAGGCCCCGGAACCCGGACCACGAAACGGCGCATAGCTTCCGGTTCCGTGTCCAGTCAGCACTTGCTCGGCGAGTTCGAAACACGCTGCTGTTTGTTCGTTCCCTTGGTCAGCGTCTTGGGAGACGATGTTCCCCGCAGTATCGACAGCACGTGAAACGGGGAAAAATGGTGCAACCTGTGCGTCTTCCGACCCAGCAGCTTTCCTTGGGCAGCGAAGGGCCCGAGGTCGGGAAACTCTACGAATATCTGGCGCGTTTCGGGTATTTCCCGAACGAAGGCCTCAGCGAGTTCAAGACCTGGCGACCGGCGGTCGACGCCGTCGTGGCGGACGAAGAGGTCTTTGACGACACGGTCGACCGTGCTGTCCGGCTGTTCCAGCAGCAGAACGCGCTCGCTTCTGACGGGATGGTGGGTCCCAAGACGCTCGCGCTGATGGGTAAACCTCGCTGTGGTGTTCCTGACGCGGTCCCCAAGGACGGGCCACGGCCTTTCGTCGCGTCCGGCAGCCGCTGGGACCACCTCACCGTCACGTACCAGTTCGACAACTCGGGTGCCGACCTGCCGGCCGCGGACGCGCGGGCCGCGGTGAGAGCCGCGTTCGACCGGTGGGCCGCCGTCTCGCCGCTGCGGTTCCAGGAGGTCGCGAACGGGGCCGACATCCAGATCGGGTGGTTCGCGGGAAATCACGACGACGGTGCCGCGAACGCCTTCGACGGAGTCGGCGGCGTGTTGGCACACTGCTACTACCCGCCGCCGGGTGGCGGTTCGCTGGCTGGCGACCTGCACTTCGACGAGGCCGAGACCTGGACCACCGACGACCCTCCGACCGGCGTCGACCTGCTGACCGTGGCGCTGCACGAGATCGGGCACGGCCTCGGGCTCGACCACTCCTCAGATCCCGCATCGGTCATGTTCGCTTTCTACGGCGGCATCCGCCGCGAGCTGACCGGCGACGACATCGCGGGCATTCAGGCGATCTACGGAGGCTGGCACCAACCATTCCCGATCACGCCGCCCGGTCACG
>NZ_JADWYU010000138.1:60048-60263 GCF_016786325.1 Frankia nepalensis | reverse complement strand
CCCGGCCAGGTGCTATCGCGACGTTGAGCCGATTCCGGGAGCACGCCGACGTCTACTGGATCGGCCCCGACGGCGGCGTCGGCACCAACTTCTGGACCCAAGCCGAAGGCTGGCACCAACCATTCCCCATCGCGCCGCCTGGTCACGCCCGGCCAGGTGCTATCGCGACGTTGAGCCGATTCCGGGAGCACGCCGACGTCTACTGGATCGGCCCC
>NZ_JADWYU010000138.1:0-59948 GCF_016786325.1 Frankia nepalensis | reverse complement strand
GACGGCGGCATCGGCACCAACTTCTGGACCCAAGCCGAAGGCTGGCACCAACCATTCCCCATCGCACCACCCGGATCAGCAGCACCGGGCGCCATCGCCACACTCAGCCGATTCGCGGACCACGCCGACGTCTACTGGATCGGCCCCGACGGCGGCATCGGCACCAACTTCTGGACCCAAGCCGAAGGCTGGCACCAACCATTCCCCATCGCACCACCCGGATCGGCAGCACCGGGCGCCATCGCCACACTCAGCCGATTCGCGGAACATGCCGACGTCTACTGGATCGGCCCCGACGGCGGCATCGGCACCAACTTCTGGACGCAACCGTAACGCGCACGCGGAGTCGAGATCGAACCCCTGACTTGGGCTGGCCGCAGGCTGGACAACGTGAGGGGTTCGACTCGTTCGGTTCGACCTCGCGAGACCTTCGCCCACGCGGTGTTCGGCGCACGCCAGCTGACCGCGCTGACCGCGCTGACCGCAACCCGCTCCCGCGCCGCCGCTCCAGGCTGAAGCGCTGACGCGCTGAAGAAGATCCGCGGTTCAGGGGTTGACGCGGATGTGGCGCAGCTGAACGGTCAGCTGGCGGGCGCGGCGGGCCAGCAGGCCGTCGGTTTCCGGCCGCGGGGTAAACCCCGCGCCGTGCGCGATGTCGTCGGCGACCTGGGCGATCGTCAGGTCGTCGGTGTCGAGATGACGGGCGAACCCCTCGCCCCGCAGGACGGCCAGCGAGTGGTCGACCTGGCGGGCGCTGAAGCCGCGGGACGTTTCCCCACGCCGCTGAATCCGACGCCGCATCGTCGCCGGAGAGGCGAGCAGGGTGACGTGCTGCACCCGGTGGCCGGCGTCGCGGGCCGGCGCGGTCAGCTCGGCGAGCTGACCCACGTCCACGACCGTCATCGGCACGATCACCGGGTCCTCGTCGCCGGCGAGCGCACGGGCGAGCATCGCCCCCGCGCCATGACGCCACAGCGGGATCTCACGGAAGTCCACCCGTCGGGCCTTCGGCAGCATCCGGCGCATCGCGAACCCGAGATGCTCCGGGTCACTGACAAAACTCCCCGGCAGCCGACGCGCCAGGCTGAAGGCGACCTGGGTCTTGCCGACGGCGTTCGGCCCGTTGATCCAGAGGAGAGTCGCCACGAACGGCAGCGTAGCCACCGACCGACCGTGAATATCGGCCGGCCTTGACCCCTGATGACGCCGAGCGGCGCATGGCGCATGCGGGAGCGCCGCCGCCCCAAGGCGCGAGGCCAGTTCGGCATGCGCCGCCGCGGCCGGCCGGCCGGCGTCACGGGTAGAGGCGTCGGGTAGCGGCAGGCAGAACCGTGACCGCTGACACCCTCGGCGTCATTGCCGCCGTCGAGGCCGGTCGGGACGCCCAATCGTTCGTCGCTATCCTGAGCTTCCGTAGTTCGCCTTTCGGGGGATATCTTGGCAACCAGCGGCCAGCCAGCGTCGGACCGGCGGCATTTGACTGACGGCGAGCAGGCAGGGTGGTCCGATCCCGCGACTCGTCAACGCCTGTCAGCGAGATACGAGCAGCTCGACCAGCTTGCCAGCGACCTGACGGCGCAGCGGCGCGGCGTCCTTTTCAACGGCTTCCTGGCTGACATGCTGACGGTGTACGGCGTCGACGCCCTCGCCAACCAGGAAACCGAACTCGGCGAGCTCGACGTCGTTTTCAGGCTGCACGGCACCCGTTACGTGCTCGAAGCGAAGTGGTACAGCTCCAAGATTGACTACGGCCCACTCTCGGTTCTTGCCAGCCGCGTTCGGCAACGCGCCGAAGGAACGTTCGGCATCTTCGTCTCGATGAGTGGCTACACCGAGCCCGCCCTCGACAGCCTGCGCCGGGACGGTCAGCGCCCCCGTGTGCTGCTGTTCGAGCGCGAGCACGTCGAGGCCATGGTCTACGGGAAGATCTCGCCTCAACGTCTCATCGAGGCGGCCCGCGACGTCGCCAGCTTCCGGGGCAGCCTGCTCGTGGGAGTCGACGATCTCGTCTCAGCCGCGGCGGCTCCGGCTGACCACGCGGCCCAGGTCGTGGAAACGGGCCATGACTCCGCGAGGGTCGCGCCCGGCCAACCGCCGTCCGACGGCTCGCCGCCCTCCTCGTCCATACCGGCGGCGTCCATACCTGCGGCCCGGTCCGGAGGCGGGGTCGAAACTCCTCCCGCCGATGTGGACGGCGCGGCCCGGTCGACGATCGGCCGTAGGTCGTTGCTCCTCGCCGGGCTCGTGGGCGCGACAGCGGCCGTGGCGGTACCCGTCGGGCACGCGGTGAACGGCCGGGGACCGGGCGGCGCGGCCGAAGGGTCGCCGGGGCCGACCGGCTCCGCCTCACCGGCGCCCGTGGCGACGGCGACGGCCGACGGCTCGGCCCCCACGGACTCCGACCAGCCGTTCAGGCTGTCGGTGCTGGGCCCCATGCCCGGGTCGATATGTGCCGTCGCGTTCTCGCCCACGGATGATCTGTTGGCGACGGGCGGCTGGGAATGGCACAACAACGCCATGCTGTGGACTGTCGGCGACGTCGCCAGCCCCAGAAGGGTCTGGTCGAACGACGGGCAGACGTTGGCCGTGTTCGCGCTGGCGTTCTCACCCGACGGGAAGTTGCTCGCGGCCGGCAACTCACCGAAGGACAGGGCATCCACCCTCGATCTGTGGACCATCGGCAACCCGAGGAGACCCCAGGGTGGGGAACTGTCAGGTCATGCCGCCGAGGTGCACGCGGTCGCGTTCTCCTCGGACGGCGCCACGCTCGTGTCGGCCGACGACAGCGGGCTCGTCCTGATCTGGGAACTGCCGGCTCGGCAGGCGGGCCGTCTCCCGGGCTCCGGGGTAAGCACGCGGGCCCTCGCGTTCCACCCGAAAGGCCCGCTGCTGGCGGTCGGGGCCGACGACGGCACGGTGACGATGTGGGACGTGACCGATCGCGCCCGGCCGGTGGCCCGCTCGACCAGGGACGCCCACTTCGGGAAGGTCGAGGCCATCGCCTTCTCAGCGCGGGGCCACCGGATGGCGACCACCGGTACCGACGGCTCCGCCGCGCTCTGGGACACGAGTGACCCGGAGGAGCCCAAGAAGATCGTCGGCCTGCGCCACGACGGCGCGGAAGTCCACACCGCGGCGTTCACCAACGATGACCGTCGCCTGGTCACCGGTGACGGTCGCGGGATCGTCCGGGTGTGGGACCTGGAGAGCGCGAGCCCGGGGACCGTCGCGGACTGGACCGCCCATACGGGCGCCGTGCGATCGGTACACGTTGGCCGCGCGGGCGTGCTGGCCACCGGCGGAGAGGACGACACGGCCATTCTCTGGCGGCTGCCGTAGCTCGAATCCAGGCCAGGGCACGCCCGGCCCGTCAACCGGTGGATGTGAAAGGGCCGACAGCCCGGACGGAGGAGCGCTCCGGCGTGGCCCGCCCGAAGCGCCTCGCCGCGGGGGCGACATCGAGACCGCCCGAGACCAAGGCGAGACCAGGCCGGGCGGGCGGCGCGACGGGTGGGCCCGCGCGGCCCGGCGGACCTGTCGCCGAGGCCACGGCTGACGGGACTTGTCGGATATGGCGGCCGTTGTCAGGCAGACTTGGGAGATGGCCGACGATGATCCGCACCGTTGGCTCGAGGACATCGCCGGGGAAGCCGCCCTCGCCTGGGTGCGGGAGCGCAACGCCGAGACGTTCGCCGAGCTCACCCAGTCCGCCGACTTCGCCGCGCTGCGTACGCAGATCCGCGAGGTGCTCGACGCGGACGACCGGATTCCCTATCCGGTCACGAGGGGCAAGCACCTCTACAACTTCTGGCGCGACGCGGCTCATCCGCGTGGCCTGTGGCGGCGCACCACGCTGGCGTCCTACCGCGACGCCGCCCCGGACTGGGAGGTAGTGCTCGACGTCGACGCGCTCGCCGCCAGCGAGGGCGAGAACTGGGTATGGCACGGCGCTCGGGTCCTGCGGCCCGACTATCAGCTGGCCCTGGTCGAGCTGTCCCGCGGCGGCGCGGACGCGAGCGTCGTGCGGGAATTCGACCTGGTCGCCAAGTCCTTCGTGGACGACGGCTTCTTCCTGCCCGAGGCCAAGAGCACGGTCAGCTGGATCGACGAGGACCGGGTCTACGTCGGCACCGACTTCGGCGAGGGCTCGCTGACGGCGTCCGGCTACCCGCGCGTGGTCAGGGAATGGCGGCGCGGCACGCCGCTCGACGACGCCGTCCCGGTGTTCGAGGGCGAGCCGGATGACGTCTCGGTCGGCGCGTACCACGACCCGACCGAGGGTTTCGCGCGCGACTTCGTCCGCCGAAGCGTCGACTTCTACCGAAGCGAGCTGTACCTGCGTACCCCGGCCGGGCTGGTCCGCGTCGACGTCCCGGACGACGCGCACGCCTCGGTGCACCGGGACTGGCTGCTCATCGCCACCAGGTCTGCGTGGGCCGTCGGCGAGAGCGTCTATCCGGCGGGCGCGCTGCTCGCGGCCGACTTCGACGCCTTCCTCGCCGGACGACGAGAGCTCGAGGTCCTCTTCGAACCGGACGAGCACACCTCGCTCGACTACCACGCGTGGACCCGCAACCATCTGATCGTCGTCACGCTGCGGGACGTGAAAAGCCAGATCACCGTGCTCACCCCGACAGCGGCGGGCTGGACGAGGGCGCCGCTGGCCGATCTCCCGGACACCAGCTCGGCCTCGATCTGTGACACCAACCCCGACGTCGACGACGAGTACTACCTCAATGTCAGCGGCTACACCCAGCCTGCGTCCCTGTACCGGGGCGACGTCGGCGAACAGCCGGAGATCCTCAGGCAGGCGCCGGCGTTCTTCCCGGCCGACGGCCACGCCGTCAGCCAGCATTTCGCCGTGTCGGACGACGGCACCCGCGTCCCGTACTTCGTCGTCGGCACCGGCGGGCCCGGGCCGACCCTGCTCTACGGGTATGGCGGCTTCGAGGTCTCGCTGACCCCTGGCTACAGCGGGACCGTCGGCCGCGCCTGGCTGGCGCGCGGCGGCACGTATGTCGTCGCCAACATCCGCGGCGGCGGGGAATACGGCCCGAACTGGCACCAGTCGGCCCTCCGGGAGAACCGGCCGCGCGCCTACGAGGATTTCGCCGCCGTGGCCAGGGACCTCGTCGGCCGGGGAATCACGACGCCGGCGCGGCTCGGCATCGAGGGCGGCTCCAACGGCGGCCTGCTCATGGGCGTCATGCTGACCCGCTATCCGGAGCTGTTCGGTGCCGTCGTCTGCTCGGTGCCGCTGCTCGACATGCGCCGCTACCACCAGCTGCTCGCCGGAGCCTCATGGGTGGCCGAGTACGGCGACCCCGACGACCCGGCCGACTGGGCGTTCCTCCGGGAGTACTCCCCCTACCAGAACGTCCACCCCGACCGTCGCTACCCGCCGACGCTCGTCACCACGTCGACCCGGGACGACCGCGTCCATCCCGGGCACGCCCGCAAGATGGTCGCGCGCCTGCGCGAGCTCGGCCACGACGTGCGCTACTACGAGAACATCGAAGGCGGCCACGGCGGCGCCGCCGACAACGAGCAGCTGGCCCACAAGCTGGCCCTGACCTACGAGTTCCTCTGGCGCACCCTCGGCACCGGCCCGGCCGCGGCCGAGTAGCCCGGGCGCGGCCCGCGTCCGTGGCCGTACCGCTGACGGACGCCCCGCGGAACGCGGCGCGCTCCGCGGGGGCGGAATCGCCGTCTCGACGGCCCGCGACTCACGCCTGCGTCGCGGCCGGCGTGGGCGCGGACGCGGGCAGCCGGGCGGCGTCGCGGTCATCCGCGGGCGGAACGTGATATTCCTACCGGCCGGGCCGGTGATTGTCCGGCCAGGGCCGGCCGGCGCGGCGGGGATCCCGGCCCGGCGCCGACAACCGGACGGGAGTGAGAACGGCTCCGGTATAGTTGCCGCTTGTGTCGGGAATTCCTGCTCGTCCGGACGTGCGTAAGGACCCGCGTGGCGTGCACACGCGGCAGCTGCTTCTCCGGACGGCCGAGCGGCTTTTCGCGGACCAGGGAATCGCTCGCACCTCGACCCGTCAGATCACCGCCGAGGCCGGCATCAGCCGGGACGCCGTCCACTACCATTTCGGCTCCAAGGCCGCCCTGGTGCTCGCGATCGTGGACGCTCGCACCGAGGAGCTCCGCGCCGATATCGAGCGCCTGTTCGCCGGGAATGTCCCCGACGGCAACGTCACCATTCACGACATCGCCCACGCCATGGTGGTCGCCGCGACCGAGATGGCCGAACACGAGACCGGCCGGTACTACCACCCCTTCCTTGCCGCGCTGATGAACGACCCCGAGTTCCGGCACCTCGTGAACTCCAGGGCCACGCCGGAGAGCGAGGCCGTCGTGGCGCTCCTGACCCCGCTCACCCCCGGTATCAGCGAGGCCGAACGCGTCTACCGGGTGGGCTGCGCGCTGGTGCTGATCCTGTCCGGCGCCGGGAACCGCGGGGTGGCCGAATGGGTCAGCTCCCAGGTCGACGTGACCCGGGAACAGCTGCTGACGATGCTGACCGACACGGTCACGAGCGTGCTCGCCGGCGCCGTCCCGACCTCGGCCACGCCGGGCGGGCCCGGGCGGGGGGCGGCGTCCCATGGCCAGGCGACGTCCCATGGCCAGAAGCCGGCGACGGCGTCGGCTCGCTGACGGAAGGCCGCCCGGTCAGGGCGGGTGTTGGCGGTTCTCCAGGGAGAGTGGGCGCGGTGACGCGCTCGACGCGGCGACGTGCCCTCAGGACGGCAGCCTGGCCGGTCGCCGCCGCGGCGACCGGCCAGGCATCCGGTTACCCGCCGGCTCAGTTCTCGATCGGTGAGACCCCGACCGGGGTGAACCCGTCCGGCTCGCCCTTGTCGTTCAGCGTCGCGACCAGCCCGCCTCGCACACACACCCCGGGCTGGTCGGGAACCGCCTTGCCGTTGCACCGGAAGCGCAGGCCCTCGGCGCCCGGCAGGTCCTTCTCCGGCATCGCCTTGATGGCGGCGGCGATCGACGCGGGGGTGACGTCGCCAGTGAGCCCCTCCACGGCCGCCCCGAAGGCGGCGACCACGGTGAACATGCTCATCGTGCCCGGCCGGTGGACGTCGATGTCATGGCCATAGGCGTCGACCACGGCGCCCAGCAGGCGGGTCGACGGGTTGTCCGTGCCCACGGGCGCGGTCGCGGAGACGGCCATGCCCTCGAGCACGTCCGCCGGCACCGCCTTGCGCGTCGCGTCGGTGATGCACAGCGCCAGGGCGACGACCGGGCCGTCGTACCCGACCGAGCGCAGGCCGTTGAGCGCGCTGATGCAGAACGCGTCGCCGCCGACGATCGACACGACACCCGGGTCCCCGGTCGCGATCTCCCGCAGCTGCGGGGTCATGTCGGCCGTGCCCGGCGGGACCGAGACGACGTCGAGGTCGACCCCCAGCTTCTGGAACCGCGCCGGCGCGACCGACTTGTAGAAGGCCGAGACGACGGGCACGTCGATCACGACCGCGGTCACCTTCTTGAGACCCTTGTCCTTCGCCTGCTGGGCGGGCAGGTCGATCTGACCGAAGTACGGGTCGGTCAGGTTGAAGGTCGTCTCGGTGTCCGTCAGCGCCCCGGCGGCGGTCGTGTTCGCGAACATCAACGGGATCTTCGCCTCGTGCAGCGGAGCCCAGATGCTCTCCCCGACCGACGACGAGCCGACGACGACGGCCACGACGTCCTGCTCGACCATCCGGTTGGCGCAGTCGGTGCCCTTGCCCGGGTCCGCCAGGGCGTCGCATTTCACGATCTCGATCGGCCGGCCGGCGATTCCGGAACGGTGCTCGTTGAGCCACTCGATGGTGGCGTCGGCGACGCGCTCCTCGTAGGACAGGTCCGAGACGGGGCCCTTGCCATCCGAGATCATGCCGATCCGGACCGGGTCGCCCTTCGCCGGCGCGGACGGCCCGAGCAGGTCGGCGGCGCCCGCGGCGCCGGCCGTCGAACCCCCGCCGGTACCTTCGGCGCCGTCGTCACCACCGCCGCCGCATCCGGCGACCAGGAAAAGGCTCGCGGCCAGGGCGGCCGAAGCCGCTAACCTGATCCCGGCCACGCGTCCTCGCGCTCGTCGGCGGCCCGCGGATCCACGCGAGATCGCAATTTTCCTCATGACTGATCCCATCTTGTCGTGGTGGAAAACGCCGGCCGGTCGCCGCCGGTACGGATACTGGCGGCGGCGCGGCCCAAGGAGGTCACTGTCCGGTGTCAGACGGAACGACCACGGTCTGGAAAAGAACGTCAGCCGGTCGCATATACGAGTTCTTCTGGAAGACGTCAGTGCGCCGAACTCCCGGGCGGGCCCTCAGTCCTGCGCCCAGCCCGTCTTGAGGACATTCTCGGTGTGCTCCCCGAGCCGGGGAGCCGGTCGGGATATTCGCCAGGGGGTGCGGCTGAAACGGTAGGGCGCGCCGGGATGGGTCTCGACCCGGCCCGTGTAGGGGTCCGTCACCTCCGTGGCGAATCCGCGGGCGACGAGGTGCGGGTCGGCGACCGCCTCCTCCGGGGACGCCACGAATCCCGCGACGAGCCCGCGGCGCTGGCAGCCCAGAAAGAAGTCATATGCCGGCAGGCGCGCGGCCAGCAGCATCATCGCGTCGCGGGAGGCGTTCCAGATCTCCCGCGCCAGCGGGTCGGTCGCGAGCTCGACGACGGCCACGCCGCCGCGCTCGACCCCGAGCTCCAGCAGCACCACGTCCGGGAAGTCGTCGCGCAGCCCGGCAAGGTCGATCCATTCGACGATCGAGGCGTAGTCCTCGGCCGCCCGCGGCGGGAAACCCAGGACGACGTGGTGCCCGTCGGCCGCCTCGACCTGCGTCGGGGCGGTCTGGTCGACCATCGCGTGCCGGCCGGTCTGCCGCCGCACGATGCCGCCGTCGGCGAGGTACTGGGTGGTGGCCAGCTCGCTGGAGACGTTGAGCGCGGCGTCGACGCTGACGTCGACGTGCTGCCCACGCCCGGAGACCGTGCGGTGCAGCAGCGCGGTGAGCGCGGACGCCACCGCGAAGGATCCCGCGACGTGCGCGCTCTGCCCTCCGCCGCCGCGTACCGGCGGCAGCGTGTGGTCGTCGTAGCCGCAGCTGTGCGCCGGGCCGCCGCCGGCCAGCAGCGTGAGATCGGTGGTCGGCACGTCGGGAGACGCCCCGCGCCGCCCGAACGGCGTCACCGAGACCCAGACCAGCGACGGGTAGTCGTCGGCGAAGGTCGCCGGGTCGAGCCCGAGCGCGGTGACCTCCCGCGTGGCCAGCCCTTCCAGGAGCACGTCGCAGTCGACGAGCAGCCGCCGGAACCGCTCGCGGTCGGCGTCGGCGCCGAGATCGAGCAGGATGCCGCGCTTCGAGGTGTTGTAGTGCCGCCACTGCAGGCTCGCCTCGGGTGCCGGCTCGTCCCCGGCGAACGGGCCCCACGAGCGGGTCACCGAACCGCCCGCGGGCTCGACCACGATGACGTTCGCTCCGAGGTCGGCGAGCACCTTGCCCGGGTAGGCGGAGAACTCCCCCGCGAGCTCCAGGACGCGCAGCCCGCGCAGTGGGCCGTTCATATGACCCCCTCGGCCGTCAGCTCGGCCAGCTCGGCCTCGCCGACGCCGAGCAGCTCACCCAGGACGAAACGGTTGTGCTCGCCGAGCCGGGGCGCCCCGCGGCGCAGCGACCAGTCGGTCTCCGACAGGTGCACCGGCAGCCCTTCGACCCGCGCCGGCCCGATGTCGGGATGCGCGACGGTCGGCCAGAGGTCCCAGCCGGGCGTCGCCGGCGTACCGTCGATCCGCTCGGCCGGCGTGCGGACGGGACTGGCGGGTACCCCGGCCGCGACCAGCCGGTCCGCGAGCTCCTGGCCGCCCTGGCCGGCGGTCCAGGCCGCCAGCCGGGCGTCGAGCGCGTCCTGTTCGGCGAGCCGGGCCGCGAGGGTGGCCAGCCGGGCGTCCGCGGCCCATGGCTCGCCGATCGCGTCCGCCAGACGGGCCCAGTCGGCGTCGTCACGGCAGGCCAGCGCTATCCAGCGGTCCTCCCCCAGGGCGGGGTAGATCCCGTGCGGCGCCATCACGGGCGCGCCGGCGCGGTTGGAGTCGACCGAGCCCGGCGACCGCGGGGCCCTGCGGTTGACATGATGGTCGAGGATGTCGGTTCCGGTGAGGCTCAGGCCCACCTCGACGCCGGCCAGGTCCACCCACTGTCCCTCGCCGGTCTGGTCGCGGTGCCACAGCGCCGCGAGCATCGCGATCGCCATGGCGTAGGCGCCCAGGTGGTCCATGTACGAGAATCCCCAGCCGGCCGGCGGCTGCCCCGCCAGGCCCGAGGTGAAGGTCAGGCCGCTCACCGCCTGGACGATCGGCCCCCAGGTGCGGAAGTCGCGGTAGGGACCGGTGGCGCCGAATCCGCTGTGGGAGACGTAGACGATGTCCGGCTTGATCTCCTGAAGCCGCTCGTACGGGAAGCCGAGCCGGGCGAAGACCCCGCCGGCGAAGTTCTCGGTCACGACGTCCGAGATCGTGATCAGCCGGGTGAGCAGGTCACGCCCGCGCTCGGTGCGCAGGTTGATCGTGATTCCCAGCTTCTCGGTGTTGTGGTTGTTGAAGCTGCCGCCGAACTCGATGCCCCGGCGCTCGTCGTTGTAGGGCGGGGCCCCGCGGACGATGTCCCAGCCGCCGCTGGTCGCCGGGTCCTCGACGCGGATCACCTGGGCGCCGAACGCCGCGAGGATCCTGGTCGCCCCGGCGCCGGCTAACTGGCCGGACAGGTCGCACACGCGAATCCGGCGTAAGGCGGTCGACCTGGCTTCCAGGTCGGACGGGCTCCCGGCCCACCGATCTGCCGGCCAACCGGCATCGGCCTGCGACGACGGTCCGACCACGCGCTGCCTCCTGGGTGAGGGCCTGGGGAAGGTGAAGCACCAGGAGCACGATTTCTATCAAGCGCTTGACAGAAAAGTCCAGACCCATGCACGATTCGCGGCATATGTTCGATCCGTGCCCGAGCTGGCACCCGGGCCTCCCGACCCCTGGACCTCCAC
This sequence comes from Frankia nepalensis, assembly GCF_016786325.1. GTDB lineage: Bacteria > Actinomycetota > Actinomycetes > Frankiales > Frankiaceae > Pseudofrankia > Pseudofrankia nepalensis. The sequence goes on along the minus strand of NZ_JADWYU010000138.1, from coordinate 48,914 downwards.
ACGTCGAGGGGCGGCGGGGCGCGCCCGGCGGCTGCCGGGCGGCCCTGACAGCCCGCCCGGCGCCGTCGACGGGCACCCCCGACGGTCGCCGACCGGCCGCTCGTCGCCTCGGGGCCGCGGTCGCCGCGAGGAGTTGCCTCCCGGGATATAGCGGGGCGTTCCGGGTACGCCGCCCCTCATGACCACCACTCATCGCCCTACTGGAGTCCCCGCGCACCAGCTCAGCGACGACGACGTGCGCCGCGAGCTCGACCGGCTGCACGCCACCCGCCACGACACGGTGCTCCACGGCAGCCAGGACGCGCTCGAGACGCACACCCGGCGCATGCTCGAGCTCGAGGCCGAGTACCTCACCCGGTTCCCGGGGGAGTCCGCCCCGAATCCCGCCAGGACCCGCGCGGGCGCGCGCCGCGCCGCGGACGCCGGCTGACGAAGCGATGACGTCCGCGAACGCGGGCGGCGGGGCCCGTCCGCCCGCTCGCGGACCTTCACCCCGACCCGAGCGGCGCCGGACCGCGCCCGCCATCCCCGCCCTCGGCGGCGCCGGTATTCCCGAGGACCGACATCTATCGCGCGTTTCCGCGGCCGGCCGAGGTGCTCGCCGGCCGCGGAAACGCCACGAACCAGTGCCGGCCCCGCCAGGGTTCGCCCTGTCTCGACGCCGGACATGATCGCCGTTTCTGCCCTAAGGAGGTCGTGATCTGGCCCCGGTCCACGACCTCCCGGGGGCACTATCGGCGATCATGCGTAGCGGGCAACGTCGGCGGACGCCGCGGACTAGTCCTCGATCGGGGTGACGCCGACCGGCTTGTACTCGGTGGGGTGTCCCTTGTCGTCCAGGGTCGTCAGCAGCCCGCCGCGGACGCAGACCGCCGGCATGGTCGGGTCGGCCTTGCCGTTGCAGCGGAACCGCAGCCCGCCACCAGCCGGGAGGTCCCTCTCGGGCGCCGCCTTGATCGCGGAGATGACGGCCTGCGGCGTCACGTCCCCGGAGACCTGCGAGGTCGCCGACTGGAAGGCGGCGAGCACCGTGAACATGCTCATCGCGGCCGCTCTGCTGGTGTCGATGTCCTTGCCATAGGTGGTCGCGACGGCCTCGAACAGCCGGGTCGACGGGTTGTCCGTGCCGACGGGCGCCGACGCGGGGACGTGCATGCCCTTCAGGAAGGACCCGGGCACCGCCTTCTGGGTTCTGTCGCTGATGCAGTTCGACAGGCCGATGACGGTGCCGGTGAAGCCGACGTCCCGCAGGCCGTTGAACGCGCTGATGCAGAACGCGTCGTTCCCCGCGACCTCCACGATCCCGGGGTCGCCGGCGGCCAGCGGCCGCAGCTGCGGCGTCATGTCGGCCGTTCCGGGGGCGATCCGGATCAGGTCGAACTCCAGGCCCGCCTTCTCGATCGCGGGCTCGACCACCTGGTAGACGCTCGTCGCGTTCGGCGAGTCGACCGAGATCACGGTCACCTTGTCCGTGCCGACGTCCTTCGCCATCTGGATCGGGAAGGTGACCAGATTGAAGAAGGGGTTGGTCAGCGCGAACGTCGACTCGCTGTCCCGCAGCGCGGCGCCGCTCGCCGAGTAGATCATCAGGGGTAGCTTCGCGTCGCGCATCGGCGGCCACATGCTGTCCAGCACCGTCGACGAACCGGCGACGACGGCGACGACGTTCTCCTCGACCATGCGGTTGGCGCAGTCGGTGCCCTTGGCCGGGTCCGACAGCGTCTCGCACGTCACCAGCTCGATGGGCCGGCCGGCGATGCCGGAGTGGCGTTCGTTGAGGTAGGCGACGGTGGCGTCGCTCACGGCGAACTCGATCGACAGGTCCGAGACGGGGCCCTTGCCGTCCGAGATCAGCCCGATCCGCACCGGTGCGCCCGTGGCGCGCGCGACCGGCCCCAGCAGCCCGGAGTCGCTGGTGCCGGCGGCGGTCGGGGTGTCGTCACCCCCGTCATCGCCGCCGCATCCAACGAGCAGCAGGCCCGCGGCCAGGGCCGCGGCGCCTAAGCGCGCGCTCGCCGCGCGTCGTCTGGGCCGTCTCCCGACCCACCGGCCAGTCGGGTTCATGGTCTTCGGCATGTGTCGTCGACTCCTCTGCGCGATCGTGAAAGCGCCGGCCGGTCCACGATGGAGGCGGTCCGGCCGGCTCGGGAAAGCGATGACCGCCGGCCGAACGGCCGGCGGGACAGAGCCGCGGGTGCTACCGGGCCGCCTCAGCTGGCGGGGCCGAGGTACCGGAAGTAGCGCACGATCGGCGGCGGGGTGAGCTCTACGCCTTGCGGCCGGGACATCGTTCCCGAGGCCTGTGCCTGGCCCAGCGCCGCCTTCGCCGTCTCGACGTCGCCGTCGATCTCGTAGATGACGAGGAAGGTGTCGCCATCGAGCGATTCCAGGCGGCGGGCGGAGACGAAGCCCTCGACCTTCAGGATTTCGGGCAGGTGCGTGTTGTCGTACCAGTCGTGGTAGGCCGCCGCCTCCTCGGGCGAGGCGGGGCGCGATTCGACGATGAGCACGCCGCTGGTCATCCGGCGCTCCTTTCTTCGGTGGTCAGGTCTCCGAGCTGGTCAGGCGTTCTTGTGGATGTGGCCGTCCTTCATGACGAACCGGACGTCCTGGGTGACGGTGATGTCCTGGGTGGGGTCGCCGGGGACGGCGATGACGTCCGCGAGGAAGCCCTCGCGAAGCCGGCCGAGCTCGTGGTCCCGCTCGATCAGCTCCGCGCTGGTGACGGTCGCCGCCCGCAGGGCCTGGGTCGGGGTCATGCCGCGCGCCACCAGCGCGGCCAGCTCCTTGGCGTTGTCGCCGTGGGGGATGGCGGGGGCGTCGGTGCCGCAGGCGATCCGGACGCCGGCGGCGATCGCCTTCGGCAGCATCGCCCTGGCCTGGGGAAAGACCACGGCGGCCTTCGCCTGGAGCTCCGGTGCCGCCCGCGCGACGTCCATCGCGTCGGTCAGGTAGGTGGTGGACACCAGGAACGTGCCGCGTTCGGCCATCAGCTTCAGCGTCTCGTCGCTGGCGAGGAAGCCGTGCTCGACGCAGTCGATCCCGGCCTCGACGCAGGCCCGCACCGCCCGGTCCCCCACCGCGTGCGCGGCGACGCGGATGTCGGCCCGGTGCGCCTCGTCGGCGATCGCGGCCAGTTCCTCGTCGGAGTACTGCTGGGCGCCGGGGCCGGTGCTGTGCGACATCACGCCACCCGACGCCGACACCTTGATCACCTTGGCGCCATGGCGGATCTGGTAACGCACGCAGTGGCGAACCTGGTCGACGCCGTTGGCGATCCCCTCGCCGACGGACAGCGGCATGATCCCCGGTGCCAGCCGTTGGAACACCGTGGGGTCGAGGTGGCCGCCGTAGGGAGTGACGGCGTGCCCCGCGGGGACGATGCGCGGGCCTTCCACCCATCCCTGGTCGATGGCGCGTTGCAGCGCGACGTCGAGCAGGTAGCCGCCCGTCTTGACCATCAGGCCGAGGTTGCGGACCGTCGTGAACCCCGCGAGCAGGGTCTTGCGGGCGTTGATGGTCGCGCGCAGCGTACGGTACGCCGGGTCGTCCTGGACTCCGTGCATCGGCAGCGGCAGGCCCGTCGGCGTCTCCGGGCCGCCGATGAGGAGGTTGAGCTCCATGTCCATCAGCCCGGGCAGCAGCGTCACGTCACCCAGGTCGATCTCCGTCGCGCCGGCGGGGACCCCGGCGGGGTTCACCGCGACGACGCGGTTTCCTTCCACCACGATCACCGCCGGCGACCGGGCCTCGTCGGCGTCGACATCCAGCCACCGGGCGGCGCGTAGGACGGTCGGCGCGGTCACGGCACCGGCTCGATGAAGCAGTCGAAGCTCGTGGCGCCCGTGTCCGGGACCCTCGGCTGCCGCCAGATCTCGGCGGGGAACGACGCCTGGATCATCGAGTAGAGCAGGTACAGCAGGTTCAGCGCGTCGTCGGGCAGCGCGTCGTACGGCAGCTCCGACAGGTACGCCATCGCGGCCTCGGCCCGCGGGGTGACCGCGTCGTAGAAGACCTGCATCTCCTCGGTCGTGCTGGCCAGCCGCGTGCCGTACCGCTCCGGCTCCGTCGCCAGGCACCACTTCGCGGCGAACGGTTCGAGATCGGCGAACTCCGCCGGCAGCAGGGTGTTCACTCCCTCGGCGCTCATCGGCGGGCTCCCTCGTAGTCGTTGACCCAGTCGCCCACGACCTTGTGGAGGTGACGGCAGAGGATCTCCTGGTCGTTCAGCAGGAAGCGGTCGACGTACCGGGTCTCGAGCATCATCTGGGTGGCTTCGAGCGTGTTCGCGTCCTGTAGCGCGAACTCCTTGAACGTTACCGCCGACATCTCCTGCGCGATCCGGTCACGGATGTTCGTGGCCGGCAGGAAGTAGACGTTGCCCTCGAAGACGTGCGTGTTGTGCGAGGTCGGCCAGTAGTGGTAGGTGAGGTACCAGCCCTGGCTCCAGATGAGGATCACGAAGTTCGGGAACAGCTGGAACGAGTCCAGCCCCCAGGGGTCGCACTTCGCCGGGTTGACGCCCTTCGGCATCTCGCCGAGGTCGGCCTTGTCCCACGGGCCGAACAGCCCACCGCGGGTCAGCGCCTCCATCGGCTTGATCATGTCCGCGCCCATCTCCCAGAACCGGACACCGGACGTGCTCACGAGCCGGTGCGGTTCCTCGATCTGGTAATGCGGCGCCTCGAAACCGGCCTGCAGGGCGGCCTTCGAGTACTTCTCCGGCGACTGGTTCCCGTGCAGGACGGGCGCGTGGTAGAACTCCGCGAACGCGTCCATGAAGAGCTTCCAGTTCGCCCCGACCGTGGTGCTGTACCCGAACCGGGCGGTCATCCTCTCGAACGGGTAGCCCTCCAGGTCGGTCACCATCGGCCCGAGGAACTCGCGCAGCGGCTGCTTCGGCTCGTGGGCGAAGTTCACGAAGATGAACCCGGCCCAGACGTCGCAGTGCACTGGCGCCAGCCCCCACTGGCTCTTGTCGACGTCGAAGAACTCGCCCTCCTGCTGGATGAACGTCAGCGAGCCGTCGAGGTCATAGCGCCAGCCGTGGTACTTGCAGGCGAACTGGCGGCAGACGCCCTGGCTTTCCTTCTTCGGGTCGTCGGTCCAGACGAGCTTGTTGCCGCGGTGGCGGCACATGTTGTGGAAGGCCCGCACCTGGCCCGCCTTGTCGCGCACGACGACGATCGACGCGTGGGCGGCCTTGATGTCCTTGGTGAAGTAGCTGCCCATGCGTGGCAACTGCTCGACCCGTCCGACGTTCAGCCACGCCCGCTTGAAGATCGCCTCCTTCTCGCGCTCGAAGTACTCGGGCGAGATCGAGTCCTCGTAGGACACCGGCCCGGTGCCCAGGCCCGGGTAGTGCTCGGTCCAGCTACCTTCCGGCGGTTTCGGGAAACGCGGCATGGTTCTCCTCCTTCTGGGGGTCGACGGGGGACGGACTCGCGGCCGGGCCCGGCCAGGGAACCGGTGCGTCGTCGGGTTCGGCCGGGGGCGCCAGCCCGACGCTGTTGAGCACCATGGCCAGGCACAGGTAGCTGCCGACGACGAACATCAGCTCGAGGAGCTCCCGCTCGTCGAACTCCTCGGCCAGGCGCGCCCAGGTCGGGTCGTCGACGACGTGGGTGTCCACCAGCTGGTCGACGGCCGCCAGCAGGTCGCGGTCGCGTCCGGCCCACCCGCCGGCCTCCGCGCCGGCGGCGACCGCGGTGCCGGAGGCGGCCTCGGCACCAGCCGCGGCCTCGGCACCGGCGGCGACCGCGGTGCCGGTGGCGACCGCGGCCAGGTCGGCGTCGGTGAGACCGGTCTCCCGGCCGATGCGGACGTGTTCGGCCCACAGGTAGCGGCAGCGGGTCCGCGCGCCGACGCGCAGGATCAGCAGCTCCCGGTCCCGTGGCCGCAGGGTGCCGTCCTCCAGCAGCCGGCCGCTGAAGGCCAGCCACGGTCCGCCGACCCGGACATGACGGGCCAGCAGGCCCAGGATCGGCGGCATCGGCGGCGCGTCGGCGGCGCCGGACAGGTAGCGCTCGGCGCGGGTCAGGTGGCCGCGCATCAGCGCGCGGTCCTCCGCGGTCCACTCGGCCGCCGGCAACGGGCCGATGCGCGGCGCCACGGCGCTGGTCACCGCGTCTGGGCCCTGTTCCCTGGGCTGCGCACCGGATCGGCGAACTCCTGGGTTCCTGCCGGATCAGGCCTGCTCACAGCACCTGCCCGCCGTTGACGCCCAGGACCTGCCCGGTGATGAAGCCGGCCTCCTCGGACGCGAGGAACGCGGCCGCGGCCGCGATGTCGTCCGGGGTCCCGAGATGGCCCAGCGGAATCGTCCTGGCCATGACCTCGTTGGGCGGCAGGTGCCCGGCGGCCTGGTCCCGGTGCTGCATCGGCGTCTCGATGCCCGACGGCGGTATGCAGTTGGCCGTGATGCCGTGGGAGGCGTAGGCGCGGGCCAACGACTTGGTCAGCACCATCACGCCGCCCTTGGCGGCCGCGTAGTGCGCCATCTTCGGTGAGCCCCGCTGGGCGCTGGACGACGAGATCGTGACGATGCGGCCCCAGCGGGCCGCGACCATGTCGGGCAGGGCTGCCTGGCAGCAGTGGAAGGTGCCGGTGAGGTTGACGGCGAGCACCCGGTCCCAGTGCTCGAGCGTGATCTGGTCGAACTCCTCGAAGGCGACGAGGCCGGCGCTGGTCACCAGGATCTCGGTCGGCCCGAGCGCCGCGCGGGTCTCGGCGAAGGCGGCGTCGAGGGCGCCGCGGTCCGTGACGTCGGCGGTGAGGCCGAGCGCCCGCGCCCCGTTGGCGCGCAGCTCCTTGACCACCCGTTCCACGCCCGCCGTGTCGAGGTCGAGCACCGCGATCCGGTGGCCGCGTTCGGCCAGGTGATGGCAGGTGGCCTCACCGATGCCCGACGCCCCGCCGGTGACGACCGCCACCCGGGAGCGCGGCGTCCTGCTACGCGCCATCGCTGTGTCCTTCCTCATTCGTGGATCACTTCGACGGGGTCGGTCACCGGCTCACGCGGGACGCGCCGCGCGCCGACCCGCCGGTGTCGTGGTCCTCATCACGCTGGCGCGGCCCGTCGACGCGTTCTCCTGTTCCAGCAGGGTGTTCGTCAGTCGACTAACACTGTTCTTCACATGACTAACATGGGGTTCGGCCGGAGGCAAGCGCCCTCCCCTGGGCGCTCGGCGCGAAACTAGGGGCGGGATCAGGCCCTGGGAGCCGCGGGAGGATGGACATGGCGCCGGCACGGCGGAGCGTCGTCGACGAGTCGATCACCCGCACGGCGCTGCTCGACGCCACCGAGGCCCTGATGCTCGAGGAGGGCTACGCCGCGGTCACCACCCGCCGGCTGGCCCAGCGGGCGGGCGTCAACAACGGGCTCGTCTACTACTACTTCGGCACGATGGACGGCTTGTTCGTCGAGCTGTTCCGGCGGGGCGCCGAGCGCAGCCTGGCCCGGCTGCGGCAGGTGTTGCGGTCGCCGCAGCCGTTGTGGGCCCTGTGGGAGCTGACCCAGGACTTCTCCAGCAACGCGCTGACGATGGAGTTCATCGCGCTGGCCAATCACCGCAAGGCGATACGGGCAGAAATCGGCGCGTACTCGCGGAAGTTCCGGACCCTGCAGCTCGAGGCGCTCTCGGACGTGCTGACCGGCTACGGACTCGACCCGCGCCGGTGGCCGCCGGCGTCGCTGATTCTCGTCATCGCGGCGGTCTCCCGGTTCCTGCACATCGAGGACGCGTTCGACGTCGACATCGGCCACGCGGAGCTGGTGGCGGTGATCGAGCGTGAGATCCGCGCCCTGGAGGGCGACCGCCGCCCGGCGCGGGACGCCCTCGCCAGCCCGGCCGGGTAGGACCGGCCCGCCCGGCGATCAACGGATCGGCTCGTCGCCGAACACCGTCGTGCGCAGCAGCTCCCGCGGCGAGCTCGGGTCGTAGGGCGCCGCGCGATGCACGACGCCGGTGTTGTCCCAGATGACCGTGTCCCCCACCGACCAGTGGTGGCGGTAGGCGCGCTCGGGCCTGGTCGCGCGGTCGAGCAGCCCCCCGAGCAGCGCCCGGCCCTCCTCGAGATCCATCCCGACGACGTGGCTGGCGTGCGCGCCGATGACCAGCGACCTGCGGCCGGTGCGCCGCGTCCAGACCAGGGGGTGCGTCGAGCTCGGCCGGGCGCGCCACCGCGCCAGCTGCTCCGGGGTCGGGTCCGGGTAGACCGTGCGCTGGGACGCCTCGAACGTGTGCACGACCCGCAGCGCGGCGAACCGCTCCTTCTCGTCGTCGGACAGCGCGTCGTGGCCGGCGTAGGTGCTGGCGAACTCCGTCTCCCCGCCGGACGCCGCCACCTGCTTGGCGCTGAGGATGGTCGCCTTCTGCGGCGGCTCGCCGTGCAGCGGCATGCACCCGTCCATGTGCCAGTGGAAGGTGGCCTTGAGGTAGTCGGCCGAGGAGTTCTTCGACCTGTCCAGGGTCACCCGGTAGATGCCGGCCACCGGGTGGTGGCCGTACTCGTAGTCGATCTCGCCGAGCCGGCGGCAGAAGGCGATCTGGTTGTCCGGGTCGAGGTTCAGGCCGCGAAAGACGAGCACGCCGTACCGCTCCAGCGCCTCGAGGACCGACGCGGCGATCGTGTCGTCCTTGGCGAGCTGGTCGGCGTCGACGCCGCTCACCGCGGCGCCGACGGTCGCGGCCAGGGGTTCACAGGTGATCGTCGCGGTCACGGCACGGGCTCCAGGTAGCGGTCGAAGTAGGCGGTGCCGCTGTCGATGACCCTTGGCTGGTGCCAGACCTCTACCGGCAGGGAAACCATGATCAGCGAGTACACGAGGTGGAGCAGGTTCAGCTGCGGCTCGGGCAGGTCCGACAGCTCGAAGCCGTCCAGGTAGGCCATGGCCGCGCCGACGCGCGGGTGAGCCGCGCCGTAGAACGCCTCCAGCTCCGCCATCGTGCTGTTCAGCCGTTCGGCGTACCGGCCCGCCTCGGTCGCGATGCACCACCTCGCGGCGAAGGGCTCCAGATCGGCGAACTCCTCCGGCAGCATCCGGTCGCTCACGCGCGGGTCCCCTTCCCGTCTCGCAGGTAGGCCTGAACCCAGTCGCCGACCGCCTTGTGCAGGTGCCGGACGGTGATCTCCTGGTCGGACAGCGGGTACTTGTCGATCACCCTGGACTCCAGGCCCTGTTGGGTGCCGTCGAGGGTGGCGGCGTCCTGGAGGGCGGCCTCCTTCGACACGACGGCGGTCACCTCGTGGCGGATGCGCTCGCTGGCGGTACGCGCCGGCGGGAAGTAGTACGACATCTCCCAGTCATGGGTGCCGGCGGACGTCGGCCAGTACTGGTACGTGAGGTACCAGCCGCGCTCGTACACGAGGATCACGAAGTTCGGGAAGATCTGGAAGTTCGAGATCGACCACGGCTGGAGGTTGCCCGGGTTGAGCCCGGCGGGCAGGTTGGCGGGGTCGAGCTCGGGGATGTCGGGCCGTTCCCACGGGCCCATGAGGCCGGCCTGGGTCGCGGGCTCGATCGGGTACATTTGCTCCGGCGGCAGCAGGTGGCGTGGCGTGCCCTTCCAGCCGCCCGTGCTGATCAGCCGGTGCGGCCCGTCGATCTGGAAGTGCGGGACCTTGTAGCCGGTCTCGAAACTCCGCAGGGACGGGACCTGCTGCTGCGAGTGCAGCACCGAGGCGTGGTAGTACTCCTGGAAGGCGTCCAGGAAGATCTTCCAGTTGCTGAGGATCTGCGCCTTGAACGCGAACCGCTCGCCGCAGAGGTGGAACGGGTAGCCCTCCAGACCGAGCACCATCGGCCCGAGGAACTCGCGCAGCGACTGGCTGGGTTCGTCGGCCAGGTTGACGAAGATGAAGCCCTCCCAGACCTCGCAGTGGACCGACACCAGCGGGAAGTCGGCCTTGTCGAAGTCGAAGAACTCCTCCTCCTGCAGCACGAACTTCAGCTGCCCGTCGAGCCCGTACCGCCAGCCGTGGTACTTGCACATGAACTGGCGGCACACGCCGCTGGTCTCGCTGCGCGGGGTGTGGTCCCAGACCAGCTTGTTGCCCCGGTGGCGGCACACGTTGTGAAAGGCCCGCACCTGGCCGTCCAGGTCCCGCGTGAGGAGCAGCGACGTCCTGGCGACCGCGAGCTCCTTGGTGAAGTAGCTGCCCTTGCGGGGCAGCTGCTCCACGCGGCCCACGTTCAGCCAGGCCCGGCGGAAGATCGCCTCGCGTTCGAGCTCGTAGAACTCCGGCGAGATCGAGTCCTCGTAGGACACCAGGCCGGTGCCCAGCTCCGGGTAGCGCGTCGTCCAGCTGGCCGGCGGTGTGGCGAGTCGCGCCATGACCATCCTCCTGTCGAGGTCGCCCTCGATCCCGGTCGAACCGTTCTCCGACTGACTAACAGCTTGTTCCCCAAGTGACTAACATGGCTTCCGCGGCCCGCGCAAGGCGGCTTCGGCGGCCGTCGGCCCGCGCGGGCCGCCGACACGGGCCCGCCGGCACGGACGCACAGGCACGGACACGGCGGCACGGACACGACCGCCGCGCGCACCCGCTCCGACCCGGAGCGGGCCGAGCATCGACGCCCAGGAGCGCTCATGGACGAGCACGGCACCCTGTTCATCGGAGGCCGATGGGTCGCCCCGCGCACCGACCAGGCCATCGAGGTGATCTCCCCGCACACGGAGGAACCGATCGCCCGGGTCGCGGCGGCGGGACCGCCGGACGTCGACGACGCGGTCGCGGCCGCGCGCCGTGCCTTCGACGAGGGACCCTGGCCGCGTCTCGACCCGGCCGAGCGGATCGAGACGGTTCGGCGGCTCGCCGGCCTCTACGGCGAACGCCGCGACGAACTGGCCGACGTGATCACCGCCGAGCTCGGCGCGCCGATCTCCTTCGCCCGGCGCGCCCAGGTGGGCCTGGCACTCTCGACGATGAACGCGCTGGCCGACATCGCGCGGAACTACGCGTGGCAGGAGGACCGGCCGGGCGTCTACGGCCGGGACGTGCTGCTGCGCAAGGAGCCTGTCGGCGTCGTCGCCGCCGTGATCCCGTGGAACATGCCGCAGTTCCTGACCATCACCAAGGTCATCCCCGCTCTGCTGGCGGGGTGCGCGGTCGTCCTCAAGCCAGCGCCCGAGTCACCGCTCGACGCGCTGGTGCTCGCGGCCCTGTTCGAGCAGGCCGGGCTGCCGCCCGGCGTGGTGAACGTCGTCCCGGCGGACCGGGACACGAGCGCCCACCTCGTCGCCCACCCGGGCATCGACAAGGTGTCGTTCACCGGCTCGACGGCCGCCGGCCGGCAGGTCGCGGCGGCCTGCGCCCGCAACCTCACCAGGGTCAGCCTCGAGCTCGGCGGGAAGTCCGCGGCGATCGCGCTCGACGACGCCGACCCGGCGGCCGTCGCCGCGGCCGTCCGCCTCTCCGGCATGGGCATGGCCGGCCAGATCTGCAACGCCCTCACCCGCGTGCTCGTACCGGCGGCCCGCGCCGACGACCACGCCGACGCCCTCGGGGCGGCCCTGTCGGCCATCAGGGTCGCCGACCCCGCCGACCCAGCCACCGAGATGGGCCCGCTGGTGACGCGCCGCCAGCAGGAACGGGTACGGCGCTACATCGACGCCGGCGTGCGCGAGGGCGCCAGGCTCGTCGTCGGGGGCACCGACCTGCCCGCCGGGCTCGATCGAGGCTGGTACGTGCGACCGACCGTCTTCAGCGCCGTCGACCCCGCCATGACCGTCGCCCGCGAGGAGATCTTCGGCCCGGTGCTCGCCGTCATCCCCTACCACGACCAGAACGAGGCCGTCCGCATCGCGAACGACACCGAATACGGCCTCGCCGGCTCGGTGTTCACCGCGGACACGGCGCGCGGGCTGGACGTCGCCCGCCAGGTCCGGGCCGGGACCTTCGGAGTGAACCAGGGGTACTCCATGGACCCGGCGGCGCCCTTCGGCGGGGTCAAGTCCAGCGGATACGGCCGCGAACTCGGCCGCGAGGGCCTGGAAGGCTACCTCGACATCAAGTCGATCTCCATCGCCTGAGCCGCGGCTGCCCGGCCGCCGTCCGCAGGCCAGGCCGTCGTCGCCAGGCCAGGCCGCCGCCGACCGTGGCGGTCCTCGCCGGTCCCGGCCGGGCGGAGCGGGCGGCTCAGTCGAGGTCGACGTGCAGCCGGACGGTGGTGACACCGTCGCTGGTGTCGATCTCCACCAGGCGGCACAGCTGCCGCACCGCCCATAAGCCGTACCCGCGCTCCTGGCCGGGGCCGGGTGGCCGGTAGCCCAGGAACCAGTCGGTGGCGCGCCGGCTGGGGTTGGCGACGTCGCAGACCAGGCGCCGCCCGGCCAGCCGCATCGTCAGCCGTCCCGCGCCCCCGTGTTGAAGCGCGTTGGTCGCGATCTCGTTCACGCTGAACACCAGCCGGCCGACCCCGTCGGGCGAGACGCCGAGGGCGGCCGCGGTGCGCGCGACGAAGACCCGCACCGCGGCCAGGTCGGCATCGAAGTCCAGCACGGCCGCGTCGCCGTCGCCGTCGGCGGGCAGCGGCGCGATCCGCCGTTCCCAGAAACCGGTGGTGGCCGCCGGGTCGACGTAGTCGGGACTGGAGCGCGTGGACGCCCCCACGGCCAGTTCCGGGTGGGTACGCCGCGCGTCGGCGATCACCGCCTCGGGCACCAGCCTGGTGTCATACGGGCAGATCATCCACGCCGGGCAGGCGGCGAACGCGAGATTGATCGCCGACTCGTAGCGCGTCCACTCGGCCGTCTCCACCGCGTCCCTGCCGTGCCACAGCGGCTCGCCGATCACCCGCATCCGCCGGTGCTCACCCACGGCGACCTGCTGATCGACCACCCGGTGGCAGGCACCCAGCGCGCTCCCTGGCGTGCCGTACCACTCCTCGGAGGCGAGGAACTCGACCTTGTTGACGGCGTCGCGCAGCGCCTCCCGCAGCAGGTCGGTGTTACCGGCGGTGGTGATGACCAGCAGCGAATCGCCCTGGTCGACACCGTCCAGGCAGAACGGCACCGTCGCGGCGAGGAACTCCTCGTCACTGCCGTAGATCAGCGCCTGGTGGGTCAGGCGCCGTGACGAGGGAAGGCGAGGTCCGGCCGGGTCGGTCACGCGGCATCTCGCGCGGTGACGGTAAGGGAGGAGATGTCGTCGAACTCGGCCAGGTTGACGACCTGACACAGCAACGGGGCCAGCTCCACCAGGTGCATCCGCCGTCCCGCCGGCAGCCGCGCCGCGGTCTGGGCCAGCGCCCGCAGTCCCGCCAGATCGATGAACTCCAGCTCACCCAGGTCGACCCAGACGTCGCCCGGCCATCCCAGAACGGTTTCGAGCGTCGCCGCGAAGGCGGCGATGGTGTGGTGGTCGACCGTGCCCTGCACCCGCAGCATCCGCTGCCCGCATCGGAACGACGGCGTGACGCGCAGCCGGCTGTTGAGGTGGAGCGGCGCGAGTTCCACCGTTCCCGGGTGGCGTCGCTGCGTGTCGTCCAACGCGGCGGCGCTGAATCGGCGCGCGTCGTACTGACAGATCGCCGAGGCCGGCTGGCCCGCGAACACCGCGTTCACCGCGGTCTCGTAGGTGCCCAGCTGGTCGGCGCCGGGCACGTCGCGCAGCGCCCAGCTCATCTCGCCACTGACCCGAAGGCCGGTGAAGCCGGCCGACAGCGCGTCGCTCACCTCGGCCTGCAGGGTCTGGGCCACGGCATGGGCGTCGAACGCGCCGAAGGCGAGATAGCCGACGGCGGCGGTGGTCACGGAGAGCTGGCCGGTGGTAAGGGCCGTGGACGGGTCGACACCCTCCGCGCGCAGCCACCCCAGCACCTCGCGCGGGGCGCGGGCGTCGGCGAAGTACAGCACCCGTTCCCCGCGGCTGAGGCCAGCCCGTACATACGCGGTGACCACTCGGCGCTGCTCGGCGTCGTCGGCGTATACCAGGCACAGGTGGTCGCCCTGGCCTATCCCGTCGACCCGGCGCTCCTGGCCCTCGCGCGCGATCACCCGAGCCACACAGTCCTCCCCGGGCTGGCCCCTGGGCCGGGACCCCAAGCGTCAGCTGTCCGGCCACCTACCCGGCCGCCTGGCCACTGTAACGCAATGCCACATACCCACCCGGCGAAGATCAGCGGACGGGCGCGCCGCGGAGCCGGACGCCTCGGCTTCCCGAGGCCCGCCGGTCCCGCGGCGCCGGCCGTCGCGTCAGAGGTCGGCGTGCTGCGGCCGCGTCTCGACCACGATCACGGTGGGGGTGCCGGTCTCCAGCGCGGCGGTGAGCTCCTTCTCCAGCTCGTCCACGGTCTCGACGTCGATGCCCCGGCAGCCAAAGCCGCGCGCCAGCGACGCGATGTCCAGCCCCGGCAGGTCGAGCCCCGGCACGCCCGGCGTGTTCTCCAGTTCGGCGAAGGACTTCAACACCGAGTACTCCCGGTTGCGCAGGACGACGTACGCGACGGGCAACGCGTGCTGCGCCGCGGTCCAGACGGCCTGCACGGAATACTGGAACGAGCCGTCACCGATGACGCCGATCACCGGCCGGCTCTCGCCGCGCGCCCGGTCACCAAGCGCCACGCCGACCGCCGCCGGCACCGCCCACCCGATACCGCCGCTGGCCGTCGCGAAGAACGAGCCGGGCCCGACCGTCGGCAGCCACTCGTCCCGCAGGGCCATCGTCGAGGTCGACTCGTAGAGCAGGACGGCGTTCGCCGGGCGGGCCGCGCTCAGCGCCGCGTGGACCTCCGCCGCCGTCAGTGGCCTGCTCGGCCCGTCCGGCAGGGCCCTGGCGCGGCGCATCGGCTTGGGCGGCGTGCGCTGAGTGCCCTCCGCCACGAGCTCGGTGAGCCGTACGAGGGCGATCCGTGGGTCACCGAGGACGCTGTCGCCGGCACGCGCCGACGCGGCCACCGCCGGGTCGTCCGTGAGCTGCAGCAACGCGGTGCCGGGCGGCAGGACGTCGCCGGCGACGTAGGGGTAGTAGCGGAACACCTCGGCTCCGGCGACGACCACGAGGTCGTGCCCCGCCAGCCGGTCGCTCACGGCCTTCAGGGAGAGCCCGAGCGGCCCCTGGTAGAGCGGATGGTCCTCCGGGAACGAGATCCGGTCCGGCAACGGCGGGCCGTACACGGACGCCCGCAGCTTCTCGGCGAGCGCGACGGCCGCGTGCCAGCCACCGCGCCGGTCGACGTCGGGGCCGAACACCAGGGCCGGGCGCCGGCTCGCCGAGATGCGCTCGGCGAAGCCAAGCAGCCGCTCGGCGTCGGGCGCGACGACGGTGCTCACGCCGCGCACGACGGCCGGCTCGGCCAGCGCGACGTTCCAGTCGTCGAGCGGGATCGACAGATAGACCGGGCCGGCCGGGGGCTGCGCCGCCATCGCGTAGGCCCGCATCAGGGCCGCGGGGACGTCCTCGGCGCGGGCCGGCTCATAGGACCACTTCACCCAGGGCCTCGGCAACGTCGTGGCGTCGCGGTTGCCCAGGTAGGGCTCGCCGATCAGCATCTCGCGGTGCTGCTGGCCCGAGGTGACCACCAGCGGTGTGTGGCCGTGGTATGCCGTGACCAGGTTGCCGACGGCGTTCCCGACACCCGCGGAGGAGTGCAGGTTCACCAGCGCGGGCCGCCGGGTGACCTGCGCGAACGCGTCGGCCATGGCGATGACGGACGCCTCCTGCAGGCCGAGGACATAGGTGAAGTCGGCCGGGAAGTCCCGCAGGAACGGCTCCTCCGTCGACCCCGGGTTGCCGAAGACGGTCGTCATGCCCAGCGACCTGAGCAGGTCGTACGTCACGCCGTGAACGGTTGATCCCTGGCTCATCGGTACGCGGCCCGCCTCGGTCGGGTGGACGTCGCGACGCGTCGACCGCCGCGCGACCGGCCGCGACGGACCGGCTACCGAATGCTGTCACGCGACTCCCCCGTCCGCCACGCCCGCGCGCGGCGAGGCCGCCGCCCACCGGCGGGCGGTGGCGGGGCGCCACAGCGGCCGCTCGCGCCACGTCCGCGCCGTCCCCGGAGCCGTCGCGCCCCAGGGCCGTCGCGGCCCGGTCGAGGAACCCCCCTCGACGACGTCATGGGCTTGCAGGTAGCCCACCACGCTCATCAAACCGCCTCGGCCTTGGCGTCCGAACGGCTGGCAGAACACGCCAGGACCGGCCGGGAGACTCGCTGGCTCTCGGCCCGCCTCACCGTTGGCCGGTCAGTACCCGACCGGGCGCCGGACCGACGGGGTTGGCGCGCAGCGCCCGCGCCTCCAGCCGGCGGATCTCCACCCGCCCGTCGATCTCGCGGACCTCGTACACCGGCTGGGGGCGGGTGGCCGGGCCCAGGACGGCCTCGCCGGAGGCCAGCTCGAACCGGCTCCCGTGCCAGGGGCACGTCACGCGGTCGCCGTCGCGTTCGCCGTCGGCCAGGGGGCCGCCCCGGTGGGTGCAACGGTTACCGATCGCGACGATCCGGCCGTTGACCCTGGTCAGCAGCACGGGCGCTCCGTCGACGTCGACCGCCCGCGGCACCGCGGTCACCTCGCTGGCCGCCAGCGCGTCCGTCCAGTCGGCCGGGCCCCGCTGGAACGCGGTGGTGTCCACCCCCACCCCCAGCGCGTAGGCCAGATGGCCTCCCAGCCATCCTCCGACGCCGAGGGCGGTCGCCCCGGCGAGGCCCGCGGCCAGCCCACTCCCGCCGCGGCGGCGCTGCCACCACGACGCCGCGTAGCTCATGACGCCGACGAGGTTGGCCGTCGCGTGCACGATCCCGACCCGGCGCTCGGCGCCTTCGGTGTCGAGCCAGTCCGCCCACCCGGCCGCCGCGGCCGGGGCGGCCGACAGCAGGCCGACCCCGATGAGCCGCCGCGCGGCCGGCCGCGTGCCCGGACCGCCGGTGACGTCCAGCAGGGTCGCGCTCAGCAGCGTCCCCGCCGGAACGATCACGGCCGCCGGATGCAGCGGATGGCCGAGCGGCCGGCCGCTCAGGAGATCACGCAACCGTTCCGACCGAAGCGCCACCGACCAGAACGACGCAAGGCGCCCAGCGATCGGATCAAGCTCCCGCCCCTGCTCGAGCCGCTCGACTACCCGTTCGGACACGCGCATAGCTACCTCTTCGTGAGACCCGCCCCTGACACAACCGTCATGGCCACCGGCAGCGCGCCGCGGCCCGATCGATGCCCGGCGCATACCCCCGCTCGCTTCTCGCACACGTTCCGCCACGCAAAGCCGCCGGCCGCCGGGGTCAGGTTGGGGACCTCGGGCGGCGGGGTAGGTAGGCAGCGGCCATGCACGGTCCCGCCGCCTCCGCATGCTCGCCACGTCCGGCCTCGGCGACCGGACGGCGTCCGGCGGGTTCGTCGCGCACGCCCAGGATCCGACGGCGGACGCGGTCGGCCGGTCGGCCGCCGGCACCGCCTTCCTTTCGACCTGTGGAAGCTCGCTGTCGGTCAGGGCGGCGCCGTTCCAGGAACGTTCGCGGACTCACGGACAACGCGATAGACCGTTTCGCGTGGCCTCGGCTGCCAGAAGGTCCGACGCCAGACGCCGATCGCCCGGAGCGGCCATCGGCCGCTCCGGGCGATCACGGTCTTCGGGCGAGCGCGAGGCTCGGTCCGGGTCTCAGTCCCCCGGCCACACTCCGGTCGCGCGCCGGAAACCGAGCGCCCCGAGCCGGTTGATCGCGGTGCTCGTGGCGGCGAACACCGCGCCCTGCAGGGCGGCGGCGAGGACCACCTCGGCGAAGCCGTGGTCGAGTCGCAGCGCCCCAGGAGTCTCCTCCTCACCGGAGATGGCGGCCCAGGTCTTCCTCACGAGGAATCCCGACACAGCTCCGGCCAGCACACCACCGACCATGCCCACCGGCTTGTAAGCGATCTTCCCGCCTCTGGTCACCCCCGCCTCCTGAGCAGGAGGACGACCGTCACCACCACGCCGGCCGTGGCGGCCGCGCCCGCGGCGCGTCCCCCCCCGCCCCCGCCGCCACAGCACGTCGAATACGCCCTCACCGAGCTCGGCAAGACCTTGCAGGCGCCGCTCGCCGCGATCTGTGCCTGGGCGGTGACCCATCAGCCGGCGGAAGCGGCCGAGGACGGGCGGCCGGCCGGTGCACCGGCCGGCGAGGTGTAGGCGCGGACGGAGCTCGGGCCGCACGGCCAGGCTCGCGGTGGATGCCCGAGCGAGAAGGGCGCGCGCGTCGGTCGGGCGGGTCGGCGCGGGAGCCACCGGAGGGCTCCCGGCCGGGCGTCGCCGTCAGCGGACGGCGCCGAGGCGGACGGCGTGGGTGGATCCCGGCTCGACGGGCCGGTCGCAGTGCGCGCAGACGATCTGTAGGCGCAGCTCGGCGCCGCAGTCGTGCGCGAAGACGGACGGGGGCGGCCCCTCGGTGGCGTACCTGTCGCCCCACTGCATCAGGCCGAGGATGACCGGCTGGAGGTCGCGGGCCGCCGCGGTCGGGACGTACTCGTAGCGCGGCGGGTGCTCCTGGTACAGCTCCTTGGCCAGCACGCCGCGGTCGACGAGGGTGCGCAGCCGGGCCGCGAGGATGTCCCGGCTGGCCCCGGTGTTGCGGGCGATCTCGTCGAACCGGCGGACGCCCAGCAGGACCTCGCGCAGGGCGAGCAGGCTCCAGCGCTCGCCGATGACGGCGAGCGCGTTGGCGATCGAGCACTCTCGCCCATTGGTGGCCATGATCGGACTCTCCCTGGCCGTGTCCTTCGGACCGCCGTGTTCGGACCGCCCTGCTTGGGCCGCACTGCTTGGACGGCACTGTTCGGACCGCACTGTTCGGCTCTGTCGGTCTGGAAAACCAACTTAGCACGTCACGGCCATGACGGACGATTGGTCCGCTGGTAGGTTGGAAAACACAACCTACTCGTGAGGATCAGGAGGCCCCGATGGAGCAGCCGTCCAACCGGCAGGCGCGCCCAGGGATGGCGCCCCGGCTCGCCGCGCACCCGTCGGTGGCCGCCGTGCTCGACCGCCGCGCCGAGCGGGAGGCCGCCGAGCGGGCCGCGTCCCGGGAGCTGCCGGGGCGGCCGCTGGGCGCGGACGACGAGGCCGCGGCCAGGAGGGCTCCCCGCGTGATCGACGGCGGCTGGCTGCGGGAGGTGGCGCTGCGCGCGGGAGCGGACGACGTCTCGGCGGTGCCGCTGGACCGTCCCGAGCTCGCGGGCGAGCGCGAGCACGTGGAGCGGGCCCTGCCCGGGACCCGGGCCCTGATCTCCCTGGTCGTCCGGATGAACCGGGACAACGTGCGTTCTCCGGAGCGAAGCGTCGCCAACCAGGAGTTCCACCGCTCGGGTGAGATCATCAATGAGGCGGCCCGTTCCGTGGTCCGGGAGCTCCAGGATGCCGGGTATCGCGCGGTGAACCCGTCGGCGACGTTTCCGATGGAGATGGACCGCTATCCGGGCCGGATCTGGGTCGTCGCCCACAAGACGGTCGCCGTGGCCGCCGGGCTTGGAGCCATCGGCATCCATCGCAACGTGATTCACCCTCGGTTCGGCAGCTTCGTCCTGCTGGCGACGATCCTTGTGGCCGCGGACGTCAGCGAGTATGGCGAGCCGATCGACTACAACCCCTGCCTCGAGTGCAAGCTCTGCATAGCTGCGTGCCCGGTGGGGGCGATCGCGAAGGACGGTTCCTTCGATTTCTTCGCCTGCTTCACCCACAATTACCGGGAGTTCATGGGCGGTTTCACGGACTGGGTCGAGACCGTCGCGGACAGCCGGGACGGCGCGGACTTCCGCGCCCGGGTCACCGACAGCGAGAACGCCTCGATGTGGCAGAGCCTGTCCTTCAAGGCGAACTACAAGGCGGCGTACTGCCTGGCGGTGTGCCCGGCCGGCGAGGACGTCCTGGAGCCCTACCTCGACGACCGCAAGGAGTTCATGTCGCTGGTACTCCGCCCGCTCCAGGACAAGGTGGAGAACCTCTACGTCATCGCCGGCTCACCGGCCGAGCTGCATGCCCGTAGACGCTTCCCGCACAAGCCGATCAAACACGTCGGCCGGGCGGGAAAGCCGGCCGACGCGGCCGGCGACGCGGGCGGCGACATGGACGCGCGGCGGCCTGCGCCGTAGACCGCCGACCACGCCGGCCGGAACCGCCCGGATTCGCCGGATTTCGAGTACGGTCTGGCATCCAGGTATTTCCTGTCGGGGTGCACGGGGGGTAAGTAGTGGTAATACGTGCCGCGCTTGGTCGGTCGGGGCGGCCTGGCCGAGCCAGGCTGAGGGCCGCGCTGACGGCCGCCGCGCTGGTTGGGCCACTCCTGGTCGTGGGCACCGCCCAGGCCGCGACGGTCAATCCGGGAAGCCTCAAGCACATCAACAAGAAGGCAACCGCCGGCGCTCAGGGTGTAGCCCTCGGCTGGACGTATCGGGCCCAGAAACCGACGGCTCCCGGCACGATCACCATCGCCGTGCCGGCCGGCTTCTCCGCGCCGCAGTCAGCAACTCCGTCGGCGCCGGGCTATCTCGGCGTGACCTCGGGGTGCGCCCAGTTCCAGGTGGTGGGGACCGCCGCCCAGCCCGACGGATCGAATGTGATCACCGTCGCGACGGACTGCGCCGACGGGCAGACGGCGACCCTGGCCTACGGCAACGTGACCGTGCCGACCACGCCGGGCACCTTCGCCTTCCCGGCCGCGTTCACGCCGGCCGGCGGGGCGGCGATCCCGTTCGCGGACGCGAACACCTTCACCGTGAGCGCCGGGCCGCTGGCGAGCCTCACGGTCAGTCCCACGACGTCGACGATCGCCCCCGGCGCGACCCAGGCGTACACGGCGCGGGGATTCGACGCCTTCGGCAACGCGGTGGCCCTCGACCCGAGCGGCACCAGGTACAGCATCAGCCCCAACGGGAGCTGCGCGGGCGCGACGTGCACCGCGACCGCGCCGGGCACGCACACCGTCACCGTGAAGAACAAGGGCATCGCGGCGACGGCGGTTCTGACCGTCGGCACGGCCGCCGCCGAGGCCGACCTGGCCGTCACGCAGACGGTCGACAACCCCTCGCCGGTCTACTACGACGACGTGGCCTTCACGACGACGGTGACGAACACGAGCGCCACCACCGCCACGCAGGACGTGAGCGTCGTCCTCACGATTCCGGCCGGGCTCGTGACCCCGGTCGTCACCCCGTCCGCGGCGACCAGCTACGACCCGGCGACGGCGATCTGGACCATCGGTGACCTCGCGCCGGGCGCCCAGGCGACGCTCAGCCTTTCGGCCCTCGCCGACGATGTCAGGTTCGGCGCCAGGACCCTGACCGCGGCCGTCTCCGCCGCGACCCCCGACCCCGTGTCGGCCAACGACACCGCGTCGGCCACCGTGACCTCGCGGCCGGCGCCGGTCGAGGTCACCATCACGCCGGACCCGGCCAACCCCCAGCCGATCGACGTCGGCGTTCCCGGAACGGTGACCTGGACCGCGTCGTTCGCCAACGCCGCCAATCCCGCCGCGCCGGCGCCGACCGGAACGTTCCACTGGAGCTGCATCGGCGGCAATGGCGAGCCGTGCGGCGACTCCCCGGCGCTCAGCACACCGAACATCCTGACGCTGTCGCTCTCGGCCACCGGCCTGCCGATCGGCGAGGTCAGCCTCTACGCGCTCTTCACGCCCGACGCCGCCAGTGTCAACTACGTCCAGGAGACCGCCTCCACGGTCCTCGTCTTCACCACCGTTTACGACAGTCCGCCGCCGGGTGGGGCCGACCTCGCGGTCGCGCAGTCGGTGAGCAGTCCCTCGCCGGTCTACTACGACGACGTGACCTTCACGACGACGGTGACGAACACGAGCGCCACCACCGCCGCGCAGGGTGTGAGCGCCGCCGTCGCGATCCCGGCGGGGCTCGTGACGCCGGTCGCCAGCCCGTCCGGGACGACCACCTACGACTCGTCGACCGGGGTCTGGACCATCGGCGACCTCGCGCCGGGCGCCCAGGCCACGCTCACCGTCTCCGCCCTCGCCGGGGATGTCGCGCTCGGCGCCCAGACGGTCAGCGCCACCGTTTCCGCCGCCACGTCCGACCCGGTGCCCGGCAACGACACCGCCTCGGCCACCGCGACGCCCCGGCCGGCGCCGGTCGCCGTCGTCATCACCCCTGACCCGGGCAACCCCCCTGTGATCGACATCAGCGCGCCCGGCACCGCGAGCTGGACCGCGTCGTTCGTCAACGCCGCCAACCCGGCGGCTCCCGCGCCGATCGGGGTCGTCTACTGGACGTGCGAGACGTTGAGCGCCAATCCGTGCCCACTCGTCCCGGCCCTCTACCCGGGGGCGAACCTGTCGACGCTGACGCTCACGATGAGCAGTCTGCAGATCGACGTGTACTACCTGACCGCCATCTTCGCTCCGCTCGAGTCCGCTGAAAACAAGGCGAACTACGTCCAGGAGGGCGTGTTCTCGACCGTCAACTTCACGACGACCATCAGCGGCGGGGCCTGATCCAGTTCCTCCGGGGTCCGCGCGCCGTCGCCACGGCGCGCGGGCCCCGGCCGTTTTCCGGGCCCTCGCGGCTCCTGGGATTCTTTTCCCGCCCGGCCTTCCGGATTTTCCCGGACGTGTTCCCGGCATTTTGATCGGGTTGCCGAGAACAGGTTGGGACTGTTGGCTGGAGGCGCGCACCCTCGGATGCGGGCGGCGAGTTTCCGGTAGCGGTGTTCTGGCCACGGAAGGGTACCAGTGAGCAGGCCATTTTTTGGATCAGACCCCAGAGAACCCAGGACCGAGACCACCGGTAGGTACCTGGTACTGCTCGATCAGGGGGAGAAGCAGGCGGGTATCGCGGCGGTTCAGCGGGCGACGGACACCAGGATCGCCGACGCGCATGACCTCCCGGCCGGGACCTCGGTTCCGCCGTCGGGCGCGGACGGCCTCATGTTTCCCGAACTCGGCGTGGCCGTCGTCGAGGTCCCACCCGAGGGCGCCGCCGGCCTGCTCGCGGTCGCGCACGAGAGCAGCGCGGTCCACGTGGTGGAGGCCGAACGCGTCGTCTACGCCACGACGGCCGCGCCGTCCACCGAGAGCCAGTTCTACCTGCGGGGATACCGCGACGCGGTGAACGCGCTCGTCGAGGGCATCGTCGACGGCGTCACCGAGAAGCCGAACGGCCGGGCCGAACACGGCGCCCCCAACGGCATGGGCACCCGGGTCTGGGACGAGTCCCAGAGCACGTGGGGTCTTCAGGCCACCGCCGTGATCGACTCGATCTACAGCGGGCGCGGAGTCAAGGTGGCCGTTCTCGACACCGGCTTCGATCTGAAGCACCCGGACTTCGCCGATCGCCGGCTTGTGACGCAGTCGTTCGTGCCGGGCCAGGACGTCCAGGACGTGGTCGGCCACGGGACGCACTGCGTCGGCACCGCGTGCGGGCCACGCCAGCCGGGGGTGGCGCCGCGCTATGGAGTCGCCTACAACGCCGACATCTTCGTCGGGAAAGTGCTGGACAACACCGGGCGCGGTACCGACACGCAGATTCTCGCGGGAATTTCCTGGGCGGTCCGAAACGGCTGCCATATCGTCTCCATGTCGCTCGGCGCCCCGACGGTCATCGGGCAGTCGCCGTCGGCTGTTTTCGAGAACGCGGCGCGGCGCGCGCTGGACCAGGGAACCCTGGTCATCGCGGCGGCCGGTAATGAAAGCCGGCGCCAGGACGGGAGCATCCAGCCGGTCGGGCATCCGGCGAACTGCCCCTCCATCCTCGCCGTCGCGGCGGTTGACGAGAACCTCGACGTGGCCCTCTTCTCGTGCGGCGGAGTCAACCCGAATGGCGGCGAGGTCAACGTCGCCGCGCCGGGAGTCCGGGTGCACTCGACCTGGCCGATGCCGTCCAGGTACAAGGCGATCATGGGTACGAGCATGGCCACCCCGCACGTCGCGGGAATTGCGGCCCTGCTCGTGGAGGCGAAGCCCGGTATCAGCGCGACCGATCTCGCGGACCTCCTGGCGACGACGGCGAAAAGGCTCCCGCTGCCGGCCCGCGATGTGGGCACGGGCCTCGTGCAGGCACCCTAGGTGCCGTCGGCTGTGGAACACCCGGACGATGGGTACCGTCAGCCGGTGGAGGACATCGGTGTGATCGTCACCGTCGACGACGCGTATCTGACCAGAATCGCGGAGGTTTCCGCCGCGCTGCGGGCCAACGGCATGCACATCGACCAGGCCCTCGACGACATAGGAGTGATCACCGGATCGATAGCGGGCACCGACTCACGGTCACTGGCGAACGTCGAGGGCGTGAAGGCGGTCGAGCCCGAGAGATCGTTCCAGCTGCCACCATCGGACTCGCCCATCCAGTGACGAGCCCGAGACACGTCCCGCGGGGCGGCTCGGCGGCGCCAGCGGCCGAGCTGCCGCGCGGTGACCTTTGACCTCAAGCTGGCGTGAGGTCCTAGCCTCGGTCACATGATCCTCACTGATGCCGAGTACCGGTTCCTGACCCGGCAGGAACGGGGCCACCTGTCCACCATTGGCCCGGACGGCACGCCGCAGGTGAAGCCGCTCGGCTTCACCTACAACGTTGCTCTGGAAACGATCGACATCGCGGGGTACGCGATGGCCAGCAGCGCGAAATACCGCAACGTCCAGGCACGTCCGCGGGTCGCGTTCGTGGTCGACGAGGTGACCGAGCCGACTGCTCAGGGCGCGCACTTCCTGGAGATCCGCGGCATCGCCGAGACGGCCACTCACCTGCCCGCGGACCCGCACCTCGCTCCCGAGATCATCCGGATTCGCCCGGCGCGCGTGATCGCCTACAACGTCGATCCCGACCAGCCCGGCCTGCACGTACGCGACATCGCCGACCGGCGCGGCGGGGCGTGCCCCGACGCGCGCCATCGAGGTGAGCCGTTTCGGCGGTCCAGAGGTCCTTGCTACCGCTCAGGTCGCCGATCTCGTCCCCGGCGCGGAGGGCGGGATTCGGGTGGTCAGCCGTCCGGGCTCCACTGCCAGCGGGGCACCTCGCGGATCGGGTGCAGCTCGGCGTCGGTGGCGGCCCAGGAGTTCTGCTGGGCGACCCGCGCGCCGAACTCGATGTGCTCGCGCACCGCCGCGCGGAAGGGGGCGTCGTCGGGCAGGTCGGCCTCGTCGAGCGCTTGGAGGTATGCCTCGACGAACCGTTCCCGCTGCTCGTCGGTGATCTGGAGATGCCGGTGCACGTCGATCAGATACTGGAAACCGACCTCGCGGCTGAAGCGGTCGGGGCCGCCGAACGATTCCCCGGTGAACCAGGTGAGACGGTCGACATGGGTCGGCACGGGCTCAGGGAAGAGCTTGCTCAACACCGGATCGGCGAGCGCCTTCTGGTAGAACAGCTCCTCAAGCCGGTGCAGGGCGGCATCACCGCCGGCGTGCTCGTACAGCGTTTCTGCCATGGTGTGGGATCCCATCGCCCAGCATGCGCTGTCCCGCGCATCGACTGCGTGAAACGCTAGAGCGGTGCCCACAGCAGGGGAAACAGAAGTTTTCGGTAGCCCCACAGCGGCCGTCGGTAGATCATCGCCGCGGTCCGTCGCGGCGCGGTTCGACCTCCGTCAGCTCAGCTACTTCGTGGCCGTCGCCGAGGAGCTGAACTTCACCCGCGCGGCGCGGCGCCTCAACGTCGCCCAGCAGTCGCTCAGCAGCGCGATCGCGCGGCTCGAGTCGCACGTCGGGTTCGACCTGTTCGAGCGCTCCACCCGCGCCGTGGCGCTGACCGAGCGCGGGTCCAGGTGGCTGCCCTACGCCCGTGACCTGCTC
This sequence comes from Frankia nepalensis, assembly GCF_016786325.1. Taxonomy (GTDB): domain Bacteria; phylum Actinomycetota; class Actinomycetes; order Frankiales; family Frankiaceae; genus Pseudofrankia; species Pseudofrankia nepalensis. The sequence continues at coordinate 23,197 of NZ_JADWYU010000138.1, read as the reverse complement.
GCCGTCGCGGAGCGCTGCGCGACCGCCGCGGACGACCTCGCCGCCAGCGGTGGCGCCAGCCTGCGGATCGGGCTGGCCGCCACCGCGGCGGTCGAGATCACGCCGAGACTGCTGCACGCCTACGCCGGACGGCACCCCGGTGTCCGCGTCGTGACGAAGCACTATGGCCTGGAGGATCCGACTGGCGGCCTGCGCACCCACCTGAGCGACGTCGCGATCGTGCGGCCGCCGTTCACCAGCGCGGGGCTGGATCTGATCGTGGTGGCCACCGAGCCGAGGTTCGTGGCCCTCTGGGATGGTCATCCGCTCTCGACCAGGCAGAGCGTCGGGTTCGAGGAGATCGCCGATCTGCCGTGGATCGACGTCGTCGCGTCGGACCCCGTCTGGTGCGCGTTCTGGCGGGTGAACGAGCGACGTACCAGGCCGGCGCGGTTCGGCGCGCGGGGCCACACCTTGGATGATCTGCTCGACGCGGCCCGCGCCGGCCAGGCGGTCGGACTGGTCCCCGCCTCGATCGCCCGCGCGCAGCGATGGCCCGGCCTGGTGTTCGTCGAGGTCGCGGACATTCCCGGCTCGGACGTCGCCATCGCCTGGAACTCGGCCGCCCTGCCCGCGCCTGCCCGTGACTTCATCGACCTCGCCACGGCGCTCGCCTCCGGCCAGCCGCCCAGGTGAGGACGAGGAATCCGTCGGGCCGCGGCGCCCGGTCGGCGCGACCCCGTGGCCGGACTCCAGGCAGTCGGCGTCTCAGCCGGTAAGACCCCGCCGGACGGCGAGTTCGACCGGGGAGTAGGAGCCGTCGGCGCGGTCCAGATCGAGAAGGCACGCCGGGTCCAGCGGCGGCTGGGCGATGAAACGCGGAACGGAGCCACGGTGCCGTTGCGCGGCGTGGATCAGAAAGGGATGGCAGAGGTACACGTCACCGGCCTGGCCGGTCGCGAGAGCCAGCGGACGGTCAGGGCTGTCGAGTTTTCCGGCCTCGTCCATCTCCCTGCACACCGCCAGCCCGTTTCGGCCCTCCTCGCCCCCGGCCGCCAGGAACGGTGGAACGTCCAGGTGTGATCCGATCTTGATGCGTGTCGGTGCGTCCTCCGAGCCGACGTCGGAGAACAGGAAAAGCATCAGCAGAGCGCGGCCGCGGGACCGGATGTTCAACCAGAACCACGTCTCGCCGTCCGGCAGATAGCCGCCGTCCATGTGCCAGCCGGCGTCGCCCGGGTCGTCCGGATGGGGAAAACGGATGGGGAAGGTGCCGAGGCCGGTGCGTGGCCGCCACCGGCCCGCCCCGACGAGCTGGTCGTAGGCGTCGTGCAGCCGCGGTGTGTTGGCGGCCTGCCGGAACGGTTTCTCCCCGCTGCCGTCGATGCGGACGACGGGGTGTGTCCAGCTCGCCGGGTCGTCGGGATCGAGGCCGGTCATCCGCCACAGGATCGAACGACATTCGTCGGCCAACGCCCTCGGGAACGCCTCGCGCACATGGACGAAGCCCTCGTCGATGAATCTCTGGATCTCTTCGTCGGTCAACGTCGCCACGGCGGCCATCACCTCGGCCACCGATCCTGGCCGGCCGGGCACGATCACTCAAAGGGTTTTCGCCGACGCCGGCACCCTTGATCGCCCGGCCCTGTGGGTGGATGTGGCACGTCGCAAACATCACCGCGTTAGCCTCGAGGCCGCACGACGCGGATGCCGACGACGCACGCGATCGGCACCGGTATGCCAGCCACCCTCCGCGGTCCCCATCCGCCGGTCATCGGACAGCAGGCAGGGCCAAAAAGGGGGGAAGGGTGGCTGGCCTGCCAGCGCATCATCACGATGCCCGGCTCGGCCGCGTCCTGCCGGCCGCGGACGGGCCGCCCGCTCCCACGACCATGACGCAGGTCACCCTTCCATCGTGATGCAGGTCACGCGCCCTGTTTTCACGTCCTGCCCGGCTGTCTCGTCCGTGAGTCGAAGCCGCCCGACAACGGGCGGCGCGCGACGAAGGAGTCGATCATGGCAGGCAGAGGCAGGGCGACGCGGCAGCAGCACCGGATCGTGGTTCTCGGCGCCGGCTACACCGGCCTGATGGGTGCGCTGGGAGTCGCCCGCCGCACCCGCCGGCTCGGCGGGAAGGTGGTGCTGGTCAACCCGTCGGCACGGTTCACCGAGCGGCTGCGGATGCACCAGATCGCGACCGCCCAGCGGATGGCCGAGATCGACATTCCGAGCCTCGTCGAGCCCGCCGGCATCGAGTTCGTCCAGGGATGGGCGACGCGGATCGACCGGGCCGGCCGGGTGCTGCACGTCGACACCGCGCAGGGGCCCCTGCCGGTGCCCTACGACACGCTGGTGTATGCGACCGGTAGCGCGGCCGACACCGATCCGGTCCCCGGCGCCAGCCTGCACGCGCACACGTTGAACAGCCCGACGGAGGCGGCGCGGCTCGCGGGCCGGCTGGCCCAGATCGGCACCGGCACCGTGGCGGTGGGCGGGGCCGGCCTCACCGGGCTCGAGGCGGCCACTGAGATCGCCGAGTCCTACCCGGGCATCCACGTCATCCTGCTCGGCCGGAACGAGCCCGCCGCCATGATGGGCCCGCGTGCCCGCGCCCACGTCCAGCGGGCGCTCGACCGCCTCGGCGTCGAGGTCCGGGCCGGGGTGGAGATCACCAAGGTGCTTCCCGACGGTGTGGAGCTGGGCGACGAGATCGTCCCGGCGGACGCGGTGCTGTGGACGACGGGCTTCCGGGCCTCGCCGCTGGCCGCCGAGGCGGGCCTGACCGTCGACGCGACGGGCCGGATCGTGGTGGACGAGACGCTGCGCGCGGTCAGCGATCCGGCGATCTACGCCATCGGCGACGCGGCCGCGATCCATCAGGCCTGGGGTGTCATCCACGGCACCTGCCAGAGCGGGATCCCCACCGGGGCACACGCCGCCGCCTCGATCGCGCGGCGGATGCGGGGCCGCGAGGCCAGGCCGTTCCGCTTCGGCTACCTCCATCAGCCGGTGAGTCTCGGCCGACGCGACGCGGTCATCCAGTTCACCCACGCGGACGACACCCCTCGCCGCTGGTACCTGCGCGGCCGGGCCGCCGTCCGCTACAAGGAGACGGTCACCAGCAGCCCGCGCTCGACCTACCGTCTCGCGCGGCGGGTGCCGCTGCCCGCGGCGGCGATGTCGAGCCGCGGCGGACGAGCGGCGCGCCGTCTCCCCGCCGCGTGAGCTCCGGACGGCGGCGGTCACAGGTCACGCAGCCCCGCCAGCTTCTCGGGGTTGCTGACCAGGTGGATGGTGCGCACGGCACCATCCACCAGGTGCAGGCTGATCGCCGCCACCGGTGCCAGGCCGGAGCGGACGACGATGCCCGGCCCGCCGTTGAGCATGACCAGGTGGATGTTCGCCTCCTCAGGCATCCGCCCCGCGAAGGTGACCAGGGCTCGCGCCACCAGGTCCACGCCATGGATGGCCTTGCGCGGCGCCGGGGCGAGGCCGCCGCCGTCGCTGACGAGGCTGACGTCAGGAGCCAGGACCTCGATGAGCTTCGCGAGGTCACCCCCGGCGGAAGCGGCGAGGAAGCGTTCGGTCACCGCCGACCGGGTCGCCAGGTCGGTGTCGTAACGGGTGCGCCGCGCCTCGACGTGCTCGCGGGCGTGGCGGGCGGTCTGGCGGGCCGTCGCCTCGCTGCGCCCGACGATCTCCCCGATCGTGCCGTACGGATAGCCGAACGCCTCTCGTAGCACGAACACGGCGCGTTCGATCGGCGACAGGGTCTCGAGCACCAGCAGCAGCGCAGTCGACACGGAGTCCGACAGGACGACGTCCTCGGCGACATCCGGACTGGTGAGTACGGGTTCGGGCAGCCACGGGCCCACATAGGACTCGCGGCGTGACTGGGCGCTGCGCAGCCGGTCGATCGCCAGCCTGGTGGTGATCCGCACCAGGTAGGCCTCGGGGTCGTCGACCGTGGCGATCTCCACGCCGTTCCAGCGCAGCCACGCGTCCTGGACGACGTCCTCGGCGTCGCTGAAACTCCCCAGCACCCGGTAGGCCACCGCCCGCAACCGGCCCCGATGCTCCTCGAAGACCCGCACCGCGTCCGCGACGTCCGGCTTCACCGTGTCGGTCATTCTCGCCTCCAGCCATCGCCTTCCGGACCGCCCGAGGAATCGCGCCACCTGGCACACGAGCGGTCCGCGCAACGGGTGCGCCGCGCGAGGAGGCCGGCTCGTTCCATCGTGACTTCGAGCCCACCGACCTGTCACCGATCCCGCTTGTCAGTGGAGACGGCCCGTGTGCTCCCAACACCCTCAACCGGCTCACCGTGTCGGTCATCGACAGCACCGGGGTGAACGCCACCCAGGTGATGTCCGTGTTCTGTCGACCGCGCGGCGAGCTCTGACCGCCCGGGCCCGGGTGGCCGACGAGCCGCCCGGGCCCGCCGATCTTCGGCCCGCGCCCGGGGCCGAACGCGGCGCCCCGCGACACCTTTCCCCGGGCGTCGATGTCGGTGCGCACCGCGTCGAGATGCCCGAGAGCCTTTTCAACCTCGGTCGGTGGTGTCGAGGTGAAGGGCGCGGACAGCCTGGACGAGGCTGGTGATGCCGGTGGTCGGGCAGCGGATCTTGCCGCGGGCGAGCGCGCCGACCGCCGACGCGGTGATGTCGCCATAGTCCCGCTGGCACTTTTCGGGCCGTGACCCTGGCGTGGGCGGTGCCGCGGTTTCGCCTCGGGCGATGAAGCGCGTAGGTCCCGTTCACCGTAGACGGCGGGTCGTTGGGCTTCTCGAAAGACGAACGAGGCGTGACAGCCGGCGGGCGGTCGACCCGAGCACCACCGGATGTTGACGACCACGGAGCCTGTCGTGACTACGGGCTACGCGGCGCTCCAACTTACGGAGTGGTGGCCGCCACGGAGCCGTCGGCTACGGTTGTGTCGTGGGACTGCACCTGAGTCAGATCGACGATGCCGACGAGCTGCTGACGAACGACCCGCTGGCGCTGTTGATCGGGATGGTGCTGGACCAGCAGATCCCGCTGGAGCGGGCGTTCGCGGCGCCGCTGGAGCTGACGAGGCGACTTGGGCGTTCGCTGGATGTCGCCGAGTTGGCGGCCTTCGATCCGGACGCGTTGGTGGCGGTCTTCTCTCAGGTGCCGGCGCTGCACCGGTTTCCCGGCTCGATGGCCAAACGGGTGCAGGCACTGTGCCAGTTGATCGTCGACAGGTATGACGGTGATGCGGCAGCTGTGTGGACGTCGGCGGCCGACGGCAGGCAGCTGCTGCGGCAGGTCGGCGCGCTTCCCGGGTTCGGCCAGCAGAAGGCGAAGATCTTCGTCGCGCTACTCGGCAAGCAACTCGGCGTCACGCCACCCGGGTGGCGTGAGGTGAGCGAGCCGTTCGGTGAAGAGGGCAGCCTGCGCTCCGTCGCCGATATCACCAGCCCCGAGACCCGCATCCAGGTACGCGACTTCAAGAAGGCCATGAAGGCCGCGGCCAAGTCGGGCGTCGCCTGACCTGACAGGCACGGCGCGGCGACCGGGAGGCCGGCCCGCCGCCGTGGGCTGAGTCCGCGCGCCTCGGCCGGGATGGGGTACCGGGTTCTTCAGGTTGCCGTGAGGCGCTCAGGTTGTCGTCAGGCGTCCAGCCACTGTCGCCGGTCCCGAGCCGCGGCATAGATCTGTTCGACGTGGGCTGGCTGCCACGTTCCCGGGAGATTGCCGAAGGTCACTATCTGGTCGTGCCGTACGGCGTGGACGCGGACGGCGTGGGCATCATCGCGGGAAGGTGCCACGGTCAACCTCGCCGGCGCGACGAACGCCAGCACCGCCTCCACCCGCACGGCGAATCCGCAGGCCCGGCTCAGCACCGCCGCCGCGCGGCTGGCCTCCGCCCGGGCCTTACGCACATATGGGTATGTCTGGCCTCCCAGCTTCACGGCCTGGTCACCCACCCAGATCCTGGCGCCGACGTGGTATTTGGTGTTGAAGGTGAACACCCCGCCCGGGCCGATCAGCAGATGGTCGATGTCGACGCCCCGGGGCAGCGGTATCGAATGCAGCACCCGCCATCCCCGGACGGCGAGCCGCTCAAGTTCCGCGCCCACCATCTCCTCTCCGACCAGGCCTTTGCGCCACGGGTCGGCCTCCGACGGCCGGCGGAGCAGACGGTTGAGCAGAGCGCGCCAGAAACCTGGCGTGAGCTCGTCGATTTTCGCGCGGATCGCGGCGCCGGGTGGATTGCCGGCGAGGTCGTCCGCGGGATGGGACGGCGCGCTCACGCCGCCGGAGGCGCTCGGCGGCTGTGTGGGCAGCGGCCCGGGCCTGGGAGCGGGCGGTGGGGGCGTGGTCCGGAAGGCCGCCGGCGCGGGCACTTCCGGTGTCCATCCCACCGGGGGTGCCGGCGTCGTCGCCGCCGCCGGTGCCGGTGCCGGTGGCCCGACGTCCGGCGGCGGCGGGTGGGCCGGGAACTCCGGCCGCCCGGCCAGGTGGGGGGCGAGCGCGACGAGCGCCGCCCTCAAATGCGCGTCGAGCAGGATTGTGAGCTGAAACGTCCGCAGGTCGAACCATGCGACGTTCTGCCCGTCCGGAAGGGTGACATACAGCCGGTCGTGCCCGTACCGGCGCCACGGCGTGACCTGTAGCTCGCCCATTCCGGGTGCCCGTTCCTGTCGACGAAGATGACGGATCATGGTCGATCAATCGCCTCTGTCACACGCTGAACTGGCCGGGTGCTGAACCGGCAGTGCCCGTACGGTGCGACCATCCCACATTATTCCGGATAGGGAGGAACATCCAGCGGTTTCTGTGATGGCCGACAAGATGGTCAGTATTGAGCCGCTGACCAGCGTGATTGCTGCGCGGCGGCGGAGCTTGACGAATGTGGCGACGGGGCTTTGTGGTTCGCTGGTTCCGTCCCGACCCACGCCCGCCGGCCGCGTTGGCGGCGCTGATCGGGATGGTGCTGGCCCAGCGGATCCCGTTGGAACGGGTGTTCGCGGCGCCGCCGGAGCTGGCAGGCGGCTCGGGCGCTCGCTTGACGTCGCCAAGCTCGCTGGCTTCGACCCGGGCGAACTGGCCGCTTCCGCGCGGGTACGGGTGAGGGGGTTGCCGAGACCTGAACGCCCAGCTCCAGAGTCGATCTGACGATCTAAAGGGCCGCTACCGGGCGCTCGAGCGGGTTTCGACGCCGCCGCGCAGGACGTGCATCAAACGAACGGCGTCTGACGGGTCGGCGCTGGCCAGGGCGGTGGCGTTGGTGAGGGCCAGCAGGTCGGCCGCGCTCAGATCGTGGCGCACGGCGCCGTTTTCCTGCGCCGGGGCGAGGAGAGCGGCTGTCGTCGAGCGCATCACGGTGTGCCAGCGGTCCGCCAGTTCCCCGCGCCGGTCGTCCGGCTCGTGCGAGATGGCGGCCAGGGCGAGGGGCCGCCTGGTCGCGACGTGCACGACGAACAGGTCCAGCCACCTGAACAGAGCCTCCTCGGGGGGAGACGTGCCGAGCAGCGCGGTGCCCTGCTCACACAGGGCGTCGACCTCTTCGGAGTAGACGGCGACGAGCAGGTCGCCCCTGCTCGGGAAGTTGCGGTACAGCGTGGCGTTTCCCACGCCGGCGCGGCGGGCGACCTCGTCCAGGGGCACGTCGGCGCCGCGCTCGTCGAACAGCGTCCTCGCCGCGGCCAGGAGCAGTTCGATGTTGCGCGCCGCGTCCGAGCGCCGCCGCCGGCCGGTGGCCCGGGTCCCCGGTGCCCGTGGGGGCACGTCTTGCGTCACGGTGGCTCCTTGCTGAGTGGGGACATCCCCATTATGGTGAAACCATTAAGTGGGGAGTCCCCCAATTAGAGTCCGCGCGGGAGGAGTGACAACCGATGGCGTTGACCGCCGAGGACCGAGTCGCGATCACGGATCTGGTGTACCGGTACGGGCATCTCGTCGACGCGGGCGAACTGGACCGCCTGGGGGAGCTGTTCACCCCGGACGTGACCTATGACCTCACCGATCTCGGGCATGGGACGCTGACCGGCGTGGAGCTCATCCGGTCCGCGGCGCTCGCCGTGGGTGACGCCAACCCTGTCGGCCACCACATCACGAACCTCGTGCTCACCGAGCAGGCCGACGGCCAGGTACACGCCAGGTCGAAAGGCATCGGGATCATGGCCGACGGTACCTGCGGGAGCGTCGTCTACGACGACGTGATCGTGCCCGCCGGCGACGGCTGGCGAATTCGCCATCGGAAGATCGCCGCCAGGCGCGCGCCACTCGGCGGCCTTCTGACGCGCTGACGGCGACCTTGCCGCTCGTCTGCGCAGGTCATCACAGGCTTGATTGATCGATTGTCCGCGCCGGCGACCCTGCCTGGCGTGAGACCCGCCAAAGTCGTACTAGTGCCGCCTCAGCGAAGGTTTGCCCGCGCCGTGGGCCGGTGCCGTGGGCCGGTGCCGGTGAAGTGTCCGCGGTAGCGCGGTCCCTGGCTCGCGTTCTGGCGGACACTTCGGGCCGCCACTCACGGGATGGGTGGCCAGCGGCCGGGCGAACGTCGGTGGGTACGGCACTAGGAGCGGGACCTGCGCGCGGTGGAGCGCTCACCGGCCGGGCGACGGCTGTACCCCTGTCGCCCGGCCCCCCGGCGCCTGGCTATCGGCGAACGCGGCGCGGGGTGCCAACGCCAATAGGAAAAGCCATGTGACCGGCCAGGAATGCGAGACCGAGCCAGACGAGGTTGAGGTCGTCGGGATCGACACCGAAGGCGGCAAGCAGGAAACACGCGGCGGCAACGATAGCAAGCATGATCAAGCTCTACCCGTCGATCACCCGAAAAAACCGTATTCGGCTACCTGGGGTAGGGCCATTGACCGACCGGTGGCCGGGGTTCCTCTCGTGGGCGTTCACTGGATCCGGGCCGCCGCCGATCCGCGCGCACCCGGCGATCTTCGAGACTCGGAGCGCTGGTCCACCACTTGATCGCCAGATGGATGCGCGCATCTGGGGGAAACGGACGCTGGCCGCTCCTTCGCGCACGGACCTGACGATCGGCCGCCCGCCTCGCCTCCCCGGGACCGGCGATCGGTGAGTGCGTACGTCCTTCGGCCCTGTCTCCCTTCCGGCTCTGGCTCAAATTCGGTGGTAACGCGGAGTCACCGCACACCGCGGCCCCGTGCGTGCCGAGTATGTCGCATATCGGCTCGTTTGGAGATGTCGCCGTGGCGGTCGAGGGACTCGGAAACGATCACCAGGCATCTGGTTCGGTCGTGTTCGCCGCCTGCCGCGTCGACTGCGCCTGCTAACAGGCGGTCACCACCGAATTCGAGCCAGAGCCTCCCTTCCGGTAGTAACACGGAGTCAACGGTCACCGTGACCAAACGGGCGTCAGGTCTGTCCGGTCACGCGGGTTTCCAGGGCCGTGGCCCCGCATCGGCAGCGTCCCCCCAATCCCTGCCTGCCCGGATGTGACCCGATTGGCCGCCACCGCCACCGCGTCCCATAACTCATAGTCACCATCGAAGGCGAGGTGGAGCCCGTCCTTCGATGTTCGGCGCGGCGCGGGTGGCCATGGAGCGGGCCGGCCATGGAACTTGCCACACCCGACGACGTTCGGCCCTGTGTCCGCGTGCGGCGGCGTGCTCGTCCTGTCCGACGTCAGAGGGGGTCGTGTCAGACGCCAGAGCCAGGACCGGCACCGTTTCGTGACCCTGGCGTCTGCCAGGACGTCCGGGATCCCCGGTGTCTGCCACGGCGTGGGAGAGGAGAGGAGAGGAGAAGTGGGGGCCGCCGCTCCGCGGGCCGTCGACCGGGCAGACATCGCCTAATGAGGTGGCATCAGGTCGCGGCCATGGCCGGGCCTTCTCGGCGTCGCGGCGGAGCCGGTCGTGAGTCTTGCCCCTGACACGTGGCGCGAGCCCGGTGGGGCGAGCCGTCGGGCTACGTTCGTTCGGTGACGGTGTGGCGCTGGGTGGCCCGCAGGGCGGTCATCACCGGGGTGGCGATCGGTGTCGCGTCCGGGCTCGGGATGCTCTCGGCCTGTGGCCTGGACAACGCCGTCAGCTCCGAGGCGGCCGCGCCCTCGTCCGAACCGCCGGGCACGTCGGCCACCCCTGCTGCGTCACCCGCTCCTGGCGCCGCGCCGACTCCCAGCGCCACGGCGGCCGTGGCGGGAGCGCCCGAAGACGGGTCGCCGTTCTGCGGCGCGAGCCGGTACGTTGAGGAGATCACCGTGCAGCGGTGGCCGAGCGGCGACTTCCGGGTCTCGTTGCGCCCGACGGACGATGCCCGGCACACCAGGGACCGCGACGACGCCACGGACGTGATGTGGCAGGCCATCCGCCGGTGCCTCACCCCGTCCGCCGGCTTCACCGGCCTGGACGGCCCGGTCGGCGAGAGCCTGCGCGACCAGCTGCGCTGTCACGAGGCCTACGCCCTGGTCCCGGCCCTGGGCAGCGCCGAGCGTTATGCGACCGGTGAGACGTTCGACGTCGAAAGCTGGCGGCCGACCCCCGGCAGGTCGCGCTGGTACTCCACCAAGTGTGGCAACACCCTGGGCACCGCCCCGTCCGGCCAGTCCCAGACCTTCCGCCCCGACGGCGTTCAGCCCGGGCAGACCGTCACCGGCGAGCACGAGTAGCCAGCCGCGGCCCGCGAAGCATGATCGCCGGTTGTGCCCTTGAGTGGCTGTGATCCGACCGGGCGCCTTCTAGCGGTCCTCGCAACACCCAGGCTTCCTGGGGGTTCGAGGACTGTGGTGTTGTCGGGTGTGGAGCGGGTGGAGCTTCGTGCGAGGTTCCTGGTGCTGGTTGATCAGGTTGGTGTCACGGCCGCGGCGAAACAGCTTGGGATGAATCGGAACACCGCGGTCGTGTGGGCGTTGCGGGCGGTGTCCGGGCGGCGTCGCCCGGAAGTGTCGGACCCCTGGGGGACGATGGCGGCATGTCCGCTGGTTTGGGAATGGCGCTGTTCGACACCGGCGTGGGCTGCTGCGGTGTCGTCTGGGGCGAGAACGGGATCGTGAGCGTCGCGCTGCCCGCCAACCCCCGCCATGGGGGCGGCGTGGCCGGGAATCCCGCCGGCGCGGCGCGCGCCCGCACGCGTGCCTCCCTGGCCGCCGCGTACCCGGACGCCGCGGAGGGGCCGGTGCCCGCCGAGGCGCGGGCGGCGATCGACGGAATGGTCGCGCTGCTCGCCGGCGCGCCGGTGGATCTCGCCGAGGTGCGCGTCGACCTCGCCGGGGTGCCCGAGTTCCATGAACGGGTCTACGAGGTGGCCCGCGCGATCCCGCCCGGCCAGACGCTGACCTACGGCGAGGTGGCGGTTCGGCTGGGCATGCCCGGCGCGGCCCAGGCGGTTGGCCAGGCACTGGGGAGCAACCCCATCCCGATCATCATCCCCTGTCATCGGGTGGTGGCGGCCGGTGGCCTCGGCGGCTTCTCCGCCCCGGGCGGCTCGGCGACCAAACGCCGGATGCTCGAGATCGAGGGCGCCCTCGCGCCGCCGCCCCCGACCCTCTTCGACGACCTGTTCGCCGACTCCTAGCGCGGCGAAGGCCCGTCCGGCCGCGGGTGTCGGCGTCAGCCGCCGGGGGCGGGGACGACGTCCGCGTCCGCCCGGCGGGGCTGGGCGACGAACAGCGCGGCGGTCCGGGCCGCGGTGGCCCGGGCCCACCGGCCGGTGGTCACGACGCCGAGCACCCCGATGGCGGCTCCACAGCCCACCATGATCCACCAGGCGGGAGCGCTGGTCGGGTCGATCGCGGCCGGCCCGGCCTGGCTCGACGCGTGCGTCGCCGCGACCGAGCCGAAGACGGCGACGCCGAGGGTCATGCCGACCTGGCGGCTGGTCGAGGCCACCGCCCCCGCTACTCCCGCCTGGGCGAGCGGCATCCCGGACACCGCGGTGTTGGTGATCGGCGCGTTGACCATGCCGAACCCGAGCCCGAAGAGCACATAGGCGCAGATCAGCTGCGCGAGGCTGGTGTCCGGCCCGACGAACGCCAGCAGCACGCCGCTCGCCGGCAGCGCGACGCCGGCGATGAGCAGCGACGGCCGTGGGCCGTGGTTGGCGACGAGCCGGCCGGACAACGGCGCCGTTGGCGCGGTGACGGCCGCCATCGGCAACATCATGAGTCCCGCGTGCAACGCCGAGTACCCGCGGACGTTCTGCAGGTAGAGCGTGTTGAGGAACAGGAAGCCGCCCATCGCGGCGAACGCGCAGGCGGCTATCGCGGTGGCGCCGGCGAACGGTGCGCTGCGAAAGAACCGGAGGTCGAGCAGCGGCTCGTCGCGCCGCGACTCGCAGCCGACGAGCCCGGCCAAAGCGGCGGCGGCGATGGAGAAGGAGACGATCGACTGCGTCGAGGTCCAGCCGGCCGCCGGCGCCTCGATGATCGCGTAGGTCAGCGAGCCGAGGGTGGCGGCGACGAGCAGTTGACCCAGCGGGTCGAACCGGCGGGCCGTCGCGGCCTTCGACTCGGGCACGTACAGGGTGGTGAGCACGAGCGCGGCGATCCCCACCGGCACGTTGATCCAGAAGATGGACCGCCAGCTCACGCCCTGGACCAGCAGGCCGCCGAGAACCGGTCCGACCGCCATGCTCAGGCCGATGACGCCGCCCCAGATGCCGATGGCCCGGGCCCGCTCCCGCCGGTCGGTGAACGTGTTCGTGATGATTCCCATCGCGACCGGGTTGAGCATCGAGCCGCCGACGGCCTGAACCATCCGGAAGGCGATCAGCCAGCCCAGCGTGGGCGCGAGGCTGCACAGCAGGGAGCCGGCGGAGAACAGCACCAGCCCGATCCGGAAGATCCGCCTACGGCCGAACCGGTCGCCCATGGAGCCGGAGAACAGCAACAGGCTCGCGATCACCAGGCCGTAGGCGTCGATCGTCCACTGGAGGCCGGAGTCGGGGGCGCGCAGGTCGTCCTTCAGCGATGGCAGGCCGACGTTGAGGATCGTCGTGTCGAGACCGACGATGAACAGGCTCGAACAGCAGACGGCCAGCACGAGGTAACGACGGTTCTTGCTGAGCTCGGTCGCGGCCGGGCCGCCAGTCGTTCCGGAGCCGCTCGGCCGCGCCGCCGACGTCGCCATCGTCGCCATACGCGCTCCGATCGTTGCGATGCCCAAATATTTAGCAGAGTACAACTAATGAGGTGGTCTGGCCCCGGTCCCGGCTGTGACCTGGCAGCTACCTGGCCTGGGGCGCCGCGCCGCGGGGCCTGGCCGGGACGTCGGCACCGGCGTCGCCAGGGCCGAGACGACAAAGCTGGCGTCGCCAGGGCCGAGACGACAAAGCTGGCGACGCCAGGGCCGAGCCTTAGAAGGCGCCCTGTCGGAGCCACGTCACGGTCGGAGCCGGCGCCGTCGGAGCCGGCGCCGTCGGAGCCGGTGCCGTCAGAAGCGGCTTGCGCGGGACGAGGCGGCTTCCGGCGCGTTGGCGACCGTGCCTGGGTGACGAAGCGAGCATCGGATGGTTCCGCTTGCCCGGTCATGCCGAGTCGTCGCCGGCCGGCTTGGCCGTCGGTCGGTTTGGCCGCCGGCCGGCTTGGGCCGTCGGTCGGCCTGGCTGTCGGTCGGTTTGGCCGTCGGCCGGGCTGGCGATCGGCCCCCTGCCCGTCGGGAGCGCGGCCGGCAGGCCGGCCGAGCCGCCGGGCCCACCACACGCGCCCTCGACAGGTTCCAGCAACCGCCGTTCTCGGACCATTCCCCGCCCGGGACGCCCGGGACGCCCGGGACGCCCAGGACGCCGGGGACGCCGGGTTCGCCGGTGGCCCGCCGGGCCGGTCAGGCGCCGCCGAGCGTGCGCGCCCGGCGGTAGGTCCTGGCGTGGGCCCAGAAGCTGTCGAAGAGGGTGTAGGAGGCGGCGCGGCAGGCGTCGGCGCGGCGGGCGATCTCGGCGCGCAGCGCGGCGAGGTCGTGCCCCATCGCGGCCAGCTCCCGGTCGTGGCCCCTGGCCTGCCAGACGGCGGTCCAGGTCTCGAAGACCGTCGGCGTGATCTCGGGGTGGAACTGCAGGCCCAGGTGCGGGCCGAACCGGAACGCCTGCTCCGCGTCGGGTGTCCAGGCGAGGCGGCGCGCCCCCGGCGGCACGGTGAACGTGTCCCAGTGGGCCTCCATCCATGGCCCGGTCGGGATCGCCGCCTGGTCGATCGTGGTGACCGGCATCAGGCCCAGCTCGGGCCGCTCGGCCGGCCGGACGGTGCCGCCGAGCGCCCGGGCGAGCAACTGGCCGCCGAAGCAGACGCCCAGCACGGGCGTGCCGGCCCGGACCGCCTCCCGGAGGTAGGCCAGCTCATCGGCCAGCCACGGGATCGTGTCGTCGTAGGCGGACTTGTCGGATCCCATGATGACGACGAGGTCGAGCGCGGCCGGGTCCGGGAACGGGTCGTCGCCCGCGGTCAGGAGGTCGAACCGGATGCCGTGCTGCGCGATCCGGTCGCCGATCGTGCCGAGCTCACCCGTGGCGACCAGGCCACTGACGTCGTGGACGACGATGACTGCCCTGGGTTGGCTGCCCCCGCCCTGTCCGACCGGGCCCGAGTCGATCGCCGTGGTCGTCATCGTCCTCCGTTCGCCCTGGCTCGGCGCGAGGCTTCGCCAGGCTCGCGCGGCCTTGCGCGGTGTCAGCCGGCGGGGCTGGCGGCTGGCGTCCACGGGCGGCGGTCACTCCGGCTGTGTCCGCGGCCGTTCGTGGGCCGGCTGGGCGACGCGCTCACGGTGCTCCCGCCACGCGGTCGCCGTGTTGGATCATCCCTCCAGTTGGGTCCCGCGGCTAGGAAACGTGACGTCTCAGACTCCTTAAGGCCCAGGTACCAGGCGGTGACTTTCCCGCTGGCCTCGGCGTGGCGTCCCGGCCGGCCGCGCGACGGGAGCCGCCGCCGGCCCGGCCACGCGACCAGGCCCGGATGACCGCCGGCGCGCGCTCGTCGGCGCGTTACAGCGCCAGCAGGATTACAGCGCCGGCGGGACCACAGCGCCAGCAGGACCAGAGCGCCAGCAGGGCTAGAGCGTCAGCAGGAGAGCCGGGGTGGCGAGGATGGCGATCGCGGCGGCATAGGCGGCCGCGGGCTGCCACCAGGGGACGGTCGGCGGTTCCATCAGCCGGACGATGCGGGCGATCACGGGTGAGCGCGACGGTGGCTCGGCGCGCCGGGCCTCGGCGGACCCGCCGTCCTCGGCGCCGCTCGTGGCCGCGGGAGCGGCGGGCCCGGTCGAGGGCGCGCGGGCCGGAGAGCCGGTCTGGCCGTCGCCGGCGGCCGCCTGGATGGCGGCGGCCAGCGTCGGCTTCGGCCGGTTGGCCGCGTCGCCGAGGATCCCGAGTGTGCCAGCGGGAACCAGCGCGCGGGTGACGCCGAGCTGGGCGAGCGCCCGAGCCAGCACCTTCCCGTTGGTCCGGCGCGCGGCGACGTCGTCGGCGAGCATCTCGACCAGCAGCGACACCGCCGCCGTCGCCTCCCAGGCCGGGCGCAGGAACGGGAAGGTCTGCTGCCAGGCGATGAACGGCTGGATGACCAGGTCATGGCGCCCGCTGACGTGCGCGTGCTCGTGGGCCAGCACCGCCCGCAGCTCACGGGGCTCCAGCGTGGTGAGCAGGCCGCGGGAGACCACCACCCGGGCATGCCGGACGCCGGGAACGCAGTAGGCGACCGCCACGGGATGGTCAAGGATCCGCAGCCCCACATGGCCGCACAGCTCACACGGCGCGGGTTCGTCGGCGCCCGCCGCGCCCCGGCCGCCGCGGGGCGCCGCGGGCGGGCGGACGACGGCGAGCGGCGTCCAGTCCTGGATCCGGTGGTGACGGCCCGGGCGGTCTGGGCGGTCTGGCGGTGCCTGGCCTGGCGCCGCCGGCTCGCGGCGGGGATGGGACCCGGCCTGGCAGGACGCCTGGCGGTGCTCGCGGCCGGTCAGGTCGACGAGGTGCCGGTGGCGGTGCCGGCGGCGCAGCGTGGCGTAGGTGGACGCCGTCAGCACGCCGAACAGCCGGCCGGCGAGGGTCGCGACGAGTACCAGGCCGATGAGGCTCAACCAGTCGAGCCCCGACAGCGGCCGGCCGGCGGCAATGTTATGCAGGTGGCTGGCGATCGCCTGAGGCGTCGAGGCCGACAGGGGCGCCACCGTGAAGGCGATCGCGGCCAGCAGCGCCGAGACGCCGCCGGCGAGCCCGACCGCCTGCCAGAGGACGATGGCCGCCCGGGGACAGCCGTGGGTCCAGCGCGCGGCCGAGAGCAGCCGCGGGACCGGCCACGCCAGCACCACGGCGAACAGCGCGAGAGCAGCCGCCGTCGTCATGTCGACGCAACGTTACCGCCATCCGCCTTATCGGGCGACGATGGCGAATCGTGTCCGGGTGCGCCACTCTCCGTGGCTGATTTGGCCGTGACGTCACCGGTCGGCTCGGCCGGGTGCGCGCTGTCGTCGGCGGGGAGCGTCGGCGCGGGCACGCCGGTCTCAGCCGGTAGCGCGAGCGCGCGCCGCAGGATCTCGACCTCCTCGGGTGACACGGCGCCGACGAAGCGGACCAGGGCGGAGCCGCGGTCGTCGGCGGTGCCCAGCGCTTCCAGCATCGCCTCGGCCACGACCGCCTCGCGGGCGTCCGACGCCCGGTAGCGGTGCGCCCGCGCGGCCCGCTGGCGCTGAACGAAGCCCTTGCGCTCGAGTCGCTCCAGGACCGTGAGAACGGTCGTGTAGGCGAGATCGCGCTCGTGGCGCAGCCGAGCGGCGACGTCGCGCGCGGTCAGCCAGCCTTCCGAGTCCCACAGGACGTCCATGACCGAGCGTTCGAGGTCTCCCAGGCGCGCCATGATCCTAATTTTACGCGGTGTAGAAGATCGTGCGTCGGTGAATCGGCGACCTGCCCTGACCCGGCCACGTTGATACCTTCGGGCCGTCGCCGATACCTTCGGGCCGTCGCCGATACCTTCGGGCCGTCGCCGCGGCGCCCCGGGCGCCAGCGGCCGCGTGCCGAGGACCGCGGCTGGTCGTGATCCGCGACCGGCCATGATCGGCGACCGGCCGTGAGTCGCGAGTCGCGAGTCGCGACCGGTCGTGAGCCACGGCGCGAGCGGCGGTCCGGCCGCGGTCCAGCGCGGCTGATCGACTGGTGGCCGTGTTAACCGCCGGCTCAGGTGGTTGGGCTACGGTCCGGACATGCGGCCAGGGATGAGCTCTCGGGCGACCGTCGGCCCCGGGCCCGGGCCGGCCACTGGCCCGCCGCCGGGCGCGGGTTCCCCGGACGACGGCCCGGATCCCGCCGAGGCGGCGGATCCCGCCTCGGTGATGGCGCCCGTGGGCGGCGGCGCGGGAGCCGCCGGTTCCGGCGACGGCGGGCAAGGGCGCGCCGCGTCGGGCCGGGTCGGCGAGGAGCCGCTCAGCCGCGGTCAGCTGGCGGCCGAGGTGTGGCTGCTGCTCGGGGTGTCGCTCGGCATGTCCGGGATCTTCGCCCTGATCCGCTACATCGGCGCGGTCACCCGGGGGCCGGTCCGAGGCCAGGTGGCGCAGCTCAACGGGTCGTACGCGCCAGGCCGCCCGTGGCTGGACCTCGCGCTGCAGCTCGCCGGGCTGCTGTCGGACGTGCTTCCGGCGGCGCTCGCGGTATATCTGCTGTCCCGGCACGGCGGTGGGCTGGCCGCGATCGGGCTGGACGGCCGCCGGCGGGGCCGGGACGTGGCCTTCGGCGCCGCGATCGCCGCGGCGGTCGGCGGCGCCGGCCTGGGGCTCTACCTGGTCGCCTGGCACAGCGGCGCGAACCTGACCGTCGCGCCCTCGGGGCTGCCGGACGTCTGGTGGCGGATCCCGGTGCTGCTGGCCTCCGCGCTGGAGAACGCGGTGACCGAGGAGGTCATCGTGGCCGGGTACCTGCTGGTCCGGCTGCGCCAGCTGGGCTGGGGCGACCGGCGAGCGCTGGCCGCCAGCGCGCTGCTGCGCGGCTCGTACCACCTCTACCAGGGCCTTGGAGGCTTCTTCGGGAACGTCGCGATGGGCCTGCTGTTCGGCTGGCTCTTCCAGCGGCGCGGGCGGGTGGGGCCGCTGATCGTGGCTCACACCCTGATCGACGCCGTGGCGTTCGTCGGGTATGTGCTTTTGGTCGGAAGGGTCTCCTGGCTCCCAACACCCGGGTAAAATCAGATGAAACAATTGGTGAACTTGGGTTGTTTCAACAACGGCATGCGTCGGCACGTCCGCGCCGACCGACGGTCGGCCCGCGGCGGCCCGCCACAGCCGTGGACGAATACCCCAGCCCTCGGGGGCGGCTACACGCCGGGGCGGACACGCGAAGGGGACGAGGGTGGGCGGCCAGCTGGAGATCGAACGCAAGTACGCCGTCGAGCAGGGCTTCTCCCTGCCCCGACTGGATGAGGCCTGCCGGGATTCCGGCGTCGCCGCGACGAGCGAGCCGGCGACGTTCACCCAGGAGGCCGTCTACTACGACTCCGAGGACCTGCGGCTGGCCCGGGCGAAGGTCACCCTGCGACGCCGCACCGGCGGGACGGACGACGGCTGGCACCTGAAGCTGCCGGCGCTCGCGGGCGCGCGCGAGGAGATCCACCGCCCGCTGGAGGCGGGCGAGCCGGACGGGCGGGGTGTCGCCCACAGCGCGCCCCCGGCCGACCTGCTCGACATCGTCTTCCTCCAGCTGCGTGGCGCCGAGGTCGGCCCGGTGGCCCGGCTCGTCACCACCAGGACCGCCACCCGGCTGCTCGACCCGGCCGGCGCGGCGCTGGCGGAGGTCGTCGACGACGAGGTCCACGCGCAGACCCTCGGCGAGCGGACCGTCCTCACCCGGTGGCGGGAGATCGAGGTCGAGATACTCGGCCACGCCGCGTCGGGCGGGACCGCGGCCGCCGGCAACGGCTCGCGGGCGGCCAGCGCCGACGATCTTCTCGACGCGGTCGGGACGGTGCTGCGCCGCGCCGGCGCGACGGACGCGCCGCACGGCTCGAAGCTCGCCCACGTGCTCAGCCTCGCGGGCACCGCGCCGCCCGAGCCGTCGCCGGCCCCGAAGCCTCGGGGACGCCGCAAGCGCCGGGCCGCCCCGCTGGCCGGGGAGGTCCTGCGCGACTACCTCGTCGCCCAGGTGGAGGCCCTGCGCGCCGCGGACCCCAGGGTGCGGATGGACGAGCCGGACGCGGTGCACAAGATGCGGGTCGCGACGAGGCGGATGCGCAGCACGCTGCGCACCTTCGCGCCGCTGTTCCCCACGGACCTGGTCACCCATCTCGACCGCGAGCTCGGCGACCTCGCGGGAGCGCTGTCCGGCGCGCGGGACAACGAGGTGCAGCTGGAGTACTTCGACGGCCGGCTCGCCTCGCTGCCCCCCGAGCTCGTCCGCGGGCCGGTCGAGGAGAGCCTGGCCGCGCACCTGCGCACCGGCATGGAGGAGGGCAGGACCGCCGCCCTGGCCGCGCTGCGCGACGAGCGCTACCTCGTCCTGCTGGTCGACCTCGAGGACCTGGTGCAAGCGCCGCTGACCACGCGGGCCCGCCGCGAGGCGGCGACCGAACTGCCCAAGCTGGTCCGCGCCGCCGACCAGCGGTTCGCCCGCAAGGTCGCCAAGGCGGCCGCGACGCCGCAGGGGCACGACCGCGACGAACTGCTGCACTCCGCCCGCAAGCAGGCCAAGCGGCTGCGGTACGCCGGCGAGGCGCTCACCCCCGTCTTCGGCGCGGACGCGAAGACGCTCGCGAAGATTTCCGAGGAAGCGCAGGAGTTTCTCGGCACGCACCAGGACGCCACCGTGGCGGCCGGGCTGCTGCGGGCCTGGGGGATCGAGGCCCAGGAGTCCGGCGAGCCGACGGCGTTCACCTATGGCCTGCTGCTCGGCCTCGAGGAACTACGCGCGCGTACCGCCGAGCGCGACTTCTTCGACGCCTGGCCGGCGCTGTCGCACCCCCGTCACCGTCGCTGGCTGAAGGCCTGACGGCCGTACTGGCGCCGGCGGGGCGGGAAAGGCCCCGCCGGCCCAGGGTTCCCGCGCCCGCGCCCGCGCCCTCGCCCGCGCTCGGCCGGGTCGCGCGTCGGGTCTGCCCAGCCCAGCGATCCCGCGGTCCTGCCGCGCCCTGGTCCTGTCGTGCCCTGCTCCTTCTGGTGCCCCTGGTCCTGTGGGGTGGCCAGCGGCCGTGGGGGCGCCGGACGGCGCCGCTAGACCGCGCCGTAGTGTGCCGGCGATAGGTAGTGACTCATCTCACCACTTCGCGACGTGGCCGCTTTGCCGCTTGACGTGTCGTTTCGGCATCTCCGTGTGTCCATCTCGACCGATTGGGGGAGATGGGATACGGGTGTCGACTCTGGTGCGCGTGGCGTCCTGTTACCGGCGGATGAAGTGGACTTTCTGACCTGGAGGGCTCCCGCCGGCGCCGCTCGCCGTGTACCGTCGAGACTGGCTACAGTTCGATGCGTGTCTCGGCCGAGACGCTCCGAACTGAGCCGGTGATACGAAATGTGTCGCCGGCGATTGGCCCGGGGTCCGCGCGGTGCGGGCCCTGACTGCACCAGCAGGGAGAACGGCACGTGGCTCAGGGCACGGTCAAGTGGTTCAACTCGGAGAAGGGCTTCGGCTTCATCTCCGTGGACGGCGGCGGCTCCGACGTCTTCGTCCACTACAGCGCTATCGATATGGACGGCTACAAGGCCCTTGATGAGGGCCAGCGGGTCGAGTTCCAGGTGACCCAGGGTCAGAAGGGGCCGCAGGCCGACGCTGTCCGCGTCATCTGAGCCACGGCAGACCAGGGCGGGCCACCGGGTTCGCCGCTCTTCGAGCGGCTTCCCGGTGGCCCGTTTTTACATATCCGCCCAGCGGACGATCCCTGAAACCCCGTGTCAGGGGCTTTGCCGCCGTCCACCGACGTCCTCGCTTCGCTTCTGACGCCGGTGGACCAGCCTCGCTTCGAGCAGACGGCCGCGGCCGGCCGGGCCGGATGACGGCCTTTCGCGTGTCCACCCACGCGGGGTGATCATGGATTCCGGCGTCGGCCCGCGGATTGGCCGGGCTCGGTCCAACGCGCGGGGCGCCTGTCTCCCTCCGCGAAGAGCCTGTCTCCCTCAGGAAGGCGGGCTGTCTTGTTGTTGGGGCAACCGCCTGCGCGGCAACGGGTTCGCGGGTTCCTCGGTTGGCGTCGCGAGGTGTGGCGTCTTCACCGCGATGGTCTTCTAGGCGCGCCGATCCGCACTCGGCGCGTAAATCCTCGGATCGCGAGTATTGCGCCGGCAGTCGGGTGCAAGTAGGGGGAGGACAGGTCCTCCCCCTACTTGCACGCGCCAATTCGCCGGTCCGACGAGGACCGGTATTTGTATTCGCGATGGTTGCGCCGCGAACGGGTTGGGTCGCGCGAACGGGTTAGACGAGGCCGCGGGCCACCAGCGTCTCGGCGATCTGAAGGGTGTTCAGCGCGGCACCCTTGCGCAGGTTGTCGCCGCAGACGAAAAGCGCGACCTCGTGCGGATCGTCCGGGGACTGCCGGATACGCCCGACCCAGGTCGGGTCGGTGCCGACGACATCGGCCGGCGTCGGGAACTGGCCGTTCGCCGGGTCGTCGAGCACGGCCACCCCGGGCGCGCCGGTGAGCACCGCGCGCGCCTCCTTGGCGCTGACCGGGCGGGCGAACCGAGCATGCACGGCGACCGCGTGCGTGGTGACCACCGGCACCCGCACACAGGTCGCCGAGACGCGCAGCGCCGGCATCCCGAGAATCTTGCGGGACTCGTTGCGGATCTTCAGCTCCTCCGACGACCAGCCGCCGTCCTTGAGCGAACCAGCCCACGGCACGACGTTGAGCGCGAGCGGCGCCGGGAACGGCCCCAACGCGTCCTCACCGATCGTCTTGCGCACGTCGCCCGCCGTCTGGCCCAGTTCGCGGCGTCCGCCGACGTTCTCGAGCTGGTCGTAGAGCGTGTCGATGCCGGCCTGGCCGGCGCCGCTGGCCGCCTGGTAGGAGGTGGCGAACAGCGACTCGAGCCCGAACTCCCGGTGCAGGGCACCTACCGCGACGATCATCGAGAGGGTCGTGCAGTTCGGGTTCGAGATGATCCCGCGCGGCCGGTCGGCGAGCGCGTCGGCGTTGACCTCGGGCACGACCAGCGGCACGTCCGCGTCCATCCGGAACGCCCCCGAGTTGTCGACCGCGATCGCGCCGCGCTCGGCCGCGACCGGCGCCCACTGGGCCGACACCTCGTCGGGAACGTCAAACATCGCGATGTCGACGCCGTCGAACACCTCCGGCGCGAGCGCGCGCACGACGACATCCTCGCCGCGCACCTTCAGCGTCTTGCCGGCCGAACGAGCGGAGGCGACGAGGCGGATCTCGCCCCAGACGTCCGGTCGCTCGTCCAGCAGCGACAGCATGACCGTGCCGACGGCACCGGTCGCGCCGACGAGGGCAAGGGTGGGACGGCGTCCCGGGGACTGTGGTTCGGCGGCCACGGCCGAGTTCCTCTCAATAACCACCGTCACCAGGACGGTGTCGTGCGGTCTGCCGCGCGTGGGCACAGCCCGCGCGCGTCCAAGGCTATGTCGCCGCGTCCGCCGACGCCGGCCGCGGGACTTCAGGTCTCACCAGGTACCCAGTCAGGCCGGGGCGCCGCCGCGAGAGCGCGTCGTCCCGGGTGTTCCGGGACCTGCCACGAATCCGGCCGCGGCCCCGACCCGGCAGGACCGGCCCGGACTTCTTCATCGTGCGCGGTCCCAGGTCGGCCTGGGCGCCCACCGCCCCGGCCGGGCTCCCCGCCGGATCGACGACAGGGTCCCCGCCGGACCGGCGTAGCCCCGGGTTCCTGCCGGATCGACGACAGGGTTCCCGCCGGATCGGCGTAGCCCGGGGTCCCTGCCCGATCGGCGTAGCCGACCGGGCAGGTCCGGAAGCTGATCTGGGAAGTAAACGATCCGGCAGCCCTGGAGGTGGCACCGGGCATTCGCTGGGACTACTCGGGCTGGGACTTACGGAACCCAACCACGATCCAGACCTCGGACCGGGCCTGACCCGGGCTTACGGGTCCTACCCCGGTACCAGGGGGTCGGGGCGCTCAGCGCCCCGACAGGCGGAGCCGGGGTTCCTGCCGGATTGACGGAGCTCGCGGACGGGGTCCCTGCCGGATCGACGAAGTCGATCTGGGAGGTCGTGATCTGGGAGGTCCGGATGGTCGCCCCTGGGCGACCTTGAGCCGACCGCCCTAGCCCGGATCTTTCGTGCCTCGGCCAGGTGTGATCGCGAGCTGGCCTTCCACCCATGTTGATGTTGAGTTTTGCCG
>NZ_JADWYU010000034.1 GCF_016786325.1 Frankia nepalensis | reverse complement strand
GGTGGCGTCGCGCTGCTGCAGGCTTCGGTGTCGGCGTTCGACAAGCTGGACCTGTCCGGCGACGAGGCCACCGGCGCGGCGATCGTCGAACGGGCGTTGGCCGCTCCGATCAGGCAGATCGCCTTCAACAGCGGCTTCGAGGGCGGCGTCGTGGTCGAGAAGGTGCGCGAGCTGCCGACCGGCCACGGCCTGGACGCGGCCACCGGCGAGTACGTCGACATGATCGCCGCCGGCATCATCGACCCGGCCAAGGTGACCCGCTCGGCGCTGCAGAACGCCGCGTCGATCGCCGGCCTCTTCCTCACGATCGAGGTCGTCATCGCCGAGCGGTCCGCCGCCGAGGGCGCCGCCGGTGGGGCTGACCCGGGCGGCATGGCCGGCATGGGCTTCTGACCGTCCGTCCGCGCCGTCCACGGGCACGAACCGCTGACCTGCCAGCGGTTCGTGCCCACCGGACGGCCCCGGCGGGTCGGGAGGTCCGGCGGTCAGGCTTGCCGGGTCATCCGCGCGAGCAGGGCGCTGACGGGCACGCTCGCCATGCCGACCCGGGAGTCACCGATCCCGTAGGGCAGCCACAGCCGGCCGTCGTGGACCAGACCGCCGCAGGAGTAGACGACGTTGGGGACATAGCCCGCGGCCTCGGTCCGGATCGGGGTGAGCAGCGGCTCGGGCAGCGCCGCGACCACGGTGGACGGGTCCTCCAGGTCGAGCAGGAGCGCCCCGATGGTGTAGGTGCGCATCGGCCCGACGCCATGGGTGAGGACGAGCCAGCCGGCCGGCGTTTCGATGGGTGCGCCGCAGTTGCCGACCTGGATGAGTTCGAACGGCGCCCGTGGTTTGTGGACCGATCGGGGCGGTTCCCAGACCAGCCCGTCGTCGGAGGCTGTCAGACCGGTGGTCTCCCCGTCGGATCGGCAGAGCGCGAGGTGACGGCCGCCGACGGGTCGGGGGAACAGCGCCATCCCCTTGTTCTGGGCCGCTGAACCGGTGAGCGGTGAGGAAGTGAAGATCCGCAGGTCGGGACTGGTGAGCAGCCTTGGCATGATCTCGGCGCCGTCGTAGGCGGTGTATGTCGCCCGGTAGTCGACGGCCCCGTCCGGCGCGGTGAAACGGACGAACCGCGCGTCCTCCATTCCGTTACTCTCGCTGGCGACCGTGGGCCACAGCACCCGTTGGGCGAGGGCGCTGTCCACCGGGAACTCGACTCCACGCAGCGATCCGGCGATGGCCCGGATCCCGGCCAGGATCCCGGCGGCCTGGGGCCGGCGGAGGAGATCCGCGGGCATGTTGGCGAAGGCCGGTTCGAGCCCACCGCCGGCCGGGCTCCTGTCGAGCGCGTCGAGGACCGAGTGCGTCACCTCGTCGTCGAGGCCATGCTCGGCGAGCAGGTCGCGCAGCCGACCGCGCTCCCAGGCGACCGGAATCTCCCTGCCGGTGGTGAGCGGGCCGGTGCGCGGCTCCAGCCGCACCGTCGGGCCCGGGCCGAGCACGCCGACCGCGAAGCCGATCGAGGACAGGTGCCCCTCGCCGATGGCGCGCAGGCTGAGTACCACCCGCAGGGCGCCCGGTGGGAGCCCCGACTGGTCGGGGTGCGCGACCGCTGAGGGATTGGTGACGGACGCGCCTTCCACCGCGTACTCGGCGGTGAAGCACGCACCGAGCAGCAGCATGCGCGCGGGCGAGAGCTCCTCGGGCGCGCGCACCCGAGGAGCCACGATGGCCGCGTGCCGAGCCAGGGCACCCTGGTAGTCCAGGTGGCGGGGCTCGAACCGGTCGAGCAGGGCGGCTACGAGGCCAGCGACCTCGTCGTCGGTCAGCGCGAGTGCCCTGTCCACGATGCCCCCGGCCCGGGAGCGCGCCTCGGCGCCCTCCTCGCCATGGAGGAAGAGCTTCGCGATGACCCTATCGGGGTCGGCGGTCAGCGTGAGCGGATGCCGGGTCACCAGTTCCGACTCCAGGGTCATGGTGTCCTCGACGCGAGCAGACGATGGGCGTGCTGCGCTGTCGAGAGCAGGGCGAGCGTGGACTCCGCGCCCTGGTTGGCGTTGCGGCCCTCGGCTTCGAGGCCGTCGTGGCAACCGCCGGTCGCGGTGTCGACCAGCGGCATGCCGGTGTCGTTCGCGCCGAGGAACCATCCGTGCGCCCGCCCGAGACCGGTGAGCCACCTGTTCTGGCCGGTCGCCGCGTAGGCCCGCGCGCAGGCGTCCGCGATGGCCGCCGCCTCGATGGGCTGCTGGTCGAAGCCCGGCCCGGGATCGCCCCGCGGGCGCCGGCCGTCGACGGGAGTCGGCGACAGTACCTCGCCCCGGGTCTCCACGCGGAGCAGCCAGGCCAACAGCCGCAGGCCGTTCGCGAGCACCGCCCGGTCCGGCAGGCACATGCCGGCGAGGATCAGCGCCTCCGGCACCGCCCCGTTGGCGTAGCGCAGCGTGGGCTCCGGCCAGGGCCACGCGGGATCGTCGCCGAGCGGGCCAATCACGGTGACGGCGTCGGCCAGCAGCGCGCGAGCCGACCTGTCGTCCGGGTGGGCGAGCAGCAGCTCGCCCGCGCCAAGGGCGGCGAACGTCATGGCTCGCGGCCAGGGGGAACGTCGATGGGCACTGGTGTGGAACCCGGTCCGAGCCTGTGCCCGCAGCCGCGAGGTGGGCGCGAGGGCCGCCGCGGTCCCCAGGCCCCACAGGGCCCGGCCCCAGCAGTCGCCGACTTCGGGCTTGTCCCGCCGGCCGTTCGCGGTGCCCCGCCGGTTGACGACCTTCCCGTCCGGCGCCTGCGCCGCCCGAACGAAGTCGAGATAGCGCTCGAGCAGCCGGATCAGCTCCAGCGGTGGCGAAGGCTCGCGGGACAGGACGACCAGCCCGCGCGCGACGTCATCCACGCAGTACCCGTGCTCCCGGCGGGGGACCGAGCCGAGAGCGTGCTCGAACAGGCCGATGTCGTCGCTGAGTCGGAAAAGATGGGCGAACGAGATCGGAGTCGTCACCGGGTCGTCGCTGGCGACCTGGGCATGGGCACTGTCGCGAGCGCTCGCTGGGATGCGGACACGGCGCTCGGCGAGCGCCAGGCGCCGGCCACGAGCTCGGCGGCCAGCCGGCGGTAGCAGCGGGCCACCGTGGGCCACAGCAGGTCTGGCGCGTGGGCGGCGGCGGCGCTCGTCAGCCCGCGGGCGACGGCGTCGTCGGTGAGGACGGCGCGCAGCGCCGCCGCGATCGCCGCCGCGTCGCCATGCCGCACGAGCAGGCCGGCGCCGTCGCCGAGTAGTTCGACCGCGTGCGGGAAGCGGGTGGCGACGACGGGCCGTAGCGCGGCGACCGCCTCGATGAGGATGCCGGAGGTCACCTGGTCGACGGAGTCGTAGGGCAGCAGGACGACGTCGGCACCGCTCACGAGCTCGGCGAGCGGTCCGCTGTCGAGGTAGCGGTCGTCGAAGGTGACGGAATC
Organism: Frankia nepalensis; assembly: GCF_016786325.1. GTDB lineage: Bacteria > Actinomycetota > Actinomycetes > Frankiales > Frankiaceae > Pseudofrankia > Pseudofrankia nepalensis. The sequence continues at coordinate 13,462 of NZ_JADWYU010000034.1, read as the reverse complement.
GGCCACGCCGAGTCGACCGGCCAGCGCGGCCAGACTGTCCCGGTACGCCTCGCCCTCCCGGGCGAGGACCTTGGGATGGGTCTGGCCCGCGACGAGGTAGCGCGGAGCCGGGTCGAGGTGGGCCAGCTCCGCCATCGCCGCTATACCCCACTCGATGCCCTTGCCTGGTCCGAGCAGGCCCCAGGTGAGGATGGTCGGCCGGGCGGACCGCGCTGGCGCGGCGCGGCGGTTGTCGGCCGCGCCGTGGGGGATGACCGAGACCTGGTGCGGGCGGACGCGGTACCCGCTCACCAGCCGGGCCCGCGCGGTCTCGGTCATCACGACGACCGCGTCCGCGGAGGCGATCAGCGCCTCCAGGACCGCGCGCTGGTGCCGGGACGGGCTCGCGAGCACGGTGTGCAGGACGACCACGACCGGAACCTCGAGATGGTCGAGCACCTCGATCACTTCGTCGCCGTCCGGGCCGCCGTAGACCCCGTACTCGTGCTGCACGACCGCGATGTCGAAACCGTTCAGAAGCCGCGCCGCGCGGCGCGGGCCGCCCGGGGTCCCGGCCACCAGGTCTCCCACGACGGCCGCTGGCCGCCGGCCGGGCTCCGCGGGCGCGTCGAGCAGGCGCACCACCCCGCTGGAGGCGCCAGGCGCCGCGCTGGTCAGTTCGTCGAACAGGGCCGCCGTGAACGTGGCGAGGCCGCACTGCGTCGGGAAGTAGGTACTCAGAAAGCCGTAACGGAGGGGCACGAAGGCCCGCCTTCCGGTAGTTGCCGACACCGAGTCGGCCGGCGGACGCGCAAGCGCGGTGCTTGCGTGGGTGCGTGCCGCGGACGGGCGGCATGCGGCGGGTCGGTCGAGGCGCCTTCGGGCGTGAGACCGGGGTCCCTGGGAATCACCCAACCGCCGGGATCCCGCCGTTGGCGATCAGGATGCGCGGATCCTCGGGCGCGCTCTCCTCGGGACGCCCACGCCGTCGCTGGTGATCACGGAGGCGTGCCGCTACTTCTTCACCGCGATGTCGCGCCCCCGCGAGCTGGATGTGACCTGACGGCGCTGGCTAACTGGTTCACGCCACGCACAAGGTCAGACCGCGCCGCCCCGTCGAGGGAAGAAATGTTTCGCATACGAGTGAATCCTCCTGGGGCTCGCGCCCGTGGGGAGGAGTGCCGGCCGCCGGCGGGGCCCAGCAACGAAAACGATGGGCCACGAGGCCCAGGCACCCGTCGCGCCAGAGGTTGGCACTCGACTTTACTGAGTGCTAAATCATTTATATCCTTTTCGGACCTCAGAAGCAACCGCGGGCCGGCACCGGCTCCGACCAGCCGATCCGCCCACCGGCCAGCTGGGCTCGAACCGTCGCTCACCGTTCCGCGACCTGGCGGGCGAAGCCCGCGGGCGCCCGGCTTGCCCGCCGGGCCGAACCGGTCATGAATGTGACGTGGACCCGCCGCGAGCTGTCCCGGTCCCGGACCCGTCGCGGCCGTCTCATACAGTGACGCAATGGCTGGCTCGCGCCGTCCCGTCTGCGAGGACGTGATCATGCTGACCAACGCCGAGCTCGCGGAACTCGCCGCGATTCCCGGCCCCGCCCACGAGCTGGAAAGGGCGCTGTTCTGCGAGCTGGAGGCCGAACACCCCGGCGGTCATCTGGCGCAGGCACAGGCGGCCGGCGACCTGGAGTGGTGGCTGTGCTGGCAGCCAGGCACCCGGGAACTCGTCGTCCCGGACCTGTGTCCCGCCACCGCGGACGGGGGCGACACGGTGTGCACGCTGCCACTCGCGCACCCCGGCGCGCACAGCTTCGGCCTCGCGGCGGCCGCGAGCCCGAACAGCTCGACGCCAGCCTGATGATCTAGCGGGTGTCAGCGGTGGCCGCGGTGTGGACGGTGAGTGGACGCGCGCCGGCGGCGAGCTGGTGGTGGTCGCGGGGGACGTCGCGCGTGACGCTCATCGGCCGGGCCCGGTCCAGGTGACGGGGACCAGGCCGGCGGCGACCTGCCCGGCGTGCACGGCGTGCAGGACGGCGAAGGTGGCGCCGGAGATCGGCGCGGCCAGCCGTTGGCGGCGGGCGGAGGCCGGCAGGTAGGGGCGAAACAGCGGTCGGGTGGCGGTGGACAGGCCGATGCGCCCCATCAGCAGCACCGCGGTGTCGCCGGCGGCGCGTACCGCGGCTCGCCACTGCGGGGAGATGGTGTGCGGGAGCCGTTCGATCCCGAACGGGCGGCGCGCCCCGGGCCGGGGGTGGACCAGGTCGAGGTGGCGGGCGCCGATCCGCAGCGACCAGCCGGTGACCGTCGGCGGGGTGGCGGCCAGCGAGGTGTGCAGGGCAAGGCCGGTGGCCAGGGCGTGGGACAGCATGGGAGACAGCGGTTCCCCGGGCAGCGGCCGGTCGGGCTGGCCGACGGCGTGCCGGTCGGTGAGGATCAGGTCGTCGTCGTCATCGACGGCGAGATAGGGCCGGGGTGGCTGGCCGGTCAGGGCGCACCCGGCGGGCAGGTCGCCGGTCAGGGCGGCGGTGCCGGCGCCGAGCAGGTCGGCGTAGACGATGCTGGCGCCGCTGGCCGCCGCCAGTTCGAGGTCGGCGAGTTCGGGCACGGCGATGACGACGACCCGGGAGGGGCCGCAGGCGGCGTGGATCAGTTGGACACGGCGCAGCCCCAGGTGGGGGTAGCGGCGCACGACCAGCGCGGCCGGGTCGCCGTCCTCCAGGTCGCCGTCGTCCTGGCAGGCGGCGCAGGAGTAGACGCTGGGGTGCGGGCCCCGCTGCCAGGCCGCGAGCAGGTCGGCGGGCAGCAGCCCGGCGACGTCCGGGGCCACCCGTAAGTCACGCACTGCGGTGCCGGGCGGGCGGGCCGGGCCAGATGCGCAGCGGGTCGAGCTCGGGGAAGTGGTGCCCGTCGGCGGCCGCGGCGGCGGCCCCGTGCAGGGCGCGGGCGGCGGCGACCCACTCGGCGCCGTCGGCGCCGGTCGTCTCGCAGACCGACGCCCAGTTGTTGAGGATGTGCGCGAGCGCGGCCGCGGCGTAGGGAGGCATCCGCACGGCGACGGCCGGCAGCTGGCCCGGCTCCTCCTCGCAGGGAATCGGATGGGCCCGGTCGACGGTGACCTCCATCTCGACCTCGGCGACCATCTCGACCTCGGCGACAAGGGCGGCTGGGGGGCTGACCGCGGTCAGCCCCCCGGTCCGCCGGTACTGGCAGGAGGCCGGCGGCGGGCACACCGCGCCGGCGCGGGCGGCGCGTGACGGCGGGGCCGTGGTGGCGGGGCGCAGGCTGTGGGCGCGGTCAGCGCGGTCCAGAGGCATTCGGTCAGCTCCTTGAAGAGGCCGGCAGGCTGGTCGACTGCTGGGCGTGGGCTTCGTCAGCGAGGGCTGTGTCGAGGGCGTGGCGGACCAGGAAGGTCTCCGTTCTCCTGACGCCCGGGCGGCTCCCGGGCGTCGCACAAGGCGACCGGGCGGCGTTCGCCGAGGGCGAGTGCCTGGCGGATCCGGGGCAGGGGAGCGGCCTTGGCGCCGTGGCCGCCGGCGACGACGGCCTTGACGGCCTTGACGGCCGTGGCCGCGGGCACGGCGTGGTCAGAGTCGTTGGAGACCATCGAGGACCTTTCGCAGCAACGCGGAGCTGGGCCGGTCCGCGGGCCGGGCGGGGCGCTGGACGGAGACCAGACCGGCCTGGGCCATGTCGGCGACGAGGACCTGGGCCACCCCGAGCGGCAGGTCGAGCAGCGCGGAGATCTCGGCCACCGACTGCAGCCGTTGGCACAGGTGCGCGATGTCGCGCCATTCGGGTGGCATGGTGGGTGGCAGGTCACGGGCGACGGCGATGCCCTGGCGGGTGGTGGCGACCAGGGCCACCAGTTCCAGGGCCGCGCCCTTGGGCTGGGTGCGGCCCCCGGTGACGGCGTACGGCCGGACCACCGGGCCCGTGTCCAGCCATTCCTCGTGCCTTACCACTGGAGATCCCGCCCTAGCTCGCGGCCCGCAGCGGCGGCGTGAGGACCGTTCCGGCGCGGGTGACCAGCCGGGCCATCTCGTAGGCGATCATCTCGACGTCGGCGTCGGCGGTCGCGGCCACCGCCAGGCAGGAGTTGGGCCCCATCGCGGAGACGAACAGGTAGCCGCCGCGCATCTCGACGATGGTCTGGCGGACCTCGTCGCCGTCGAGGTGGCGGGCCGCGCCGAGCGCCAGGGAACGGAACCCGGCCGCGATCGCGGAGATGTGCTCGCCGTCGTCGTGGCTGAGGCCGCTCGACCGGGCGAGCAGCAGGCCGTCGGTCGACAGCGCGACGGCGAAGCGGATCGCCGGGCTCCGCCCCTGCAACTGGTCGAGCAGAAATCCCAGGGAGTGCAGCCTGTTGGCGGCGGCGGTGGTCACTGCGAGGTCCCTTCGTCGGTCAGCCCGCGGTCGAATCCGCCGCGGAAGTCGTCGATCAGGCCGCGGGCGGCGTCGGGGTCCCGGGGGCGGGCGGCCCCGGTCGCGGGGGAGCGTGGCGCCGGGGGCGGACCTCCGCGCAGCTGCGCGGCCAGGTGCGCGCCGCGGCGACGCTGCGGCAGCCCGTCGGCCAGGTCGGGCTCGTCGTCGCCGGTCGGCGACGGGCCGGGGCCAGGGGCGCTGTCGGCGGGCGGGCCCTGGGCCGGCGATGGGCCGTGGCCACCGAGCCCTGGGCGGGCGCGTCGGTAGAGCGCGTCGCCGACGCCGACCGTCGCGAGCGCCGGGCCGGCCGCCGCCTCCGCGGAGTCCTGCTCCCCGGCCGGTGCCTGGCCGGGGTCGGGCGCCGGTTCCCGGCCGGGCGCGGTGGCCAGCGCTGGCACCCGGTCGAGGACGGCGGCGGTGTCCAGCGGGTCGTCCTCGTCCGCGACGAGGTCCGCGGCGAGGTCGTCCGCGGCGAGGTCGTCCGCGGCCTCGGGGGGAGGAGCCGGGGCGGAGTCGTCGTCGGCGGCGATCAGCGCGGCCGGCAGCCGCACGGCGGCGGTGATCCCGCCGTCGGAGGACGGGTCGAGGCGCACGGTGATGGTGTGGCGGGCGGCGAGCACGCCGACGACGAACAGGCCAAGGCCGCCCTCGGCGGCGGGGTCGAACGGCGGGGGGTCGCTCAGTTTCGCGTTGAGCTCGGCGAGTTGGGCGGTGGGGATGCCGATGCCGCGGTCGCGGACCTCGATCACCAGGTCGCCGCCCGCGCTCGTGCCGGTGATGTCGACCGCCGCCTGGCCCGGGCTGAACTGGGTCGCGTTCTCGACGAGCTCCGCGAGCAGGTGGATCACGTCGCCGACGGCCGTGCCGACGACCGCGACGTCGGCGGTCACGGCGGGGTGCACCCGGGCGTAGTCCTCGACCTCGGCGATCGCCGCGCGCAGCACGTCGAGCAGCGGGACGGCGCGACGGTAGCGCCGGGACGGGACGCCGCCCGACAGCGCGATCAGCCCCTCGGCGTGGCGGCGCATCCGGGTGGCGAGGTGGTCGAGGCGGATCAGCCGGTCGAGCATCGCCGGGTCCTGCAGGTCGCGTTCCAGCGTGCTGATCAGGAGCAGCTGGCGGTGGATCAGGGTCTGGCTGCGCTGGGCCAGGCCGGTCACGGAGCTGCGGACGGAGCGGTGGGTCGCGACCTCGACGGAGCCGCGCACGGCCGTGCCGTAGACGTCGAAGAGCGCGTCGGTGACCTCGCCGATCTCGTCGCGGGTCGCGGTGGGCCGCGCGCGGTCGCCCTCGTCCGGGTCGACCGGCTGGCGCTGGGCCAGTGCCTCGATGACCTCGGGCAGGCGGCGTTCGGCGATGTCGACGGCGGCGTCGCGCAGCCCGCGCAGCTGGCGCACCAGCCGGCTGGCCACGTACAGGGAGATGCCGACGGTGAGCAGGATGACGACCGCGGCGGCCACGCCGACCAGCCAGGCACGGCGCTGCGCGTCGGTGGCCAGCGTCTGGCTGGTCGTCTCCAGGTCCACGGTGACCTGCCGCTCGACCAGCCGGATCTGGTCGATCTTCAGGCTGGAGGCGTTGATCCAGTCGTCGGGGGTGACATCGATGGGCTGGCCGGCCGTCACCTGGCCGAGCGCCCGGTCCCGAAGCGTGGACACGGTCGCGTCGACCGGGCCGACGAGCGCGTCGTACAGATTGGCCTGCTCGGGGGTGGCCGTGCCGCGGAACTGGCTGACCCAGGCGGCCTCGGCGCCGGCCGAGGCGCGCATCGCCGCCTCGTTCGTCCCGGTCGCCTGGCGGAGGATGACCAGCAGCGCCAGTGTCCCGCGCTGCTGCGCGGCCTGTTCCTTGATGTTGCTCAGGGCGGTCAGCGTGCCCTCGGTGCGCACGACGTCCGGGTCCTGGCTTCCGACGCCGACCTGCGCCGCCTTGACCGCGAGCCATGCCTGCACGCCGCGGGTGTAGACGTCCGTGCCCTCGCCCGGGGCCAGGCCGCGGGCGTCGATCGCGGCGCGGACCTGGGGCAGCTCGAGCATCTGGCGCTGGGCGGCGTCGATGGCCGTGCGCAGCCGGGAGTCGTCGGGCAGACCCGCGACCGCCGCGGTCAGCGCGGCATGCGTCCGGTCCACCGCGTCCCGGGCGGCGATCGTCTCGCGTTCCCAGATGCGGTAGCCGGAGCCGACCCAGCCGGCCACGAAGTTGCGCTCCTGCTGGAGCGCGGTCACCAGCTCGTTGGCCTGGATCGACCAGGTGGCGAGCGCGTGGGTCCGGTCGGCGTCCCGGGCATCCTCGACCTGGGAGACGACCAGACGCACGCCCAGTCCGAGCAGAGCCAGGAGCGGTACCACCAGCACCAGCGCCTGCTTGCTACGGACCGGAAGGTTCTCCACACCGTCTCCCATCGGACTTTCCGTCGGGACCGGGACAGGCGACAGCAGACTCGCGGAGAAAACACCGCTATCGTTGGCGCGGCACTCCTCTGAATCGAGGCGGTGCCCGTTACCCTCGTGGTCGGCGCAACTCTCGTGGTCGGTACGGGTCGCGAGGTGACGCCCCCGGGCCCGACGGTGAAATCGACCGTAACGGGCCGCTCGGCATGTCGGGAAGGCTCCAGGGCTGGCGTGAACGGGACACGGCCCGCCGCGCCCGTCCCCTTGGGGACATCGGCAAACATCCGGCTCGTCGCGGCCCTACTGTCCACCCTGTAGGCCAAACATCCCCCCAAATGGGTTGGGCCGTCGCCAGAGCGGGTCGTAGCGTCGCGGCATCGCGGCATCACCGTCGAGACTGTCTGCCGCTGCCAAGGACGTCGGAGCTGCCGCCTGCCCTCCCGGCCCGCACGCCCTGTGGGTCGCGTGACCGCCACGCAACCACCAGCCGGGGGACGCGGGGGATGAGCACGCTTGCTGGAACTTCTGGGATTGAACGAGTTCGGTGAGCGCTTGTGGCGCGCCGTCGCGGTACACCGCTATTCCGACCTCGAGCTGCTGGCCGGATGGCTCGGAGAGCCGGTCGACACCGTTCGCGCGGAAATCGAGGCGCAGCTCGAGCGCGGTCTGATCCGACGCGTCGGTGACCGCTGGGTCGCCCAGGACCCGGTCGTGCTGCTCCAGGCCGAGCACGCCCGCCGCCAGGCGGAACTCGCCGCGGCTGCCAAGGCAATGGCCGACGAGCGGGAGGCGCTCTTTCGTTCCGGCCTGTTCAGCGACTATCTCGCCGGCCGGCGCCGGGCTGGTACGGGTGGCGGCGGCGTCGAGGTGGTCGAGCACAGCGAGGCGGGCCCACGCATCGCCGAGCTCACCCACCGCGCCAGCGTCAGCCTGCAGTTCCTGCTCACCGGGCAGAACCAGTTCCCCGGCCTGAACAGCAAGGACATGATCGACATGATCATGCGCGCCGGCGAACGCGGCGTGCACCTGGCCAGCGTCTGGAGCCCCGACCTCGTCGACGCCGTCCGCCGCGCCGCCGGCGGGCGACGCCCGCCCGCCCTCGGCTGGGTCCGCCAGAGCCCCAACCTGCCCACCCGTCTGATCATCTGGGACGGCCGGGTGGCGATGGTGCCGCTCGACGCCACCGACCTCGCGCGCGGCGGCATGTTCGTCACCGCGCCCGCGCTGCTGGCCGTGCTCACCGACCTGTTCGCCCGGGTCCACCGCGAGGCGGAGGTGCCAGCTCCGCCGACCTCGGGCGACGACGACGAGCCGGCGGACAGCCGCCGGCCCATGAAGGTGCTGCTCCTGCTGTCCAAGGGGCTCACCGACGAGGCCATCGCCACCCGCCTGGAGATCTCAGGCCGCACCGTGAAGCGGGTCGTGGCCCAGCTGTGCGAGGAGTATCAGGTCCGCTCCCGCTTCCAGCTCGGCGTCGTGGCCGCCCGCAACGGCCTCATCCCCATGAGCGACACCTAGGGTGCATCCCGTGGGGCGCACCCCAGGGCGCGTCCCTAGCCATCCGTCGGGGTCGCGAGCCGCCGAACACCCGGCCGACGAGGGCGGGGCCCGCCGGATGCCCTTCCGGGCCGTATGGCATCCCTGGTCGGGTAGATCGGGCCGAGGCCGAGGTGGCAGCCCGCCGCCGCCAGTCGGCGGGCCTGCCCGTGGTCGCGGATTCCCGGTGCCACGACGGTGAGGCCGCGCCGATGCGCCATGCACAGGACGGCGCCACGCGCTGCCGCCGCGGGTGAGTCCGGATCCTGGTCGGCCGCGGTGTCGGCGAGCCCTGGATCGAGCCGCACCGCCTCGATTCGCTGGGATGTCAGCGCGGCCAGGGAGCGGTAGCCGCCGTCGGCATCGGCCACGGCCAGCCGGAGGCCGCTGGCGGCGAGGCGGGCCAGGAGCGCGTCGGTCGGCTCCGGGCTCGCCGCCCGGCCGAGGCCGGTGAGGAACATGACCAGGCTGTCGGCCTGGGCGCCGCCGGCGATCGCCAGTCGGGCGAGCTCCTCCGTCGCCGCTGGGTCACTGATGATCCGGTCCGTCGACACGACGACAAAGACCCGCCAGGGGTCGCCGATCTCACTCGCCCGCCGGGCCAGGTCGTGACCGGCGCGCGCGACGACATACTGATCCAGCTGGGTGACGAGGTCTGCTTCGACGGCCATCCCGCGCAGGCGTTCGGCCACCACCGTGCCGAGGCGCGGGTGCGCCCAGGAGGGCACGGCCTCCACCGCCGCGGGCCGTCCGCTCCGGAGTTCCACGACGGGGCGGTACTCGACGTGCAGGGTTCCGGCCTCCTGCTCGCCGCGTAACGCGAGCGCGAGGTCGCCGCGGATCGTCGTCGGCGCTTCCGGCGCGCGCAGCCCGGCCTGGTGGACGACCAGACGGCCCTTTCCCTGCCGCTTCGCGGCGTACATCGCCGTGTCGGCGTCACGGAGCAGACTGTCGGCGGTCACTGGCGACGTGTCCGTGGCGATCTTGGCCGGATCGACGTGGACCATGCCGAAGCTGGCGCCGACTGGAAGCTCCCTGCCGGCGAGCACGCACGGGGCCCGGGCGGTCGCGACCAGCCGGTGGCACAGCGCCCGCGGGTCGCCGATGGCGCCCTCCAGAAGGACGACGAACTCGTCGCCACCGAGCCGGGCGACCGTGTCGGTGGCGCATGTGGCGCCGCGCAGTCGGCTCGCGGTGAGCTGGAGCAGCTCGTCGCCGACCGCGTGGCCGAGGGTGTCGTTGATGCCCTTGAAGTTGTCCAGGTCGCAGAACAGCAGCGCGAACGGCCGTCCGTCGGTCCCCTGCCGGTCGAGCGCGCCCCGTAGCCGTTCGGCGAACAACGCCCGGTTCGCGAGCCCTGTCAGCGGGTCGTGAAAAGCCTGGTGACGCAGCTGTCGGCGACTGGACTCCACCAGGTCCAGCAGGTGCGTCTTCTCGCCCAGGCTCATCATCTGCCGGACGACCAGCATCAGGAGCAGGATGAACAGCACGTACATCTCGAACCGGTCGAGATCCAGTCCGGCGGCGAGCTGGCCGAGCGCGACGACGCAGGCGAGTCCTGCCGCCAGGTACGGCAGCGCCGCGCGCAGCACTGGAGCGTGTACGAAGCTCGCCGCCCGCGACCCTGGCGTGTCCGACGCCGTCGCGCGGATCGGACGGGCCGCCAGCGGCATCGGAACGAACGCCGCCAGCAGCATCAGCAGCCAGCCGACCGGGAAGCCGAGCCAAAGCGTCGTGTTGATGCCCTCCTGGGGGGTCGCGACCTCGAGCACCGCGGCGACCGACGACATCGCGAGGGTCAGCCAGCCGGTGCCCAGCAGCGTCAGCGCCAGCAGGGAGTGCGGGCGGCGCAGAACCCCGACCAGTACCACCGTCACCAGAAGGAGGGCTTCGCCGATGAGATTGCTGAGCGCGCTCAGGAACCTTGTCGGGTCGACGTTCACGGTTCTCAGCAGCGGTGCGAACACGATCGACCACACCAGGAGCGTCAGCGAGCCGACGACGAGGGCGCTGTCCAGGGCGGTGATCGCGTACCAGTGGCGGCCCCGGCCGGCCTGGGCGGGGCCGTTCTGGTCGCCCAGGCCGCGGGGGAGGGGCGGTGGGTCAGCCGGAAAGCTCAGCAGGCCGATCAAAGCGGGAAGGTAGAACAGCAGGAACAGGCTGTACACGGGCCGGAAGTCGGTCGCGGCCGTTGGCGGCTTGCCGAACCCGGCGCCGATGGTCGCGGCGGTGAGCAGCAGGCTGCCTCCGGCCGTCGCCGCCAGAAGCAGCCGCCATCGACGGTCCGGTCCGCTGGCGCGCCGGCCCGTCCAGGCCAGCCCGACCACGGCTGCGAGACAGGCGATGCCGGTAGAAACCAGAATGGCGGAATAGGCCCAGAGTTCGGGGAGCAGAAGCACGCACACCAGCGTGGCAAGGACATAGCAGACAACCAGGATCGTCAGGGCGGCAAGCGTGGAATATCGGCCAGATGCGCACGAATTGCTTGGCATGCGTACAACTCCGATCGGCCCGGTGGTTCACTCACATCGCCGCACCGTGCCGCCTGCGGTCTACTACAGCTACCCCAAAACCGTACCCTGATCGCCTAGGTCGAGAAGCTCGCGTATCCGATACCCCCGATTTAGACCAATAGGCCACCTCGCTCGAATAGCGCGCCAGAGCCGGCCATTCGGTACGCCGGGCCACGCGAAATACTCAATCCGTTCGACGCCGCCGATGTGGTCCCGGCGGTCACCTTCCGGTGGTGCGGAGGTAGTCCCGCGGCACGCTGGTGCCGGCCACGGCGTCGGCGGGGACGGCGGCCTCGATCCGCTCGAGGTCCTCCGGGGACAGTTCGACGCGCGCGGCCGCGGCGTTCTCCTCGAGGCGGGCGATCCGCTTGGTGCCCGGGATCGGCACGACGTCCGGCCCCTGGTGAGCCAGCCAGGCCAGCGCCAGCTGCCCCGGCGTCGCTCCCTTCTCCTCGGCCAGCGTCCGCAGCGCGGCGACGATCCGCAGGTTGTGCGGCAGGTTGTCGTCGGTGAACCACGGGGACCATCGCCGGGAGTCGGTTTCGGCGAGGTCCGCCCGATCGGTGATGCCGCCGGTGAGAATCCCCTTGCCGAGCGGGGAGTACGGCACGAGGCCGATGCCGAGCTCCCGGCAGGTCGGCACGATCTCGTCCTCGATCCGGCGCGTCCACAGCGACCATTCGCTCTGCAGCGCACTGACCGGGTGCACCGCGTGCGCGCGGCGGATCGTCGCCGCGGACGCCTCGCTGATGCCGAGGTGGCGGACCTTGCCCTCGGCCACCAGGTCGGCCATCGCGCCCCAGGTCTCCTCCACGGGCACGTCGGGGTCGACCCGATGCTGGTCGTACAGATCGATGTGATCCACGCCGAGGCGGCGCAGCGACCGCTCGCAGCTCTGCCGCACGTAGGCGGCGTCGCCGCGCGCGCCCATCTCCCGGTTCGCCCCGGCGAAGACGATGCCGAACTTGGTCGCCACCACGGCCCGCTCGCGGCGCCCGGCGATGGCTCGCCCGACCAGGTCCTCGCTCTCGCCGTAGATGTCCGCCGTGTCCAGGAGCGTGACGCCGAGCTCCAGGGCCCGGTGGATGGTCGCGAACAGCTCCTCCGGACTGCCCACAGCGCCGTAGGCGGGGCTCAGCGACATGCAGCCAAGCCCCTGCGCGCCGACTTCCAGGTCGCGAAGTTTCCTGGTCGGCAGGACATCAACCATCTCTCAACCACTCCTGTCGTCGTGGCCGGCACAGGGACGCGACGGCGCGAGTCCCGGTGGGGCCCTCTCGTCTGGCCCCGCCGGTCGCGACGGCCGTCCGGTCGCGGAGCAGGTCAGACACGACGACAACCTATCGGGGCAAGTGAACACTCACTGCTGACGTCCGTCAGCGGCCGCGATGGTCCACCTCTCCGGGGCGCTGCGGGTGGGGCATGCTGTGGATCGGCGGCGCGGCGCGCTGGTCGACCGCGGCGGCCAACCGCTCCACCGCCGCCCGGTACTCGCCCAGCAGGGCGTCCTCCGTCGGGTAGTCGAACCGGTCGGTGAACGACGGGCTGGCGGCCGGGTCGAACGCGGGGCTCTCGGCGTACCAGGCGACGAGCTCGGCCAGCGCGTCGAGGGGGTCGACGGCCGGGGTGTAGTCCAGCTCGCGGCGGGCCTTCTCGGTGCTGACGACGACGTGGGTCGCGGTGGTGCCGGCCAGCGGGAGCAGCGTCGTGGTGGCCTCGACGGCGATCTCCCGGGGGAGGCCGACCAGTTCCAGGTCGGCTCCCATGAGCCGGGCGATCGTCGTGGCCCAGTCCCGCAGGGACCAGCTCGTCGCCTCGCCCGCGTTGTAGACCTGGCCGGCGGCCACCTCCGGGGCGTCCAGCACGGCCAGTACGAACGCGGCGGCGTTGGCGGCGGCGCAGCGGGTGTGGATCTGACCGCCGCCGTCGGGAAGGATCATGAACGGGCGGCCGTCGCGTACCCGCTTCACCACCGACCACTCGGCCGGCCGGGCGTTGTTCGGCCCGAACAGCATCGGGAAACGCAGGACCGTCGCCCGCGGGTGGTGGGCGAAGACCGCCGCCTCGGCGTCGGCGAGCCGCCTCGAGAACGCCAGCGCCGCCCCGCCGGTGGCGTCCTGAACGGCTGGATGATCCTCGGTGACCGGGACCGGTAGCTGGCTTTGGCTGGGGCTCGGGAAGAAGCCCTGGTACACGGGTACTCCGCCGATGGCGACGAACTGGCCGCACCGGCCCGCCAGCGCCGGCGCCAGGTGTTTGAGCCGCCCGTACATGGCCACCACGACGTCAAAGTCCCGTGCGCCGACGGCGTTCTCGATCGACGCGCGGAAGTGGGGATCGCCATGGATGTGCTCGACGTCGGGTAAGCCCGGCGGCTCGTGGGTGCCCCGATGGAAGATCGCGACCTCGTCGCCGCGCTCGAGGAGGCCGCGCACGACGTGCGGCCCCGTAGGCCCGGTGCCGCCCACCACCAACACCTTCATCGCGCCTCCCGCCGTCACACGGCTACCTCTGATGGTTCCGATCAGACTGTGATCGGTAGTTTGTCGTAGCCGCGGACGGTGCTGGTGTGCAGTCGTACGGCGTTGTCGTGGTCGATGTCCCAGGTGGGGAAGCG
>NZ_JADWYU010000033.1 GCF_016786325.1 Frankia nepalensis | reverse complement strand
GGGCGCGCCGGCGACGCGTCGCCGGCCAGCACAAACGAGATGTGGTTGCCCAGGTCGGGGCTACTCCGGGGGCGGGGCCAGGATTCCGGCGTCGCGGAGGTAGGCGACGACCTGGGCGGCGGTGGTCTCCACGGAGACGGTGCCGGAGGCGTCGAGGTGGATCTCGGGGTTCCGCGGTGGTTCGTAGGGGGAGTCGATGCCGGTGAAGTTGGTGAGTTCGCCGCGGCGGGCTTTGGCATAGAGACCCTTGCGGTCGCGGGATTCGGCGACGGCGAGCGGGGTGTCGACGAAGACCTCGATGAACTCGCCGTCGGCGAGCAGGTCACGGGCGAGCTGGCGTTCCGCGCGGAACGGGGAGATGAACGAGGTCAGCACGATGAGGCCGGCGTCGGCCATGAGGCGGGCGACTTCGGCGACGCGGCGGATGTTTTCGACGCGGTCGGCTTCGGTGAAGCCGAGGTCCTTGTTCAACCCGTGGCGGACGTTGTCGCCGTCGAGGAGGTAGGTGTGATGACCCTGGTCGTGGAGTTGTTTTTCGACGAGGTTGGCGATGGTGGATTTCCCGGCGCCGGACAGGCCGGTGAACCAGACGACCGCTGGTTTCTGGCCCTTGCGCAGCGCCCGTGCCTGCTTGTTGACCTCGACGGCCTGCCAGTGGATGTTGTGCGCGCGCCGTAGGGCGAAGTGCAGCAGGCCGGCGGCGACGGTGGCGTGCGTGTACTTGTCGACGAGGATGAAGCCGCCGGTGTGCCGGTTGGCGGTGTAGGGGTCGAAGGGGACGGGCCGGTCGACGCTGAGGTTCGCGACGCCGATCTCGTTGAGCTCCAGGGTCTTGGCGGCGGTGTGTTCGAGGGTGTTGACGTTGACCTTGTATTTCGGCTGCGCGAGGGTCGCGTTGACGGTGCGGGTGCCGAGTTTGAGCAGGTAGGGCCGGCCGGGGAGCATGGGTTCGGTGCTCATCCAGACGAGGTGGCATTCGAACTGGTCGGCGACCTCCGCCGGGCTGTCGGCGGCGGCGAGCACGTCGCCGCGGCTGACGTCGATCTCGTCGGCGAGCGAGATCGTGACGGACTGGCCGGCGTAGGCCTCGGCGAGATCGCCATCGGCGGTGACGATCCGGGTGACGGTGGATTCCTGGCCCGACGGCAGGGCGCGGACCCGGTCGCCGGGGCGGATCGTGCCGCCGGCGATCTGGCCGGCGAAGCCGCGAAAGTCGAGGTTGGGCCGGTTGACCCACTGCACGGGCAGCCGGAACGGGCCGGTGTGCGCCTCGTCGTCGATGTCGATCGTCTCGAGGTGGGCGACCAGGGCGGGGCCGGTGTACCAGGGGGTGTTCGCCGAGGGGGTGGTGATGTTGTCGCCGCGCAGTGCCGAGAGCGGGATGCAGGTGATGGCCTCGCCTTCGAGGCCGATCTGGGCGGCGAAGGTCCGGTAGTCGGCTTCGATCTGGTCGAAGACGTCCTGCGAGTAGTCGACGAGGTCGAGTTTGTTGATCGCGAGGACGACGTGGCGGATCCCGAGCAGGGAGACGAGGTAGCTGTGGCGCCGCGTCTGGGTGAGTACGCCCTTGCGAGCGTCGATGAGGATGACGGCGAGGTCGGCGGTGGAGGCGCCGGTGACCATGTTGCGGGTGTACTGCTCGTGGCCGGGGGTGTCGGCGACGATGAACTTGCGCCGTTCGGTGGAGAAGAACCGGTAGGCGACGTCGATGGTGATGCCCTGCTCTCGTTCGGCGGCCAGGCCGTCGACGAGCAGCGCGAAGTCGAGTTCGCCGCCCTGGGTGCCGACCTTTTTCGAGTCGGACTCCAACGCGGCGAGCTGGTCGGAGAACACCAGCTTTGCGTCGTAGAGGAGCCGGCCGATCAGGGTGGACTTGCCGTCATCCACGCTGCCGCAGGTGATGAACCGCAGCATCGACTTGTGTTCGTGGCGACGCAGGTACTCCTCGATGTCGTCGGCGACGAGGTCGTTGGTCGCATGTGCCATCAGCCGGTCACCGCCATCAGAAGTACCCCTCGTGCTTCTTCTTCTCCATCGACCCGGCCGAGTCGTGGTCGATGACTCGGCCCTGGCGCTCGGAACTGGTCGTGAGCAGCATCTCCTGGATGATCTCCAGGAGCGTCGACGCCTCGGACTCGACCGCACCGGTCAGCGGGTAGCAGCCCAACGTCCGGAACCGAACACTGCGCTGCTCGGGAACCTCGCCCGGCGCGAGCCGCATGCGTTCGTCATCCACCATGATCAACGTGCCGTCACGTTCGACCACCGGGCGGGGCGCGGCGTAGTAGAGGGGGACGATCGGGATGTTCTCCCGGTGGATGTAGAGCCAGATGTCGAGCTCGGTCCAGTTCGACAGCGGGAACACCCGCACGCTCTGCCCGGGAGCTTTGCGGGCGTTGTAGAGCCGCCACAGCTCCGGGCGCTGCTCCTTCGGGTCCCAGCGGTGCTGCGCGGAGCGGATGGAGAACACCCGTTCCTTGGCCCGGGACTTCTCCTCGTCGCGGCGCGCGCCGCCGAACGCGAGGTCGAAGCCGTACTTGTCCAGCGCCTGCTTGAGGCCCTCGGTCTTCCAGATGTCGGTGTGCAGCGCGGAGCCGTGGTCGAACGGGTTGATGCCCCGCTGGATCGCGTCCGGGTTCTGATGGACCAGCAGGTCCAGCCCGAGGTCGGCGACCAGCGTGTCGCGGAACTCATACATCGCGCGGAACTTCCACGTCGTGTCGACGTGCAGCAGCGGGAACGGCGGCTTCGACGGGTAGAAGGCCTTCATCGCCAGGTGCAGCATCACGGCGCTGTCCTTGCCCGCCGAGTACAGCATCACCGGCCGCTCCGACTCGGAGACGGCCTCCCGGAAGATCTGGATGCTCTCCGCCTCCAGACGCTGAAGATGCGTCAGCTGGCTGCTTCCGGGGAGCAGGGCACCAGCCGGCGTGTCGGCGCTCATCACGACCAGAGGATCTGGTCGCGCTGGGTGGACCGTTCGAGCATGCCGTAGGTCTCCTCTCCGTCCCAGGAGTACTTGCACTCCCCTTGGAACAACACCGGGAAGTTCGGCAGTTCCGGCCGGTGGACGGTGTCGTGTGTGGTGTTCACAGTCACACCGTCGATGCGGGTGATCCCGAGCTCCGACTCGAAGACGACCGGGACGGGGTCGCCCGACGGTACCAGCCGGCGCAGCCAGGGTGCCTCGAGCACGCGGGCCGGGATCAGCCTGCCCTCGCCCAGGAACAGGTAGCCCTCATTGAACACCTCGCGGCCGTCCGGGTGCGGAGGGTATGTGATGTAGCCGAAAGCCCGGCCACTGGGGAACACAGCGGACTGCCAGGCATGGCCGCGGAACTCCTCGAGGTGACGAACGCCCTGTCGCTTGATCCGCAGACCGCTGCCGGTGAACGAGTGTTCCTGGCCGGGTACCCGTACCGTGCCGACCGCGGTGAACAACTGCTCGATGCGGGGGCCGTGGCCCATCATGTCGCCGTCGGAGGTGTTCGCGAGCCGCTCGGCCGCGTCGGGCAGCAGCGCGCCCTGTTCCCACGGCGGGACGACCATGGTGGTCTCCACCTCGACCTGGATGTCGACCGCCTCGCCGTCCTGGCTGCCCTCGATGAGCGCCTGGGAGGTCGTCTGGACGGCGGGGCCGTCGTAGGTGAGCCGCCAGGTCCGGTACGGCTCGACGACCTCGAACGCGAGCCCGCCGGCGCCGAGGATCGCGGGCTCGCCCGCGGCGTTGAACGGCGAGCGCGGCGCGCCCTTGCCGCGCAGCCGGTAGACCCGGCCGTCGGCGAAGACCAGGTTGAACGTGACGATGTGTGCGTCCCAGCCGGCGCCGACGGCTTCTATCCCGAACCGGGGCAGCCCAATCTCGCCTTTGTCGTCGGTGACCCAGAAACTCGCCGAGTCCCGCATGTCCGGGTTCTCCGGACGCGACGGGAAGAAGTATTCCCGCTGCGCGGGCAGGCCACCGGTGAGGTCGATCGGCATCGAGGCGATGTCCTTCCTAGACGGCGTCGCCAGCGACGCTGGCTGACGGGTCGGTGGGATGGGCGCGGGCGGCGTCCGCGAGGGCGCTGTCCGCATGGGAGGTCCACCGCGCCGACCGGGCGAGGTACTCCGCGAAGCGCGGCCGGATCGCGTCGAGGTCGAGCCCGTAGTCGGCCGGGTCGGAGTGCTTCACGCGCACGCGGTCGGCGGAGTTCTCCTGCCACCAGCGGCGCATGTTCTCCTCGAACGCCGGGGTGACGGGCTCGCCCAGCCAGTCGTAGAGGCCGCGGACCTCGCTGATCGGGTCGCGCTGCATGGCGCGGAAGTCGATGTCATGGAAGCGGTGGTCGTTGCCGTCGTCGCGGAACGCCAGCGCCCGTGTCATGCCGGTCGTGAGCACCGTGGCGTTGACCGCGCCGATGTAGCGCCTGTCGACCGTGTCGTTGAACCGCGACGCGACGTTGGCGAAGACGTCGCACACCGAGGCCAGGACCTCGGTGGGGTCGCGGTGGGTCATCACGAACCTCGCGTCGGGGAACGCCTTGTCGAGGTCGACCAGATGGCCGAGGTGGTTGGGGTTCTTCAGCCGCCAGGGTTTCGCCGGCTGGCCCCACTGCAGGTACTTCAGAGCCCGGCGCATGTACTGGAAGGTCTCGGTGAGATCCGCCTCCAGCAGCCACTGGGCGTAGGAAGGGACATGGGCGAAGCACTCGAAGTAGTGCGCCTTGAAGTCCAGGAGCATCAGCTCGTGGCATTCCTGCGGGCCGTTGGGGAACGACGGGACGAGGGCCTTGTCGAGTTCGCTGCGCCGGGACTGGATCTCGATCTGGCGCAGCAGCCGCGGGTCCGGGGACTCCTTCACGGACGCCGGAGGGGGTACGAGCTCGGCGGCTTCCCAGCGGCGCAGGTAGCGGATGTCCGGGTCCTCGGCCAGCAGCCCCGCCAGCGCGGTCGACCCGGTCCGGGGAAGACCGAGAGCGATGAGCGGCCCGACGATCGGCGCGTCGTCCGTCTCGGGGTGGTCCTTGTACCACTGTTCGATGTGCAGCCGGGCTTTGAGAGACCCGACCATCAGGCCGCGCAGCGCGGCCTGACCGATCGCGTTGAGCGCCGCCTCGGCCTGTAAGGCGCGGGTGACCCGCTCCAGGCCCTCGCGGAAGGAATCGCCGCCGAAGTCGCCGAGGCCGGTGGCGGAACACGCCTCATCGATCAGGTCATCCACTAACCCCATGCCGACGACTCCTTCACTGGACGTTCTCGCCGGGTCTCGTCCGGGGGCGCCGGGCGGGCCGAGCCTCCCGATGGCTGGCGCGGCCCGGCGGCCGGGTGGACGATGCTCCGATGGCGCTGGCCTGCTGGCCCGCCATGGCCCGGCCGAAACCCGGGTCGAATTTCGTGGCAGCAGCATGCCATGAATGTCGGCCGTGGGGCAACACCCTCGCGGGTCACCGGTCCGACGCAACGTGACGAGAAGTGACCAACGAGAAGCGGCCATCGAGAAGCGGCCACCAAGAAGTGACCACGAGGAACGTGACGGGAGCATCCATGAAGGGCAGTGAGCTGCTGACGGCTCAGCTCGCCTCCGAGGGCGTCGAGGTGATCTTCGGGATACCGGGTATCCACCTCATGCACGTGCTGGACGCGCTCTACGACGAGGGCCGGTTACGTTTCATCACCACCCGCCACGAGCAGGCGACCACCTACATGGCGGACGGGTACGCGCGCGTGACGGGCAGGCCCGGCGTGGCGATGGTGGTGCCAGGGCCTGGCGTGTACAACGCGGCCTCGGGGCTCGCCACGGCCTGGGCGTCGTCGTCGCCCGTCCTGCTGATCGCCGGCCAGATCGAGCACCACGCGGTCGGCCGGGGCCTGGGAATGACCCACGAGATCCACGACCAGCTCGAGGTCGTCAGGCCGATCACCAAGAGCTGTGAGCGGGTCGCCAGCGCGGACGACCTGGCCGCGGCCGTCCGGCGGGCCTTCGCGGTGATGACCGACGGACGGCCGCGCCCGGCCGAGATCGAGATCTCTCCCGAACTGTTCGCCGCCGTGTCGGGTGGGGCGACCGCGTCCCCCACACCGCCGGCCAGGCACGAGCCCGATCTGGACCTGGTCGACAAGGCCGCCGAACTGCTGGCCTCGGCGACGGCGCCGCTGGTGGTCGGCGGGGCGGGGGTCGTGCTGGCGGATGCCACCGACGCCTTCACCGCGGTGGCCGAGTGGCTGCAGGCGGCCGTCGTGAACACCCGCGAGGGCAAGGGCTGCATCGACGAGCGGCACCCGCTGTTCGTCGGCACGGCGTGGGTGAACCGCCGGCTGCGCCCGGCCATCGAACGTGCCGACGTGGTCCTCGCGGTCGGGACCCGGTGCCACGGGCTCAACCTGCGGCCGGACCAGGTCCTCGTGCATCTCGACGTCGACCCCGACGAGTTCGGCAAGCACGGGAACCCCGCCGTCGCCGTCGAGGGCGACGCCCGCCTCTCGCTGGAGGCGCTGCTGGCGGCGCTGGACGCCCGCGGCGCCGCCCGGCCCCCACGGGGTGACGATCTGGCCGAGGCCCGGTCGACGATCGACGCCGGGCTGCGTGCCGTGGGGCCGCAGTACGAGATGGTCACGGCGCTGCGCGACGCGATCCCCGAGGACGGGGTGCTCGCCGTGGGCACGACCACCGTCGGCTACATGTGCCACCTGGCGTACCGCGCGTACGCGCCACGTACCTACATCACGTCCTCCTACATGGGCACGCTGGGCTACTGCTTCCCGACGGCGCTCGGCGCCAAGGTCGGGCGCCCCGACCTCCCGGTCGTCTCGGTGAACGGCGACGGCGGCTTCATGTTCTGCGCCGCGGAGCTCGCGACCGCCGTGCAGTACGGCATCAACGTGGTCACGGTCGTCTTCAACGACTCGGCGTACGGAAACACCAACCGGGACCAGCTGGAGAACTTCGGTGGACGGGTCATCGGCACCGAGCTCGCCAACCCGGACTTCGTGAAGTTCGCCGAGTCGTTCGGCGCCGTCGGCGTCCGGGTGACCACCACCGACGCGCTGCGGGGAGCGGTCGCGGACGGCCTCGCGGACAACCGCCCCGTCGTCATCGAGATGCCGATGGAGCGGCTGCCGTCGCTGTTCTAGCGCCGCGGCGACCGGCGCGCGCCGGATCCGCGCCGAGGCCCGGGTGGCGGCGAAGGGTGACCAATCGCTCGCGCGCGGGTGTGGCCGAGCGGATTTGGCGGTCGTAAGGTGCCGTGAACAGGGGTTCCGGCTACACCGGCGACAAGGTGAGTGAGGGGGCGAACGAGGGGGTGGGCGAGCACGGGCCCGACGGGCAGGAGCAGGTCGCCTGCGAGGAGGACGCGCGGGCCAGACGCCGCTATGACAGCCCGCTGCGGCGCGAACGGGCGGCGATGACCCGGGAACGGATTCTCGCCGCGGGGTCCGAGCTGGTGCACGAGTTCACCACCTGGGACTGGCGCGGGCTGACGTTCCGCGCCGTCGCCGAACGCGCAGGGGTGGGTGAGCGCACCGTCTACCGGTACTTCGCCACCGAGCGGGAGCTGCATGACGCGATCATGCGCCGCCTGGGAGACGAGTCCGGGATCACCTACGAGGGGGTCAGCCTCGACGGCCTTGGCCCGATCACCGAGCGGTTGTTCGCGACGCTGCCGTCCTACGCGGTCGCCCGTTGGGACACCGCGGAGCCGATCGGGCCGACGCTGATGGCCGAGGAGCTGCGCCGGCGCGAGGCCGTCGCCGGCGCGGTGGCCCAGCCGACGGCCGGCTGGCCCGAGGAGGGGCGGCGGATGGCCGCGGGCCTGCTCGACGTGCTGTGGAGCGTGCAGTCCTACCAGCGGCTGGTCTCCGCCTGGCAGCTCGATGGCGAGCAGGCGACCAAGGCGATCACCTGGGCGATTGGCATGCTGGCCGACGCGATCCGCGCCGGCCACGGCCCGCTCTCCTCCGACGGGCAGGACCCGCTCTCGTCCGACGGGCAGGACCCGGTCTCGGGCGAGCAGAGCCCGCCCGAGACCGGCGGAGCCGCCTAGGCCAAGGGGCGCCGGAGCGAACCGGACAGCGTCCCGGGCGCGCTCGCGTCGGAGTGCCGGTGCGCCGGACTGCCATCGCGTCGACGTGTCGTCGCGTCGACGTGTCCGTCGCGCCGAGTTCCCGTGCGCGGGCCTGCCGGAGTGCCGGGACTCCACGCCCGGCTCGACGGCGCGACCGGGCCGGCTGGCACCGGGGGCTAGTCGATGCCGGCCGGCCCGGGGTCTACAGGGTGCGGAACAGGCCGCCGTCGGCGAGGATCTGCGCGCCGTTGATGTAGCTGGCGGCGTCGCTGGAAAGAAAGACGCAGACGCCGACCATGTCCTCGGGGACCCCGATCCGCCGCATCGGGTTCATCTCGGCCGCGCGGCGCTGAGCCTCCTCGCCCCACGCCTTGGAGATGTCGGTGTCGAACGCGCCCGGCAGCACCAGGTTCGCGCGCACCTTCGGCGCCCACATGCCGGCGAGCCCGAGCGTGAGCGCGTTGAGTCCCGCCTTGGCCATGGCGTACGGGATGTCGTCGGGGGTGGGCCGCAGGGAGCCGGCGGTCGTCACGTTGATGATCGACCCGCCGTCGCCCTCGGCCATCCGCTCGCCGACGAGCGCGGACAGCCGGAACGGCCCGCTCGCGTTGACGGCGTGCACCTTGTCGTACAGCTCCCGGGTGACCGTGGACAGCCGCTCGTACAGCGGCGACATGCCAGCGTTGTTGACGAGCACGTCGACCTTGCCGAACTCGGCGTAGACGGCGTCGACCAGGCGGTCGCAGTCGTCCCAGTTGCCGACGTGGCAGGCCACGGGGAGGGCGCGGCGTCCGGTCGAGGTCTCGATCTCCTTGGCCGCCCGCTCGCAGGCCTCGAACTTGCGGCTCGCGATGACGACGTCGGCGCCCGCGGCCGCCAGGCCCTCGGCCACCGCCCGCCCGATGCCCCGGCTGCCACCGGTGACGACCGCGACGCGGCCGGTCAGGTCGAAGAGTTCCGCTGGCGTCTTCATTCCGCGTCCTTACTCGTGTTGTCCTGGGCCGGTGGCGGGCCCAGCAGCATGGGGAACGAGTCGAGGGACCGGACACCCGGGCTGATGTTCAGCCGGGTCCCCGGCCTGATCTGGTAGTGCGGGATCCGCGCGTGCCATTCCCGCAGGGCGACGCGCAGTTCCAGCCGGGCGAGGTGGGAGCCGAGGCAGCGGTGCACGCCGCCACCGAAGGCGAGGTGGCGGTTGACCGTCCGGTCGAAGCGGACCTCGGCGGCGTCCGGGACGTCCTGGTCGTCCAGGTTCGCCGCGCCGAGGAAGGCATAGACCTGCTCGCCCTCGTGGACCGGGCAGCCGCCCAGCTCGGTGTCCGCCGTGGCGAACCGGGAGACCAGCATGACCGGGGACTCGACCCGCAGCAGCTCCTCGACCACGTTGTCGATGTTGTCCGGGGCGGCGACCACCTCGGCGCGCCGTTCCGGGTGGTCGGCGAGGTAGGCCATGAAGGTCTCCAGCGACGCGGACACCGTGTCGAGGCCGGCGGTCAGGAACAGGAAGCAGATGTCGAGCAGCTCCTCGCGGGTGAGCTTCGCGCCCTCGACCTCGGCGTCGAGCAGGTGGCTGAGCAGGTCGTCGGGGCGCTCGGCCGCCCGCCCGTCGAGCACCCGGTCGAAGTAGTCGTAGATCTCCCGCGCGGTCGCCTTCTGGTGGGCCTTCACGTCCGGGTGGTTCGGCGGCAGCCCGAGGACCACGGAGGGGCGGACGATGCCGTCCTTGAGCCGTAGGAACGTGGGCAGGTCCTCGAGCGGCAGCCCGAGCAGGGTCAGGAAGATCTGTGACGGCAACGGGGTCGAGAACTGCCTGGCGAAATCGATCTCCGTGGAGTCGCCGAAGGCGTCGATGAGCTCATGGACGAGCCTGGCGACCGGTTCCCGCCAGCGTTCGATCGCCTGGGGCGCGAACACCGGGTTGATGAGCTTGCGGTACTTGCGCTGCTCCGGCGGGTCGTACTCGATCGGGATGAGCGGCCGTACGTTCCCGAGCGAGCCGAAGTGCGCGGCCGACGAGTAGAGGTCCGGATACTTGAAGATCTCGTCAATGGCGGCCCGCCCAGTGGCGACGACAGCCGGCCCGTTCAGGCCGTCCATCCGCTGGACCCGCCCGCCGTGCTGTAACTCCTGGTAGACCGGCTTCGGGTTCCTCGCCACGTCGACGGTCATCAGCCGCGCGACGCCGCCTCCGTAACCGCCGTCCCCCTGGTCGCCGTCTCCGGAGCCGCCACCGGCGGCCCGCGCCTCGGTCATTCTTCGCCCCTTGCTCCTCGGACGCTCTCGCGGCCCGCCGTCGCGAGCCACCTGGTGGCCTGACCTGGCGCCGGCTTCGATTCTCCTGACGGGTCGCCGCCGCCGCGCCCGCGCCGGCCGGCGGCGTGACTCCCGCCACCTCGGCTCCGATCCGGAACATATAGTTGACTCGGTCAGCTGTCTACCGTCCGTCGGGGACCGGGGTGGACCGCTCGCGGCCGGGCGCGTCCCAGCGGCTGAATCCGGCACCGATGGCATGTGGCGCCGATCGCGACGATGCTGCATGAGACGGGTCGGCCCGCCACCGCCCCTCGACCGCCGACCGCGTCCCCGCGAGAGCTCGGCCGCCGCCACGGCGGGCCAGCCCGCCGTCGGCCGCAGGGTTCCCACCGGGCCGGCAGAAACCGAGGGGCGAGCACAGGAATCGCTATACAGTTGACCCGGTCGCGTTCAGTGGTGCCCGGGCTGTCGACACCAGGAGGACGAGTGGCAGACGATCTCGGCGCGGACGGCCTTCGGTTCGAGCGGGACGGCGCGATCGGCTGGCTGACCCTCGACCGGCCGCATGCGCGCAACGCCTTCACCCCGGCCATGTACTTCGGCATCAAGCGGGCCGTGCACCTGGTCAACGAGGACCCGGAGCTGGCGGCCCTCATCATCACCGGCAGCGGCGACGTCTTCGCCCCCGGCGGCGACCTGGCCGGCCGCAGCGACCCGGGTGACCAGCCGCCTCCGAACATCGGCGCCCACATGCTGCCGTTCCTGACCATCCGCGACAGCACCGCGCCGGTGATCACCGCCGTCAACGGGATCTGCCAGGCGGGCGGGCTGCTGATCGCGATGATGTCCGACATCTGCGTGGCCAGCGACCGCGCCACCTTCCGGGTGCCCGAACTGCTGCGCGGCATCCCCGACGCCACCTACGCCGCCGTCCTGCCGGCGCACGTGGGCATCGCCGTCGCCCGCGACCTGCTGCTGTCGGCGCGCAGGTTCGACGCGGCCGAGGCGCTGCGCCTCGGCGTCATCTCCCGGGTCGTCCCGCACGAGCAGCTGCGCGACGCCGCGCTCCAGGCGGCCAGGGAGGTCCTGATGACCCCGCCGATGGCCCGCATGCACGTCAAGCGGATGCTCAACGAGCGCTACGGCTTCATCGACTACCAGACGATGTTCTGGGCGCTGGAGAACTCGCCCGAGCCGCGCGAGGGAATGCGTGCCTTCATGGAGAAGCGATCCCCGGAGTGGGTCCCGAAGCAGTTCGCCGAGGAAGGCCGCCTATGAGTCAGACGAAGAGGCGAACCGGCGGCGCCGCGCGCCGCGGGGGTGTGACCGGCCGATGACGGCATCGGCGGCGGCGCCCGGGCGGGTCACCGCCGCCGACACCTTCCGGCCGCCCGCGCCCCACAAGATCGCGCATGTGCTGGCGGCCGACCTGCGCCGCCAGATCCTGCGCGGGACGCTCCAGGTCGACCAGCAGCTGCCGCCCGAGGCGGAGCTGATGGTGGCGTTCGACGTCTCGCGGGACACGCTGCGCGAGACACTGAGGATCCTCGAGGCCCAGTCCCTGCTCGACATCCGTCGCGGCCGCGGCGGCGGGGCGGTGGTGCGCCGCCCAGGGCTGTCGTCGGCGAGCAGCTACATCGCGCTGCTGCTGCAGCTGCGCGGCACGACGATCGGGCATCTCGAGGAGGCCCGGTCGGTGCTCGAGCCCGCGGCGGCCGAGCAGGTCGCGCTGCGCCTCGGCGAGGAGGGGCTCGACCACCTCGTCGCGCTGCACGACAACGAACGCGCCGCCGAGGGAGACCCGTTGGCGTTCGTCACCGCCGTGTCGACGTTCGACCAGGCCGTCACCGAGCTGTCCGGCAACCGCTCCATCGCCGTGATCACTGGCATCCTGCGGGTCATTCACGCGGGCCAGGTCTACGCGGCGATCGACACCCTCGGCCCGCCGTCCGCCGAGCGGATCGCGCGGCGGGTCGCCGCCGCCCACGGCGAGTTCCTGGCCGCGGCCCGGCGGCGCGACGGGGCGGCGGCACGCGAGGCCTGGAGTTCCTACCTGCTGACCTCGGCCCGCCAGCTGGCCGGGCGGGGGCGCGGCCGGCAGCCCATCGACGTCGCGCCGCTGTGGCGGGCGCGGGCGGGCCGCGCGCCCGAAGCCGCGGGGCGCCCCGGCGCGTCCGGCGGCGCCGGTGGCTCGGTGGTGGACGGCGGTTTCGGGGCGGCTGGCGCACCGCCGCGACGGATGGCCAGCGCCGTCGCCGGCGAGATCCGGGCCCGCATCGCCGAGGGCCGGCTCGCCGACGGCGACCGGCTCCCGTCGCTCGCGGACCTGGCCACCGAGTTCGGCGTCTCCCGGCCGACGCTGCGGGAGGCGCTGCGGATCCTGGAGATGGAGTCCCTGCTGCAACTGCGGGCCGGTGACCGCGCGGGCGGGCAGATCCGGCACCCGTCCACCCAGGTCGCCGCGCACCTGGCGGGCACGGTGCTCGAGGCCCGCCAGGTGACGCTCGCCGACTTCTTCCAGGCGGTGCGCCTGTTCGAGCCGGCGATGATGGAGCTCACGGCGGCCAGGATCAGCCAGCCGGCGCTGGTGGGGCTGCGGGCGCTGGCCGCCGAGATCTCGGCCGTGACCGCCGACATGACCCGCTTCTCCGACGTGTGGCGCCGAGTGGCGGGCGCGGCGCTCGGCGGCACTGGGAACCCGGCGCTCACGGTGGTCGGCGAGATCCTGCAGTGGGCGCGGCTTGGTACCCGTCCGGCGGTCAACGCCGGCTCGGACGACCCGTGGGCCGCGATCGCGCCTCGCCTGGCCCCGATGTTCGCCGAACTCGTGGACGCCCTGGCGGCCCGCGACCCCGCCGCCGCCCGGGCCTGCTGGGCCACGCTCCTCGAGCTCAACCTTCCCTTCGTCGAGTCCCACGGCTTCGCCCACCGGCTCATCGTCGACGTCGTCGAGTAGGCGCCCTTCCGCCCCGGCCGGCCCCGACCATCCGGACCGCCCGCCCTCAGGACGTGGGAACCGACCCGTCCGCGAACCGGTGGAGGAGGCGCTCGACGAGCGCGAGGGTCTCGGCGTGACCGGCGGTGATGCCCAGGACGTCCTCGGTGATCAGCAGCTGGGCGACCGCTGTGATGATGAAGGCGAGGGCGGCTGCCGGGACGCCGTCGAGGTTGACACCCGCGTCGCCGAGGATGTCGGTCAGCGCCTTGATCTGCATGGCGCGGAACCGCTCACCGTAGTCGGCGATCTCGGCGCGGATGGCCTTGCGGTGGTTGGCCAGCGCCTGGAACTCCGAGAGCAGGGCGGTGCCGTTCGGCTCGCTGGACAGCTCCCAGAGCGCCCGCAGCGGCTGGTCGGAGGCGAGCGCCTCCTCGTACCGCTTGAGGCCGGCCTCCGCGCCCTTGCGGAACAGTGCCAGGAACAGGTCGTCCATCGTGCGGAAGTAGTAGTGCACCAGCGCGGGCTTGACGCCGGCCTTCGCGGCCACTCGCCGGGAGGTCGCGGCGGCGTAGCCTTCCTCCAGCATGATCCGTGCGGTGACGTCGAGCAATGCCCCTCGAGTCTTCGAGTCGGGCGCCCCCATCCGCCGGGGGGTTGTCATCTCGCGGCTTCCCGTCTCGCCAGCCGCCCTCTTGACGGGTGGGGCGACCGGAGGATAGGCATTTCCCCAGAATACCGATTGGGCGACCGCTCAGCACCCCGCCACGCCGAACCACCGCCAGAGCCTTCCGACCGCCACGCGGCAGCCCGCCATGCGAGGAGCGCAATCCATGACCGAGACCGCGACGTCTCCGGCCGCCACCACCCCGTCTCGCTATGCGGGCACCCGGGTGCGACGCGTGGAGGACGGCCGGCTGCTCACCGGACACGGCACGTTCGTCGATGACATCCAGCGGCCGGGCATGCTGCACGCCTGCTTCGTGCGCAGTCCGTTCGCCCGTGCCCGGATCAACGGGATCGACGCGTCGGCGGCGCTCGCGCTGGACGGGGTGCACGCGGTCTTCACGGCCGACGATCTCAACCCGGACGTGGTCGAGGCCTGGTTCACCTCCTACGGCCCGAAGGTCCCGGACACCCCGCGCCCGCCGCTCGCCGTCGACGAGGCCCGGTTCGTCGGCGACCCGGTCGCGCTGGTGATCGCCGACAGCCGCTATCTGGCCGAGGACGCGGTCGAGCTGGTCGACGTCGACTACGAGCCGCTTCCGGCGATCGCGGACTACCTCCAGGCACGCGACTCCGACGTCCTGGTCCACGCGAACTTCCCCGGCAACAACGCGGGCGGGCTCGCCGGGCCGCCGCCGGCCATGGTCGAGCCGGCGTTCGCGGCGGCGGCGCACGTCGCCGCCGAGACCATCTACCAGCAGGCCTACCTCGCGGTCCCCATGGAGACGCGAGGCATCGTGGTCGAGTGGGCCGAGGCCAGCGGCGAGCTGACGATCTGGGCCGCGACGCAGTCCCCGCACGAGGTGCGCGCGGTCTGCGCCCGGCTGCTCGGGCTCGACCCGGAGAAGGTCCGGGTCATCATGCGCGACACCGGCGGCGGCTTCGGCCAGAAGGTCGTGCCGATGCGCGAGGACATGTGCCTCATGCTCGCCGCCCGCAAGGTCCCCGCCCCGGTCAAGTGGATCGAGGACCGGCGCGAGAACCTGATGGCCGCCGGCCAGGCCCGCCACGAGTCCGGCCACGCGCGGATCGCCTTCGACGCGGACGGGAAGATCCTCGCCGTCGGCATCGAGCACGCGCAGGACGTCGGCGCCTACCCGACGCCGTGGCCGGTCGGCTCCGCCGCCGCCGTCGGGCTGCTCTTCCCCGGCCCGTACAAGGTGCCCGCGGCGACCTGGTCGACGACGTCGCTGTTCTCCAACACGGCCGGCCGGACGGCCTACCGGGGGCCGTGGCAGTTCGAGTCGGTGGCCCGCGAGGTGCTGCTCGACATCGCCGCCCGTGACATGGGGCTCGACCCGGTGGAGCTGCGTCGCCGCAACATGATCAGCCGAGATGACCAGCCGGTGCCGAATCCGGCCGGCATGCCACCGTACGACCACTCGTCGCCGCTGGAGACCTTCGAGCTGGCGCTGAAGCTGCTCGACTACGACGCCTTTCGCGCCGAGCAGGAGGCCGCCCGCGCCGCCGGCCGCTACCTGGGTGTCGGCACCGGCAGCTACATCGAGCCGACGGCCTCCGGGCAGGAGTACTACGGCAACGAGGGCGCGAAGATCCGGATCGAGCCGTCGGGCAAGGTCTACGTCCACACGGCCGGCGGCGCGGCGGGCAACAGCCTGGAGACGACGGTCATCCAGCTGACCGCCGACGCCCTGCGCGTCGACTTCGACGACGTGGTGACCGTCCAGGGGGACACGGCCGTGACGCCCTTCGGCTCCGGCACCGCCGGCAGCCGCAGCGGGTCGATGACCGCCGGCGCGGTCGGCGAGGCCGCCGCGCTCCTGCGCGCGAAGCTCGTGACGCTCGCCGCCGAGCGTCTCGGCGTGCCCGAGGAGGAGGTCGAGCTCGCGGACGGCCGGGCGAGCGCGGGCGGGGCGTCCGTCAGCTACGCCGAACTCGCCACGCCCGGCGGCCTCGAGGCGGAGGCCCGGTACCGGACCGACAAACCGATGCTCTGGTCCAACGCGACGCATGTGTGCACCTGCGAGATCGACATCGTCACCGGCAAGGTGACGCTGCTGCGTTACATCGTCGGCGAGGACGTCGGCCCGATGATCAACCCGAACGTGGTGGAGGGACAGATCGCCGGCGGCGCCGTCCAGGGGATCGGCGGCGCGCTGCTGGAGCACCTCGTCTACGACGACGACGGCAACCCGATGACCAGCACGTTCGTCGACTACCTGCTGCCGACGTCGACCGAGGTCCCGCTGATCGAGTACGGCCACATCGAGACGCCAGCGCCCGGGCCGGGTGGCCACAAGGGCGCTGGCGAGGGCGGCGCCATCGGCGCCCCGCCCGCGGTGATCAACGCGGTGAACGACGCGCTGGCGCCGTTCGGGGTGAAGATCACCAGTCTGCCGGCGAGCCCGGCGGCGATCGTCGCCCTGCTGGCCGAGGCCGGCCACTAGGGCGAGGATTCCGAAATTTCCGGTACTGGGCAATCGTCCGGTAAATGGATAGTGTTTGGGCGGTCGCCCAATACCTCAGAGGCGCGGTTGGTGACGACGTGGAGGACGTGAGCAGGTGGAGCTAGTCAACGAGTTCCGCGTTGGGCTGCCGGTCGAGACCGCCTGGGCACTGCTGACCGACCTGGAGCGGATCGCGCCCTGCATGCCCGGCGCCCAGTTGCTCTCCGTCGAGGGCGAGGAGTACCACGGCGCCGTCAAGGTCAAGGTCGGGCCGATCACGGCCCAGTACAAGGGCAAGGCCACCTTCCAGGAGGTGGACGAGAACACCCACCGGGCGGTCATCAAGGCGGACGGCCGCGAGTCACGCGGCCAGGGCAACGCGAGCGCCCTCGTCACCGCCCAGCTGACCCCCGACGGCGACGGCACCGCCGTGCGCCTGGCCACCGACCTGACGATCTCCGGCAAGGCCGCCCAGTTCGGCCGGGGCGTGCTGGCCGACGTCAGCGGCAAGCTGGTCGCCCAGTTCGTGCGCAACCTGGAGGCCGACGTGGCCGCCGCGGCCGCCGCGGCTTCGGCCGGGCCGGCCGCCACCGCCACCGAGGCCGAATCCGGGCCGCCCGCGGCGTCGGCGCCGGGCGCCGCCGCCCCGGGTGACGAGGCCCCAAGTGGCGAGGCGACCACCACCGATGCCGCGCCGCGGGCGGTGCCCGCCGCGGCGCCGGCCGATCCGGGCGCCGAAGCCGCGCCCACCTCTCCCGTCGGCCCCGCGGCCGCCGGCCCCCCGGGCCCCGGGGCCGCCGCCCCCCCCGCCCC
>NZ_JADWYU010000032.1:8862-18082 GCF_016786325.1 Frankia nepalensis | reverse complement strand
AGCATGGACCCCGCCGCACCCTTCGGCGGCGTCAAGGCCAGCGGCATCGGCCGCGAACTCGGCAAGGAAGGCATCGAGGGCTTCCTCGACTCCAAGTCGATCTCGGTCGCCCCCACCCGCTAGCCCTCCCCGACACCAACCTCCGACGCCGGGCGGCCATGGCCGCCCGGCTGCCGGCCTGCCCGCCTGTGGCGGTACGGGTACGTCCGGCAGGGTCGTACGGTAGGTTTGAGATGACCCTTTTCCTGCGGAGAGAACCCTGCTCTCGCCAGGAACAACGTCATTACGATCAGACCTCCCGGCATGATCACGGAACGACAGGTCCCGCGCCCGGCCGGCGTCGCGGTGTCGAAGGGAGCCTCAGGTGGCGAACGACCTCGAGTCGTTGGACTTCTTCTTGGGCGAGGAGCTCGTCGAGAATCCGTACCCGTACTTCGACGAGCTGCGCGGCAAGTGCCCGGTGCACCGCGAGCCGCACCACAAGGTCCTGATGGTGACGGGGTACGACGAGGGCGTGCAGGTCCTGCAGGACCCGGAGAACTTCTCGTCGTGCATCTCCGTGACCGGCCCCTTCCCTGGCTTCCCGGTCCCGATCGAGGGCGCGGACGACGTCCCCGCGCTGATCGAGCAGCACCGCGCCTCGCTGCCGTTCAGCGACCAGCTGCCCACGATGGACCCGCCGCTGCACACCGACCACCGCGCGCTGCTGATGAAGCTGATCACCCCCAAGCGCCTCAAGGAGAACGAGGAGTGGATCTGGGGGATCACCGACCAGCTGCTCGACAAGCTGTTCGAGGGCGGCAAGGGTGAGTTCATCGGCGAGTTCGCCGGCCCGCTCGCGCTGCTGGTCATCGCCGACCTGCTCGGCGTGCCGGAGGACGACCACGCGGACTTCGTCCGGAACCTGAACCGGTCCGCCGGCGGCACCATCGGTGGCACCAGCGGCGAGTCGCTGGCGCACACCCCGCTGGAGTTCCTCTACGGGAAGTTCACCACCTACATCGAGGACCGCCGCAAGGAGCCGCGCGGCGACGTGCTCACCGGCCTCGCCCAGGCGACCTTCCCCGACGGCTCGACCCCCGAGGTCATCGACGTCGTCCGGGTGGCCGCCAACCTCTTCTCCGCGGGCCAGGAGACCACCGTCCGCCTGGTCAGCACCGCGGGCAAGCTGATCGCCGAGGACCCCGAGCTGCAGGCGACGCTGCGCGCCGAGCCGGAACGTATCGGGAACTTCATCGAGGAGGTCCTGCGGACGGAGAGCCCGATCAAGGGCGACTTCCGGCTCGCCAAGACCGACACGACGGTCGGCGGCGTCGAGGTCCCCGCCGGCGCCACGCTGATGGTCGTCAACGGCGCCGCCAACCGCGACCCGCGGCACTTCCCGGACCCGGAGACGTTCGACATCGGCCGGTCGAACGCCCGCCACCACATCGCGTTCGGCCGCGGCCCGCACACGTGCCCCGGCGCCCCGCTGGCCCGCGCCGAGGCGAAGATCGCCATCCAGCGGCTGCTGGCCCGGACCACGAGCATCACCGTCGACGAGAGCAGCCACGGCCCGGCCGACGCCCGCAAGTACCGCTACCTGCCTACCTTCATCCTGCGGGGACTCGCGTTCCTCAACCTGGAGTTCACCCCCGTCGAGAGCGGAAGCGAGGCGTGATGAAGGTAGTCATCGACGAGGACAGCTGCCGTGGGCACGGCGTGTGCGCCTCGGAGTGCCCCGAGGTCTTCACGGTGAACGACGACGGCTACGGCGAGGTGCTGGTCGACGAGGTACCGGCCGAGTTGGAGGAGACCGTGCGCACGGTCGCGGGCCACTGCCCCGAATGGGCCATCACGGTCAAGTGACTCCCCCGGCGCCGGTCGGCTGACGGCGTGAGACGGTCTCGGCCGACGGACGGACGGGCGGTGACGGGCATCGCCCGTCACCGCCCGTCCGGCGCGGTCCCGTCAGAACCCGGTGATGATCGCGGCGTTGCAGTCGGCCGCGGCCTGGCGCAGCGGGATCGCCTTGGAGTAGGCCTCCGAGGTGTACCAGGCCTTGGCCGCCTCCACCGAGTCGAACTCCAGGATGACGGTCTGGTTGCCGTGCCATTCGCCCTCGAGCGTCTCCGGGGACGCGTCCACCGCTAGCGGCCGCGCGCCGCTGCCGCCGATGCTCTCCATGGCGACCTTCGCATACTCGGCCATCCCGGCCGGGTCCTTGATCGACTCGGTGAACACCACATACGCCTTTGGCATGAGCCCGGTTCTCCTCTAACGCTGGTGGTACCCGTGAGCGGCCCCGCCGTCGGATAAAACCACAAACAACCCGAGGCGCGCCGCCGCTCGTGCCCGCCCTCCCCCATGCCCGGCCTGAGCCAGGCACCTCGGGCCGGGGCCGCGGACGCGGGACGCGCGGACCACGGGAACCAGCGGCGTCGGTGTACCGGTCAGCGAGCGGGCCAACCCCGCATTCCCCCTGAGAATTATGCTGTTGAGACCTTCCGGCCATCACCGCGCGGAACCGTCCTGCCCGGGCATTACGGTGTGGTGATTCGCCTGTCGGTCGCTGGAAGGTCCGCGGCTGTCGGGCACGGCGGGAGCGGGACCGCCGGGCAGACGACGCAGTCTGGGGGCAGGGTGAAGGTCTACGTCAAGGAGTCGGCCGCGGGCGTCGCCGTTCAGCCGGCGCCGAGAGCCGAGCCGCGTGTCACGGCGCTCGGCAGGGTGCGGGCGGCGAGTCAGCCGCGGCGCGGCCGGGCGCCGGTGGGCGGCGAGCCCGCCGGCTCCCCGGACCAGCGCGACGGCCGGCGCGCGCTGCCCGCGGTGCTCGCCGACCTCGGGACCAGGCTGCCTGCCGGCCACGTCGCCGCCTGGGCCACGATCCTGCGGGCCAGTCCTTCGCCGCGCACCGCCGACGACGCGCAGCGGATCGCCGCCCGGCTCGTCGACGCCGCCGGCGGCCACGCGTTCGTCGCGGGCGCCACCGCGCTGGTCACCAGCTGGCGCCGCGAACTGGCTCGGCACGCCCAGGACGGCGCCGCGGACGACGAGCGCGCTGGCACCCGATACCGCGAGGGAAGCAATGTCCGGATCCGCGAGCATCGCGGCGACGACGACGTCACCCGCGCGGCCAGCGCCGCCGCCGAGACGCACGACCGCCGCGCGTCCGGCCCGACCGGCGCCGGGATCGCCCTCGCCCTGGAGACCGCCGCCGAGCTGCACGCCCGCTCGCCGCGGTGAGGCGCCTGCGCGCAGCCGCGCGGCACTGATGGTCACCGGCTCACCCCACTGTTCTCACCAGGCCGTTCAGCGTCGGGTGAGCGCGTAGGAGCGCCCAGGCGGCAAGCGAGGACCCGTCGACGATCTCGCCGGCGGCGAGCATGCGATCCCATTCGGCCCAGCGCACCTTCCGGGCCACCAGGTCCTGCTCCTCGACGGACCGGGCGGCCGGCCCCTGGCTCAGGTCGGTGGCCACCCAGGCCCGGCAGCCCTGGTCGGCGTAGCCGTAGGCGGGGTAGAAGCGGGCCAGGAACGTCCAGGTGCCCGCACGCAGGCCGGTCTCCTCAGCGAGCTCGGCGGCGGCGAGCGCCGCCGGGTCGACGCCGGGGTCGTCCTCCCAGGAGCCCTGCGGAAACTCCCAGTGGCGTGCCCCGACCGGATAGCGCAGCTGTTCGACGAGCCACAGCCCGTCCAGGTCCACCGGAATGATCAGCGCGAAGTCGGGCTTCTCGACCACGCCGTAGAGGCCCTGGCTGCCGTCGGGGCGGGTGAACCGGTCCTCGCGGACCGTCATCCACGGGTTGCGGTACACGATCTCGGAACTGCTGGCCGCCGACATCAGACAACTCCCTGGTAGGAAATCGGCGCGTGGCGCCCCGCCGCTCGACGCGCCGCCGCCACCGTCCTCGCGCCTGCCTGGCGCCCACCTCGCGCCCATCGCGCCAGGACACAGCCCGCCGCGCGGCTCTTGCCAGTTACCAGACCACTACTTACCAGCTCCAGATCACTGCCTGCCCGCGCGCCCACGGATGTCGTCAGGCGTCGACGCCGGCCGGTCCGGGGGTGTCGCGTGGTCACCGGCGGCTCGAGCCGACCAGCCCGATCGGGTAAGTCCGCCGGCCGATCACCATATGCCCCGGGACAAACCGGACAACGTCCCGCCTCTCAGTAGTAGGCAACTGCCATCGGGCATCGGGATCCGGCAGGAGGGGGGAGCTGTGACCCGCAGATCGGTCGTGGCGGTGACGGCGGCGGTGGCCGTCGCGATGGCGGCGTGTTCCG
This sequence comes from Frankia nepalensis, assembly GCF_016786325.1. Classification (GTDB taxonomy): domain Bacteria; phylum Actinomycetota; class Actinomycetes; order Frankiales; family Frankiaceae; genus Pseudofrankia; species Pseudofrankia nepalensis. The sequence continues at coordinate 13,816 of NZ_JADWYU010000032.1, read as the reverse complement.
GGGGAGGCGACGACGGCGGGCAGGTGCCCCAGCCGACGATGCCCGCGGACATCTCGTCGTTGTCGGAGGTGCCTGAGCCACCGGCGTCGGCAAGGGGGACGGGGTTCGACAGCCAACATGTGACGCTGCGCCTCACCCGGGTCGCCGACAGCCCGGGCACCATCTCCTTCGGCCTGCCGTTGCCGCCGGGCGCCGTCACCGACCCGGCGACGATCTCCGTGACCGCGAACGGCGCGCCGGCTCCCGCGACCGTCAGCACGCTGCTGAGCGGCCACGACGCGGCCGGCGCCGTCAACGGGATCCGATCGGTGCTGATTCAGCTGCCAGGTGCCGTCATGACAGGCGACGAGCTGGATGTCGACGTCGCCTTCACCGGTGGACAGTCCGGTCCGCCCGCGCTGGCGGTGCCGTTCGAGCGGACCAGTGTCATCTCGGCCGAGCAGGTCAGGACGGCGGAACGCACCATCGAGGAAATCGACGGCAGGGCCACGCTGGTCACCACGGACGAGAACGTGGTCACACTGTTCACCGGTCGCGAGCCGGCGGTGCAGGCGCTGTATCCACCGGGCTATCTGGCGGCCACCGGAATTCTCGGCCCGCAGGTGACGACGAGCGACCCGGTCGCCGGGGCGCTCGGCGGCCTGGAGTTCGTCAGTGAGCAGATCACTCCGTTCGGGATGTCGGCCAGCTACCGCGAGGACTATCCGCTGAACCCGGCGGACGACTCCGTGGTCATCCCCGATCCAGCGGAGAACTACGAGGCGTGGCTGTACGACCGGTGCGCGACCTTCCTGTCGTTCTACGTCCACACCGACGACCCGTTCTTCCTGCGCGAGTCCTACCGCGACTGCTCGTACTACGCCGGCCAGATCGGGCTGTCCGGCGAGAGCCGCGGCATCTTCGCGGGCAAGGCGGAGCCCGACGTCAAGTACTCGCACCTGCGCGGGCTGTACGCCTACTACGCGCTCACCGGGGACGAAACCGCCCGCGAGGCCGGCGAGGCGATCGCCGACCTGTGGCTGAACGACACCGACTTCGTCGGGCCGTACGCGGACGGGCACATCGAGTCGCCCGACGCCCTGTGGACCGAACGGCTGCTGGGAGTCAGTCTCGAAGGCCTGGTCTTCGGATTCCTGCTCACCGACGACCGCCGGTACCTGACCACGTTCCAGGACGTCCTCGACACCGCCTACCTGCACATCACCGGCGACGCCGCGGCGCTTTCGTCGATCAATCCGGGCACGCCGGGCTTTCCGCCGCAGAACTGTTTCATCCACACCGCGTCCCAGCACGCCGAGGGCGATTCCGACGAGCCCTGGTGCTCCGGGTGGATGTCCGAACTGCTGCTGCCCGGCCTGCTGGAGTACCAGGCGATGACGGGCGACGCGCGCGTGGACGACATCTTCGTGCGGCTCACCCGGTTCATGCGGGACGTCGGCACGTCGTACTTCGTGGACGAGGTCCTCGACGACACGTTCCTGGCTCCCCGCGAGGCGTTCGACCCGGCGGCCGACCCTGACGAACGGCGCCTGCTCGTGCCGCTCTACGGCGCCGGCCTGGACACCGACGGCGACCGCCAGCAGTTCGGCGAGTACGACGACACCCAGCACTGCCTGGACGGCAGCGCGCTGGCCGCGGCCGGGCTGCGCGGCCTGCGCCGGCTGGGCATCTTCGACGCCAACCCGGTGGGGCCGTTCCCCTCGGAAGGCGCGTCGTTCCTGGCGCTGGAGCACGAGCTGCTCTACTGCGCGCGGTGGGTGTTCGGCGACCAGACCAGGCCCAACCGCGATCCGGCGACCTGGACCAGCGAGGAGCTCGCCGAGGGCCTGTCCGACCCTGAGGCGTTCATCCTCGACAACAAGATCGGCTACCCGGTCCACAACAACTCGCCGGAACGCCGGCTGAGCTGGTGGTTCAACTCCGCGCTGCTCGACTACGGCCTACTGGTGGACGCCAAGGTCGAGATCGCCGAGCTCCGGCCCGGCCAGGTACAGCCGTAGCCCGCCGCGACGGTGCTCGCCGGTGTCCACGCCGTCACCGTCCCCCGCCGCCGGCCGCCCCGCCGCGGCGGCTCCGCCCCACCACCAGGCCGGCTCCGGGCGGGCACCGGGCCGGCCTCCGCCCCGCCGCCGGGCTGGCCGGCGGGGCGGAGCCGCGGTGGCTGAGCCGCGGGAGACGGCGTCAGTGGCGGGTGGGCGGCGGGCGGGGCGAAACGGCCTGGGCCCGGGTCAGGACAGGTAGGTGCCGCCGAAGGTCTCGATGAAGTCGAACGTCTGCTCACGGGAGGTGGAGTGGCAGGAGATGATCAGCCAGTTGACGCCGATCTTCTCCAGTTCCGCCCACTGCTCGCGGTGCCGGTCGGCGTCCGCCGTCGGCGCGCTGGCCAGCGCGGCGTCGTTGTAGGACGACGTGAAGTCCAGCGGGCCGGGGCGTCCCGCCGCGGCCGCCTCGTCCTTGACCCCCTGGATCAGGGTCGCGAGCTGCTCCCGCGAGGTGATCGCCATCGTCTGCGCGGTGACGGCCACCTCCGGCGGCGCCATCATCGGCAGCCAGCCCTGCGCCTTCTGGGCGGCCCGGCGCCGGGCCCGGCCCGAGTTGCCGCCGACCCAGATCGGGATCGGGTCCTGGACCGGCTTCGGGCGGGCGACGACGTTGCGGGCGTCGAAGTGCAGGCCCTGGTAGCTGAACGGCTCGCCGGCCCAGTGCAGCGGCAGCACGTCGAGGGCCTCGTCGAACAGCGCGGCCCGCTCCGCGAGGTCGACGCCGAGCGCGAAGAACTCGGACTTCTGGTAGCCCGTGCCCATGCCCAGGATGAGCCGGCCGCCGGAGAGCTTGTCGACGGTCGCCGCGGCCTTGGCCAGCAGGAACGGGTTGCGGTACGGCGCGACCACCAGGTTCGTCATCAGCCGCAGACGGGTGGTCGCCGCCGCGGCGAACCCGAGCGCGACGAACGGGTCGAGGCTCTGGTGGCCACCGGTCTCGAGCCACTTCGCGCCCGGTACCGGGTGCTCGGTGAGCGCGATCGCGTCGAAGCCGGCCCGTTCGGCCGCGGCCGCGACCTCGTCGATCGGCCCGGCCTCGAGCATGTCGCGCTCGGTGCCGTTGGTCTCCGGGTAGTGCAGGATGAAGCGCATACAACCCTCCTACACCGTGCGAATCGGCAGGCGCATCCAACCCAGGCCGTGGACGTGTGGTCGAGGACCGCGTTGCCGTGGTCCTCTTCCCTGTCGGCCACCGTTTTCCCTGTCGGCCACCGTTCGAGCGCCTCGCCCAGCACGACTTGGCCCTTGGCGCGGGCGAGCCCGGCGCCCGCGCGGAAGCGGTTGCCGACCGGGGCCACCCTGAGCCATCGTTGGTGGCAGCAGGATGTCACCGATTCGAGGGCCGAGGCAACCGACAGCCGCCCAGTGAAGTCCGCTCGTTCGCTCGGTTTGCGATACTGAATGGACCATGACGAGCGATCCGACCCGCTCCGCGGGTGGGCCCGCCGAGCAGGCAGCCACCCTCGACGCGGGGGCGCTGTCCGCGCCCGAGCCGATCGCCCGGCGCGTCCCGTTCGCCGACAACCCCATGGTCGGTCAGCGCGGGCGGCGTACCCAGCAGCGCATCGTGGCCGCCGCCTTGCAGGTCTTCGGCGAGGGGGGCTACCACACCTCCAGCGTCGCCGGCCTCGCGAAGCGGGCCGGCTGTTCGCGCGTCGCGTTCTACCAGTACTTCTCCAGCAAGGAGGACGTGCTCCGGCACCTGGCCGGGCAGGTCGCCCGCCAGGTCGGCGCCGCCGTCGAGGCGATGGGACCGCTGACCCCGGACGCGGCCGGCTGGGCGACCATCCGGGAATGGGTCGCGCGGTACGCGGACATCTACGAGCATTTCGGCGCGGTGTTCCACGTCTTCGAGAGCGCGTCCCGGGAGACCCTGAGTCTCCGGGCGCTCAACGTCCAGGCGGCGTCCGGGAACATCGCGCTGATCCGATCCAGGATCACCTCGACCACGCTGGCCGACCACGAGATCGACGCGGTGATCGGCCTGCTCCTGGGCGCCACGGCCCGCACCTACTACTCGGCCGCGATCCTGCGCAACGCGGCCCCGCTGGCCTACCCCCGTGCCCGTGTCGACGACGCGATCACGGACGTCATCCACCGCGCCTTCTTCGGGCTCATCCCCGCCGTGAACGCGCGCGGTCGAGGCGCCGGCCCGGCGCCGGCCATCGAATTCGACCGCCGGGCCGGCGAGGCGCCGGCCTCGCGCTCCGCGCCCACCGACGCCGCGCGGGCCACCTACGACGCGCTGCTGGCGGCCGGCTACGACGTCTTCATCAAGCGCGGGTACCACGGCACCCGCATCAACGACGTGGTCGAGGCCGCCGGCCTGTCGCATGGGATCTTCTACCGGTACTTCACCAACAAGGCCGACCTCGCGCGAACTCTGGTGCTGGCGGCAATCGCGCCGCTGTCCAGGACGCTCGCCGCCATCCCGACACCACCCGCGCCCGGGTCGGGAAATGCCTGGTCAACGACCACCCTGCGGTCCTGGCTGCGCGAGTACAACGAGATGCAGGTATCCGAGGCGGGGATCATCCGGGTCTGGGTGGACGCGACGCTGCATGAGGCCGCGCTCGGCGCGGACGCGGCCGCGGCTCTCGACTGGGGCCGGCGGCAGCTCGCGCACTTCCTGGCACCCCGCGGCTTCGGCGACGCCGACGCCGAGGCGATCGTGACGATGGCCCTGCTGGACGTGTTCGGCAGCGGACGCCGCTCGGCGGAGACGATGGAGGCCGCCGTCCAGGTGATCGAACGCGGCCTGCTCGGTCTGCCACGCGCGTCCTGACCGGTCAGGTACGCGCTCAGCCCGTCACCGAGCGGCCCGCCGCCAGGACCGCTCCCCCAGCCACCCCGAAACGGTCCGGCCCCGGGCCCCCGGGGGGGCCCCGGGCCCGGGCGGGGGGGGGGGCCCC
>NZ_JADWYU010000032.1:0-8852 GCF_016786325.1 Frankia nepalensis | reverse complement strand
TAAAACCCCCCCCCGGGGGGGCCCGCGCCGGCCCCCGGGGCCGGGGCGGCGGTCCCGAGCTGTCGGGGTGGCGCGGCTCCCGTCGCGGTTCAGACGCCGGCGGGGGTCTCGAGCTTCGCCGGGTAGCCCATGAGCGTGGCGAGGTTGCCGCCCATGAACTTGGCGACCCGCTCCTCGTCGTCGATGTAGGCCAGCAGGTCCTCGGCGTACTTGGCCGGCTCGGCCAGGCCCTCCGGGTGCGGGTAGTCGGACCCGAACAGGACGTGGTCCTCGCCCAGCAGCTCGGCGAGGTCCGCGTAGTTCTCCTCCCAGAAGGGGGAGATGTAGATGCAGCGGCGGATGGCCTCGACCGGGTTCTCCGGGAAGTCCTGCGGCATCTTCTTGTAGAGGTCCTTCAGGGCCTTCAGCAGCGGCGCCACCCAGGCCGCGCCGTTCTCGATGACGGCGACCTTCAGGTCCGGGAACCGGGTGAGCGCGCCGTGGCAGGCCAGGGCCGCCACGGAGTCCTCGATCGGGCGCCACGCGGACAGCATGCGGAACGCCTGCGGCTGGAACGGCAGGAACTCGCTGTTGTTGCCGTACCAGTCATTGGTGTAACGCTCGTAACCCGAGTCGGACGAGTGCATGCCGACGATCAGGTTGTTGTCGACGATCTTCTGCCACACCGGGTCGAACTCGGGGAAGCCGAAGGACCGCGAGCCACGGAAGCCGGGCACCGGCGCGGGCCGGATCAGAACGACCTTGGCTCCGCGCTCGATCACCCAGTCGAGCTCCTCGAGGGCCTTGTCCACGATCGGCAGGGTGATGACCGGCGTGGTGAAGATGCGGTCCTCGTAGTTGAACTGCCACGTCTCGTACATCCACTCGTTGAGCGAGTGGACCACGGCGTGGATCAGGTCCGGGTCGTCGCGCATGCGCTCCTCGACGAGGCTGGCCAGCGTCGGGAACAGCAGCGTGCGGTCGACGCCCTGCTCGTTCAGGAGCTCCAGGCGCGCGGCCGGCTCACGGAAGGCGGGAATCGACCGGATCGGCGCGCCGAAGATCTCCCGGCGGCTCTTCCCGTCCGGATTTCCCTTCCGGTAGTACTCCTCCTGGGCACCCGGGCGCGCGACCACATCGAACGTGGGGTTCGGAATGTAGTTCGAGATCTGCCCACGAACCACGATCTTGGTACGGCCGTGCACATCGACGTAGTCGATGGCGCCCTTGTACCTGTCGGGCAGGTGCTTGGTGAGTGCGTCGCGCGTCTCGTACAGGTGGTTGTCCGCGTCGAACACAGGGAACCTGGGACTGGTCATGACCGAACCATAGGTCGTTTCTAACACTCGTGTCAACTGGCGCCCGAGCCGCTCGCCGGACATGCCGATCACACCACGATCAAGGCTCTGAGCTGGCAGTTTTTCCGATCCAGCCGGGCCGGCCGGCGCGCATGGGCGCCCGAAGGACAACCAATACCCGATCTTGCCGCCGCCCAGGATCCGACGGACGCGCGGACAGCGGCCCGCGTCAGCGCTCGATCTGGCGGAACAGCGCGTAGGAGGGGTCGGCGGGGTCCCGGCTGCCGCCTCCGGGCAGCCGCGCCGTCACCGGCCGGTCCTGCTCGTCGAAGTCCAGCACCCACACACGGTGCTCGATGGCCCACCGGCCACCCCGGCACGACCAGCGGTCCAGGTAACGGCCGACGTAGAGCTCCTCGGTGTAGCCGTCACCCACGGCGGTGCGAAGGCGCACCGTGACGTAGGACTCGCTGGCCGCGCGATCGCCGGCGACCGCTATTCCGATGGTCGCGATCTGATGGGAGTGCGCCGAGCGCCGCAGATGGTTCCGGGAGACCTGGTCCACGAAGTCCCGCCCGGCGCCCTGGAAGATCGCCGCGCCGTAGTCCGCCGTGCCGTCCTCGTGCCAGACGGCGTATCCGAGCTCGTCGTCGCGGCGGTCCATCGCGCGGCAGTAGTTGTGCAGCTGCTGGCGAATCGCCTCGCGCGCCGCGAGCTCCGCCAACGCCGCCAGCGTCTCGTCCTCCGTGCCGCTCACCGTCGTGTGATCGCTCTCCGCTCGGCGTGGACCATATAGTGCACGGCCAGGTGCATCATATGAACCGTCGACCAGGGCCGCCAGGGCTCGGACACGCCGCCCCGGCGACCGCGACGGGCCCCGAATGAGGACTACGGAGGCTGTCCGGATGAGGCTCGGCGTCACCTTCCCGCAGAACGAGCTGGCCAGCGATCCGGACGCGCTCCGGCGGTTCGCGATGGCCGCCGAGCAACTCGGGTACGACCATCTGCTGCTGTACGACCACGTCGTCGGCGCCGTCCACGGCGTGGACCGGCAGCCGCCGTTGCCGGAGCGCTCCTACCACGAGAAGGACCCGTTCCACGACCCGCTGGTCGCCTTCGGCTACCTCGCCGCGGTCACCCGGCGAATCGAGCTGGTCACCGGCATTCTGATCCTCCCCCAGCGCCAGACGGTCCTGGTCGCCCGGCAGGCGGCCGACGTCGCCCTGTTCTCGGAGGGACGGCTGCGGCTCGGCGTCGGCATCGGCTACAACGCCGTCGAATATCACGCACTCGGGCAGGAATGGGCCACCCGTGGCCGCCGGCTCGACGAGCAGATCCCCTACCTTCGCCGGCTGTGGTCCGGCGAGCCCCAGCAGTTCAGCGGCCGGTTCGACCAGATCGACCGCGCCGCCCTGTGTCCACCACCGAACGGGCCGATCCCCATCTGGCTCGGCGGCTCGTCCGAGGCCGCGTTCCGCCGCGCGGCCCGCCTCGCCGACGGGTTCATCTTCGGCTACGGACTACGCGAGGACGCCACCCTCGCCTGGCAGCGGGTCCAGGAGCTGCTGCGCGCGCAGCGCCGCGCTCCGGAGGACTTCCGGGCGTTGTTCAACCTGCTGCCGAACGAGCCGGGCAGCTGGCTCGGGCAGACGGTGGCGGCCCTCCCGCGGCTGCGCGACGCCGGCGCGACCGACGTCGCCGTGACCAGCGCCCGCAACGGGCTGACCACCCTCGACCAGCACCTCGACTTCATCGCCGAGATGAAGCAGCGAGCCGACGCCGTTCTCGGCTAGTCGACGGCCGTCAGGGTTGCCCCACTCATGACCGCCGCTTACGCCCCCGGTGGTCGTAGACAGGTCCGAATCGTGACCACGGCGGGGCACAAACGGCGATCATGCGCGGGATCGAGCGAGCGAACCTCGGCGGGGCCGGAAGAAGTCGACGGCGCTACTCGTAGAAGTGGCCCAGGAAGTGCGTCGACCAGTCCAGGGGATTGCTCGGCACGTAGTAGCCGGTCTCGTCCTGGATGGCCGCCCAGTTGGCGGCGACGTCGTCGACGTCGACCTTGGCCGGGTCGGGGTTGAGGTAGCCCTCCGTGACACCGACGAAGAGCCGGGCGAACCGGCCCCCGCCCGCCAGGTACACCTCGCCGCTGACGGCGCACTCCTCGTGCGCCAGGTAGGCGACCATGGGGGCGACCGCGGCCGCGCTCAGGTCCGGGACGGCGCGGAATCCCTCGGTCAGCGGGGCGCTGGTGGGCGGGGCGGCGTCCGCCGGGGCATCGCCCGTCGCCGCGGCACTGGTCGAGGAGGTGTCCGCCGGGGCGCCGTCGGCGGGGGCGCTGGACGCGGGCTTGTTGGCAAGCCGGGTCATCGCGTTCGGGCCGATGACGTTGATCCGGATGTTCTGCTTGCCGGCCGCCGCGGTCATGCTCCGGGCCATGCCGATCATCGATGCCTTCGACGTCGCGTAGCCGAGGTTGTCCGCGAGCCCGAACATGCCGATCGACGTCGTCAGCACGATGCGCCCGTAGCCCTGCTCCACCATGTGCGGCCACGCCGCGCGCACGGTGTTGAACGAGCCCTTCACGTGCACGTCCAGGTGCGCCTCGAGATTGGCGAGGTCGATGTCAGGAAGGCCCGCCCAGACCATGTTCCCGGCATTGTTGATCAGGATGTCGATGCGCCCGAACTCGCCGACCGCGGCGTCCACGACCGACTGGCCACCCTCGACGGTCGACACGTCACTGAAGTTCGCGATCGCGGTGCCACCGGCGGCCCGGATCCCGTCGACGACCCTGTTCGCCGGGGCGGCATTCGCCCCGACGCCGGTCGACGAGCCGCCCAGGTCGTTGACAACCACCTTGGCCCCGAGCTGGGCCAGCAGGACCGCGTAGGCCCGTCCGATGCCGCGGCCGGCGCCCGTTACCGCCGCGACCCGTCCGTCGAAGGAGATCCTGCTCATCGGGGTGGCACCCTTCCTCTCCACGGCGGGCGCCCGCACCTGGGCGGACGCGACGCTAGGCTTTCTTGTACCGATCGGTCAACTTACTCCGGAGGAGCCGCATGAGCGCCGACTATGCCGATGCCGTCGCACGGATCCGCGACACCATCGCGGCGTATGCGCAGGCTGTGGACGACGCCCGCACCGAGGACGTCGTCGCCACGTTCCTGCCTGATGGGTCAGCGTCCTTCCCCGGCTCGGAGGTGCTGCACGGCCACGACGCGATCCGCGCGACCTACTCCAAGCTGACGCCGGGGGTGCCCCAGCGGCACGTCGTGCTGAATATCCACGTGACCGACTTCGACGGCGAGTCGGCGTCGGCGACGAGCGACCTGCTCTTCCTGGTCAAGGGCGAGAGGGGCTGGTCGGTCAAGCTCGTCGGCCGTTACACCGACCGCCTGCGCGCCAGCGGCGAGCAGTGGCTCTTCGCGAGCCGTGAGCTGGTCTTCGTCTGAGCGGAGAAGCCCGCGCGCGGAGGCACCGTGCAAGGAACAAGCACGGGCCTCCGGGCGCGGGACGAGGAAGCAGGCTCGGTCAGCCAAGGCCCGGTCAGCCAAGGAAGCCGGCGTAGCCGCTCTCGACCGTCTTCTCCATCACCCGCAGCAGCGCCGGCCGGCCGGCCGGGTTCAGCAGGAAACGCCGTGGCTTGCCCTCCACGTTCGTCCCGTAGTACTGGCCGTGCTCGACGAAGGTGGAGAACGGCAGGGCCTTCGTCATCGTGGCGGCCCATCTCTCCTCGGTCTCGAGCGGGACCTCGATGCGGTCCTGGCCGCGCTCGCGCGCGCGGCAGATCAGGTCGGCGACGAAGTCGACCTGATCACCGCCGTAGCGCGGGTTGTTGCCCGCGGCGCCGTGCGGGCCACCCGGGAAGAAGAAGTTCGGGAAGCGGTGGCACATCAGGCCCAGGAAGGTGCGCGGGCCGTCCGCCCAGTACTCGTTCAGGGTCAGTCCGTCCACACCGCGGATGCCCATGCCCAGCATCGCGCCGGTGGCGAAGTCGAACCCGGTCGCCCAGACGATGATGTCGAACTCGCGCAGCCCGTCCGCCGTCTCGATGCCGGCCTCGGTGAGCCGGACGAACGGGTGGCGGCGCGTCGAGACCAGTTCGACGTTCGGCCGGTTGAACATCTCGTAGTAGTCGGTGACGAACGGCGGCCGCAGCGAGCCGTACCCGAGGTCCGGGATGAGCAGGTCCGCGACCGCCTGGTCGGCGACGATCCCGCGGATCTTCTCCTCGATGAAGTCGCAGAACTCCTTGTTCGCCTTCGGGTCCAGCATCATGTCTTCGTAGTTGCTGTTCATCTTGGCGAACCCGGGGCTGTTCCAGATCCGCTCGTAGAACTCCCAGCGCTGGTCCTTCGCGTCATCGAAGGTCTTGCGGCCCGACGGCTCATGCAGGAAGCCCGCGACCGAGACGGCGAGCGTGTTCCTGATCTTCTCGAAGTTGGCCTTGAGCTCGGCCTGCTGCTCGGCGGAGATCGGGTGGTTGTTGAGCGGCGTACACCACGTCGGCGTGCGCTGGTACAGCGTCAGCGACGCCGCCTGCTCGGCGATGACCGGCGCGACCTGCACCCCGGAGGAGCCGGTGCCGACCACGGCCACGCGCTTGCCGGCGAAGTCGACGGCCGTCGCCGGCCACCGGCCGGTGTGGTACTGCTCGCCGGCGAACGTCGCGCGGCCGGGCACGTCCGGGTACTGCGGCACCGAGAGCACACCCGTCGTGCTGACCAGGTAGGTGGAGCGGACGACATGGCCGTCCGCGGTCCGCGTCGTCCAGGTCCGCGAGGCCTCGTCCCACTCCGCGGCGATGACCTTGCTGCCGAATCGGATGAGGCGGCGAAGGTCGAACCGGTCGACCACGTGGTTGATGTAGCGTTCGGTCTCCGGCTGGGCGGCGAACTCCTCGCTCCACTCCCACTCGTGCCAGAGCTCTTCCGAGAACAGGTACCCGTAGGTATAGCTCTCGGAGTCGAAGCGGCATCCGGGGTAGCGGTTCCAGTACCAGGTACCGCCCACGCCGTCGCCCTGTTCGAGCAGCTGCACGGAGTAGCCGTCACGCCGCGCGCGGTAGAGCTGGTTGATTCCGAGGATGCCCGCACCCACGATGACGATGTCGACGTCTGCTTGTTCCATGTCTCCTACATCGGTCGCGGCGGCGCCCACAGAGATCTTTTGTACCGACCGGTCCAGAGGTTCCATGAAGCTATCCGACGCCTTCAGGGGCGTCAAGAAAAGGAGCCGAAGCTCCCGTCCGGCCGACCAGGTAGGCCCGCGCCCGGCCAGAGACGACACGGGCACCCGTTGAACCGGCGGGGAGATCCGGCTACCGTCACGCTGTTTGTACCGGTCGGTCGAAACGGAGGAAGGCGCGATGAGCGCTCCGGACATGAACTGGGTCGGCGTCCTCGCCCACCACGCGGACCGCGCTCCGGAGAAGCCCTTCGCCGTCTACGAGGGCGTCACCGTCACCTACCGCCACGCGCTCGAGGCCGCGGCGGCCGTGGCCGCCGGCCTGCGGGCCCGCGGGATCGGCGCGGGCGACGTCGTCGCCCTGCTCGCCTACAACAGCGTCGACTTCCTGACGACGATCTTCGCGGCGAACCACCTCGGCGCGGCCGTCATGCCGCTCAACTGGCGGCTCGCGGCGCCCGAGCTGGAATACATCCTCGACCACGCGCAGGCCCGCGCACTCGTGGTGGACGAGGATCTGATCGCGCTCGGCACCGACGCGACCAAGCAGCTGCCGGCCATGTCGCGCATCGTCATCGGGCCGGCGGCCCCCGACGGGTGGACGCGCTTCGCCGACCTCGGCGACGGCTCGGCGCCGCCAGCCGAGCGAGCCCAGGCCGCCGGCGACGACATCCAGCGGCTCATGTACACCTCGGGCACCACCGGGCGCCCCAAGGGCGTAATGATCACGCACGCCAATCTCGCGTGGAAGAACTACGCCCACATCACCGAGTTCGGCTTCACCGCCGCGGACATCGGCCTCGCCTGCGGCCCCCTGTACCACGTGGGCGCCCTCGACCTCGTGACCACGTCGATCATCGCGGCGGGGGGGACGACCCACATCCACCAGACCTTCGACGCCGCCCGCGTGGTGGACGACATCGAAAGGTCGCGGATCACCGTCGTGTGGATGGCGCCGGCGATGGTTCGCGCGGTCCTCGACCTCCCAGGCGTCGACGAGCGCGACCTGTCCTCGGTCCGCGTACTGATCGGCGGCGGCGAGAAGATGCCGCTGCCCCTCATCGACCGCATCCAGAAGGTGTTCCCGTCGGCGTGGTTCGCGGACGCCTACGGCCTCACCGAGACGGTCTCCGGCGACACCTTCCTCGACGCCGGGAGCATCCGCGCCAAGCGCGGCAGCGTGGGCCGGGAATGCCTGTACCTCGAGCTCGACATCTGGGACGAGGACTCCCGCTCGCTGCCCGCCGGCGAGGCCGGTGAGATCGTGCTGCGCGGGCCGAAGGTCTTCAAGGGCTACTGGCGGGACCCCGAGGCGACCGAGCGCGCCTTCGCCGGCGGCTGGTTCCACACCGGCGACATCGGCGTGCGCGACGAGGACGGCTACGTCTTCATCGTCGACCGCCTCAAGGACATGATCCTCTCCGGCGGGGAGAACATCGCCGGCTCCGAGGTCGAGCGCGTCCTCTACGAGCACCCGGCGGTTCTCGAGGCCGCCGTCATCGGCCGCCCCGACGAGAAGTGGGGCGAGGTCCCGGTCGCGTTCGTCGCGCCGCGGCCGGGGACCACCGTCACCGCCGACGAGCTCGTCGACCACTGCCGAGGCAGCCTCGCGAAGTTCAAGGTGCCGAAGGCCGTCACCTTCATCGACGCCCTCCCCCGCAACCCCTCGGGCAAGATTCTCAAGCGCGAGTTGCGCGGCCAGCTGTAACACCCGTCGCGGTCTCCTCAGGGCCCCGTGGGATGACGTCGCGGCTACGGTCTTGTGCATGGAGACGCTCCCGCTCCCGCGCCCGCCGGCCCTGCGGGTGATGCACGCGAACACCGCCGGTGAACGCGAGATCCTGGAGGCGTTCCTGGACTTCTACCGGGACGTGCTCGTTCACAAGGTGCTGGGTCTCGGCGACCAGGACGCCAGACGGCGGCTCGTGCCGTCGCTCACCACGCTTGCCGGGCTCCTCCGGCACCTGACCACCGTTGAGCGCAACTGGTTCCACCGGCTGACCGGCGAGGATCCGGACCTGCCCGACAACTCATGGGTGCTGACCGAGGCCGACACGCTCGACGCGCTGCTCGCGGACTGCGAGCGCGCCTGCGCCCTGTCCCGGCAGGCGGCGGCCGGCTTCGCGCTGGACGACGTGGTGGCGCACCCGGACGCGGGCGAGGTGTCGGTGCGCTGGATCTACGTCCACATGATCGAGGAGACCGCCCGCCACGCGGGCCACGCCGACATTCTCCGAGAGCTGACCGACGGCACCACCGGCGTCCTCGGCTGACCACCGCCCATTGACCACGCCCATCTCAGGGCGCGTTCCTCGCTCGTCGTGGGGGGGGGAATTTGGTGTGGGTGGGGCGCGGCGCCCCCCAAAAAAAACCGGGCGGGCG
>NZ_JADWYU010000031.1 GCF_016786325.1 Frankia nepalensis | reverse complement strand
GCGGAGGCCCTCCTACGAGCGAAGCGAAGTAGGGGGGCCGCAGCGGAGGTCGCCGGAGCGCACGTTCGCGGAGGAGGACGCGGCGCGGAGGTCCCTTGCGGAGCGAAGCGGAGCAAGGGGCTGGAGCGTCGCGCCCGGACGGAGCGAACCAGGAAACACAGCGAGCAAGGGGCCGGAGCGCGCCGCCCGGACGAAGCGAACCAATGTCACAGATCGGCCGGTGCCGAGAGGCGGCCGACCAGAGCGGTCGCGGCGGCGACCTCGGGCGAGACCAGGTGGGTACGCCCGCCCTGGCCCTGGCGGCCCTCGAAGTTGCGGTTCGAGGTCGACGCGCTGCGCTCGCCGGGCCGCAGCGTGTCCGGGTTCATCCCGAGGCACATCGAGCAGCCGGCGCTGCGCCACTCCGCCCCCGCCGCGCGGAACACCTCGTCGAGGCCCTCGGCCTCGGCGTCCGCCTTGACCTGCATGGAGCCCGGGACGACGAGCACCCGCAGGCCGTCGGCGACCCTGCGGCCGCGCAGGATGTCGGCGACGGCCCGCAGGTCCGAGAGCCGGCCGTTGGTGCAGGAGCCGATGAAGACCGTGTCGACGGCGACGTCGCGCAGCGGGGTGCCGGCGGCCAGCCCCATGTAGGCCAGCGCGCGCTCGGCGGCCGCCCGCTCCCCCGGGTCGGGGAACGACGCCGGGTCGGGCACCGTGGCGCCCAGCGGCGCGCCCTGGCCCGGGTTGGTCCCCCAGGTGACGAACGGGGTGAGGCTCGCGGCGTCGATGACGACCTCGTGGTCGAAGACCGCGTCGTCGTCGGTCGCCAGCGTCCGCCAGTAGGCGACGGCGGTGTCCCAGTCGGCGCCCGTGGGGGCGTGCGGACGGCCCTTCAGGTACTCGAAGGTGGTCTCGTCCGGCGCGATCATGCCGGCGCGGGCGCCGGCCTCGATGGACATGTTGCAGACCGTCATCCGGCCTTCCATCGACAGCGCCCGGACGGCCTCGCCCCGGTACTCCAGGACGTAGCCCTGCCCGCCGCCGGTGCCGATCCTGGCGATGACGGCCAGGATGAGGTCCTTGGCGCTCACGCCGGCCGGCAGCGCGCCCTCGACGGTGATCGCCATCGTCTTCGGGCGGGCCTGCGGCAGCGTCTGGGTGGCCAGCACGTGCTCGACCTGGCTGGTGCCGATGCCGAACGCGAGCGCGCCGAACGCGCCGTGGGTGGCGGTGTGGCTGTCGCCGCAGACGACCGTCATGCCCGGCTGGGTCAGCCCGAGCTGCGGCCCGACGACGTGCACGATGCCCTGGCCCGGGTCGTTCATCGGGTGCAGCCGGACCCCGAAGTCGGCGGCGTTCTTGCGCAGCGCCTCGACCTGGGCGCGCGAGACCGGGTCCGCGATCGGCAGCAGCGTGTCGGTGGTCGGGACGTTGTGGTCCTCGGTCGCGATGGTCAGGTCCGGGCGGCGTACGGGCCGGCCGGCCAGCCGCAGCGCCTCGAACGCCTGCGGCGAGGTGACCTCGTGCACGAGGTGCAGGTCGATGTAGAGCAGATCGGGCTCACCGTCGGCACGGCGCACCACGTGCGCGTCCCAGACCTTCTCCGCGAGTGTGCGCCCCATGTGGCCCACTCCTCCTCTGGACGGTGAGCCTTCGCCATCTCGCCGGAGTCCTGCTCGCCGGAGCCCGCGGGCTCCGGCCCGGCTCGCGGGACGATGGAAAAGGCTCAGTTTCTTCTCGCGTGTCTCACCGCCGGGCGGCGACTGTGGCCTGGCTCACCTCGGAGCCGCCCACTTCGCTGCCCGTCCCAGAAGTTGGGATGGCAGTATCAACGTATGGAACAGCGTAACCCCTCGCCGGGCCAGGGCGGCGGCGACCCCGAGGCGACCAGCGGGGTCGGCGTGCTGGACAAGGCGGCGCTGGTGCTCGCCGCCGTCGAGGAGGGCCCGGCGTCGCTGGGCGAGCTGGTGGCCCGCACGGGCCTGTCCCGGGCGACGGCCCATCGGCTCGCGGTGGCGCTGGCGACCCATCGGCTGGTCGGCCGCGACGGCGACGGCCGGTTCGTGGCCGGCCCGCGGCTCGCCGCCGGGTCGGCGGCCGCCGCGCTGTGGCCGCTGCCGTGGCGGCTGCTGCAGGCCGCCCCAGCGGTGCTCGCCGAGCTGCGCGACACCACCGGCGAGAGCACCCAGCTCTACGTCCGCCGTGGCAGGGAGCGGGTCTGCGTCGCCGCCGCCGAGAGCGGCAGCGGGCTGCGCGACACGGTCCCCGTCGGCGCGACCCTGCCGATGACGGCCGGCTCCGGTGCCCAGGTGCTGCTCGCCTTCGCCGAGGCGGACGGCGCCGGCGCCGGCGTCCCCGAGGACGGCGCGCGGGTACCCGGGCAGGGGGACCCCAGCGGGGGGATCCCCGCCGGGGCCGCCTTCGACGAGCTGGTTCTCGCGGACGTGCGCGCGCGGGGGTGGGCGCAGAGCGCCGGCGAGCGGGAGGCCGGGCTCGCCTCGGTCTCGGCGCCGGTGCGCGACGCCAGCGGGCAGGTGATCGCCGCGCTGTCGATGTCCGGCCCGGACGGGCGCCTCACCCGCGCGCCGGGAGAAGTGTTCGGTGCCACTGTCGCAGCAGCGGCGCACAGGTTGTCCCTCATCGCCGGGTACCCACCGGCGTCACACGTGGCTACCCCCGGCGGGCTATCCGCGAGCCCGGGAGCGTAGCCTTTTCGTGTCGTTCTCGGTGATACCGGTAGCCCCGATTCCGGTACGCCAGGGCCGGCCGTCACGAGGCGATCACAGCCAGGCGGCGCGTCGGCCCTGGTGACGCCCCGCCCGGCCAGCCGGGCCGGCGGGCGAGCCGCCTGGAACGGACACGGGCCGCCGTTCGGGGGGTCGAGCGGTGGTCCCGGGCGTGATCATGACCGGACTGTCATGTCGCGGGCCCCGCCGCGGCGTCGCAGTTATGGCCAATACCCGCCTCCTGTCCAGGGTGGCGTGAAGAGGGTGGAGTCTGGCAGTGCGCACACTTGGCTCGCGGTACGTCCTGCACGAGCTGCTCGGGCAGGGCACGACCGGGGAAGTGTGGCGGGCCAGCCGTCGCGACGACGGCGCCGAGGTCGCGGTGAAGATGCTGCGCCCGGAGTTCGCCGACGACCCGGTGGTGGTCGACCGGTTCCTGCGCGAGTGGCAGATCCTCTACGACATCGACAGCCCCGACCTGGTACGCGTCCTGGACCTCGTGAACGAGCGGGACGCGCTGGCCATCGTCATGGAGCTGGTCGAGGGTACCGACCTGCGCGAGTATCTGCGCCGTGAGGCACCGCTGCCGGTCGAGCGAGCCGCGCGGATCGTCATCGACGTGCTGTGGGCGCTCGACACGGTGCACGGCGCGGGCGTGGTACACCGCGACGTCAAGCCGGAGAACGTCCTGCTCGACGAGCGCCGGGGCGGCCCGGCGGTGCGGCTGACCGACTTCGGCATCGCCCGGATGGTCGACTCCCTCTCCCGGGGCCGCGCGACGGCGACCGGCCCGATCGGCACCCCGCTCTACATGGCGCCCGAACTGGGCGACGGCGCGGCGCCGACTCCCGCCGCCGACATCTACTCCGCCGGCATCGTGCTCTACGAGCTGCTGTCCGGCGTGCCGCCGTTCGACGAGGCGAACCCCACCGACCTGCTGCGGGCACACCGCGAGGAGCAGCCGCTCCCGATCAAGGGCGTGTCCCGGCCGGTGTGGGACGTGCTGTCGGCGATGCTCGAGAAGTCGCCCAGCCGTCGGCCGCCGAGCGCCGCCGACGCCGCCCGCGCCCTCGAGGACGCGCTGCGCCGCGACCGCGACCGGGACCGCGACGACGACCGGGACCATGACCGGCGCCGCGGCGAGGACACCTGGGACCGGGACCCGATCGGCCGGGAGGACACCAACGACACCCTGGGCGACCTCAACCGGCGCTCGGTCGCGATGGCGGGCGCGGGTGTCGGCGCCGCCGGCGCCGTCGGCATGACCAAGGCGGCCCAGTCCCAGGCCGCCCACGCCCAGGCCGGCTACGGACCCGGCGGTGGGCACGGCCCGGGCCGGGGCGGCTACCCGGAGGACTGGAACGACGCCGCGACCGGCCTGGTGCCCCCCGCCCGCGGGCCGCGCGACGGCGACCGCTGGGACGACGACCCGGCCACCAACATGATGCCGGTCGTCGGCGGCCCCAACGGCCCTGGTGGCCCCGGCGGCCCGCGCGGCGGCCCGCGCTGGGACGACGAGGCCGCCACCGGCCTGGCGCCAGCCATCGGCGGTCCCGGTGGCCCGCGCGACGACTACTGGGACGACGACGAGGACCCGCCGACCGGCGCGCAGGAGGTCCGGGTGCCGGGCCGGGCCGGGCCGACCCGCTCGGACCGCAACACGCTGGTCCCCTCGTCCCGCCCCGTGGTGCCGACCCCCGGCGGCGGTGGCGGGCGCCCGCCGGTCCAGGACTCGCGCCAGCGGATGCGGATCGCGGCCGGCGCCGCGCTCGTCGTCGCGCTCATCGCCGGCGCCGGTGGCTGGGCCCTGGCCGCCGCCGGCGGCGACGAGACCAACAACTCGACCGGCACGCAGACCACCACCAGCGACGGCGCCACGTCGTCCTCGGACCCAGGGGTCACCTACGACCCGTCGGCGACCGAGGCCTACGTCACGACCAACCCCACCACCGGCGAGACGTACACCGTCAGCCCGACCCCGAAGCCGGGAACCTCGGCGTCGACGAGGCCGAGCGCCACCGCCAGCAACACGGACGGCAGCGCGCCGACGACCACCACCCCCGCGCCGACGACGCCGACCAGCGCGGTCGTCCCCGACGTGCGGAACATGACCGTGGCTCAGGCGAAGTCCAGGATCCAGAACGCGGGGTTCCCCGAACCGTCCGCGAACGCGAAGTGCTACAGCGAGGACACCGCCGTCAACCAGGTGCAGGGGCAGAGTCCGTCAGGTGGCACGCGGGCGGATCTGTCCACCGTGGTGTCGTTGGACTACGCCACGGACTGCGCCACGGTGCCGGATGTCCGCGGGCAACCGGGCAACCAGGCGATGACCACCATCAACAACGCCGGCTTCAGCGCGCAGGCGGCCTTTGGCGTGCCCTGGTCATGCAACGACGGCTACAACAACGTGACCGCGCAGAGCCCCACTGGACGGCAGCCGAAGGGCACCTGGATCTACCTCACCTACACCTGCAAGCCCCCGCCCCCGCCCGAGACGACGCCGCCGCCCGCGTCCTAGCGACGGTCAGGGCCCCCTGGCCAGTCCCGTTCGTGTGGCCAGTCCCGCTCGCTGCGGGACTGGCCAGGCGGCGTCCGACAGCCCGTCCCGACGTTCGGGACGGGCTGTCGCCGTCTCCGGGCTGGCCCTCGTCGAACCTGTCGAACCTGTGGTCCGCCGGCCAGCGGACAGGATGCCCCTCACCAGCCGTGAGCGGGGCGCGTGGGAGGCATGGCCGATCCCCTGGCGGAGAGATGCCGAGCGGCCCAACCTGGACCTGACGAGGCCCGCGGTGGCCCGCGAGTCCACGCGGCCTGTCGCCTCGGAGTGCCCGGGTCAGCCGGAGCGGTCGAGCGGGAAGTCGTCGGCGGACCAGGAGCCGTCGGCCGGCGAGGCGTGCTCGGTGCGCCAGGGGCCGTCTGCCCGCGGCCAGGAGCCGTCGGCCTGGGGCCAGGAGCCGTCGGCGCGCCACGGGTCGTCGGTACGCCAGGCGGACGCCTGCCTGCGACCGGAGGGGCCGGTCGCGCCGTGGTCGCCGAGCGGCGTCAGCCTGCCGTCGTCGGCGTCCAGATAGCGACGGTCGAGGCGGTCCTGGCGCGGCGGTCGGCGGTCCCCCATCGGGGGCGTGGGCAGCGGCACGACCGGCTGGGGGTCGTGGACGAGGCCCTCCGCGCGCAGCGCGGGGAGGTCGGGCAGCTGGGGCAGATGGGTCGGGTCGGCGGTGGGCAGCGAGATCTCGGCTGCCCACAGGTCGACCTCGACGTTGATCTCCCCGTTGTCGGAGGTCATCCGCAGCCGGCCGCCGTGCACCTCGACCAGCCGGCGCACCACGTAGAGGCCCATGCCGGCGCCATCCGTCGGCCTGGTCGCCGAGCCGTCCCGCTGGGTGAACGGCTCGAACAGCCGGGCGATCGTCTCCTTGTCGAGGTCCGGCCCGGGGTTGCGGACGCGGAGCACGACCTCGTCGCCGACCCGGCCGGCGATGAGCCGGACCGGGGCGCCCGGCCACGAGTGCACCAGGGCGTTGTCGACCAGGTTCGCGACCACCTGGTGCAGCGCCTCCTTCGACATGCGGACCGGGAGGTGGTCCGGCAGGTCGACGGACACGGCGGTCGCCAGCGACGCGTTGCGCAGCGTGCCGAGCGCGTTGAGGACCACCTCGGGCAGGTCCGCGACGGGGTTGTCCTCGATGCCGGTGGCGGTCGCGGCGGTGAGCATGTTCTCCAGCAGCCGGGACAGCCGCTCGGACGAGTTCAGCGCCGAGTCGAGCAGGTCGTCGAGCTGGGCGTCGGTCATCCGGTGACGGCGGCGGCGGACCGTCAGCAGATTGCCGCGGATGCCGGCCAGCGGGGTGCGGAACTCGTGCGACACCGTGGCGACCAGGTCACTCCGGATCCGGTCGGTCTCCTCCAGCCGAGACATCAGGCTCTGCTGGCCCTCGTAGAGCTGCTGGCGATAGCGTTCGGTCCGGCGGCGTTCCTGCTGGTTGTAGTGCCAGAAGAGCACCTGGGCGCCCGCGAGGGCGACGATGAAGCCGGCGTGCAGCGCGGCCAGCACCAGCGCGCTGTGCCGCTCGTTGTCGGTCAGCGCGGCCGCGGTGACCAGGAAGCGCAGCGCCAGGTTCGCGACGAAGACGAACGCGATCGCCAGCGCATAGACCGACCAGTCCTCGTAGAGGGCGATCAGCGCGACGACGACGAAAAAGTGGAAGTACATCGGGCCGAGCCCGTCCGAGAGGTGGACGAGCACGACCGAGCAGGTCAGCAGCCCCAGGCTCGCGGCCAGCGCCCGCACGCGCCGGGCACCCGGCAGCGCCGCGGCGCAGAAGAGCAGCAGCGAGGGGCTCGCCGCCGCGAGGCCATGGGTGAGGCTGAAGTCGCGCAGCAGCGCGTAGCAGACGATCGCCGGTAGGTGCAGCGCCAGAACAATCTTGAAAAGCCGGTGGCGAGCCGACCAGTCCTCGAGCGTCAGCCGGTGCCCGTGCGGTACGAAGCTGGCGATCCGGCCCCCGGCCCGGTTCCGGCGCCTTTCCGACGGGGCGGATCGTTCGTCCGCCCGCTGCTCCGTCATCGAACGATCAACGCGTGTACCCGCGTGCCTCGCCCGCGCGACGCGCGCCGTGCGCTCATGCCGGCGACGCGCCCGCTCTCCGAAGGGGGGACCGGCGGCGGACATCCGAGCAAGTTTCTACCCGGACGCCGGAAAACCGCCATGGTTGTCAAGGGTGGTGTGTCATGGCGACAGTGTCCACTTTTGACTAGGCACTCAGGACCAGCCCGGAACAGGCTAGACGGAGCATGGCGCCGCAAGGCGACCACCGAGACAGTGTGGTCCGCGGAGGCGGCCCAGGGGAAGCCCCCGCATCCCGCCAGTCCGCGGACCACGGCCGGGCCACAAGCCCAGGCCATCCACGACGGCGGGATGAGCCAGCCGCCTCATCCAGGTTGTTGCCCAATAGGAGGACACCGTGCCCTCAGTCGCCCTGACCGTCGCGTCTGCCCCGGCACGTCTGTCGTCTCTGCCGGCCATCACGCCGTGCGTCGAGGCACCGGAGGTCGCCGCGGTACCGGTGCCGCTGGCGGCCCCGGCTCTCGAGCCGGTGCCCGCCGCGACGGCGCCCACCCGCCCGCGGCTACGCCTGGTGACCTCGCTGACCTCCCAGCAGGTCGGTGTCGCCGACTCGGCGGGGATGCCCACGCCGGTGGCCCCCGAGGTCGTCCACGGCCACGGCGGCCCGGCCTCCTGCCGCTGCCGCGCCTGCGTCATGGCCCGCCACCCTTCGGCCCTCCCCCGCCTCACCGTCGTCCGCTGAGGTCCTTCGAAGAGATTCAGAAGACCTGAGCCCCGCGGCCCGCGACCGACACGTCCCCGCCGACTGGCCACAGCCTGGTCGGCGGGGCGTCGTCTTTCCTGGAGGCGGGCCGGCTCCCTAGGACCAAAAGCAAAAAGCCCGCTGGCTGTTACCCAAGCCAGCGGGTTATCTCCTAGGTCGGGCGAAGGCCGACACCGGGGGTCGCCCCCCGGACCAATATCCAGACCACCAGAAAGCTCCCCCGGAGGGGAGCGAACAGGTGAAAATGTAGCCCCGACCGGATTCGAACCGGCGCTACCGCCTTGAGAGGGCGGCGTCCTAGGCCGCTAGACGACGGGGCCAGAACAGGTGAAACAGGTCCTGCGGTCGCCGAGGGCGTCTCTCCCGCGGCGATTCACACCATACACGACATCCTGCCGGGTGCTTTCAGGCCCTTCCAGGCCTTCCCACTCCGCCCCCTGAACCGAACGAGGCTCGGTGCGGGTGGACGTCGCAGCCATCCGAGGAGTTGGCTGGAGGCCAACGACAGACGACCGCTGGGGTACCAGGACTCGAACCTAGACTAACGGAGCCAGAATCCGTTGGGCTGCCAATTACCCCATACCCCATGGGTGCCCTCTCGGGCGTTGCCTACTGTACCGCATCCGGCGAGGACGCAAGCCGCCCGGGTCGAGCCATCGGAAGTGCCGTGGTCGGGCACCACGGCTCATGCCTCGAAGGGTGCTCGCCCCACGGGTCATGCCAGGCCCGTCCGGGGCGGGCGGGCCTTGCGGGGAGGGCCGGGCGGGGCTCGGTACGGTCGCTGGGTGCGTATCGCGAGGTTCACAGACGGCGCGGAACCGACCTTCGGCGTGGTCGAGGGGTCGGTCGAGCGCGGCGAGGCGACCGTTGCCGCCCTGACCCCCCATCCCTTCGGGCCCTTCACGTTCACCGGGGTCCGCCGCCCGCTGGGCGAGGTACGGCTGCTCGCGCCGGTTCTGCCCAGCAAGGTGCTCGCGGTCGGCAAGAACTACGCCGACCATGTGAAGGAGATGGGCGGCGACATCCCGCCGGAGCGCCCGATCCTCTTCCTCAAGCCATCGACGGCCGTCGCCGGCCCCGGCGACCCGATCGTGCACCCCGATCCGACCAGCCGGATGGACTACGAGGGCGAGTTGGCGATCGTCATCAGCCGGCTGTGCCGGGAGGTGCCCGAGGAACGGGCGATGTCGGTGGTACTCGGCTTTACCTGCGCGAACGACGTCACCATGCGCGAGCAGCAGAGCGCGGATGGCCAGTGGACCAGGGCGAAGGGCCACGACACGTTCTGCCCGCTCGGTCCGTGGATCGAGACCGACCTGGACCCGTCGGACGCGGGTATCCGCACCACGCTCGACGGCGAGGTCCGTCAACGCGGCACGACGGCCGCCCTCATCCACAGCGTTCCCAAGCTGATCGCCTACATGTCGGCGGCGATGACCCTGCTGCCCGGCGACGTGCTGCTCACCGGCACCCCCGCCGGCGTCGGCCCGATGCGTCCCGGGCAGACCGTCGCCGTCACCGTCGACGGCATCGGCACCCTCACCAACCCCGTGACCGCCCGCTGACCGCGGCTCGGCGCCACCACGGCCCGCCACGGCAGATCTGTCAGGACCTCATCGGGCCCAGTGCCCCGGTGTCTGCTCCCGGTTGGACCAGTCCCACGGGGCACGCGGCGGCGCGGGTCCGTCACGACATGCGCGGAACGCGACCGGCCCGGGCGGCCCGCGCACGCTGGGCACTGTGAGCCGATTGTGGGCCGGGTGCCTACCAGGTCGGCGCGGGCGTGGCAGAGAATTCTGAGCAGATCCGGCGGCAAGGACCTGGGTAGGTAGGCAGAAGTCCGGGGCTCAGGTCACCGGGCCGCTGGTGGGGGTCCAGCGACGACCAGCGAAACGAATGGAGCGGCATGACCGAGATCGCCTACGACGTGGGCGCGCCCGAGCCCAAGCCGATCGACGAGGAGCTCAGCGTCAAGCTCGGCCACCTCGCGGAGGACGCGATCCTGCGCGGCAAGCCGAACCGCGACGAGCGGTGCGACAACTGCCTGTACTACCTCGACACAGACAAGGACATCTCGTACTGCTGGCACCCGAAGCTGCGGATCCTCGTCGGCGGCCCGTGGTGGTGCCAGTGGTGGGAGGAGATCCCCGAGGACTGACCGCCGAGGCGGTAGCCATCCGGCCCCGGTGCCGTCCCGGCCAGGTCCTCGTCGTCGTCCCGGCCAGGTCAGCGGCGCCGCGCGGCCGCCCGGCGGTCCGGCTGGGACCACGGCTCGGACCCCGCCTTCGCCGCGCTCCTGGCGGCCCCCGCGCCGGTCTCGCTCGCGCTGGTCTCGCCCGCGCGGCCGGCGGCCGGCCCGGCCGGCGGCGGGGACGCCAGCCAGGGGTGCCGCAGGTCGTGGTAGGTCGGCTCGCCGGACAGCTCACGAAGGTCGAAGTCGATCTCGGCGACCTCCGGGAGCGGCTCGCCGTGCTCGCCGGCGCGGGCCAGTTCCTCGTCGCTGAAGTAGAACACCCGCATGAACCGGCCGTCCGGCCCCACCGCGGCCAGACCGCCGATCATGTCGGGTCGGCCATCCGGCAGGTGACGCAGCAGTTCCTTCTGGAGCACGGCCAGCCGCGCCGTGTCAGTGGCCCGTCCCTGGACCACCTGCACGAAGCTGGCGTCGTCGGCCCCGCCTTCCAGCATGATCTCGACGTCGTGGAACTCGGCCGTCACCACCGGGCCGAGGAAGAGCCGCTCGGTCCGAGCCCACCATTCCCGCTGATCGGTGCGCGCGCCGAGCCGGACGAGCGCCTCGGCGGAGCTGAACCGGCTCAGGCACACGAACCGGTCGTCCTCGGTGACGCCGGCCGTCGAACCGAGCCAGCCTGGCGCGTCCGACCCGATCTCGGCGAGCCACCGGTCGTGCTGGACGCGCATCGCGCTCCGGTCCGGCACCCTTCCCTGGATCACCTGCAGGAACATCGCGACCTCCGCCGCCACCCACGTGGGCCTCCGGTGTCGCGAAGACAGAACACTGTCGCGGCGCCTTCGACCAGCCCGTCTCACCGCGTTGTCACGGATGAACGGACCGTAACCCCACGCGTCGCGGACTTCGAACCGATCTCACGCCGACGGCCGCCGGCGGCCGGCCCCGTGGGACGGGAGCCGACCAGGAGACCCTGGCGGGGCGGCCGATCACGATCACCGGGCCGGTCCGTCACCCGGCCACCGCGGCGCCACGCGGTCGCGGGCAAGGATCGCCACGGCCCAGGATCACCACGGCCAAAGATCACCGTGGCCAGGGCCGCGGTCCCCCACCCCTGAGACGGTCAGGAGGCTTCGGGGTCGGGCTGCTCGCCCTGGCGGCGCAGGCCGTAGGTCACCGCGTCCTGCAGCGCCTGCCAGGAGGCGGTGATGATGTTCTCGTCGACACCGATCGTGTCCCAGCGCGACTGGCCGTCGCTGGTCTCGACGAGCACCCGGGTGACCGCGCCGGAGCCCTCGCGGCCGTCGAGGATCCGCACCTTGAAGTCGGTCAGGTCGACGTCTCCCAGGCCGGGGTAGGCCTTCCCGAGCGCCTCACGCAGCGCCTTGTCGAGCGCGTTGACCGGGCCGTTGCCCTCGGCCGTGGAGACATGGCGTTCGCCGCGGGTGGTGAGCTTGACGGTCGCCTCACTCACGACCTCGCCGTCCGACCGCTGCTCGACGATGACCCGCCAGCTGTCCAGCGTGAAGAAACGCTCCGGCCCGTACACCTCGTCGCGCAGCAGCAGCTCGAAGCTCGCCTCGGCGGCCTCGTAGGAGAAGCCGTTCGCCTCCCGCTCCTTGACGAGCTCGACGATCCGGCCGAGGGCTTCCTTCTCGCCGGAGAGGTCCAGGCCCAGCTCCCGGCCCTTGAGCTCGATGGTGGCCCGACCAGCGAGCTCGGAGACCAGCATCCGCATGTCGTTGCCGACCAGTGCCGGGTCGATGTGCTGGTACATGTCCGGGTCGATCTTGACCGCACTGGCGTGCAGGCCACCCTTGTGGGCGAAGGCGCTCGCCCCGACGTACGGCCGGTGGGAGTCGGGGGTCGAGTTGGTGATCTCGTCGATCGCGTGCGAGACCCGGACCAGCTCCCGCAGCCGACCGCTCGGCAGCACCGGCGTCGCGAGCTTGGTCTCGAGCCCGGCGACGACGGTGAACAGGTTCGCGTTGCCGCAGCGCTCGCCGTAGCCGTTGGCGGCGCCCTGCACGTGGGTGACGCCCGCCTGCACGGCCACCAGGCTGTTCGCGACGGCGCAGCCGGAGTCGTCGTGGCAGTGGATGCCCAGGCGGGCACCGGTGGCGTCGAGCACGGCCCGCACGGTGTCGCCGATCTGGGTGGGCAGCATGCCGCCGTTGGTGTCGCAGAGCACCACCACCTCGGCGCCCGCCTCGGCCGCGGCCCGTACGACCTCGAGCGCGTAGGCCGTGTCGGCACGGTGGCCGTCGAAGAAGTGCTCCGCGTCGACGAAGACCCGCTTGCCCTCGGCGCGCAGGTGGACGACCGTGTCGGTGATCATCGCCAGGTTCTCGGCGAGAGTCGTCCGCAACGCCCGCTCCACGTGCCGGCGGTCGGACTTGGCGACCAGGCAGACGACCGGTGTCCCGGCGTCCCGCAACGCCGCCACCTGTGGGTCGTCGGCCGCGGCCTTGCTCGCCCGGCGAGTGGAGCCGAACGCGGCGAGCTTCGCGCCCCGCAGGTGCAGCTCGGTCTGGGCGCGCCGGAAGAACTCGGCGTCCTTCGGGTTGGAGCCCGGCCAGCCGCCCTCGATGAAACCCACCCCGAGGTCGTCGAGATGGCGGGCCACCGCCAGCTTGTCGGCCACGGAGAGCGAGAGGCCCTCCTGCTGCGTGCCGTCCCGCAGAGTCGTGTCGTAGATGTGCAGGGACTCAGGATCAAAAGGCAGCACGCCGAAGCCTCTCAGTACTCACTGATAGGAGGGAGCCCGGGGCAGCAGGGAGGATCTGACAGTGGCCCCGCGGGACCGCCTCCCCCGCACGTCACCTTCGGCGCAATGCGGGGACCCCTGCCGCCGGGTCACGCTCCCGGGTCGTCACGCGTCCGGTCCACAGGGTAGGTGGCCGGAACGCGCGACGAAGACGGGTTCACCGCTGGCTGACTACCATACGGCGTAACACCGCTGACATGTGCCCAGTGTGGCCGAGGTCGCCTCGCTCCACCGCGTGTCGAAAGGCCAGCTCCCGGCCCACGCCGGGCCTGCCGGGCCTGCCGGGCCATGCGGCCCCGCTGGACGACATCACTCGCTGGACGACACCCACTGGGACGACGCCCCGCCCGGCGACGGCCGTGGGTCGGTCACGTCGCGGCGGCACGCGCCCAGCCGGCCGCCAGGAGGGCCCGACCGGGTGCCCGTCGCGCGTCGTCGTTCGCGCCCTACCGAGCCCTCGCATTCCGAGGTGCAACGGTCCGAATTGACCGGAAATGACCTCCGTGGCCGGAGCATGGCCCCGAAGACGGTTCTGGCCCGGGTGGTGGAACCACCCGGGCCAGCCGTTCCAGCGGCGGACCGCTGGTTAGTCGCCGGCAAAGCGGCGGAGGCGGTCCAGTTGAAGGATGGTGATTGTCTGGCCCTCGGAGAGGATCCAGCCACGCCGTTCGAACTCGCGCAGCGCCTGGTTGACCGACTGGCGCGAGCCGCCGAGCAGGGAGGCGATCTCGGTCTGGGTGAGCCCCAGCTCGATGACCGGCCGGTTGGCCTCGCGCGTCCGCATCAGCAGCAGCTTGCCGACCCGGCGGGGCAGATCGAGGAAGACCAGGTCCGCGTTGGCGCCGGTGAGCCGCCGCACGTGCGCGACGAGGGCACGGATGAGCTGCTCGGCGACAGCCGGCCGCTCCTTGACAAGTTCCCAGACCGCGGTGCGGTCGAGCACCAGGGCGGTGCTCGGCTCGAGCGCCTCGACGCTCGCGGACCTGGTTCCCGGCTCGACGATGTTCAGTTCGCCAATCGTCTCGCGCGGGCCATGGATATTGAGTACATGGTCACGGCCGTCATCGGCCTTGGTGAGTACCTTCAACCGGCCCTGGGCCACCACCAGTAGGGTGTCCGCGGGCTCGCCCTCCGTGAAGACCACCTGGCCCCGCCGGTACCGCCGCGTCACGGCGCGAGCGGCGAGGCGCCGCAGGTCCTCCTCGTCGAGCTCCTTGAGCAGCGTGGTCGCACGCAGGAGTGCGACTGCCTCGTCGTCGTCGAGCATGGGCGAGACGTTAGCGGTTTTCAGCGGGTTGAGGCGGCCCACATCGCGTGAACCTGAGCAATCGGATATCTGACCGCGCTCATGGTCAGATATGCCCGAATCCCGGCCTCTGACCAGCCAGTACGTCCCGCTGTCAGATGCTCACCCGCTGCTGGTTCCAGCAGCGAACGACGTCCCGCATCGACAAGATGCCGGCCACGCTGCCACCTTCGGTGACAACCAGGTGCCGGAAGCCACCGCGCAACATCGCGTCGGCCGCCGTGTCAAGAGACCATTCCGGATCGGCGAACACGAGGTCGCGCGTGAGGTGGTCGGCGGCGACCTCCACGTCCGGATCCATGCCCTGGGCCAACGCCCGCAGGATGTCCCGCTCAGTCAGAATGCCATAGCCCGCACCGTCGGTGTCGAGCACGACCGCCGCGCCGACGCCGCGTCCGGCCATCAGCCGCGCCGCCTGCCGCAGGGTGTGCCCTGGACCGATCGTCAACACCAGGGCGCTCATACCGTCCGACACCCGCATAATGACCTCCCGACGGGGAACCCGAGGACCAGCGAGAGCCGCCAGCCGACGGCGCCCGGGCCCGCCACCCCGGACGCTTGTGCGCTTGTGAAACGGCTATGCAGGCAAGGTAAGCGGCGAACCGGCATCTGACCAGACCCAAGATTGACCCAACAGTGGCCGTGCCACGTTGGGCTCACGGACCGGCGGCGGCGCATGTCCGCCTATGCCCAGGAGTGCCATCGACTCGGGGGTCGGCGGATCGCCGGTGACCTGGGCCGCCACCCCAAGGTTCATGATCGTCGACAGTGCGCGGCGGTCGGCGGGGGTACGCGTGGATCGGTGCGTGGGCCGGCCCGGACGAGATCGAGCGGAGGGCGCCGGGCCGCCAACGGAACGCGCCCCCGGCCGGATCCCGGCCAGGGGCGCGCGTGGTGCGGCAGATCGGGCGCGTGCGGTGCGGCGGATCGGGCACGCGGATCGGGGAGGCCGTCACGAACTCGCCGGCGCGCCCACCCCCGCCGGCCCGGGCCAGGAGCCGGCCCGACCTCCAGACCGGCGCGACCTCCGGACCGGCCCGATCACCGGTCCGGAGGGCGCTCAGCGCCCGAGGTCGGCGAGTAGTGGCGAGTAGCCAGGAGCCCCGAGTGCCCTGCCTACTCGCTGACCAGCTCGTTCCAGTCCTTGTAGCGGTCGAGCTGGCCAGTGGTCGCCTGGTGGAAGATCTCGGCGATCTCGCGGGTCACCGGGCCGGGACGACCGGTCCCGATCGCGCGGTCGTCGACCTCGGCGATCGGGACGATCTCCGCGGCGGTGCCGGTGAAGAACGCCTCGTCGGCCAGGTAGAGGTCGGTACGCACGATGTGCTTCTCGACGACCTCGTAGCCCTGGTCGCCCGCGATCTGCATCACCGAGGCCCGGGTGATGCCACCGAGCGCGCCGTCGGTGAGCGGCGGGGTGATCAGCGAACGCCCGACGACGATGAAGACGTTCTCGCCGGAGCCGTCCGCGATGTGGCCGGTCGGGCTCGTGAGAATCGCCTCGTCGTAGCCACCCTTGATCGCGGCGACCTTGGCCAGCGAGGAGTTCAGGTACTGGCCGGTGGCCTTGGCGGCCGGCGGGGTGATGTTGACGTCGTTACGCCGCCAGCTGGAGATGATGACCCGGCAGCCCTTCTCCAGCGCCTCCTCGCCCAGGTAGGCGCCCCACGGCCAGACCGCGATCAGCGACTCGACCCGGGACGGCAGCGGGTTGAGGCCCATCTCGCCGTAGCCGAGGTAGACCAGCGGCCGGATGTAGCAGGACTCGATGTTGTTCGCGGCGATGGTGTCCTTGGTCGCCTGGACGAACTGCTCCTGGGTGAGCTCCGGCTCCATCATGTAGATCTTGGCGCTGCGGTACAGCCGCGCGATGTGGTCGGTCAGCCGGAAGACCGCGCTGCCGCGCGGCGTGGCATAGGCACGGATGCCCTCGAACACCCCCCAGCCGTAGTGCAGGGTCGGCGTGAGCACGTGGACGCGAGCGTCGTCCCAGTCCACAAGCTCGCCGTTCATCCAGATCTTCGACGTTGGGGTGATAGGCACAGGCGTACTCCTCCGAAGGGCGGCCACTGGCAACGCGATAGGTCGAGCGAAGCTCGACACGAGGGTCCGGGTGCCTTCCCCGCCGATTCGCGAGCGAATCGGCGGGGGCCCTGCATCCCCCGGGCAGACATCCGACGGTGCCACCCGGGAGGCTGACCAAGGGTCAGCGAACACGGTTGGCCCGCCAGAAGTGACGTAACGGCCGAACTTCGCCGTGGTCAGGCCCTGTCGGCTGCCGTCGTACCGGATCTACGGCTGTATCGAGGATAGCCGTTCGTTACGGGGTGAGGAACCGCCGCGAATATCGGACGTCCATCGAACACGTCCGTGACCGGCGGACACATCGCCATCAGTCGAGCGAAGCCCGACATCGGAGGCCCGGTGCCGCCTCTCGGGCAGACATCGGCGTCGCCGGAAGCCGCCCGAAGAGGGCGGACCGGCCCAGCTGGCTCAGTGGCCTCCCGCCGGCTCGGCGAGCCGGCGGGAGGCGAAACGGTCAGGTCAGCCGGCGGCGGCGCGGCTGGCCAGGTCCTCACCGACCTCGCGGGTGGACGTGCGATGGGCTGGCGCCGCGGCCCGGGCGGCGAGCGAGTCCGCGACGGCCTTCTCGACCCGGGCGGACTCGGTGGCCAGGCCCAGGTGGTCGAGCAGCATCGCGACCGACGCCACCGTGGCGGTCGGGTCGGCGACGCCCTTGCCCGCGATGTCCGGGGCGCTGCCGTGGACCGGCTCGAACATGCTCGGATGCGCGCCGGACGGGTCGAGGTTGCCGCTGGCGGCGAGCCCGATGCCGCCCGTCACCGCGGCGCCGATGTCGGTGATGATGTCGCCGAACAGGTTGTCGGTGACGACCACGTCGAACCGGCCCGGGTCGGTGATGAAGAACATGCTGGCCGCGTCGGCGTGCTGGTAGTCCACGCTGATCTCAGGGAACTCGGCCGCGACCTCGGTCACGGTCCGCGACCACAGGTCGCCGGCCTTCGTCAGCACGTTGTTCTTGTGCACGAGGGTGAGCTTGTGCCGCGGGCGGCGCTGGGCCCGCCGGAACGCGTCCCGCACGACCCGCTCGACGCCGAACCGGGTGTTGATGCTCTCCTCGGTCGCGATCTCCTGCGGAGTGCCCTTGCGCAGCACACCCCCGGCGCCCGCGTACGGGCCCTCGGTGCCTTCCCTGACGACGACCATGTCGATGGTCGGGTCGCCGGCCAGTGGCGACGTCACGCCGGGGTAGAGCTTCACCGGCCGCAGGTTGACGTGGTGGTCGAGCTCGAACCGCAGGCGCAGCAGCAGGCCGCGCTCCAGCACCCCGCTGGGGACGCCGGGGTCGCCGACCGCGCCGAGCAGGATCGCGTCGTGCCCGCGCAGCTCGTCGAGCACCGAGTCGGGCAGCGTCTCGCCGGTCTCCCGCCAGCGGCGCGCACCCAGGTCGTACTCGGTGGTCTCCACCTTGTCGTGCACGGCCCGCAGGACCCGCAGGCCCTCCGCGACCACCTCCGGGCCGATCCCGTCCCCACCGATAACCGCAAGCTTCATGAGCGGTCAGCCTATCCGGCGGCCGGCACGCGCTCTGTTCCTTGGTTCGCTCCGTCCGGGCGCGGCGCTCCGGCCCCTTGCCTCGCTGCGCTCCCAAGGGACCTCCGCGCCGCGTCCTCCTCCGCTCACGTGCGCTCCGGCGACCTCCGCTGCGTCCCCCTTGCCTCGCTTCGCTCGCAAGGGGGACTCCGCGCAGGCGCGCCTGCGCGCCGTTCGGT
>NZ_JADWYU010000030.1 GCF_016786325.1 Frankia nepalensis | reverse complement strand
CCGCCGGCGGGGGGGGGGGGGGCGGCCGGCGGCCGCCCCCCCCCCCCCCCCCCCGACCGTGGGGCCACGTCCTGGTCCAGGCCTAGTCCCACCAGAACGTCCAGGTGCCGGCGTTCCTCAGCGAGTGGGCGTACGCCCTGAGGCTGATGTCGCTGTTGACGTTGTCGGGGCAGAAGGCGAGATGCTCCGCGGCGAGGAGAAGCGCGTCGTCCTCACTGGCCGGCGGGGCGGCGACGCTCAGGTAAAGCGTGTCGAAGCCGACGCCTACGACGCGGACGCCGAATCGCCGTTCCCAGCTCGCGACCACCGCGGAGATCTCGGCGGTGTCATTGGTGTGGTTGAGCGGTCCCTGCCAGCCCGCGACGGTGAGCGCATCGGCTCCCGAGCCCGCGGCCACGAGGCCAAGCCGCATCGCCGGACTTTCGCCGAGAAGCTGGCGCGCGCACTGGGCGGCCGCGCCGCCCGGGTCGGCCGCCGGCTCGGGCGGGGCGACGAGCCCAGGCCAGGTAGGCCCGAACGGCTTGTAGAAATCGTGCGCGTACCAGCCCTCGGCGCAGTCCTTCCACCAGTGGGCGAGGAGCGCCGCCGGGTCGTGGTCACCCGGGGCCGTCATCAGGTCCGGCGCCAGCTCGCCCGTCTCCCACGGCCGGAGCTCCGCCGGCTCCCCGGGCGGGCGGTCCTTGTCGTCCCAGTGCGGCGGCTCGAGGAGCAGGGGCCACAGTCCTGAGGTCGGGTGCGCGGCGAGCAGCCCGGCCCACAGCTCGGCGGTCGCCGGCTCGTCGCTCATCCACAACGCGAGGGTCTCCTGGTCGCCTTCCAACGCGACGAGGCAGCGCCCGGGCGGCAACGGGACCGTCAGTGAGAACTGGTCGGCCTGCCCGGCGCCGAACAGCGCCCGCGGGTCAGTGGGCGGCCAATCCCCCGCGCCAGCCACCGCGCCTCCTCGAGAAGGATCGCCACCAGTCCCTGGCAGGGTAGCTGCGGGGTCCGACAATCCATCCCGGACCGGGCGGGCGACGAACGACCGCGCCGCGGACGGTGACGGCGGGTAGGAGCGCGAAGCGGACGGGTTCGGACAGGCCGCGGCCGCGGCGGTCCGACGAAGCGGCAGCCGCGTTTCCAGTCGATTGTCGCCGGCGGATTTCGCCGGAAGGTGATTGCTTCGACAGTGCCGCCTCCGGCAGAGGAAATCCAAATAACCACGCCACTTCGGCCAAATTGGTGGCTAGGTTCCTAGCTGGGTCCTCGCCACACTTCGCGTCGGAAGCGGCGCGCTCGGCCATGCCCGCGCGCTGGGGCCTGGGGTCCGGTGTGAGCTGCTGCCGGTGAGGAAGGGGATCCCGTGGCCGGTACCGACGGGCGTCGCTACCTCTACTTCGTCAGCTCAGTGCCCAGATCACTGCTGGCGCCACCGTCTGCTGCCTCTTCCTTGACCCCACGGGCGAGGGCACCGCCCACCGCGAACGCGAGGAGGGCTACCAGCCGGGTGAACTCGCCGCCCTCACCAACCTCAATATCCAGACCCTGCTCAGAGCGCGGTCCAGACTCGACCTGGAATCCCGCGAGCGGCTGGTCATCGGCGTCTACGACGAAATCATCCGGTTCAACATAATCATCGTCGACGAGGTCCGATGCGTGGTGCAGCCCTATCTGCCCGAAGCCCGCGGTGTGGACTCGCCGACGCTCCTGATCGAACGTACCGACGGCGGGCTGTTTGGTACGTTCGCCGAGTTGTTCGACGCCCTGCGATCCCGGAGCCGATTCCTGTGACGACCTGGGACCCTCTGCTCGAGGTCGCGCGGGAAGCCGTCGACCTGGCCGCGGCCATCGTCCTGGAACGCCGGACAGGCCGGGTCCAGGCCAAGGGTGACCGCGACTACGTCACCGAGGTCGACCTCACCGTCGAACGCACGGTCCGTGGTTTCCTAGGCCAGCGCACGCCCCACATCGGGTTCCTCGGCGAGGAAGAAGGTGGGCGGAGCGCCAAAGGGCTCACCTGGATCCTCGATCCCGTCGACGGGACCTCCAACCTGGCCCGGGAGATCCCGCTGTGCGGCATCTCGCTCGGTCTCGCCGACGGCGACGACCCGGTACTCGGCGTCATCGACCTGCCGTTCCTGCGCGAGCGCTACGCCGCCGCCCCCGGCACCAAGGCCACCCTCAACGGCAAGAAGATCGAAACCCGCCGCCCTACCGACCTCGCTGACGCCGTCGTCGCCATCGGCGACTACGCCGTCGGGCCAGGCGCGGCCGAACGCAACCGAACCAGGGTGGCCTTCACCGAACTGCTCGCCGCCACGGTCGAACGCGTCCGCATGTTCGGCACGGCCGCGATCGACCTCGCCTGGCTGGCCGCGGGCAGAACCGACGCGGCTGTCACCATGTCGAACAAACCATGGGACATGGCCGCCGGCGTCGCTATCGCCCGCGAAGCCGGTGCCCTGGTCGTTGATGCAGACGGTTCCCACTACACCCTGCGGTCGACCGCGACTGTCGCCGTGGCCCCCGCCCTTGCCCCCGCCATCCTTGACCTCCTCCGCCGTGTCGACACCGAACGGTCCTGACGACACCGCTGGGCAGCACCGCACCGCTGGGCAGCACCGCACCGCTGGGCAGCACCGCGACGCTCTGGGTATGACCAAGCCCTGTCGATCTGGTCGCGGCCGCTCACGCGGTCAGAACGGTGCCGGTGACATCGGGGCCGTCGCGGGCTCTGCGGGTGGATCGCCCGAGGTGGGGTCGTCGATACGTTTCGTTGTCTCTGATGTTGTTCGACACCTGTCTCCGAAAATGGGTGCGCATGTGATGACAATCAGTACTTAGAAGGCGCGAGAATTCTCTGTTAGCGTCCTGCGCCGTTACAGCGTCGCGGAATCGGGGGGTCGGCTCGCGACGCAGGCCGCCGCGCCTGGGCCGGGAACCTGTCCCGGCGAAGGAGACGACATGACCGACGCCAAGCAGCGCGCCGGGGTGCCCGTGCCCCCGCCCCCGGCAGCGCATGACGCGGGCACCCCGGCGAGTGGCCCGGCGCGGGGCACGGCCGTCGTCGACCGCGCCGGGCCTGGCTGGCGTTCGTCGGCCCAGGCCGACGAACTGGCCCTTCGTTACCCGGCCCACGCGGACGCCGTCCGGTTGTACGGGGACGGGTTCCATCGCGACCCGCGGACGACGTACCAGCGGCTGCGCGAGCGGTACGGGGCGGTGGCGCCGGTGCTGCTGGACGACGACGTGCCGGCCTGGCTGGTGCTCGGCTATCGGGAGCTGCACTTCGTCGCGGGCGAGCCCAACCTGTTCAGCAAGGACTCCCGGCTCTGGAACGCCTGGAACCTCGTGCCGGCCGACTGGCCGCTGCGGCCGCTGGTCACCTGGCGCGACACGCTGCTGTCCGCGGACGGAGCCGAGCACGACCGGCACTCCGCCGCCGTCGACGCCACGGTCAGTTCCATCGACCTGCTCGAGCTGGCGGCCCGCTGCGAGCGGATCGCCGACGACCTGATCGACGCCTTCGCGAGCGAGGGCTCGGCCGACCTGATCGGCCAGTACGCCGCGCGGCTCCCGCTGTTGGTGGGGACGGCCCTGCTGGCGCTCCCGCCGGCGCAGGCCGCGGACTTCACGGACGACATGGCCGCCGTGCTCGGCCGGGTCGGCGACGTCGGTGCCGCCGAGGAGCGGCTGCGGTCCGCGGTGCGCCGGCACACCGCCGCGCGCCGGGCGAACCCGGGCTCCGACCCGCTGTCCACGCTCGCGACCCATCCGGCGGCGCTCACCGACGACGAGGTGTTCGACAACCTGTTCATGCTGTTCCTGCTGGGCCATGCCAAGACGGCCGCCTGGATCGGGAACGCCCTGCGGCTGATGCTCACCGACCCCCGGTTCGCGGCGAGGCTCGCCGGCGGGCGGCGCTCGGTCGAGCACGTCCTCGACGACGTCCTCTGGGAGGACCCGCCGAACTCGAACGCGCTTGGCCGCTGGGCGACCCGGACCGTCCAGCTGGGAGCCCAGCACGTCCGGCCCGGCGACCTGGTGGTGCTCTCGGTCGCCGCGGCCAACGCCGACCCGGTCGTCCGCCCCGACAGAGCGGCCGGGCCGGGCCGCAACCAGGCGCACCTGGCCTTCGGCAGCGGCCCCCACCGGTGTCCCTACCCGTCGCAGGACATCTCCCTGGTCACGACCCGGGCCGCGCTTTCGGTTCTGCTCGACCGGCTGCCCGACATCACCCTCGCCGCGCCGGCCAGCGAGCTGGTCTGGCAGCCCGCGGTGTTCGTCCGCAGCCTGACCGCCCTGCCGGTCGTCTTCACCCCGATCCCGCCACCCGGTTTCCTCCCGGTCTGACGCCGGCCCGGCCCGCCGGCCTTCCCGACCAGGCGGCCGCGGGCGGCGCCCGCTGCCCGCGGCGGGAGTGGCGCCGGGTGCCGTCCCTGGTGTTCTCCGGCGCCTGGGAGCGGGTCTCGGCGCGCCGTCGGCGTCCTCGGTGCGCGGTTGGTGACGAATGGCGCTGGGATGTCTGTCCCGGTCCTGTTACTGTGCTCCGCCAGCCACCGCGTCACGGTCCGGTGGGCGTAGCGCGGCGGCCCACGCCCCGCGGGCCGGTCCGCGTTCCTCCGGAGGAGCCGAGATGACCGACGTCAACCTGGACGCCCCGACGCCCGCGGTCTCGCCGGTTCCGGCCGTGCCCGGCCCGGTTCCGGCGGGCGACCTGCCAGGCGGCCGGGGCGGTGGTGGGGAGCCGGCGGCGCGGGCCGCCGAGCTGGCTCGCCGCTACCCGGCCCACGAGGGCGCCGACCGGTTGTACGGGGACGAGTTCCACCGCGACCCGCGCCGGACGTACCAGCGGCTGCGGTCGCGGTACGGGGCGGTGGCGCCGGTGCTGCTGGACGACGACGTGCCTGCCTGGCTGGTGCTCGGCTACCGGGAGCTGCACTACGTGGCCGGCCAGCCCGACCTGTTCAGCAGGGACTTCCGGATCTGGAACGCCTGGGACCTGGCGCCGGCCGACTCGCCGCTGCACCCACGCCTCGCCTGGACCAGCACGGTGATCTCGACGGATGGCGCCGAGCACGCGCGGTACTCCACCGCTGTCGACGACGCGGTGGGCGCCGTGGACCCGTTCGAGCTGGCGGCCCGCTGCGAGCGGATCGCCGACAGGCTGATCAATGTCTTCGCCGGCGACGGGACGGCCGACCTGATCAGCCAGTACGCCACCCAGATCCCGACCGCGGCCGGGACCACGCTGCTCGCGCTTCCGCCGGCGGAGGCCGGGCCCTTCAGCGACGACATGAACACCCTGCTCGCCCAGGGGGGTACCGCCGCCCGGGAGGTCGAGGCGCGGCTGCGCGAGACGGTCCGCGCGCACGCGGTCGCGCGCCGGGTCGACCCGGGCGCGGACACGCTGTCCCAGCTCGCCACCCATCCCGTGGCGCTCAGCGACGACGAGGTGTTCGAGAACCTGGTCATGGTGTTCCTGATGGCCCAGGCCAAGACGGCGGCCTGGATCGGGAACACGCTGCGGCTGATGCTCACCGACCCGCGGTTCGCGGTGACTCTCGCCGGGGGCCGGCGCTCGGTGGCGCAGGCCCTGAACGACGTGCTCTGGGAGGACCCGCCGAGCCCCAACGTGCTCGGCCGCTGGGCGACCCGGGCCGTCCAGCTGGGGAAGGCGCATGTCCGGCGCGGCGATCTGGTGGTGCTCTCGGTCGCGGCGGCCAACACCGACCCGGTGGTCCACCCCGGCCCCGGCGCCGGCGCGGGCGCCCGGCAGGCGCATCTGGCCTTCGGCAGCGGCGCGCACCGCTGCCCCTACCCGGCCCAGGACATCGCCGAGGTCGTCGCCCGGACCGCCGTCGAGGTGCTGCTCGACCGGCTTCCCGACGTCGCCCTGGCGCTGCCGGCCGACCAGCTGGCCTGGCAGTCCACGGTGCTCCTGCGCCACCTGACCGCTCTCCCGGTCGTGTTCACCCCGGCCTGACGCGCCGCTCCCGCGGTGACACGCTGCTCCACGGCTGACGAACCGCGCTACGGGCTGACGTGCGCCTTCCGGCCGGTGCGGGCCTCGATGTCGCGGGCGGCGGAGTCCAGCAGCTGATGGGCCAGCTCGGACAGCGCCCGGGACGCGGCGACCTCGTCGCCGATCATCGACACGTCGGCGTCGTCCGGGTGGCACCGGGCCATGCCCTCGGCGCGCAGCTCGGTTCCGGCGACCGCCACACGGCCCTCCTCGGCACCGTTCAGCAGCGCCTGGGCGCGGGTCCGCCCGCCGTCCTCGGTCAGCAGTACGTCTACCGTCCAGGTCCTGGTCGTGGTCATGCTCCACCGTCCTGTTCGCTCCGCGGCTCTGCGCTCGGCCGGCTCGCAATGCCGTGCCGATGCCCGCAGCGTTCCCCGTCCGGCGTGAGGTACCGGGTGCCCGGCGGCGTGGCCGCGGCGGTGGCCGTCGCTACGGGTGCTGGCTGCTGACGGAGACGATCTCGCCGGTCATGTAGGTCGAGTAGTCGCTGGCCAGGAAGGCGATGACGGTGGCGATCTCCCAGGGCTCGGCGGGTCGGCCGAACGCCTCCCGACGGGCGAGTTCGGCGAGGAAGTCCTCGTCGCTGACCTTGGCGAGGAACGGGTGCATCGCGAGGCTGGGGGCGACCGCGTTGACGCGCACCCCGGCGGGGGCCGCCTCCATCGCGGCGCAGCGGGTCAGCGCCATCACGCCGGCCTTGGCCGCGGCGTAGTGGGCCTGGCCGACCTGGGCCCGCCAGCCGACGACCGAGGCGTTGTTGACGATGACGCCGGCGCGGGCGGGCAGCATCCGGCGCAGGG
The DNA here is from genome assembly GCF_016786325.1 of Frankia nepalensis. Lineage (GTDB taxonomy): Bacteria > Actinomycetota > Actinomycetes > Frankiales > Frankiaceae > Pseudofrankia > Pseudofrankia nepalensis. The sequence goes on along the minus strand of NZ_JADWYU010000030.1, from coordinate 11,725 downwards.
CGGCGCGGGTCGCGCGCATCGTGCCGGTCAGGGTCACGTCGAGGACCGTCGCCCACTGCTCGTCGGTCATCTCGGTCAGCCGCACGTCGCCGCCCAGGCCGGCGTTGTTGACGAGGACGTCCAGGCGGCCGTGGGTCTCGTAGACGGCGTCGAACAGGGCGCCGATCTGGTCCTCGCTGCGCACGTCGCACGCCACGGCGAGCGGCTTCTCGCCGGCGAGCTCGCCGATCCGGGCCGCGGCCTCGCCGAGGCGGCGGACGTGGTGGTCGGAGACGACGACCGTCGCGCCCTCCAGCGCCGCCCGCCAGGCGGTGGCGAACCCGATGCCGGTGCCCGCGGCGGCCGTCACCAGGACGACCTTGCCGCGCAGCAGGTCACGGCCGGGCGGCGGCTCGGGGGCGACCAGAGGCGCCACGCCTGGCCCGGCGGAAGCGGCGGCGGTGTCGCCGGTGACGGTGGTGTCGGCGCCGGTGTCGGCGGTGTTGGCGGTGTCGGTCTCAGGCACGGGGCAACCCCAGCGTTCTCTCGGCGATGATGTTGCGCTGGATCTCGCTCGACCCGGCGTAGATCGTGTCGGCGCGGCTGAACAGGAACAGCGACTGCTCGGGCCGTAGCTCGTAGGGCTCGCCTTCGACGAGCATGGCGGCCGCGCCGAGGACGTCCATCGCGAGCTCGCCGAGCTGCTGGTGCCACGTCGACCAGTACAGCTTCCCGATCGACGACGCCGGCCCCGGCGGCGTGTCCGCGTCGGCGTCGGCCAGGGTGCGCAGCGCGGTGAACCGCATGATCTCGACGCCGATCCAGGCGCGGACCAGCCGGTCGCGCAGGTCCGGCCGCTCCCAGGCGCCGTTGCGCTTCGCGAGCGTGATGATTCTTTCCAGCTCGCGTCTGAACCCGACCTGTTGACCGAGGGTGAAGGTGCCCCGCTCGAACCCGAGGGTGGCCATCCCGATCTTCCAGCCGTCGCCTTCCGCGCCGACCAGGTTCGCGACCGATGTGCGGGCGCCGTCGAAGAAGACCTCGTTGAACTCTGACGTGCCGGTCATCGACACGATCGGGCGGATCTCGAGGCCCTGTTGGCGCATCGGCACCAGCAGGTAGGACAGCCCCCGATGACGGGCGGACCCGGGCTCGGTCCGGACCAGCGCGAACCCCCAGTCGGCCAGGTGCGCGAGCGACGACCACACCTTCTGCCCATGGATCACGTAGTCGTCGCCGTCGCGGCGCGCCCGGGTGGTCAGCGCCGCCAGGTCGGAGCCGGCGCCCGGCTCGGAGTACAGCTGGCACCACAGCGCCTCGCCCGCGCGGATCGGTGGCAGCAGGCGCCGGCGCTGCTCGTCGGTGCCGAACGCGATGAGCGTCGGGCCGACCATCCCGTCGCCGATCAGCCCCACCCGGGCCGGCGCGTCCGAGCGGGCGTACTCCTCATGGAAGACGACCTGCTCGGCGACGGAAAGCCCGAGCCCGCCGTGCTCCTTCGGCCAGCCGATGCAGGTCCAGCCAGCGGCGGCGAGGTGACGCTCCCAGGCGACCCGCAGCTCGAAGGCCTCATGCTCCCGGCCGGGACCGCCCAGCCCGCGCGCCTTCGCGAAGTCGCCGGTCAGCGCGTCGGCGAGCCAGGCTCGCACCTTTTCCCGGAAATCGGACGTCGCGGACGTCCCCGTCGACACCACGGCAGACACGCTAGCGCGACCACCCAAGCTAGCGCTTGGTTTTCACCTCCGCCGGCGCCGGGGGAGCGTCCCCGCCGGTGCCCCGGGCACGGATGCCGTCGAAGACCGTGGCGAGGAAGTGCTCGGCCATCTCGTCGGGCCCGAGCGGCCCGTCCGGCCGGTACCAGTGCACGGACACCCAGATCGCGTCCCGCAGAAACCGGTGGGTGAGCTTCGGGTCGAGGTCGGCGCGCAGCTCGCCCCCGGCGATGCCTTCGCTCAGCGCCCGCAGCCACAGTGCCTGGCTCGCCTCCTCGGAGGTGCGCAGGTAGGCGAACCGCGGCAGTGTCGCCAGGTAGCCGCGCTCGTTCTGGAAGACCGTGACGGCGGCGCGATGACCGGCGATCGCGGCGAACGCCGCCCGCGCCAGCGCGGCGATCGTGTCACTCGGCCCCGCCCGCGCGGCGGCGATCGCGGTGTACTGGGCGTGCAGCTCGTCGAGGAAGCTGGACAGCAGCTCATCAACGATCGACTCCTTGGAGTCGAAATGGTGGTAGAGGCTTCCGGAGAGCATGCCGGCGGCGTCGGCGATCTCCCGGACCGTCGTCGCCCGGTAGCCGCGCTCGGCGAACAGCCCGGCGGCGATCTCGACGATGGCCGCCCGCCGCTCCGACTCGCCGGCGGCCGTCGCCCGCCCGGCCCGCGTAGAGCGGCCGGCCCGGCCGGCGCGCGTCGGCGCGGACCGGCCCTGGCGCGATGAGGTGTCCACCAGCTCATTATCCCCGTCAACCAAGCGCTTGGTCGGCCCGGACGACTTTCGGGCGCGCCACACGGGCCCCGCACGGCGATCACCCGCGAGAAGTCCGTATGGTCGAGGGCGTGGTACCCGAAGCCGACGGATACACGGACGATGCCGGTGACAACGCCGGTGACAACCAGCCGGGCGGTGACCTCGCGGCTGGCGCGGGTGGCGCCAGCCGCGGGCGGCGCCGGGCGCCGGGCTCGCTGGAGGCCGAGATCCTCACGGTCCTGCACGACGCGCGCACCGAGCTGACCCCCGCCCAGGTCCGGGACCTGCTCGACGGTGGGCGGCTGCTGTCCTACAGCGCGGTCGTGACGACGCTGACCCGGCTGTACGGCAAGGGCGTCGTCACGCGCCGCCGCTCCGGCCGGGCCTTCCTCTACCAGGCGCCGTCCGACGCGGCCAGCCTGGTCGCCTGGCGGATGAACCGGCTGCTCGACGAGCAGGCCGACCACCGCCCGGCGCTCACCCACTTCGTCGCCGCGCTCTCGCCCGGCGACGAGGCGCTGATCCGCCAGCTGCTCGCCGACAGCCCGCCCCGCGAGCACCTCGCGAGCGGCGTGACCAGCGGCGCCGACGGCGAGGCCGTCGGACGCTAGCGATGGTCCACGAGCTGGTCGTATGCGTGCTGGTCGCCCCGATGCTGGGCACCGTCGTGATGCGCCTGCTCGCCGACCGGGTCCCCGCCGGGGTGGCCGTCGTCGCGTTCACTGTCTCGGCCTGCCTGCTGGCCCTGGGCACCGCGCTGGTGCTGCTGGCCAGCGGTGTGCACACGACGACGGCGCTGGTCACCACCGGCAAGCACGGCTGGACGTCCGAGGCGTGGGCTGACGCGGGCCGGGAGACGTGGCTGTCCGGGCCGTGCATGCTGGCCGCGGCCTGGTCGGCCGCCGCCGCGGCCCGTGTCTGGCGCCGCCAGCGGGCCGCGCTGCGGGCCGCTGGCGCCGAGGCGGCGGCGCTGCCCGGCGCGGACATCGTCGTGGTCGTCCCCGGGGAGTATCCGGACGCGTTCACCCTGCCCGGCTCGCCCGGCCGGATCGTCGTCACCGAGGCGATGCGGGCGGCGCTGAGCTCCGACGAGCTGGGAGTGGTGCTCGCGCACGAGCGCGCCCACCTCATGGGCCGCCACCACCGCTACATCGACGCGGCCCGGCTCGCCGCCGCCAGCCAGCCGCTGCTGCGCCCGGTCGCGCGGCTGGTCGAGTTCGGCGTCGAGCGGTGGGCCGACGAGCGGGCCGCGCTCGAGATCGGCGACCGGGCCCGGGTCGCCCGCGCGATCGGCGTCGCCGCGCTGGCCGGCGCCGCCCGCTCGCCCGTCGGTTCCGCTCCCGTCGGCGCCGGATGCCCGGCGGGCCACGTCGCTCTCGCCCCCGCGCCGTCCGTGCTGCGGATCGCCGCGCCCGGCTGGCGGGAGGGCCACGTCGCGGCCGGGCGGCGCGAGATCCGGCCGGGGCCGGTCCCGCGCCGGGTCCTCGCGCTGCTGCGCCCGCTGCCCAGCAGCGGCCACCTGTCGCTGCTGGCGATCCCCGCCGTGCTGTCGCTGTGCTCCTGCCTGTGGGCCGGCGACGCCTGCTATGACGTGCACGCGCCCTTCCGGGTGGCCCTCGCGCTGGACAACCAGCTCCAGCGCTGAGGGCGGCCCGCGGCGGCCAGCCGCGGTCAGCCGGCCAGCCGCGGTCAGCCGGCCAGTCCGGTCAGACGGTGGCGAGGTAGTCGGCCGTCTTGGCGGGGTCCATGAACCAGTTCTGGTAGTCCGTGGGGTCGTCGAAGCCGTTGACGAACCGGCGGGCGACGGTCTCGTTCGCCTGGGCGACGCCCAGGATCCGCAGGACGTGCTCCGGCGGCGGGCCGAGCAGGGCGTTGGTCCACTGGGTGACGTGCTGGGCGTAGTCCCAGTAGCGCTCGAAGGTGGTGGTCATCCACTCCCGGTCGAACGGCGCCTCGCCACGTTCCAGGATGCTGTCCAGGTAGGAGACCGCGCACTTGGCCGCGTTGTTCGAGCCCTGGCCGGTGATCGGGTCGTTGGCGACCACGACGTCGGCCATGCCGAGCACGAAGCCACCGGACGGCAGCTCGCCGACCGGGTGGCGCACCACCGGCGTGTACCCGCCGGCCAGCGCCGCGCGGGCGTCGGTGAGCTCCACGTCGGCGCAGCGCTCGTACTCCCACGGGATGTACTGGCGGACCAGGTCGAGCAGGCGGCGCAGGTGCTCGTCCGGCCCGGGCTGGTCGGCCCAGCAGTCCAGCGGGCCGCCGGGGATCCCCTCGAAGAACAGGATGTCGCAGTTCCCGCTGAGCGTGTATGCGGGAATGACGAACAACTCGCCGACGCCGGGGGCGATGTTGAACCGGACGCCGGGCGAGTCCGGGTGTTCGGGCCGTGGCGCGAGCCCGTGCACGTAGGCCAGCGAGAGTGCCCGCTGCGGGCTGGTGAACGGCGAGCGCTCCGGCACCCGGTCGAAGAGCCCGACGAGCTCGCCCTTGCCCGCGGCGACGACGACGAGGTCGTACAGCGCGGCGAGCGAGTCCAGGTCGGCGGTGGTGACGCCGTGGATGAGCAGCTTGCCGCCGCGCTGTTCGAACAGCTCCGCCCAGCCCGCCATCTTCACCCGCTGGTCGACGGACTGGCCGTAGTGGTCCAGCCGGCCGAACCAGTCGAGTACCCGACCGCCGTCCGGGCCGGCGACCGAGACACCCAGGCCCTCGATCCGGACGGCCTCGGCCTCCCACAGGTTCAGCCCGTGGTCGCGCTCGTGCTGTAGCGAGGTGTGGAACATCGCCTGGGTCGACATCACCCGCCCGGCGCGGATCTCCTCGGGCGTGCGGGCCGACATCACGGTGACGTCGTAACCGTTTTCCTGGAGCATGAGGGCGAGCTGCAGCCCCGACTGTCCGGCCCCGACGACCAGTACCTTACGCATGCGTCCGTGCCTTCCTGAACTCCGCCGTCTCACTCAGGGACATCGTGTAGAGCACCAGTTCGCGAAGCGTCGCGACCGTCGCCACCGGGTCACGCGCGTCGCAGGTCACCAGCGGAATCGCCGGACTCAGCGCGAGGGCCTCCCGGACCTCGTCCACGTCGTGCAGCAGCTTTCCGTCAAAGAGATTGACCGCGACGATGAACGGAACGTCCGAGTCGTTCTCGAAGTAGTTGATCGCGGCGAACGACTGGTCGAGCCTCCGGGTGTCGACGAGAACGATAGCGCCCAGGGCGCCGCGCGACAGATCGTCCCAGAGAAACCAGAACCTCGCCTGCCCCGGCGTGCCGAACAGGTACAGCACGAGGTCGTCGTAGAGCGTGATGCGCCCGAAGTCCATAGCGACTGTCGTGGTCGTCTTCCCGCCGCTCGGCGGAAGGTCGTCGAGGCCCTCACTCGCCTCGGTCATCCACGCCTCGGTGTTGATAGGCGGCACCTCGGAAACCGAACCGACGAACGTGGTCTTGCCGACGCCGAACCCGCCGGCGACCACGATCTTCGCCGAGATCGTCAGCGCGCCGCCCGGATGGCTCGCGGCGGAGCCGGGCGCCGTCCGTGAATTCATGGGGCCACCTCGAGGCACAGGAGCGCGCGGGAGCGGCGCGCTCGCGGTCGGTCGGCCGGCGGGGCCGGCTAGACGGGCAGTTCGCGCAGACCGCTGAGAATGCGTTCCAACACGTTCCGGTCGTCGCGGTAGGCATGCGCCGTCGGGTGGATGAGGACGGCGCCCTGCGACGCGAGATCGCTGATAAGTACACGGACGACCCCGAGCGGAATCGCCAGGAGCGCGGACAGCTCGGCGATCGAGAGCTGAGAACGGGCCCGTTCGTACAGTGCCTTCGACTCGGGCATGAGAGTCTCGGAAAGAGCCGGGTCGAAACGCGGCACGGACACCAGCGTCTCTACCAGCAGGTGGTAGCGCGACCGGGTGCGGCCACCGGTCAGCGCATAGGGCCGGACCCGCTTGCTGCGTACCTGGTGCGCGGTCCTGCCGGGCCGTGCGTCCTGCTGCTCCACCATCACGATCCTCGGTCCGTCGGGTCGCTATGAAGGTCCGGGGCGGCCGGATGACGCGGCCACACCTGCCTGCATCTGGGTCGTCGTTCCGGCGCCCGCCCGGGCGGGCGGTCCCGCCGGGCGGGGCGGACGGGCGGGACCGAGGGGGCCGGTCCCGCGGGTCATCACTCGGGCCGGCGCCCGACGAGCACCCGGCGCAGGTCGGCGCGCCGCTCCGGGGTCAGCGCATGCCCGGCGCGCACCACGAACTGGGTCATCTCGTAGGCCACCACCTTCATGTCGCAGTCGGGCCCGGTCAGCACCGCGAGCCCCGCGCCCGCGTCGATGCCCATGAACAGGAAGTAGCCGCGGCTGAGGCGGACGATGATGTTCTCGCAGGTGCCCTTGTCGAACAGCGCCGCGCTGTTGCGCGCGAGGCTGAGCATCCCGCTCGCGATCGCGGCGAGCTGCTCGCCCTCCACCGTGCTCATCCCGTCGGACGCGGTCAGGGACAGGCCGTCGGACGACATGATCAGCGCCTGGGTGACACCGTGCACCCTGCTCACGAAGTCGTTGATCAGCCAGCTGAAGTCGGAGTCGGAACGGCGGTCGCGCTCCTGGGTCACGGTTCGCTTCCTTTGTCTTCCTGGTCCTCGCGGGCGGCGCGCTCCCCGTCCGAGAACGCGTCCAGGTCCGCGAGCAGCTGCTGGTGGCTGGCGGCTCGGTCGGCGGCTAGGTCGGCGGCACTGTCGGCGACGGGCGACGGTGCCGCCCCGTTCGCGGACCCGGCGGCGCCATCGCCCGAGGAGTCGCGGAGGCTGTGGGCCACTCGCCGTGGCAGCCCGCTGGCGGTCGTCCCCGCGGTGGTCGGCGCCGCGGCGGGCCGCGGTGGCGGCGCGGGCTCGGCCTCGGCCCGGCGGCTCGCGGGGACGGCGGGCCGCCCCGCGGCCGGCGGCCGTGTTTCCGTCGCGCGGCGGTTCGGCAGCGGCGGCCGGTCGGCCGCGTCGAGGCCGGGCGCCATGGCCGGCACGGCGGCGGGGCCGGTGTCCGCGGCGGTCCCGGCGCGGGCCGCCACCGTCCGCAGGCCCGACCAGGCCGCGTCAGGCAGTTCGCAGACGAGCGCCGCGGGAAGCAGCACCGACGCGGTGGTGCCGTGCGGAGCGCGGTGGTCCAGCCAGGCGCGGATGCCGTGCCGGCTGGCGAGCCGGCATACCACCGCGAGACCCATGTGGCGCACGGCGTCGTCGTCGAGCACCGGCGGCGCGGACAGCCGCTCGTTGAGCTCGCGCAGCCGCTCCGCCGGGACGCCGATGCCGTCGTCCTGGACCCGCAGCAGCGCGCTGCCGGACTCCGTCAGGTGCGCGCCGACGCGGACCTCGGTGTGCGGCGGGGACGACTTCGTCGCGTTGTCCAGCAGCTCGGACAGCAGCCGGCTCACGTCCTCGGCGGCGAACCCGACGACCCCGAGGTTCGCGACCCGCCCGACGCTGACCCGCTGGTAGTGGTCGATCGACGACATCGCGCCCCGGATCACGTCGACCAGGGAGGCGGTCTCGGCGGAGCCGTCGTCGGCGTCGCGGCCGGCCAGCACCCGCAGGTTCTCCGCGTTGCGGCGCAGCCGCGCCGCGAGGTGGTCGAGCCGGTACAGCTCGGCGAGCCGGTCGGCGTCCTCTTCCCGGGACTCCATGTCCTCGAGCTGCGAGAGCAGCGCGTCGACCAGGTTGAGGTCCCGCAGCGCCAGGTCCGCGCAGATCGCCGACAGCGCGCTCTCCGCGGCCGCGCCCGGCGCGGGCGCTGCGGTGGCGCCCGGCGCGGGCGCCGCGGTGGCGCCCGGGCGGTGGGGGAGAGCGTCCCTCGGCGGCGGGCCGAGCAGCTGCGTGGCCGCCGCCCGCGAGCCATCCCAGAATGCACGTGACCGGTTGAGAAGTTCTCGAGCGCGCGTTGTCATGGCAGCCTGAGTGCTCTCTGCGTCGTGTGCCAGTCTTCCCTTTCCGAACTCCTGCCCCGTACAGGTAGCCGAGAGCCTACCGCTCCGCTTCGGCGCGCTACCGCGCACCTCGGGCGCACCACATCGGTTTACGGTTGCCTGGCGGATTCCCGCCGGAGGGTTGCCTGCGCCCGAATATTTCGCCGGTGACACGGGAAACAACCGGGCCACCACGCACGCTCATCGCCGCGACTTCGGCGGTAAGAGCGGTGTGGCGGCCCGGCCGGGTTGCCCCGTCAGCGCGTTCGATTAATCACAGCGGGAACCCGCTGGTCAGCTCCCGGAGCCGGCGTCCGCGCGCGCCGCGGCGAGCCGGGGGAGCACCTTCTCGCCATAGAGGCGCAGGCTTTCCCAGCCGCGCTCGGGCGGCATCCCGCCGCACAGCGGGTGCAGCACCGTCACGCCAGCGCCACCGCGCGCCCGCTCGACGCACTCGTCGGGGGACAGGATCCGGTACTTGGCCTCGGCGCGCAGCTCGTCGACCGTCGACGCGTGCGAATGCGCCGCCGAGGTCTGCCCCGGCGGCTGCCAGGAGGCGTACAGCGTCGCCTCGTGCAGGAAGTACTCGCCGAGCTCGGCCCAGGCCTTCTCCGGGTCCTCGGCGACGTGCACGAACGTGGTGTCCGCGCCCGGCATGATGACGAAGCCGGAGGTGCCGTGCTCCGCGCACTGCTCGTAGTAGTACGCCTCCAGCTCGGGGGAGTTGTTCGGCGGGCACAGCGGCAGCCCGAGCCGGGCCGCCCGGCGCGCGGACGCCTTCACCGAGCCGCCCACCCACAGCAGCTGCGCCGGCGGGCTCGCCGGCGGCGGCGTGATCCGCACCGTCCGGCCGCGGTAGGTGAACGGCTCGCCCGTCCAGGCGCCGAGGATCGCCGCCAGCGACTCGTCGAGCAGCGCCCCGCGTCGCGACCAGTCGAGCCCCGCGTCCGCGTACTCCTCGGGCCGGTAGCCCAGGCCCGCCACGGCGGTGACCCGGCCCCGGCTGGCCAGGTCGAGCACCGCCAGCTGCTCGGCCAGGCGCAGCGGGTCGGACAGCGGCACCAGCAGCGCCTGCACGATGACGTGCACCTTCTTGGTGGCGCCGAGAATGAGTCCGGCGTTCGTCAGGGGCGCCGGGCTCCAGCCGTTGTCGGCGCCGTGGTGCTCCTCCAGGGAGACCATGGCGATCCCGGCGTCCTCGGCGTAGCGGGCCATCTCGACGCCCGCCTGGTAGGACGCGGCTAAGGCGCCCCGGTCGAGGCCTGGCACGGCGAAGTTGAGGCGAAGAACGGAGATCATGGCGACGCGGCTCTTCTCTCGTAGAAGGGACGTCAAGCGTCTCTCGTAGAAGGGACCTCAGGCGCCGTAGACCGGCTCGGCCGGCGGCGCGTCGGCGAGCAGCTTGTCGACGGCCGGCCCGACCTCGGCCGGCTCCCAGCGGGCGCCGCGGTCGACCGGCACGCCGTGCCGCCAGCCACCGGCCAGGGCGATCTTCCCGCCCTCGACCTCGAAGACCTGGCCGGTGACGTGCGCCGACAGCTCGCTGCCGAGCCAGACCACCAGCGGGGAGATGTTCGCGGGATCCATCGCGTCGAACCCGGTCTCGACCGGAGCCATCGTCGCGAACACCCCCTCGGTCATCCGGGTGCGCGCCGACGGCGCGATCGCGTTGACCGTCACACCGTAGCGGGCGAGCTCGACGGCCCCGACCAGCGTGAGGGCGGCGATACCGGCCTTGGCCGCGCCGTAGTTGCCCTGCCCGACGCTGCCCTGCAGGCCGGCGCCGGAGCTGGTGTTGATGACCCGGGCGTCCGGGCGCCGGCCGGCCTTCGCCTCGTCGCGCCAGTAGGCGGCCGCGTGCCGCAGCGGCGCGGCGTGTCCCTTGAGGTGGACACGCACGACCGCGTCCCACTCCTGCTCGGTCATCGAGACGAGCATCCGGTCGCGCACGAAGCCGGCGTTGTTGACGAGCACGTCGAGCCGGCCGAACGCGTCCAGCGCCGTGCGCACGAGCGCCGCGGCGCCGGCCCAGTCGGCGACGTCGTCGGTGTTCGCGACCGCCTCGCCGCCGGCGGCCCGGATCTGCTCGACGACGCCGTCCGCGACCGGCTCGCCCGCGCCGGGCGTGCCGTCCCGGGCGACGCCGACGTCGTTGACGACGACCCGGGCGCCCTGGCGGGCGAACTCCAGCGCGTGCGCCCGGCCGATGCCCCGGCCCGCGCCGGTGACGATCACGACCCGGCCCGCGCAGATCCCGTTCTCGCTCACCGCGCCCACTCCCTCGCTTCCGGCTGTCCCGCCCACCGGCCCCGGCCCAGGTCGCGGGCACGGTCATCCGCTCGCGGCGGCCGTCGACGGCTGGTAACTTACCCGACCAAGCAAGCGCTTGTGTAGATGTTCCCGCGGGGCCCGGGCCGGGTCCCGCCCACGCGGAGGGGCCCGTGATGGGCGCGAAGCTGACCACCATCCCCGCCGCGGTCGCGGCGGTCGAGAGCGGCATGACCGTCGGCATCGGCGGCTGGGGCTCGCGCCGCAAGCCGATGGCGCTCATGCGGGCGCTCGCCCGCGGCCCGGCCACGGACCTCACTGTCGTCACCTACGGCGGCCCGGACGTCGGGCTGCTCGCCGCCGCCGGCAAGATCCGCAAGCTGGTCAGCGGGTTCGTCTCGCTCGACTCGATCGCGCTGGAGCCGCACTTCCGCGCCGCGCGGCAGCGCGGCGAGATCGAGTTCGCCGAACTCGACGAGGGCATGCTGCAGTGGGGCCTGCTCGCCGCCGCGCACCGGCTGCCGTTCCTGCCGATCCGCGCCGGCCTCGGCTCCGACGTGCAGACCACGTTCCCCGGCCTGCGGACCGTCACCTCGCCCTACGACGACGGCGAGGAGCTCGTCGCCATGCCGGCGCTGGGGCTCGACGTCGCGTTCGTGCACGCCAACCGGGCCGACGCCGCCGGCAACGCGGCGTTTCTCGGCCCGGACCCGTACTTCGACGACCTGTTCTGCCTGGCGGCCCGGCACCGGGTGCTGTCCTGCGAGCGAGTCGTCGACACCGCGGAGCTGACGAAGGAAGCCCCGGTGCAGGCGCTGCGGATCAACCGGATGATGGTCGACGCGGTGGTCGAGACGCCGAACGGCGCGCACTTCACCAGCTGCGTGCCCGACTATGACCGCGACGAGCCGTTCCAACGGGCCTACGCGAAGGCGGCCGGCGGCGACGGCTCCGGCTGGGCGGCCTTCCGCGACCGCTACCTGGCCGGCGACGAGGCCACCTACCAGGACGCCGTGCGCGCTGGCCGGGCGGACGGCCCCCCCCCCCGCCCCCCCCCCCCCCC
>NZ_JADWYU010000029.1 GCF_016786325.1 Frankia nepalensis | reverse complement strand
GCGGAGGCGCCCCCCGAGGGCCGCTGCCGGCATACCCGAGGGACGTCATGGCCAGGGTGGGGGCCCGGCGGGCCGGCCGTCGCGCGACGGCCGGCGTACCAGCTGACGGTGCCCGGGGAAGGCGGCGGGCATGACGGCGCAGGGCACCGGGCCGTCCGAGCCGGTAGCCGGTTCCGGGCCGGCGGGAGCCGAAGCGAGCGGCGCGGTCCCCGGCCAGGCGGGCGGCGCCGGGGCGGAGCAGCGTTCCCAGTGGGCGCGGCCCCTGGACCCGGCCGACCAGGCGCCACCGGCGCCGAGCATCCCACCCGCGCCCGCCGAGCCGGACGGCCGGCGTCTCCAGGACGCCGGTGGGCCGGCGTCGCCAGGTCTGCCGACCGGGCATCCGGGCTGGACGGCGCCGCCCGCGCCGGGGCAGCCGCCGGTGCCGTGGTCGGCGCCCCAGGGCGCGCCGTTCGCCGGGCAGCCCGGGGCGCCGGCGCCGGCGAGCGGGTCCGGCCCGGGCGGCGGCCAGCCGTCCCCGCCGGGCGGGCAGCCCGGGCAGCAGACCCGTTGCTACCGGCACACCGACCGGGAGGCGTTCGTCTCCTGCCAGCGCTGCGGCCGGCCGATCTGCCCGGACTGCATGCGCCCGGCATCGGTTGGCTTCCACTGCCCGGAGGAGGGCGGCGCCCCCCGGCGCCCGGCGCGCACCGCGCTCGGCGGCCGGGCCGAGAACGCCTCGTCCGGCCTCGTCACGAAGATCCTGATCGCGCTCTGCCTCGTCGCCTTCGTGCTGCAGGGACTGCCCGGGCTCAGCGGCGGGAGCCGCGTCAACAGCTTCACCGAAGACTTCGGGATGTCCGTCTTCTACATCGTGGCGAACCACGAGTACTACCGGCTCGTGAGCCCGGCGTTCCTGCACGGCTCGATCTTCCACATCCTGATCAACATGTACGCGCTGTACGTGCTCGGCATGCAACTGGAGGCCACCCTCGGCCGGCTGCGTTACCTCGCCCTCTTCCTCGGGTGCGCGGTCGCCGGGAACACACTCAGCTTCCTGATGCACCGTGACGAGGCCGGTTACCTGTCGGTCGGCGCCTCCACGGCGATCTTCGGTTTCGCCGCCGCCTACTACGTGGTCGCGCGCCGGTTGCGCATCGACGCCCGGCCGATCCTGATCGTCATCGGGATCAACCTGGTGCTCACGTTCACCATCTCGGGCATCGACATGTGGGGCCACATTGGCGGTCTCGCCGCCGGGCTGCTGCTGGGACTGGTCTACGCCTACGTGCCGCGGCGGCTCGCCGCGCTGCAGGCGCTCGGCACCGTCGCCCTCGTCGGAGTGTGCGTCCTCGTGGCGGTCCTGGGCACGCCGAGCCTCGCCGAACTCCTGAGCAACACCAGAGGCTGACCGGCTGACGAGCCCCGAGAGAGGGCTTGGCGGTCCCTGCCTCCTGAGTCAGCGCCAGCCGACGGAGGCGTAGACGGGGATCCGGCCGAAGTGCGGGCGCGGGCGCTCGTCGGGGGCGTGCCACTCCTCGGCCGGTACCAGGCCGGGCTCGATCGGATCCCAGGTGCTGACCAGGTCGACGGTCTGGGCGTGCGGCCGCTGCGTGCCGGGCAGGCCGGCCTGCTCGAACAGCCCGCGCAGACCGCGCGCGCTGCCCTCGTCGCACAGCTGGGAGAAGATCAACAGGCTTCCCCGCGGCGTGGCCTCGCGGTAGCCGCGCAGCACCTCGCGGGGGTCGCGGTCGTCGGCGACCTGCGGCAGCCCGGGCACCGCCACCACCACGATCGGTCGGGTCAGGTCGAGCCGGGCTCGGACGCCGGGGTGGCGCAGCACCTCGTCCGGCCGGGCCAGGTCCGCCCGCACCATCGTGGCCTGGTCGGTCGGGACGTCCGGCAGCACGCGGGCGATCACCAGCGGGTCCGGCTCGACGTAGACCGTCTGGCTTTCCGGCGCGACCGCGCAGGCGATCTCGTGCACGGGGTCGATGGTCCGCGCGCCGGCGCCGAGGGCGAGGAACTGGTTCACCCCGTTGCGGGCGGCGAACCGCACGGCGCGGACCAGGAACTCGCTGGTGACCCGCGCGGCGGCTGGCGCGTCCGGCCACTCCAGCAGGATCGCCAGCGCGAACCGCCGGTCCACCCGGCGGTGCGCCGTGCCGCCGAGCAGGGCGTCGTACACGCCGGCCGAGGTCGGGCGCTCGCTCTGGTCGCCCTGTGGGCGAAACCCGGTGGGCACCGGGATGGTGAGGCCCGCGCTCGGGCCGACCTGCTGGACCGGGCGCAGGGGCCCCACCGGGCCGAACGGCTCGACCCACCGAAGCGGGCTGGACCCGGTGGTGGGGCTGGCGACGCCGAGCGGCTCGAGTGACTCGCGGGGGACGGTGGGCCCGCGGGAGTCGGCCGGCTCCAGGGGCGCGGATGGCCACGACCGTGCCAGGACCGAGCTGTCGCCCGGGCCTCTGGCGTTCCCGCCGGGTCGCGGGTCCGGCCCGAATGCCGCCGAGATCTGCATGCTGCCGCCGTGCCTCCTGGCGACCATGGGTCCGGTGGACGTCATGTCGTCACCTTTCGGTTCTTGCTGGATGGCGCCGGCGCCGGCCGGCTCCATGATCACTGTGTCCAGGTCGTCGGCGTTGGGCACGCCCGCCGAGAGAAGGCCTCGGGCGGGCGCGGCCCGACCGTCGGACCGAAGGCCCGACGACCCGGACGCGCGCACGGGCCGGCGGTGTTCGGGGCACGGATCCGAACACCGCCGAAGGGGACTCGCTGGCAGCCCGGTGGGGGCCGCCGGCCGGGCGATCGCGGGAGCCAGAGGCATGCGACCGGCATGCTCCGGGTCGTCGTCGCACGGCCGTCCGCTCGCTAGGGGAGCGGGCCGTTGGCCACGGGTACGAGCAGGGACGATCGTGACGAAGACGTCCATGAGCCCGGTGGGCGGCTGGCCCCGTGGGTGGAGCTGAGCATCGCGGTCCCCCTTGACGTGTGCTGGGACAGATTATCGGTACGGCGCGCGAGCTGATAAGCCGCTTACCTCTTTCTGAGGTGCGAATTTTTCAGGTGGGTGCCTGGAATCGCCCGAATGGTGCGTGACGGGCCGCGGCCAGCTACATCTTGATTACTATCAGCTTCTACCTCCTATACAATGGGCAACGATGTGGGGTCGCTGATCCCCTCGGGCCATGGGAGGAACTGGGACGGAAGGCGCGTGCGCGGCGAAACGGACGCCGCGGAACGGGGGTAAGCGGTGGCGCATTCACCGACACGCCGGCTTGGTGGCAGCCCGTTCCCGCCGATTGCCGAATACGCCTTTCTCTCGGACTGCGAGACGACTTGCCTGGTCGCGCCGAGCGGCAACGTCGAGTGGATGTGCGTGCCGCGTCCGGACGCGCCGAGCGTGTTCGGCTCGATTCTGGACCGCTCGGCCGGTGGGTTCCGGTTCGGACCCGAGCGCATCATGATCCCGGCCGGCAGGCGCTACCTGCCGGGCACCAACGTCATGGAGACGACCTGGCAGACGCCGAACGGCTGGCTGATCGTCACGGACTGCCTGGTCATCGGCCGCTGGCACCGCACCGCCGCGCGCTCCAACACGCACCGGCGCACCCCGATGGACTGGGACGCCGAGCACGTGCTGCTGCGCACCGCCCGCTGCGAGCACGGCCAGGTCGACCTCAGCCTGCTCTGCGAGCCGAACTTCGACTACGGCCGTAAACCCGAGTCCTGGGAGTACGAGGGCGAGGGCTACTCATCCGGGATCATCACCAACGCCGAGACCGGCGTCACCCTGCGGCTGCGCACGGACCTTCGGCTCGGCCTCGACGGCCGGCGCGCGCTGGTGCGCACCACGCTCAAGGAGGGCGACACCGCGTTCGTCGCGCTCACCTGGCGGGCGCGTGACCCGATGCTGCCCACCACCTACGCGCAGGCGCTGGCCGCCGTCGAGTCCACCACCGAGTTCTGGCGGCAGTGGCTGTCCCGGGGGATGTTCCCCGACCATCCGTGGCGGCGTCACCTGCAGCGCAGCGCACTGGCGCTCAAGGGCCTGACGTACGCGCCGACCGGCGCGCTGCTGGCCGCCGCGACCACCTCGTTGCCGGAGACGCCGCAGGGCCAGCGCAACTGGGATTACCGCTACAGCTGGATCAGGGACTCCACCTTCGCGCTGTGGGGCCTCTACACACTCGGCCTGGACTACGAGGCAAACGACTTCTTCTCATTCATCGCGGACGTCTGTGAGGAAAACGGCGACATCCAGGTGATGTACCGCGTCGGCGGCGAGTCCGACCTGGAGGAACAGGTCCTCGGGCATCTGTCCGGCTACGACGGCGCCACCCCCGTCCGTGTCGGCAACGATGCCTACAAACAGCGCCAGCACGACGTGTGGGGCACCGTGCTCGACTCGGTCTACCTGCACACGAAGTCGCGGGACTACCTGTCCGAGCGCCTGTGGCCGGTGCTCGTCCGGCTGGCCGAGTCGGCCGCCACCCACTGGCGCGAGCCGGACCGCGGCATCTGGGAGGTGCGTGGCGAACCGCGGCACTTCACCACCTCGAAGATGATGTGCTGGGTGGCGCTCGACCGCGGCCGCCGGCTCGCGCAGATGCGCGGCGACCTGAAGACGGCGGCCCGCTGGAAGACCATCGCCGAGGAGATCCACGCCGACGTCTGCGCGCACGGCGTCGACGACCGCGGCGTGTTCACCCAGTACTACGGCTCGACCTCGCTGGACGCCTCCGCCCTGCTCGTCCCCCTGCTCGGCTTCCTGCCGGCGTCCGACGACCGGGTCAAGGCGACCGTGCTGGCGATCGCCGACGAGTTGACCATCGACGGGCTGGTGCTGCGCTACCGGACCGACGAGACCGACGACGGGATCGGCGGCGAGGAGGGCGCCTTCCTGATCTGCTCGTTCTGGCTGGTCTCGGCGCTGGTCGAGATCGGCGAGCTGCACCGGGCCCGGCAGCTGTGCGAGCGCCTGCTGTCGATGGCGAGCCCGCTCGACCTGTTCGCGGAGGAGGTGGACGCCGCGACCGGCCGCCACCTCGGCAACTTCCCGCAGGCGTTCACCCACCTGGCCTTGATCACGGCCACGATGTACGTGATCCGGGCGGAGGACGCCGAGGCATACGCGCGCCCGTCGCCGTCCACCTGACCAGCCCACCGGCCCACCGGCCGAACTCACGGCGAGCCAGCTCATAGCATGAGGGCGTGGCGAAGCTGAAGGTCGCGGGTGGTCGGGTCGAGGTCGTGCTCAGCCAGAAGGAGCGGCTCGCGGCACTGCGGGGGGACGTGTCGGCCGATCTCGGCGAGGTCGCCGAGATCCGGGTCTCGGCGCGCCCGTTCGGTGAGCTGCGCGGCATCCGGGCCCCAGGGGCCGGCTTCCCCGGTGTGATCGCGCTGGGTACCTGGCGCCACCGGGGCGGCAAGGACTTCGTCGCGGTCTACCGGGGCCGTCCGGCCGTCGTGGTGGAGCTTGCCCCCGGCGGAGAGTTCGGGCGTTTCGTCGTCGGCGTCGAGGACCCCGACGCGACGGCCGCCGCCGTGCGCGCGGCCCTCGCCCCCGACGGGGTTCCCGCGGCCGCGCGCTGAGCAGGCTCGCTCGCGAGGATCCGCTCGCGAGGATCCGAACGACGGTTGACGGCCAGGATCTCGACCCACGAGCGTTCGACCCACGAGCGCGTGGTCGCGCCGGGTCACGATCTCGTCGCTTTGTGTTGCGTTGTATCGTCTAGCCGCTATCCACACATGTGGACAACGGTTGTGGATAAATCTCAGCCGTGCAACTCGGCGGGGAGCGCGGCCGCCGGTCAGGCGGCCGGGCCCCGTGTTCGTCCGCGCCGGCCGGCGACCGGCGCCGTGGGCACGGCTAGTGCCACTGGGTCGCCACGCCGAGGCCAATCACGACAAAACCGAAGCCGATCAGGATGTTCCACCCGCCGAGGTCCTCCATCCCGAACACGCCGCCGTTCGAGAAGTAGTAGGTCAGCAGGTAGGCGATCCCGATCAGGAAGAACGCCAGGATCACCCCGCCGAACCAGCGAGGCGACTGCTGCCTGCGCTTCGCAACAACCGGGGTGGTGGCACGGGTCTGCGTGGCATTCTTCGGCTTGCGACGTCGCGACTCGGGCACGGGAATGTCTCCTTGTTGGACCTAACAACGCTGCGTGCAGGCTATTACGACACCTGCCCCGGTGGCTCCCGTGGTCGGTGTGGACTCGCTCAGGCGAAGGCCGCCTGGCGCAGGGTCTCCACCTCGCTGGACAGGGCGGGCGCGAGCCGGCGGGCCGCGCCGCCGTCGCCGCAGCCCTCCAGCCAGCGCGCGAGCATCAGGTGGCCGCCCTGGGTGAGCACCGACTCGGGGTGGAACTGCACCCCCTCGATCGGCAGCTCGCGGTGCCGCATGGCCATCACGACGCCGCTGTCGGTCCGCGCGGTCACCTCGATCTCCGGCGGCAGTGTGGCCTCCTGGACCGCCAGCGAGTGGTAGCGGGTCGCGACGAACGGGTCGGGCAGGTCGGCGAGCACGCCGGTCCGGTCGTGGCGCACGACGGACGTCTTGCCGTGCAGCAGCTCGGGTGCCCGGTCGACGGTCGCGCCGAACGCGACGCCGATCGCCTGATGGCCGAGGCAGACGCCGAACACCGGCAGCCCGCGCGCCGCGGCGGCGGTCACCATCGGGATGGTGACGCCGGCGGCCTCCGGCGTGCCGGGGCCGGGGGAGAGCAGCACGCCGTCGACGCCCAGCTCACCGACCCGCTCCGGGTCCACCTCGTCGTTGCGCCGGACCACGCACTGGGCGTCGAGCTGGCCCAGGTACTGGACGAGGTTGAAGACGAACGAGTCGTAGTTGTCGACGACCAGGATGCGCATGCCGCTCTCGTTCCTGTCCTTGCCGCTTGCCGCGCGCGGGTGGGCCGGGCGTGCCGTGGGCGGCCGCTGGGGCCGCCCACGGCACCGCTCAGCCAGTCGGTGAGCCGCCGCCACCGCCGGGCAGCGTGATGGTCGCCGTCGGGGTCGAGGTCGGGCTCGGGCTGGTGTTGGGGCTGGTCGGCGGTGGGCCCGAGGTCTGGGTCGGCCCGACCTGCTTGGCGACGACCAGGGTGATCGTGTCGCCCCGCTCGACCGTGGCGTTGGCCGGGGTCTGGTCGATGACCGTGCCCGGCTGCTTGTCGGCGCTGAGCTGCTCGTCGATGGTGTACTTCAGCCCCAGCTTCTCGATCTCCGCGATCGCCACGCTGACCTGCCGGCCGCGGTAGTCGCCGACGTTGACCGACGAGCTGACCACGTAGATCGTGACCTCGGTGCCCGGCGTCGCCCGCTGCCCGGCCTTCGGGTTGGTGTCCTCCACCTGGCCCGGCCGCCTGGTAGCCGTGCCGGAGAAGGTGTCGGAGTTCACCTCGAAGCCCGCGTCGGTGAGGGTCTGGGTCGCCTGCTGCTCGCTCTGGCCGACGACGTTCGGGACCTCGACCGCGTCCGGCGCGACCGCGATCGTCAGCTTGATCGTGGTGGTCTTGTCGACCTTCTGGCCCTCAGGGGGGTCGATCGCGGTCACCGTGTCGGGCTCCGCGTCGGCGTTCGTGACCTGCTCCTCCTGGAAGTTGGTGAAGCCAAGGTCGCTCAGCCGGGTCTTGACCACGTCCGGCGGCTGGCCGATCAGGCCCCCCGGGATCGTCTCCTGGGTGGTCGCGGTGTCGTCGCCCTTGCCGCCGCTGTCGTTGCTGAACAGCGAGGTGGCCACCAGCGAGACGACGACGAAGGTGAGCACGACGGCGAGGCCGGCGAGCACCCACTTCCACGCGCCCGAGCCGCGCCTGGGCTCCGGGCCGGCTGGCCCGCCCTGGCCACCCGGGCCGCTGGCCGCGCCGCCCTGGCCGTAGCGGTCGAACTCGCCGGTGGGCGCGAACCGGTCGAACTGGTCGGTGTACCCGGAGCGCCCCCGGGGCTCGTCGTAGCCGCCCCGGCCGCCGTAGCCGCCGTTCGCGTAGGCCGTCTCCTGGTAGCCACCGGTGTCGCGGTAGCCGGTGTCCCGGTAGTCGGTGTCGTCGCGGCGGTAGTCGTCCTGGTAGCCGCCGGGGCGGCCGGCGATCTGGGTCGCCGCCATCGAGCCGCCGGACGGCCGGCCCGGCGGCTGCTGCTGGGCGAGCACCCGGCGGCCGGACAGCGCCCGCTCCAGGTCGTCGCGCATCTCCCCGGCGGTGGAGTACCGGTTCTCGATCTCCTTCTCGAGCGCCTTGAGCGTCACCGCGTCCGCCACCGCCGACAGCTGCGGGTTGCGCCGCGACGGCGGGTCGGGCAGCTCCCGGACGTGCTGGTAGGCCACGGCGACCGGGTTGTCGCCGCGGAACGGCGGCTCGCCGGTGAGCAGCTCGTAGAGCAGCACCCCGGTGGAGTAGACGTCGCTGGCCGGGCCGACCTTCGCGCCGCGGGCCTGCTCCGGGGAGAGGTACTGGGCGGTGCCGATGACGGCCTGAGTGGCGGTCATCGTCGACGACGTGGCGTTGCTGGCCTTGGCGATGCCGAAGTCCATCACCTTGACCACGCCGTCCGGGGTGAGCATCACGTTCGCCGGCTTGATGTCGCGGTGGATGATGCCCAGCCGGTGGCTGTAGTCCAGCGCCGCGCAGATGTCGGAGGTGATCTCCATCGCCCGGCGCTCGGGGATCGGGCCCTCGCGCTGCAGCACCTCGCGCAGGGTGCGCCCCTCGACGAACTCCATCACGATGTACGGCAGCCGGCTGCCGTTGATGAGGTCCTCGCCGGTGTCGTAGACCGACACGATCGCCGGGTGGTTGAGGCCGGCGGCGGACTGCGCCTCCCGCTGGAAGCGCTTGAGGAAGTTCGGGTCGCGGGCGAGGTCCGAGCGCAGCACCTTCACGGCCACGTCCCGGCCGAGCCGGACGTCGCGGCCCCGGTAGACCTCGGCCATGCCGCCGTAGCCGATGCCGCCGCCCAGCTCGTACCGGCCACCGACGAGACGTGGCTCCGTCCCGTACATCTCCGTCACATCAGACACCGCCGTTCGCCTCCACGACGACGATCCCATCATCGCCGGGCCCGGTCGTCACTGTCGGTGTGATTGGAGTCGCTGACTGGCTGGAACCGCCGGAGCTGGCGATCGAGCGGGTGATCAGGGCGCACACGACCACGGTGATCGCCAGCAGCACGAGCAGCACCGGCAGGCTCAGCCTGCGCCGCCGGCCGCCGGCCGCCGCGCCGGCCCTGCCCGCCGGGCCCGCCCCGCCCCGGCGGTTCGCCGCCCGGCCGGCCGGGCGCCACCCGTCCTGCTCGTCGTCGTGGACCGGAGGTGGTGGCTGCGCCGCGGCCAGGCCGGTCTCGGCGAGCCGCTCGTCGTCCGTGCCCGGCGGCCAGGCACCCCCCGCCGGCTGGTAGGCCGTCGGGGCCGGCTGATAGGCGGCGTGCCCCGGCTGCTCGGCCTGGTAGGCGGTCGGCGCCCCCGCCGCGGGCTGCTGGTAGGCCGTGGCGCCCGGCTGGTAACCCGTGGCGCCGTCCCGCGGGTACCCGCCGGGCTGGTAGGCGGTCGGCGCGCCACCCGCGGGCTGCTGGTAGCCGGTCCCGCCGGGCTGGTAGCCGGTGGCGCCCGGCTGGTAGCCGGTGGCGCCCGGCTGGTAGCCCGGCGCGGGGCCGCGGCCCGCGGCGCCTGGGTAGCCGCCGCGCGCCGTGGCGGGGCTCGTGGCGCCGGCCGCGGGCGTGCCGGCCGGGCCGTCGGCGAGCCAGGACGGCGTCCTGGTTCGCCCGCGCGGCGGCGGGCCGGCCGGTCCCGGGTGGCGCGCCGTCATGTCCGGGGTGTGCCCGCCGGCGGCCCAGCGGGGCTCGGGCGCGAACAGCTCGCGGCGGATGCCGGCCGCGCTGCGCGCGAACGCGCCGGCGGACGACGGCCGGCGCGCCGAGTTCTTCGCCATCGCCTGTTCGACCAGCGAGCGCACCTGGTAGGGAACGTCCGCCGGCAGCGGGGGCGGGTTGTCCTGCTGGTGCGCCATGACGACCACGATCGGGTTGCGGTCGTCGAACGGCCGGCGGCCGGCCAGGCACTCGTAGGCGACGACACCGAGCGAGTAGACGTCACTGGCCGGGGTGACCGGGCGGCCCGACGCCTGCTCGGGGGACACGTAGTAGGCCGTGCCCATCATGATCCCGGTGGCGGTGAGCGGGGCCGCGTCGACGGCCCGCGCGATGCCGAAGTCGGTGACCTTGACGACGCCGTCGTGGCGGATGAGCAGGTTGCCCGGCTTGATGTCGCGGTGCACGATGCCGAGCGCGTGCGCGGCCTGCAGCGCGTCGGCCGCCTGCCCGAGGACGTCGAGCATCCGCTCGGGCGGCAGCCGCTTCTCCCGGTGCAGGATGGCCGACAGCGGCTCGCCCTCGACCAGCTCCATCACCAGGTAGGCGGTCGGGTGGTCGTCGACGGTCGCGACCTCGCCGTAGTCGTAGACGGACGCGATGCCCGGGTGCGAGAGCCGCGCGGCGTGCCGCGCCTCGCCACGGAAGCGGACCAGGAAGGACTCGTCGCTGGCGTACTCCGGGCGCAGCAGCTTCACGGCGACCGGCCGGCCGAGGGTCTGGTCGACGCCGCGCCACACCTCGCCCATGCCGCCGGTGGCGATCCGGCCGTCGAGGCGGTAGCGGTTGTCAAGAACGGTGTTCGACGGAACGGCTCCGGCGAACGGCTGGGCTGGCTGGTGGGCGGGCTGGTTCATCCTCGAACGTCCAATGCGGTCTGCATGACCCTCTGTGCGATCGGGGCCGCGATGGATCCGCCGGTCCCGGACTCTCCGCCGCCGTCCTCGACGACGACCGCGATGGCGATGGTGGGGTTGTCGGCTGGGGCGAATCCAACGAACCAGGCGTGCGGTGGTTCGTTCGCCCCATGTTCGGCGGTACCGGTCTTCCCTGCCACCGACACGCCGTTGATCTGTGCCTTCCGTCCGGTGCCGGATCGGACCACCGACTCCATCATGGTGGTCAGATCGCTGGCTACCTGCGCGCTTATGGGTTGGCCGAGCTCCTCCGGCTCGGTATAAGCGATCCGCTTGAGGTCGGGACCGCTGAGTTCCTGAACGAGGTACGGCTTCATCATCCGCCCACCGTTCGCGATCGCCGCGACCACCTGTGCCATCTGGAGCGGGGTCACCCTGACGTCGTACTGGCCGATGGCCGACTGCGCGGTCTGCGCCTGGTCGAGGTCGCCGGGGAATCTGCTGGTCGCCTGCGGGAGCTCGAAGTCGTCGATGGTGCTGCCGAAGCCGAACGCCTCCGCCTGGTCGCGCAGCTTGTCGTCGCCGAGGTCCATGCCCAGCTGGGCGAACGCCGTGTTGCAGGAGATGGTCAGGGCGTGGATCAGCGTGTCGGTCCGGCCGTTGCCGCACCGCTCGCCGCCGAAGTTCGGCAGCTCCACGGTGCTCTGCGGCAGCGGGAGCTTGTCCGGGGCCGGGATCTCCGAGTTCGGGTCCCAGTCGCCCGACGACAGCGCCGCGGCGGCGGTTATGATCTTGAAGGTGGAGCCGGGCGGGTAGGTCTCCTGGATGGCCCGGTTGAGCAGCGGCTTCGCCGGGTCGGCCTCGAGCGTGCTGTAGTTCTTCTGCACGGTCTCCAGGTCGTGGCCCGCCAGGTCGTTCGGGTCGTACGACGGCGTCGACATCATGGCCAGGATCGCCCCGGTTCGCGGGTCGAGCGCGACCACGGCGCCCTTGCGGGTGCCGAGCGCCTCCGCGGCGGCCTGCTGGACGCGTGGGTCGATCGTGATGGCGACCGTCCCGCCGCGCCGGTCGTCGTTGGAGAACAGGCCGGTCACCTTGCTGGCGAGCAGCCGGTCGTCGTCGCCGTTGAGGAACGGGTTCTGCGAGCGCTCCAGCCCGGTCGCGCTGTAGAGCGTGAAGTAGCCCGTGACCGGCGCGTACAGCCGGCCGTCGGCGTACTGCCGCAGGTACTTGAACTCGTCGTCGACCGGCGTCGACGACGCGAGCGTGGTCCTCGTCGGGTCCGTGACGATGGCCCCGCGCTCGCGGTCGAGACGGGCGGCGATCTCCCGGCTGTTCGTCGGCTGCTGCTTGAGGCTGCGCTGCTGGCCGACCTGCACCCAGTTCGCGTTGATCAACAGGGCGGCGAACAGCACGACGCAGACGACGGTGACCTTGCGGATCGGCCGGTTCATGTCGCCTTCACCACCACCTGCGTCTCGGCGCCGGCCACCGCGCCCGGGTCGAACAGCGGGGCCGGGTCGGCCTTCTCCCGCTTGTCACGGGTGGTGGTGTCGCTGATCCGCAGCAGAATCGCGATGATCGCGGCATTGGCGACGATCGACGAACCGCCGTACGACATGAACGGCAAGGTGAGTCCGGTCAGCGGGATCAGCCGCATGACGCCGCCGACCTGTACGAAGACCTGGAAGGCGATGGTCGCCGACAGCCCGGTCGCCAGCAGCTTGCCGAACGGGTCGCGGGCGGCGACGGCCGCCCGCAGTCCGCGCATGACGATCAGCATGTACATCACCAGGATCGCCATGACACCGGTCAGCCCGAGCTCCTCACCCAGGCTGGCCATGATGAAGTCGGTGTTGGAGAACGGCACCTTGGTGGGGTTCCCCTGGCCGATGCCCGTGCCCAGCACTCCTCCGGCCGCGAACCCGTAGAGGCCCTGCACCAGTTGGTAGGACGTGCTCGTCGGGTTGGTGCCCTGGAAGGCGTGCAGCCAGCCGTCGACACGCACCTGGACGTGGTCGAAGAGCTGGTAGGCGAGCATGGCGCCGCCGCAGAACAGGCCGAGGCCGACCAGCACCCAGGAGACCTGCTCGGTCGCCGTGTAGAGGATCACCAGGAACATCGCGAACAGCAGCAGCGACGAGCCGAGGTCCTTCTCGACGATCAGCACGCCCAGGCTCGCCGCCCAGGCGACCACCACCGGCCCGAGGTCGCGCGGCCGCGGCAGCTTGAGGCCGAGGACGGTTGGCGAGGCGACCGAGATGACGTCGCGCATCCGGCCCAGATAGCCGGCGAAGAAGATCGCCAGCAGGATCTTGGACACCTCGCTGGGCTGGAACGAGAACGGCCCGACCCGCAGCCACAGCCGGGCGCCGTTGATCGTCGCGCCGATCCCGGGTACCACCGGCAGCAGCAGCAGGACGATGCCCGCCAGACCGGCCGTGTAGGTGTAGCGGGTGAGCGTCGTGTGGTCGCGCATCACCGCGAGGACCAGCACGAACACGATGATCGCGAGAAGTGTCCAGACCAGTTGGGTCTGCGCCGCGCCGACCGTTACGTCCTCGCCCGCCTTGCGCTGCGCGTCCGACCGGGCCAGGTCGATCCGATAGATCATCACCAGGCCGATCCCGTTGAGCGCGGCCGTCAGCGGCAGCAGCAGCGGATCGGCCGCCGGGGCGAACCAGCGCACCGCCAGATGCGCGACCCCCCACAGCGCGAAGAACCCCAGACCGTACGTGGCGATCTGGAAGGTGAGCTTGCCGTCGTGCGCCAGCATCAGCGCGGCCAGCGCACCAGTCGCCAGCAGCCCCGCGAACACGAGCAGAACAAGCTCGCGCCGACGGTACGGCGGGATGTCCAGCCCTGCTGGCAGCGGGAAGCCGGCGAAGGTCGCCGTCAGATCGGCGGGCCGTGGCCGACGCAGCGGCGGCAGGGTCATGGGTTCGCTGGCGCCGCCGCCGTCGACGGGATCCCGCTCGGCCCCAGGGTCGGGGTCGGCGACGGGGTCAGGCTCGGGCTCGGGCTCGGGCGGGTCGCCTCACCGGGGATCACCTCGTCGGTGTCGATGAGCTTCAGGTCGGCGACGATCTTCTCGGCGTCGGCGAGGTCGTCGGCGCCGATGCCGTCCCGCAGCGCGTCCCGCTGGTCCTGGGCGACGCTGGACAGCGGCAGGTCGTCGAAGATCTTGTGGGACTTGGCCAGCGACCCGAGGCTGGGCACGCCCTGCAGGATCGCCACCTTGTCGTCCCGGACGCCCACGTAGTACTGGTTGCGCATCCAGGTCCAGCCGACGACCGCGGTGACGACCAGCAGCACCACGACGGTCGCCCCGATGAACACGACGCGCCGCCCGCCGCGGCGCTCCGAGCCCTCGGCGAAGTCGTCCGCCGACAGCCCGCCGCGAGGGGAGCCCTTCCCGATCCTGGCGGCCTTCGCGGCCGCCGAGTCGGTGTCCGGGTTGCGCGGGTTCGGGCCGACCCGGGCCGCCGTCGCCCCCGGGACGCTCCCCTTCTCGGCGGCCGCGCCGGCGACCGTCGCCTCGTCGAGCGGCTCCTCGTCGTCGACGACGTCGGCCACCACCACCGTGATGTTGTCCGGGCCGCCGCCCTTGAGCGCGAGCTCCACCAGCCGGTCGACGGCGTCGCGCGGGCTCGTCCCCAGCAGCGCCTCGAGGATCGTCTCGCCGCTGACCACACCGGACAGGCCGTCGGTGCACAGCAGATAGCGGTCACCGAGCTGCGCCTGGCGCATCGACAGGTCGGGCTCGACCTCGCGGCCGTCGAGCGCCCGCATCAGCAGCGAGCGCTGCGGGTGGGTGTTCGCCTGCTCCGGGGTGATCCGGCCCTGGTCGACCAGGTCCTGGACCAGCGTGTGGTCATGCGTGACCTGGCTGAGCACCTCGTCACGCAGCAGGTAGCAGCGGGAGTCGCCGACGTGCAGCACACCGAGCTGGTCGCCCGACGCGAGCAGCGCGGTGACCGTGGTGCCCATGCCGTCGAGCGTCCCGTCCCGGGCGGACATCGCGCGCAGCTGGGCGTTCGCCTCGTGCATGGCGGCGACGAGCGCCTCCAGGACCTCGTCGGCGTCGGTCTCGGTGTCAAGCTCGGCGAGCGCGGAGACGACCGTCGAACTCGCCACCTCACCGGCGGCATGACCACCCATGCCGTCGGCGACGGCGAGCAGATAGGGACCGGCGTAGGCCGAGTCCTCATTTCCTTCTCGGACGTGGCCGACGTCCGAGCGGATCGCATAGTGAAGCCGAAGGCTCACCGGCGGAGCTCCAGGACCGTCTTGCCAATCCTGACCGGGGCGCCGAGGGGTACCGGCATGGGCGTGGTCACTTTCGTGTGTTCGAGAAAGGTTCCGTTGGTCGAGTTGAGATCTTCGACGAACCACCGACCTTCGTGCGGGACGAGTCTCGCATGCCGGCCGGACGCGAAGTCATCGTCAAGTACCAGCGTCGAGTCCGGAGCCCGTCCTATGGTGATCGGTTCGCCGGTTAGTGGGATGACGGTGCCCGCTAGCGGACCCTTTGTGACTACGACCTTGCTCGGCGGGTATGCATTGGGTGCGTTCGGTGGTGATGGGGCAGGAGCGGCCGGTCGTGGTTGGGCGGGCCGCGGCCGATGCGGTATTGGACCAGCGCCCTGCGCGCCGGCGCCGACGGCCACACCGCGGCGCGTGCGTCGCCGCGCCGGGTCGAACAGATCCGCGCGCACGGCGCGGACCGCCAACAGGACGAACGCCCAGAGCAACGTCAGGTAACCGATTTTCACCAGCAGCAGGACGAGCTCGCTCGGCTGGGTGGGATCCATCAGGCTTTACCAGCTCCGGTCGTTCGGAGGGGGTGAGCCCGGCCGGCGCCGACGGTCGTCGTCGGCCCGAGGACGAGCGGGGGCGCGGCCAGGTAGTTGGGTCTCGGCATCGTAGAGCTCTTCGGGAACACCGTCGCGGACTTCCCGGATCGGCTCCCGGGCCTCCCTGGCCGGCTCCGCCGACCTGGCAGGGCCCCCGGGTCCCGCCGGAGCCCCACGGCCACCAGGACGGCCGTCCCGGCCGTTCGCGGGCGGCCGCGAGGCGTTCCCTCGGGGACGCTCATCGGGACGCCTCTCGGCACGGCGACCAGGACCATGACCATCCCCCGCACCAGGGTACAGATCCCCGTCGGGATCCCGACGCGACCGCGCATCCCGCTCGTCACGCGGGCCCCGCCCGGCGCCGGGCGCCGCGTCGCGGTACGGCTCGTCACGCGGGCCCGCCGGGGGCCGGTGGGGGGCGTCCCGGTATCGCTCGTTGCGTGGGCCCGACCTGTCGGCGTACGGGTCGCGAGGGCCGGCGGGCCGGTCGCGGTAGGGCTCGTTGCGCGGGCTGGACCGGTCCGCGTACGGGTCCCGCCGCTCGGGCCGGCCCGGGCTCCCCGCCGGATCGGCGGCGGGGTCCCTGCCGGACCGGGGAAGCCGATCCGGTGGGTCGGCGCTGCGGCGGTACGGCTCGTTGCGTGGGCTGGACCGGTCCGGATACGGGTCGCGCCGCTCGCGCTCTGGCCGGCCGCCTGGGCCGGCGCGGTACGGGTCGGCGCCAGGGCCTCGCGGGTCCTCCCGGCGCGCGTACGGGTCCGGCGACGGGGACGGGGCGGCCCGGCCTGGCTCCCGGCCCCGCGCGTCCTCACGCTCGAAGGTGATCAAGGCGCTGCCGAGCTCGATCAGATCGCCGCTGACCAGCTTCACCTGCGTCGCCGGCCGGCCGTTCACGATGCTGCCGTTCGTCGAACCGGCGTCGACATAGAGGAAGTTGCCGTCCGGTAGCTGGCGGATCTCGCCGTGCCTGCGCGACACACCGGTGTCCGTCAGCCGGATGTCGCACTCCACGCTGCGGCCGATCAGCGTCGACTCCGCGGCCAGGGCGTACTCCCGCTCCTGTCCCGGCGGGGCTTCCTTGTTGGTGATCAGCAGGCGGGGAGCGCCCGGTGCCGCCCGCGGGCCGCGGTGCGCGGTGGCGATCACTCCAGGGTCGGCCGACGCCACGCTGCTGCGGATCCGGAACACGCCAACGTCCAGGTCCGACGCCTCGGCCAGCCGGACGTTCACCGGGCCGACGAAGGTGTACCGCTGCTCGGCCGCGTGCTCGCGGACCATCTCCGCCAGCTCGTCGCACAGAGCCCGGCTGTAGGGCGACAGCCGGGCATAGTCCCCGCTGGCCAGCTCGACGCCGAACTCGTTCGGCACGAGCACCCGGTTCGAGCTGATCGCCCGCCGGTCGTCGGTCTCCCGGGCCAACGCGCCCGCTATCTCCACCGGCTCGACGCCGCCCTTGAAGACCTTGGCGAACGCGCCCTCGACGAGGCCGCCCAGGCGACGCTCGAAACGTTGTAGCACGCCCATGCCCGACCTCCCTTCTCACCGGTAGGTGAGATCGTATGTCGCGCCCGGCCGCCTGCCCCGCCCACCGGTCGCGACCAGACCCGTCGCCTTACCGACCCGCCGGCTCACCGGGCGGCACAACGTCCCCGCGGACCTCGGGGCGGAACTGGTCCGTACCCCCCACCTGGACCGCACTTGGACGTGGTACGGTAGCTCCGGTTCACGGGAAAGACCACTCGGGCGAGTGGCGGAATGGCAGACGCGCACGGTTCAGGTCCGTGTGTCCGAAAGGACGTGGGGGTTCAACTCCCCCCTCGCCCACTCGCGTAGGGGCTCCTGCTCGCTGACCTTCGGTCAGCTTCGCCGGAGCCCGTTATTTTGCTCCGGGGCCGAGCCCCGGACCCCACGCCAGGGGGGCTTCGCCCCCCTGGACCCCCGATTGGGTCCGACTTATCTGGGTTGCTCCGGAGATTTGTTGGTTTCGCTGTTCTTGTTGTTTCCGTGCACGCTCGGTCTGTTTCTCTCATGGGGATTCTGTCGGGTGTCGGGAAGCTGACGTCCTTTCCTGACGGCGGTACCGCGCGGGGCCTATGGGCGGGCTTGATGGGTACCGGCTGGGGCTGGTTGCGGTGTGTGGGTGGTTGGGCATGAACGGGTGATGGAGCATCCGCCGCGGCTGCCGGTGCCCGAGCCGGGGAGCCGGGTGTCGCTGCGGGGGGTGTTCGAGATCACTCGGCTGCCGCCCGGGCGGGTGCGGCTGGCGATCATCAACGCGGTGGCCACCGGGGCGCCGCTGGCCGTGGGGGAGCTGACCGGGCGGCTGTCGGCCGGGCTGACGGCGGCGCTGGGCGCCATCACGGCGATCTACTTTCCGGCCTCCAGCTGGGGGTACCGGGCCCGGGCGCTGCCCGTGGTCGCGGTCGGGGCCGTGGCCGCGACCACCCTGGGAGCGATGGCCGGGGGAAACGCCTGGCGGACGGCTCTGACGGTCGCGGGGGTGGGGTTCCTCGCGACGATCCTGTTCACGGCGCTGCTCGCGCCGCCGCCGGGGCCGGTGCCGATCATCGTCGCGTGCGCGGTCGCGACCCAGCTGCCGCCGGGGTCGGCGTCGATCGAGGCGCGGGCCGTCCTGACGCTCGCCGGCGCGGTGTTCGCCTACCTGCTCACCATGGCCGGGGCGCGCCAGGACCGGGCCGGGCCGAGCAGGCGGGCGATCATCGGCGCGCTCGAGGCGCTCGCGGGCATGCTCGACACGGCCGGAGGGCCGCGGGCCGACGCGACCAGGCACGAGGCGGCGCAGGCCGTCCGGCGGGCCGAGGTGATCGTCGCCCGGGACCGGACCCGCGGCCCGCTCGCGAACGTCGCCGGCGGGCTGCGCCGCGTCTTCGACGCGGGCATCGCCTACGACACCGTCACCCATCACCGCCCGCCGAGCGGGGTCGCGGCCCGGCTGCGTGACCACGCCGCCAGCGTCGCCCGACGGGACTACGAGCCGGCGGCGCCGGCCACGGCCGGGGGAAGGGGCACGCCGGCCAGGCT
>NZ_JADWYU010000028.1 GCF_016786325.1 Frankia nepalensis | reverse complement strand
CGGCAAAACTCAACATCAACATGGGTGGAAGGCCAGCTCGCGATCACACCTGGCCGAGGCACGAAAGATCCGGGCTAAGGCCTCTCCGCACGGCGATGGACGGAATCACGCGAAGGAGGGCGGCCAGACGCGGCCGCCCAGCAGCGTCGTCGGCCTTGCTCAGGCAGCCGGAACTCGTTCAGGTCAGGACTCGCGACTTCTCCCGCTGGAACTCTTCCTCGGTGAGCTCACCCTGATCACGAAGATGGGCGAGCTTCGCCAACTCGTCGGCGACCGCGCGGGACTGCACCGCGGAGGGCCGGAAACCCTGATACAACACGTCGCGCCGCCTGGACGCCTCCGCCGACCTCTCACTCATGCCCTCGCCACGGAAGGCCGCATAGAGGAGAACGCCCAGCAGAGGAAGCACGATGACACACGCCAACCACCCGGCCTTGGCCCAGCCGGACAGGTCGCGACTTTGAAAAACATCGGCGATCACGACGAACAGGGTGCAAACCCAGATGGCGAACAGGAAAAACCAGAGCATTGTCAGGAAAACGCCGAGAAATGGGTAACCCATGGACGACCACACCTCCTTGGAACTCACGGTCCGTCCCAAGGGTCCCACCTCACACCGAGGTTCACACATCGGAAGACCCACCACGGACCAGCGGGCCCGGCCTCGATGCGGCCGCGGCGCGCCGCCAACTGGACCATATGCACTTGTTGGCCGGACGTCATACCCGCCTGGGGCGACGAGAACCTCCGGGAACTGGCGGATGAGGTCCGCGAGCCCAGGTCTCCCTTCCCTGACCTGACCCACCAGCGACTAACCACTCAGCGCTATAAACCGCATGAGCTTGCCCGTCGAGGCATGCCGCGGGATCTGTTCGACGACGCTTACGCTGATGTCGGGATTCACAAACCCGTACTGTCGTACCGAGGATGCCAGCGCCGAGGCCACCGCCGGGACATCGGGCGACCCAACCACGAGCACGTCCGCCCCGCCCTCGGTCTGACGTACCTGATACTCCGAGATCAGCGGGTCGGTGCCAAGCACGTGCCGGAACGCGCTCGCCGGGACCATTCGGTCCCCGTAGCGGAAGTCGTCGTCATGCCGACCGACGACGCCGGCGACGCGCTGCATTGAACTGCCACATGCGCAGCGGCCGGGCAGCAGTGTGACCTCGTCACCGAGGTCATAGCGGATGAACGGGAACGTGAGCCCAGAGAGCCCGGTCGCGAGCGTCCGCGCGGCCGGCTCGTCGGGGGCCACCGCGCGCCCGGCCGCATCGACCCGTTCCAGGATCACCTCGTCCTCACAGATGTGAAGGCCGTCGCCGTGGCCGCAGCCCACCGCCTGGACGCCGATCTCGGTCGAGCCCCAGAGGTTGTGGACGGGCGCGCCCCAGGCGGTGTTGATCGCGTCGCGGTCCTCCTCGCTCAGCGGCTCGGAATTGGTGCTCACCCGAACTGGCCGGATAGCGAGCTCACCGGCGATCGCGGCACGGGCGAGGCGGCCGATCACCGAGGCGTAGCCGACGAGATGGGTCGGCCGCGCGTCCGCCACCGCGCGCAGCACCTGGTCGAACGGCGCCGCCGCCGGGATCACGACGGTCTGCATCGACGGCCCGGTCGCGATGTCGAACAACGGCGTGCTGGCGTGTGGCGGCTCGCCGGCCTCCAACACGGCCAGTCGTGCCGGGCGGCCGTCCGAGCCGGACACGCGCTCGGCACGCGTCTGCCACCGCCAGGCGAGGCAGGCGAGTGTGACGAACTGCGCCCAGTCCCACACGTAGACGCCGCGCACACCGCTCGAGCCGCCTGAGCTGAACACCTGGAGTCTCGTGGATGTGTAGGAGAACCAGCCCTGCTGGGCCAGCACCCGCTCGGCGCCCGCGCCGTCGATATCGGGTGTGGTGACGATCCTGTCCCATTCGTCCCGGGCCTCCCGCTTGACCATGACCGGTAGCCGTGCGAGGTCGTTGACGGTCGCCGTGGCCGGGTCGATGTCGCCCATCCGGGCCGCGTGGAACGGTGAGCGCTCGCGCGCGAACGCGAGCAACGACCGAAGTCGCTCGGTGCGGTAGCGCTCGATTCGCTGCCGCGGCCACTCGAGCCGAGTCACGTGATCCTCGAGCGAGGCTCGCACGGCATTCAGGTGCGCCGCGCGCAGTTGCTCGTAGGCAGCCTTCGGGTCCGCGCGGGGCACGCGCACAGTGTCGGTCGCGACGGGTCGGTCAGCCAGCCGCGAGGCGGTGGTCGAGAGCCAGGGGTCGACGTCGTCGGGGCGACGGTGGTGAATCGCCGCGGCTGGTGGGCGGCTCGGTTGCCCGGCCGGGTTCGCCGGCGGGGCGCGGGGTAGGCGTCCATGAGGGCAGGGCCTCGACGGTGTGGCCATCGGCATCCAGCCGCGCCGCCGTGCCACCAGCGACCGAGGCGGTGTGACGAGCGGTGGTGGTGACGGAGCGGGACAGCGGGATGGGCCCCGCTGACCTCTTCGACATTCTTCGGACGGGTCTGGTCGTCGCGGGGGTCGACGACAACCGGGTGCATCGCGCCAACGCGGCGGCCTGCCAGTTGGTGGGCCGCAGCGAGGCCGAGTACGTCGGCATGCACTGGCACGACCTGGTCGACCCGACGCAGCTCGACGAGCTTCAGGCGACCGCCGAGGCGTATGTCGCGGCGGGCGGACCCCACGGCGAGCGCCGCTTCGCCCGGATCCTGCGTCCCGACGGCACCATCGTCCACCTCATGATGTCCGTGAGCATGGTGACCATTGACGGTGAACGGTGCTTCCTCACCCAGATGCAGGACATCACCGAGCTTGTGTCGACCCAGCGGCAGTTGCAGCTCGTGATCGAGAACACCCCGGTCTCGGTGTTCCTCCTCGACCAGGAGGGGCGGCTGGGCGCCCTCGACGGCGCGGTCCGGCAGACGCCCGCGGCGGCGCGGGACGCGGCCGCGTCGAGCGTCTTTCATACGTTCCGCCATCAGGAGGCCGTGCGGGGGATAGTGCGCCGCTCGCTGGGCGGCGAGCGCGTCCACGAGGTGCTCCACCTCGGTCGGCGCTGGTACGACATCCACCTGGTCCCGGTGCCCGGCCTCGTGGGACAGCCTTCGCCCGTCGCCGGGGTTCTCAGCGACGTCACCGAACGCGAGCAGGCGACTGCCGAGCTGCTCGTCCGCACGACCCGCCAGACGGCGCTCGCGGACCTGGCGCAACACGCCCTGGAGATCGTCGACGAGCGGGCCCTGTGGGACCTCGGCGTCCGGACGCTCACTGATCAGCTCGGCGCCGACCTGGTCACCTTGTGCGCACAGCCCGGCCCGGATCAGGAACCTGACGCGCCAGTCGTCGCCACGGACATCCTGGCTGCCAGGCCCGCGCTCGCGACCAGCACCCCGGCCGGAGCCCTGTCAGCGCAACCCGGCGGCCCGGGCCGCGACCGCGCCGCCCCCGGCGCCGACGTCCGGACCGACGAGGCCGGCGGCACGGCGCCGACGGTCGTGCGGTTGCCGGTCGGACACGCGGACGAGCCGAGCGCGACGATCACGGTCCGCCGCGCGGAGCGGGGTCTGACGTCTGACGACGTCGCGTTCATCCGGTCCGTGGCCGCGATTCTCGGCTCGGCGGTGTTGCGGATCCGGATGGAGGAAGCCGCGCGGTTCCGGTCGTTGCACGACCCGCTTACCGGCCTCCCCAACCGGGTCGCGGTACTCGACCGGCTGCGGCGAAGCCTGTGCCGGACTCGCCGGGACGCTCGCCGGACCGGCGTCCTGTTCATCGATCTGGATGGCTTCAAGGCGGTGAACGACGCGCTCGGGCATCAGGCGGGTGACGACCTTCTCCGGGCGGTAGCCGGCCGGTTCTGCCAGGTGGTGCGACCTGGCGATCTCGTCGGCCGGCTCGCGGGCGACGAGTTCGCGGTGCTGTGTGAGAGCGTCACCGGTCTGGACGACCTGCGCTCCATCGGCGAGCGAGCGATCCGTGCGCTCGCGCCGCCCGTGCAGTTGGTCCGGCCAGTCAGTGTGGGCGCAAGCGTCGGGCTCGCCCTCGCCGGCCCCGGCCTCACGGACGCCGAACAGCTGCTCGACGCCGCCGACGTGGCGATGTACGAGGCCAAACGGCGGGAGCCCGGGTCCTGTGTCGCCTACAACGACACGATCCGCGTGGCGGTCACCACTCGGCTGCGCGACATCACCGACCTACGACGCGCGGTCGCCGCCGTCGAGATGAGGCTGCTCTTCCGGCCGGTGGCAGACCGGCGCGGCGCGGTCGTCGCCGCCGAGGCGATCCCCTGCTGGCCCCACCCCACCGGATGCCTGCTCGGACCGGAGGACATCGAACCCATCGCCTTCGAAGCGGGACTGACCGGCGACCTCGACCGCTGGCTCGTCGACAACACCCTCGGCCTCACGGAAACATCGACGACAACGCCGCCACCCGACACCCCGGCCCACGTCGACGCCCAAGCTGGCGACAAGGCGGCCGGTCACGTCGACGGTTCGCCGCGGGAACTGTGGATTCGGGTCTCCGATCGCGGCCTGGCCGACACCGCGCTGCGGGAGACGATCATCAAGCACCTCCCACATCCCGGGCCATCAGACGGACGCGGCCCGATCCCCTGCGTCCTCGTCCCTGACAGGCTCTGGCATCGGGACCACCGCCACGTCAACACGATCATCCGCGAGTTCGCCGACGCCGGCGTCGCGGTCCGTCTCGACTTCACCGAGATGGGGCCACTCCGGGCGATGAACAGGAAGGACGTTCCGCCCGGCCTCAGCGGCATCCGCCTCAGCTGCCAGCACGTCCACGGCGTGGAGCAGGACGGCATCGCCGCGGCGATCCTCGCGGGGATTGTCCGCTTCGCGGACCTGCTCCATCTGAACGTCGCCGTGCGAGGCGTCGACACGCCGGCCCAGCTGGCCGCGGTCCGCGCTCTCGGCTGCGATCTCGCCCAGGGCGCCGCCGTCGGCGAGGCACTCCCGACGCCTCCCTGGTGATCCTGTGGGCTTCACGGCACCGTCACGTTGACCAGGCTGTACGTGCTGTTCTTCATCAGCATCCACCGCCGCCACGCCTGGCTCGCCCGCTTCGCGCGACACCCCACCGACGCCGGGTCACGCCGCGGGCGCACGATCTCACCCGCCAGCTCGGCGACCACCAGCCCCGCGACACCGGCAGGCGATCCGACCAATCCGATCCGGCGAAGAACAGCACGTACAACCGGGTCAACCCGGCGACGATGGCCGGTCCGCCCACGTCAGCTTGGCCGCGCACCCTGGCGACGCGGCACGGCCAGTTCGTGACGCAGGATGAGGATCGTCACGGTGCCGTGGCCGCGGCGTCGGCCAGGCCAGGTGGATGGTTTGGATTCGTTCGAGGGTGGGGTCGGTGGTCGGGTCTGCGCGATAGTGGGCGGTGATCACCGTGGGTGAGTGGGCGGCGAGGAGGCTGTGAGGATGGCCACGGGTGTCGAGAACGTGGCGCCGGCTCCGTCCCAGGGACGAGCGGCCACGAGGGCCGCGCGACACGGGAGGAAGTCATGACGATCCACCGGATGGATCATGCCGGCGTTGTGGTCGAGGATCTCGCGGCTGCCGTCGCGTTCTTCGTCGAGCTGGGCCTGGAACTGGAGGGCGAGACAGCGGTCGAGGGTGCATGGGTGGACCAGCTCGTCGGGCTGGAAGGCGTCCGAGCGGACATGGCCGTCGTGCGGACCCCGGACGGCCATGGCCGGGTCGAGCTGTCGACGTTCCATTCGCCGGTGGCCACCAGCACCGCGCCGAGGGCGCCGCTGAACACCCCGGGCATCCCTCGCCTGACGTTCGTCGTCGACGCCGTTGACGACGTCCTCGCCCGCCTGCGCGCCCACGGCGCCGAACTCGTGGGTGGGGTGGCGCAGTACGACGACTACTGCCGGTACTGCTACGTCCGCGGCCCCGAGGGCATCATCATCGGGCTGGTCGAGGAAATCGGCTGAAGCAACACGATTCTCCTCCGTCGCGTAGGTGATCGCCGACCAGTACCAGCCACACCGGAAAGGACCGCCGCCATGGCCGTCGCTGATGACCTCGACCGCGCCACCGACTCGAAGTGGGACTGGGTCGCTGAGCAGACCCGTACGTATCTGGCCTCGGGCGGAACCGAGGGACACGAGTCGAAACTGACCCACCACCTGTGCGCGGACACCTGGTCGACCAGACTGTGAAACTAAAGGCTGCATTTGGCGCCAATGGATCTCATTTGACTGGTGGAGGACTGTTATTCAAAGTGCGCAGTATTCGTCAATGATGGGTGGTACGGCGCCTCATCCTCTCGATCGTCAGCCGGCGGTGTGGGCAGCGGCTTCGGCGAAACGTTGAGAAAGCACCCCGAAGGCATCCCCGAGCTCACGGGGCGCCACC
Organism: Frankia nepalensis; assembly: GCF_016786325.1. Classification (GTDB taxonomy): domain Bacteria; phylum Actinomycetota; class Actinomycetes; order Frankiales; family Frankiaceae; genus Pseudofrankia; species Pseudofrankia nepalensis. Next base: position 12,227 of record NZ_JADWYU010000028.1, on the reverse strand, counting down.
CGGATGATGGCCGCGTCGAAGCGGCCGATCGAGACGGCCAGCGCCACCCACGACCAGGAGCCGACGACCAGCCGGCACCGGTTGGGCGCGAGTTCTTCCACGATGCCGTCGTGGACGAAGGGGGTCACGTCGCGCATGGGGAGCTCCAGGATGACCTCTCCGGTGCAGGGCCAGGTGTTCCCGCGATCCGAGCCTTTGAGGCGCCCGGCGACGAAATCATGGACGTCTCCTCCGGGCACGGTGCGAGGCGTGAACCGGGGGCCGGTCGGGACACATGGGGTCACTCTGTCAAGGCGGAACACTCGCCAGTCGCTCGCGTCAAGATCCCAGGCGACGAGGTACCAGCGCCCGCCGCCGAAGACGATGTGACGGGGTTCCGTGCGCCGCCTGGAGGGGCTGGCACCCGGGGCTCGCCCGACGGAGACGTAGTCGAATCGCAGTACCTCCTGCGCCCTGACAGCCGCGCTCACCGTGATGAGCACTTCTGGCTCCACCGCGACCGCCGCCGTGTCAGCGGCAGGGAGCGTCGTGAACGTCATACCGTCGATCCGCTGACGTAGCCGCGGAGGCATCACCTGCCGCACGGTCGTAAGCGCGCGCAAGGCCGCCTCGCCAGCTGCCGCGCCCGAGACCGACGCGACTTGTAGGGCGATGGCGAGCGCGACGGCCTGGTCGTCATCGAACAACAGCGGAGGCAGCTCGGAACCCGCGTCGAGTCGATACCCGCCGTCCGGGCCCTTGATCGCGTTGATCCGATAGCCCAGCTCTCGCAAGTGATCCACATCGCGGCGCAGCGTGCGGTCGCTGATCTCCAGGCGCTCCGCGAGTACACGGCCTGGCCAGTCACGCCGTGTCTGCAACAGCGACAGCAGTCTCAGCATCCGTGACGGCGATCCGGCCATGTCATCCAGTCTTCCTGAGAAGAGGACACGGCCTGACCGGTACTGCCGTGAGTCTTGTCCTGCCGCCGGAACGATGAGCCGGCTCGTCATGACGACAAGGGCAAGGAGTCCCACGATGACCATCGGCGTCACGCCCCACCTGAACTTCCGCGGCAACGCCCGCGAGGCGCTGGAGTTCTACCAGTCCGTCTTCGGAGGCGAGCTCGTCGCCGTGAGCTATGCCGACATGGGTAACGCCGACCCCGCGACCGCCGACAACGTCGTGTGGGGCCAGGTCGCAGCCGACAACGGCTTCCGCGTCATGGCCTACGACGTCTACCCGCACCTTCCCTGGGACCAGGGGCAGGACCCGTTCTTCGTCTCCGTCCGCGGCACCGATCCCGCCGAGCTCCAGGGCTACTGGGACAAGCTCGTCGAAGGCGCCGACGTCAGGCAGCCGATCGGCCCTTCCCAGTGGGCGCCGCTCTACGGGCAGCTCACCGACCGGTTCGGCGTCACCTGGGTCCTGGACATCGCGGTCGAGTACGCCTCCACCTGAGGCGCTCCGTCGACGTGGCCGCCTCGACCAGAAGTGCTCGCGGCGGCCACCTCGATGCCTCACCCGACCAAAGCGACAGGCGAATAAATCCCTAGTTTTCTGGTCTTGTCGCCCCGAGATGGTCGTCTTCTGTCCACTGGTACGGAGCCACCCAGACCACTTCGCCGCGCCCCGGGGCGCTGATCAGTTGTCCGTTTCCGATGTAGATCGCGACGTGGTGGATGTTGGCGGCGGTGCCTGAGGGTGCAAGTAGACGATTCCGCTGGTCGCGGGCCCGGTCTGACATCGACCGGCACCTCCCGCGGGCAGGGTCGGGCCAGTCGCGCCGCACCATCCTCCACGATCACCACCCGCTGGCCGCGGCCCCGACGCTCGGCGATGTGGCAACAGGGTCCTACACGGTGGCGGGCCGTGGCATCAGCCCAGCTCGCACCAGCTCACAGGCGCAGACAGACTTTCCGCACCTCACAGGTTGAACGCAGTTGCTCTGGTTTCGGCGCCGAGGCCAGGGTACGACCCGGTTCGTCGCGGTGCACAGCTGACCTGAAGAGAGGCGTTGATTATGCCAAAGAATCACCGTCAAACCGGTGCCAAGGCCGCCTCGGCCGCCGGCAAGACGCTGACCAGCAAGAGCACGCCCAAGAAGACGGGGAAGGTCGCCGCGGCGAGCGCGCTGTCGCAGGCGCCCGAAAGCACGGGGCAGACCGGCGCCAAGGCCGCCTCCGCTGCCGCCAAGACACTGGCCAGCAAGAGCGCGACCAAGGCGGAGAAGTCCGCCGCCGCCAGCACGCTGGCCCAGACGCCGTCCCGCTCCAAGAAGTAGTAGTGATGCACGGCTGCCCGGGCCCACGCCCGGGCAGCCCGTCCGCGCCGCCGCCAGCGGGCCGCCGCAATCCCGAGAATCCGTAAGGCTCTCGCCGCACCCGACGTGGGGATACAAACGGATCCAGGGCGAGCTGCTCAAGCTCGGCTACCGCGTCGGTGCGTCCACGATCCGCGGGGTTCTGAAGTCCCTCGGGCTGCCCCCGGCACCACGGCGGCATACCGACTCGAGCTGGCGGCAGTTCGTGCGCACCCAGGCCTCGACCATGCTGGCCGTTGACCTCTTCCACGTCGACTGCGCCATCACGCCGCGACGCCCGTACTGCTTGTTCGTCCTGGAAGTCGGCAGCCGCTACGTCCACCTCGTCGGGGTCACCGCGCCTCCGGACGGGCCGTGGACCACCCAGCAGATCCGCGACCTGCTCATGGACCTCGCAGACCAGGCGGCGGGAGTTCCGGTTCCTGGTGCGCGACCACGGGCGCAGCGCACGCAGCCAGTCCCGTACCTCCCGCCTCGTCTTGATCGTCCATCGAGGGGACAGGTCCGCGGACACGACCCGACTCGTCGCCACAAGGCCCCGAGGGCATGATCATCGGGTTCCGGCAGCCCGCCTGCCGAACGGTAGAACCGCAGGCCACACCCCAAATCGAGTTCTGGCACGCTTCGGGACTAGCCATCCTGAAGCTGGTTAAGGTAACCTAACTTTCGTAGCGTGGGGCGTAACCACGTGCTCGCCGAGAGCAACAAACCGGCCTGACCTGCACCGGCTAGACGTCAAGGAGAGTGCGTGCATGCGATCGTTCGGCGCGGTGGAAGCGGCGATGCGGGCGCGCCTCGCCCAGGAGAGAATGATCAACTTCGATGGCGGCGTGCCGCGGCGGGCGATCGCCGAACGGGCGCCACACTCGTCGCGACGTGCCGCCTGGACGTACCAGCAGCTGACGCCCGAGAGGGTCATCTACGATCTCTGCCTCGCCATCACGTTTGAGGGGCCGGTCGATGACACGGCGCTTCCGGAGGTGTTCGAGCTCGTCGGGCGCCGGCACAAGGTGCTCCGCGCCGCCTGCCACGCCGATCACCTAGTCGAGCGATACCAACGCGCCCATTCCGAACTGCCGACCCGCCGCCACCGGATCGGCCTTTGCGAACAACCCGAGGCCGAGAACCGCCGGCGGAACTGACCAGGGACGTGGTGCCCGACTCTTCGTCCTGACCGTCGAGCCGATGATACGGATCACACCGGTCCGGCTCGGCGACGAACATCTGGCCGCCATCGTACTGATGCGGCACATCACCCGGGACGGGATGACGCTGGCGGCTCGTTCGCGCGATATCGAAGCTTCTTCTCACAGGAATTCGGCGGTCGAGCCAACGCGGAACCGCTCGACCGGCATTCGGCTGACCCCGTGGAGCGGGAAAGCCGGCACACGGGCAGCGGTTACCAGACACCATGAACGGCGAGTTCGCGACGAGCTACAAGGAGGCCGGAATGTCCGACCCGATAGGTCCGGAGATAGAGCAGATCCTGCGGATCGACCTGCAGGTGGACACCTCGCGCATCACCCGGGGGTCGCACCTTGTCGACGAGGTCGGCCTCGACTCAGTCGCCTTCGCCGTGGGAATGGTGGCGATAGAGGAGAGGTTCGGCGTGATGTTGACCGAGCAGGAGATGGCGAGATGCGAGACGGTCGCCGACTTGGAGGACGTCATCCTCGCGAAGCGAGGCTGAGCGTGACGCAGACGAACGTGGCGCGGACGAACGGGAAGTTCGACGAGAGCGCCAGTCCGAGTGTTCTGGCCACCGCCATCAGCCGAGCGATGCGCGCCGGAGACGGGACATTGTCGGTGCTCGACGCGGCGTCCGGCGAATGGGACACCCGCCCGTGGCGAGAGGTCCAGGCCCGCGCCGAACAGATCGCCGCGCAGATTCTCGCCGAGAGCGAAGGCCGCGAACCGCGCGCTGTCGGCCTGATCGGCCACCCGACCGTGGATCTGGTCGCGGCCATTCAGGGTGCCTGGTTGGCCGGTGTCGCGGTGTCCGTTCTCCCTGGCCCGGTCCGGGGTGCCGACGAGCAGCGTTGGGCCCAGAGCACCTACGCCCGGTTCGTCGCTATCGGTGTGGGCACCGTGCTCGGTTCCGACAAGCAGCTCGCGATGCTGGCGAACGTCGACGGGCCGCTGCGGACCGCGCCGGTCGAGCTGTACGGGCGAGACGCCGACCTCACCGGTTTCGTCGGACGCCAGGTCGGTCCCGACGCGCCAGCCGTGCTGCAGGGCACCGCCGGCTCGACCGGCGAACCCAAGACGGCGGTCCTGTCGGTCGCGGCCGTCCACAGCAACATCAGGGAGCTGGTCGCGCGCCTCGACGTGCGTCCCACCCGCGACGTCCAGCTGAGCTGGCTGCCGCTGTACCACGACATGGGTCTGATCGTCGTGCTCGTCGGCATGGCTACCGGCGCTCCCCTGTGGATCGCGCCCAGCTCCGCCTTCGTGGCGGCACCTTTCAAGTGGCTGCAGTGGCTCACCGAGTCCCGGGCCACCATCACCGCGGCGCCGAACTTCGCTTACGACATCGTGGGCAGGTACGGGCGCCGGGTCGAGGGCGCCGACCTGTCGCGCCTGCGGTTCGCGGTCAGCGGTGCCGAACCGATCGACGCCGACGCGTTTGACGCCTTCCTCGACGTGGCGGCCAAGTTCGGCATGGACCGTGGCGCGGCCGCGCCGGCCTACGGGATGGCCGAATCGACCTGCGCGGTCACCATGCCCGACGCCGGTGAGGGTGCACAGTACGACGAGGTGACCGTCACCTCGCCCGAGAACGGGGGTAATCCCGTCCGCCGTCGATACGCGATCCTCGGCAGACCGCTCGGCGGGATGCAGATCCGTATCGTCGAGGCGAACGGTGTCGACGTTCCCCGGATCGACAATCGGGACGTGGGGCACGTGGAGATCCGCGGCACGTCGATGATGACGGGCTATCTGGGGCACGCGCCGCTCGCCGACGGTGAATGGTTTCCCACCGGCGACCTCGGCTACCTCGTCGACGGCCGCCCGGTGATCTGTGGCCGGGCCAAGGAAATCATCATCGTCTCTGGTCGCAACCTGTTTCCGATGGAAATTGAGAAGCGCGCGGCGAGTGTCGCCGGCGTCCGCGGCGGCCGAGTGGCGGCAGTGGCCCGGGACGGAGCCTCGGGCCGCCCCGGGTTGGTGATCGTGGCCGAGTTTCGTGGCGGCGACCCCGAGTCCGCCCGCCGCAAGGTGATCGCCGCGGTGGCCTCCGAGTGCGGTGTCGTCCCGGCCGACGTGGTGTTCGTGCGACCCGGTGCGCTGCCACTGACCACCTCCGGCAAGCTGCGCCGCCTGGAGACCAGAAAACTCCTCGAGTCGGGACACTGGAATGAGCGTTGACGCGTCGGTCGAAAGCTACCGGAATCTGCTGAAGTCCGTGTTCGACGATGAGGTACGAGCATGGGTCGCCGAGGCGGAGGCCACCCGGCGGTTCCCACGTCCGTTGCTGCGACGGCTGGGTGCGGCGGGGGTCTTCGCCGAGAAGTGGGGTGATGGCACCACCCCCGATCTGGCCAGGCTCAACGAGTTGTCCTTCGCGCTCGGCCGGCTGGGATCGGCAGGGGTCAGCGTCGGCGTCAGCCTGCATGACTCGGCGATCTCGATCATTCGCCGCTTCGGCCGGTCCGCCCTGCTGAGGTCGGTGGCAGAACAGGCGATCCGCGGTGAAGCGGTGCTCTGTCTGGCCGCGTCCGAGTCGTCTGGTGGATCCGATCTGCAGATCGTCCAGACAGCGGTGTGCGCCGAGGGTGACGAGTTGCGGGTGAAGGGCCGCAAGAAGTTCGTTTCGCTTTCACCACTAGCCGACTACATCCTGGTCGTCGCCCGCAGCGTGAACCATGACCCATCGAGCCGGCACGGCAGCGTCGCCCTCGTGCTGGTGCCCACCAGCCAGGTCACCATCATGCCGCCGTACGCCACGGTGAGCGCCGGGCCGCTCGAGACCTCGGCCGTGGAGATCGACACCCGCGTACCGGCCGACCATCTGATCGCTCGCGCCGGGACGGGCCTGGCCGCGGTGAGCTGGGGGCTGGCCCACGAGCGTCTCTCCGTCGCTGGGCAGGTCGCCGCGACCTGCGATCAGGTGCTGGGCATCACACTCGCCAGGATGCAGGAGCGCACCCAGTTCGGCAGGACGCTGTTCGACCACCAGGCGTTGCGGCTGCGGGTGGCCGACCTGCAGGCGCGGGTGGACATGCTCCGGCACGCGCTGACCGGGATCGCCGCCGGCGGGCATTTGGATCTCCGCACCGCGGCGGCGATGAAGGTGTCGGCGGCCCGCCTCGGCGAGGAGGTCGTCGGTGAGTGCATGCACATTTTCGGTGGCTCGGCGTTCCTCACCGACGAGACGCCGTTGGCGCGCTGGTGGCGTGACATGAAGCTCGCCCGCGTCGGCGGAGGCACCGACGAAGTCCTCTGGGAGCTCGTTGCGGCGGCGATGAGGCCCGACGTCGAGGGTTATCGGGCGTTCTCCGCCGCTATCAGTTGACGGCGACGGGTGACACCGCGGTCGAGACTCGCAGGCCGCTGGCTGACCTTGTACGTGCCGAAAGTACGTCCAGGCAGCGTCGCAGCGGGCTGTACGGTTTGCGCATGTCCGACGCCGTCACCCGCCGAACGATCAGCCCTGACCGCATAGCCCCTCCGGCGGCCCGCTATGCCCACGCGGTCCTGGTCGAGAACGCCAGCCGGTGGCTGCACACCTCCGGAGTCGTGCCGGTGGCACTGGACGGTTCGGTACCGGACGGGGTGCCGGCCCAGGCGAGCCAGGTATGGAGCAACATCGCCGCGATACTGACCGAGGCCGACATGACGGTCGAGGACATCGTCAGCATCACCACCTACCTGGTCGCGACCGCGGTGACGCCCGGGCTGGCGCAGGCCATGGCGGCACGCGACGAATTCCTCGGCGGCCGCCGGGTGGCCAGCACGCTGGTGACCGTCCCGGCTCTGGCCCAACCGTCCTGGCTGCTCGAGATCGCGGTCGTCGCCGCGTCGTGAGCGGTCACGCGCGGCGACACCAGGATGCCTGCCGTGTCCACACCGACTCCCTCGGATCCGACGCCGATCGCGATCTTGCGCCCATCGTCGGAGTGTAAGTTCATCCGGCCGGGGCCCTGATCACCCGGCGGGGCGGGTGACGCTGCCCGACCCGTCGGGACCGGTGCGTCGCCGCGGCCCGGGTCCGAGCTGGTCACAGTTCCTGCGCCCAAGCCCGGGGCGTGCTGGCGTGCTGGCGTGTGACTTTCTCACGATCGACGCCGTTACGCTGTCCAGGCCGTGTGTGCTGTTCTTCGTCGAATACGAGTGAGCGGCCTGACCAGGCCCGTGACCAGCGGAATCGTGTACTTGAACCGTCCACGGCCTAGTATCGCTGGAAGCGACTTTGTTGGCTCGGTAGGAGCTCCGCGTTGACATTCTTCATTCCGGGAGGTTGGCGTGCTGCAGCGTGCTGAGAAGTTCGACGTCACGTTCGTTGCCACCTCTGACGCCCTGCTCGGCTCCATGTCGCCGCAGCCCCGCGAGTTCCTGCTGCGCCGGGCGCTCGACGAGTTCGTCGCCGACGTCGCGGCGCTGGACGCGGCGTCCGCCGGGATGGTGTCCGGCGCGGCCCGGCCGCTGATCGGCGAGGCGGTCGACGTGGCGGCACCCTCCCTCGACGACGACGAACTGATCGTCTCCGGGCAGGAGGTCATGCAGGCCTGGGAGCGGCCGCTGATGCGGGCGCTGGCGGACGCGGTCGCGCGGCCCGGCGGTTCGGTGCTGGAGCTGGGCTTCGGTATGGCCATCTCGGCCGGCTACGTCCAGGAGGCCGGCCCGGCCCAGCACACGATCGTCGAGGCCAACCCGGCGGTCGCCGCCGCCGGGCGGGCCTGGGCGGAGGGCCGGCCCGGCGTGGAGATCGTCGAGGGCCGCTGGCAGGAGGTGCTCGGCGGGCTCGGCCGCTACGACGGGATCCTGTTCGACACCTACCCGCTGACCGAGACCGAGGTCGACGAGTACGTGATGCGCGACGCCACGTTCGCCGAGCACTTCTTCCCGCACGCCGCCGCGCACCTCACCGACGACGGCGTGTTCACGTACTACTCGAACGAGATCGACTCCGTCTCCCGGCGCCACCAGCGGGCGCTGCTGCGGCACTTTCGCTCGTTCACCGTCAGCGTCGTCGACGGCCTCACCCCGCCGCCGGACTGCACCTACTGGTGGGCGCCGTCCATGGCCGTGATCGTCGCCACCGCCCCACGCCGCCACCCCTAGCGGTAGTTCGTTGGATCAAGGTTGTGGTAGGCAGGTCTGCCCTGTCGGTTGTCTCCACGGCGAGGAGGTCTGACGATGACCAGACGTCCGCCCTGCCCGCCGGCACCTGTGGGGGGCGAGAAGGGCGCTGACGCCCCTGCGTTGTCAAGTGGCCGCGGCGGCCGGTGGGCTGGTGCGCGGGATGGCGTTGTAGATCTCGCGGGCGACGTGGCGTTTGAGACAGCGGACGATCTCGCGTGGAGTATTGCCTTCGCGAGGCGTCGTTGCTGGTAGCCACGGATGCGGGGACCGCGGCGCAGCCGGGTGATGAGGCGTTGTTGCGTTGAGTCGGGGCGAGGCATGGCGCTGGCGGGTTGGCGGCCTGGTCAGATGGCCAGGGCCAGCTCGGTGAAGGCTGCGGTGAGGTGGCGCTGGGGTTCGGTGTCGGTTCCGAATTCTTAGTGGCCGCGGCGGATGTTTCTGGACCAATGCGTGGCCGGTGCTGACTGTCTGGGCGGAGCGCAGCCGTTGGAGGCCGCGCATCGGCCGTAGCCGGGCTTTCAGCCTGCCGTGGTCGGCCTCGATTCGATTGTTCTCCCACCGTGCGTCAACATGGCACGCCTCGGGCACCAGTTCATCAAGGATCCGCGGGTAGACCGGTGCCTTGTCCGTGGTGACCTCGACCGGCCGGCGGCCGTGGGCCAACGCCCCGGTGGAAGTACCGACGGGCCGCGAGCTGGTCACGTCGTTCGCTGGCGAGTACGTTGATGATCTGTCCGTGCTGGTCAACGGCGCGATACAGGTACCGCCACCTGCCCGCGATCCTGATGTAGGTCTCGTCGACGAACCACCTACTGCCCGGGCGGTGACAGCTTGGCCGGGCCGCGTCGACCAGCAGCGGCGTAAAGCGCTGCACCCACTGGTACACAGTGACGTGATCAACCTCGATGTCGCGCTCAGCGAGCCGCTCCTCGACGTCCCGGTACGACAGCGCGAACCGCAGGTACCAGCGCACTGCCAGGACGATCACCTCAGGCGGAACCGGAACCCGCGAACTCCGAGGGCGGAACCGGTCGACGAGGACGGCAGCGAGCCACCATCCGATCATGCCTGGCCGCTGGGTCGGACCGCGGCAGCCGCTGGCGCAACAGAGCCCGCGCGACCAAGACCGCACGTTGGCGGGTTACAGGGCCTATGCCCAGGGCACAGACCCAGAGCGTTGGCCTCGGCCTTGGCTCAGGGCCATGGCCAGCGACATGGACGAGCCCGCTCGCCCGTCCGAGCTGGTCACCTTCGGGCAGGTGATGAAGATGCTCGGAGTGGGACGCTCCCGGGCTCAGGCGATCACTGTGGAGCGCCGGTTCCCGGTCCCGTGATTCACTTCCGAGGACGGCACCACCCGGATCCGGAAGCGCGCCGAGGTCGAGGACTGGCTCGACAAGAACAGGTCGACCTGGCGGGACGCCTGATGACCGACCCGGCGCCGAACCCGAACGACACGGAAGGCTGAACCTGGTGGCAACCGCGGTTGTCGTGCTCGTCATCGACGGCACCATCGAGCACCGCATCGACATCACCAGCCTGGTCGACGCAGCCGCGTCGTGGGAGGCGCAGATAGCCGCGCTGACGCGGGAGGTCCAGGGATGGATCACCCGGAGCGACGTGACGGCGCTCCCGCTGGAAGGCGGCGGCCAGGTGCTGGTGTCCTGGCGGGCGATCAAGACGGTCGAGATCCGGCAGTAGCCGCTCAGACGATGCGCAGCCCGGATGGCCCATGTGCTCGACGTAGGTCGACAGGACCTGTTTGGCGTGGCGCTGGTTCCAGATCAAGGTCCGGTCCAGGCACCCCGCCGGACGGTGCGGATCCAGCGTTCGGCGTAGGCGTTGGCGCGTGGAGCCCGCACCGGGGTCTTGAGGATCCGGATGCTCTCGTCGGCGAACACGTCGTCGCAGCCGGCGACGAACTTGGTGTCCCGGTCGCGGATCAGGAACCGGTACGGGCCGCCGTGACTGTCGCCGAGTTGGTAGGTGAGCTTGCGGGCCTGCTGGGTGACCCAGGCCAAGCCCCACCGACCGCGCCAGTAACACCGCGGCAGACGGGCTTGGCCAGCGATGGTCCGGCGCCCTCTCACGGGGGCGGGACGCCCTGGGCGGCGAGTGTGACGGTGATCGGCTCGTCCGGGCAGGTGGCGGCGATGCGGCTGAGCGCCGTCTTCTCGGCGGTGTCGACGGTCAGCTGCCAGCGGAGTTTCACCGCGACCCATTCGCCGATGTAGAGGCAGGTGGCGCTGGCCAGCGGGGGCATCCATTCGGCCGGGTCCTGATCGGCTTTGGTCTGGTTCTCGTTGTCGGTGACCGCGACGAGGGCGCGAGGGTCGTCGAGGTCGTTGGCGTAGGCGCGGCGCTGCTCGTCAGACCAGGCGGAGGCGCCGGAGTCCCAGGCTTCGGCCAGGGGCACCATGTGGTCGATGTCGAGGTCGTTCGGGTCGGTCCAGACCTTGTCGTCGTAGTAGGACCGCCACTGCCCACCGCTCAGCGCGCATCGAGGTCCGACGGTGGGCGGGGTGATCGCCTCGCCGATGAGTACTTCCCGGCGGGTGTCACAGCCGTCGCGGTCGGCGTCGATCCAGTGCTGGAACCTCTCCCGGGCATAGCCGGTCCGGTCCTCCGCCGCGACCGGCAGCCCGTCCACGGCGGCGCGCAACGATCCCGCCGCCGGGCCTGGCGGTGTGGCAGGTCCGGACGGGTCGCCACCCGCGGGCGGTGTCGATGCCGGTGGTGGCGCGGTCGGTGAGTCGAGCGGGTTGGGGAGCCTGACGCCGCCGAACTCGCCGCCGCCCCGTACCACCACGACGACCACAACGATCACGACGACCAGGAGTACGAGGAATCCGACCCGGCCCCACCACGACCGCCCACGGCGGTTGCGCCCCCCACGACCAGCCATAACCCCGCATGCTCCCAAACCAGCCGGTCTCGGCGCACGGCAGATACCGGCCACCACCCACCGGACCGGTGAAAGACACACCTTCGTGGCGGACGGGAACCAGCCAACCGCCCGCCGATCCTGTCCGAGGCCCGGTAGCCAGCAGCGATCTTGGAGAGCCGCGCCCTGGTCCGTGCTGGATACACATCAACGTCGGCGGGACGACAATGATCGGTATGAGCTCCGCGCCGTCACCGCTGTGTGACCTGCCGACCTCGATGCCGGGCCTGGCCTTGCGGGCGCTGACCAGTGCCGACGCGGAGGTCTACTACGCCTTGATCGACCGCAACAGGGACCACCTCGCCGAGTTCGGTGACTATCAGGATGAGAAACGCGCCACGTTGGAGTGGGTCGAGAACCATCTCGCGGAAGGGTCAGGCTCCATCCACTACCGGTACGGTATATTTCTCGACTGTAAGATCATTGGGAGAGTGGATCTTAATCCTGTTGCTCCGCCTCACTATGTCCTAGGCTATTGGCTGAGCCGCGAGTGCTTCGGCCATGGCTACGTCACGGCCGCATGCAGAACACTCATCAATCATGGGCGGACTGCTCTTGCCGCCACTATGATCTTCGCTGGCGTCACGCACGGCAACCACAAGAGCAGTCATGGCGGCGTGCCGCCACCCTTTCGGAATGAGAATTTGCTACCGGTTCCGGTGGCAGCGACAGCCG
>NZ_JADWYU010000027.1 GCF_016786325.1 Frankia nepalensis | reverse complement strand
GTGGGCCAGCGCAGGCCACGTTCCAGGACGAGCGTCGAAACACCGGCCTGGGCGAGCCGCAACGCGGTGACACCCCCGCCGAACCCGGAACCGACGACGACTGCCCGTTCCCGGACCTCCGTTACCCCGGCCGCCCCGGCCGAGGCCGTGGCCGCCCGCGCGGGTGAGGCGCCTAGCCCGCCCGCCGCCGCGACGCCAAGCGCCGCCGCCGCGCCGAACAGGGTACGTCTGGTGGGGGCCGAAGCGGGCCGTAAGCCAGAGCCATCGGCTCCTTCCTCGGCGGCGGTGGCGTCGGCGGCGGAGGACACGTTTTCGGCCATGACTTCTCCCATCATCGAGATACACCCCGCCGCCCCGGACAGGACGGTCGGCAAAATTTCCTGGCGGCAGTGGTTTCTGGCGGCGGTTTTCGCCTGCTTCTGTTCATGACGGGACGCTTCCCCGTGTCCGGTCGCCAGGCCGGGCGTGGAAAGTCGCCGTAATCGCCTTACCGCCTAACCGCCTAACCGCCTAACCGTGCGGCCGTGGAAGGCGGACACGGAACAAGATCGTGGCGGCGCGCCGCCACGCCGGGCATTCGTCAGGCGATGCCCGGACAGTGGTTACCAAACGGAGGGCCATCGATGAAGGGCTGCCCCGCCCGCGATTTCTGGCGCTGTCGTCGAAGTCAGGAGAGGGCCATGGCCGGCCGCTCTCGTGGACGCGAAGAACTTCTCCGGTCCTGGCATCGTCCGTGACGCGCGAGCTTCGCCGAGTGTGCCGGAGACGCGGGAGAAAAGGATATGCCCGCCGCCCGCTCCATCCGTCGATGACCGACCGTGCGACGGCTTCCAGTCTCTCAGGTATTCAAGGGAGCCTGTACGTGTTTACGGGGACGTGCCGTAGGGGCTCAAGACGTCGTGTGCGCTCCACGGAGCGCGAACAGGGGTGAACCGCGGTCTCTGGCGATCCGGGCCCGTGCCGCTGTCTTCGTGCCTCGCCGGGTCGGCGGCACATCCAAGGTGGCGACGATACGCGACAGGTTCGATGCGAACTCGCACCCGAACCAAGGTTCGCTGCCTGGACGGCTGGTTCTTCGGCCAGAGCACCGCGGATCCAGCCGGAAGAGGGAATGAAGGGAGGTAGCGTCGTAGCGGAACGATGCTGGGTCGCTACCAGCCGATGGCCGTGACGAGACTGCACCCACCAGATCCAGTGAGTGACGCCGATCGACGGAGACGTACTCCCTCGTCGGAAATGAAATGAAAGACGCTCCGTCCCATGACTGCCACGGAGGCGATCGCGCCGATGTCCGCGTGGACTCTACCTCGGCGTCGGAACTTGGCTGTCGCAAGGCTGAACACCCGCTGACGTGTCTCGATTCGCCCTGCCTCACGACCTGGCGACTTCTCCGGCACCCCGTTCCATGGATGTGGTGTCTATCACCGCCGCCTGACGGATGTCAATCATCGATGTTGGCGATATGTCCTACCTGGGCCGGGCCGGTGGTTGCGCGGTGAATCATTGCCCGGTGGTCGCGGTCGGGGCCGGGCCGGACCGGCACCCGGAGGCGGGATACGAGAGGCGGCGCGCCGTTGCCGTGCCCAGATTTCGCGCCGAGGTTCCGGCCGTCGGCTGGCGTCGAGGGCCGTGGCGGACCGCGCGACCTGGAACGAACCGCGCTCCGGGCCTCGTCACGATGACCGTTTGGGGGTGCGCCCGGAATCGGGATGCGCTGCTCGGCTCGGAGGCGTTCTGCCAGGCGCCTGAACGAAGCTGTTGAATATTGGATACATATAGGGAGCCGTGCGGGCTGGAGAAGGCCGTAAGCCCACGGGCAGGTCTCGACCTCGCGCAGCGACCCGTTGCTCATGAAGACGCAGGTAGACGTCCCCGCGTGGTTCCCACCGGCCGAGGGACGCGGCGACGACCGGGACGCCAGGTCGATGTCTCCGCCGGCTGCCACGTTGATCTGGTTGCCGACCAGCACACGCATCAGATGATCGTCCGGCCAGTTCGACGCGCGGCACAGCGCCGTCAACGTGGCATCCCGGACCTGCCGCCGGCCCATGCCCCGCTGTACGACGCGGATCGTGGCTACCGAGATCCCCGACTGCGCCGCGAGCCGCTGCTGGCTGATCCGGCAAGCATTCATCCGGTCGTTCAGCGCGGCAGCCGACGCCCAGTCGTCAGCCACGGCGAACGGATAGGCGTCCAGCAACACCCCCGCCCGACGCGGCAACCGCACCGGACCCAGGTCCACCGGCACCAGACCCGCGTCACCGCCATCCAGCGCGACCTTCACGACCGTCACAGAGCACCTCCGTGCATTGAGGTCATCTCCGCGACGATCGATCACAGATCCATTCCCGAAAGTGCCGACGATCGTGATGTCTCCGGACGTCTTACCGAGGCGGGATAGGGACTTCTTCGGGGACTTCTCCGGGACATCTACGCCGCCCCCGCGAATCGCTGGTGACACCGCGCTCCGCCCACGCCACGATCAGCACACACCGCCGGATACCGAGGACGCCATGCCCCCGCAGCCCCGACCCCGCACTCTCCTCGCACACCTCCTGGTCGAACGGCACTGGACCGTCGAGGACTTCTGCCGCCACTACGCCACCGCCGCAGCGACCATCAACGCCGACACCTACGGCATCACCGAACGCCAAGCCAAACGCTGGCTCGCCGGCACCGTCACCAGGCCCTACCCCGTCGCCCGCCGCGTTCTGGAAACCATGTTCGGCATCGACACCGACGTCCTGCTCTCGCCGACCGACCAATTGCCCGAGCGTGACCCGGCCCTCCCCGCCCAGGGAGGGATGGTGCCTGTCTGGATACCGCGTGATGATGGACACGCCCCCACGGCCGAGGAGGCGAGCCCCACGGACCGACGACACGCCCTACGCCTACTCGCCCTCGGACCCGCGGCGGCCGAACTATCGCACCGCATCGCCCGCGCGGACCCCGACCCGCTCACCCTGGACCAGTACGAAGCCGATCTCCACCACGTCGCGGACACCTACCGCACCACGCCGCACGCCACCCTCGCGGCCACAGTCGGAACGAACTGGCAGACTGTCGAAGGAGTCCTCGACGCCCGGGTATCCCCCCGCGTGCGCGGAAGAATGACCCTCCTCGCCGGCAACTTCGCCTTCTATCTGGGCACCCTCGCGTTCGATCTGGCCGACGACCGCTCAGCCCGCTCGTTCTTCCACGTCGCGGCCCAACATGCCGACGAAGCGCGCGACCTGCTGCCCGCCACCACCGCCATATGGTCAGACGTCGCCCTGCTGGCCGGCTCCGTCGCCGCCATGCGCTCCTCGCTCGCCTACTTCACCGGCGCCCACGCCCAGGCCGCGGACATCGCCGCAGCCGCCCGACACGGAGCCCACCCGTTCACCCGACCGATCCTCGCCGGTTGCGAAGCTCGCGCCGCCGCACTGTCCGGACGCCCAGAAGATGCCCGCGCCGCACTCACCGACCTGCAGGAGCACGTCTGGCAGGGCGGCATCCTGCCCGGCCCGAACCCCGGTGACGCGGGATTCGCCAACGGATTCCTTGCCGTGACCCTCGCTCATCTCGGCGACGGGCACCGCGCCGAGCAGCACGCCCGGATCGGCCTTGACGCCGAGATCGCCGCCGGACCGGGTCACTACGTCCAGATCGGCGGGACCTACAACTCCCTGTGCCGTGCCTACCTGCGCCGCACCGACCCCGACCCCGAGCAGGCAGCCGACGCGGCGACCCGCGCGCTGACCATCCTCGACGGCCGACCCACCCGCTCCGTCATCCAACAGGCCGCGCAGATGTGGCAGGAGATGGACGCACGCTGGCCCGAGCTACCCGCCGTCCGCGAACTTGGCGAGATCGTCACAGCCTCCCGCAGGGCACTGCCGGCCGCGCAAGCCGTCTAACCGGCACTGGCCGGACTCGTACGATCCACCTGCGCACGACGAACCCTATCGAGTCGACGTTCGCCACCGCACCAAGGTCACCAAAGGGCCCGGCAGCCGGGTTGCCGGGTTGCCGGGTTGGCGCGATGGCGTTCAAGCTCATCGAGTCCGCTCAGACCCGCTGGCGGGCCGTCAACGGGCCCCACCTCGTTGCCCTCCTGCGCGCCGGCGCCACGTTCACCGGCGGCATGTTGGTCGAACGCTGCCAGACGGCCGCCGCATGAGCCCCGCCCCGGAGAGCACCTCGGCGCGGGCAGACAATCACGGGACATGACGCTACCTGCGACGGTACGTGATGCCGTGGACACCTACCTGCTGGCGGTCGACGCCATAGATCCCGATCTCGTGGAAGGCTTCTACGTGATCGGGTCCGCGGCCCTGGACGATTTCCGTCCCGGGGCCAGCGACGTCGATTTTGTCGCTGTCACCACCACGGCCCCTGCAGACCAGCAGGTCGCGGCGTTGACCCGCATCCACGCCCACCTGTCCCGCCGCCCGCTCCTCGACGGGATCTACACCACGTGGCTCGACCTCGCCCGGGATCCAGGACAGGCATCGCCAGGACCGCATGCCTACGGCCGACGGTTCCATCCGCGCTGCGACCACCAACGCCACCCGGTCACCTGGCACAGCCTGGCCCGCCACGGCGCGGCAATCCGCGGCCCCAAGCCTGCCGAGATCGATATCGCGGCCAACCCGGAGGAACTCGCTCGCTGGACGCGCGGCAACCTCGACGACTACTGGCGGCGATGGTGGCGCCGCGGCTCCCGTCTACCCACGCCCGCCGGCCTGACCTGCCTCACGCCGCGGGGGTCGGCCTGGGGCGTGCTCGGTGTCAGCCGGCTCCACCACACGCTCACCACCGGTGAGATCATCTCTAAGGTGGCGGCAGGGGAATACGCACGGACCACCTTCGAACCACAGTGGCATCGCATCATCGACGAATGCCTACGCATCCGGCGTGCCGATCATCGCCGGTCCCTCTACCGCAACCCCCTCACCCGACGGACCGAAGCGCTGACCTTCGTAGACATGGTCATCAACGACGCACCCCAACCTACAAGAACCGGCTGACCGCCCTCCCCGCGCTCAATCCACAGGTATTGACAATTTCTCGTACGAGCTTCCCTTTCTCACGTAAGACTCTTGGCGAGGAAGGTGCACGGCTCTGCCTCCTGGCGCTCGACACCGTCATGATCGACCCAGGTCCAACGGTCGACGTAACGCCCTACCCGCGTCGTGTAACCGAGGCGCTGATAGAGGCGGAAGGCGTCAGGGTTGTCATCGGCCACACCGAGACCGACCGCCACGTAGCCGCGCTCGGCGACCATCGCCTCGGCCCGGCCCAGGAGCGCTCGGCCGATCCCCTGGCGGCGCTGCCGCGGTGGCCAGACTCCGAGAGCATTGAGTTCGGGGCATCGAACCGGCCAGTGTCGCGACTCGTCTGCCGCACAGCCCGTCCAGAGGATCAGCAGGTGTCCCACGGGCCGTTGATCCAGCCAGGCCACCAGGTAGGTCCCCGACCCGGCCACCTGCTGCTCGAACCGGCGACGATGAAAGCTCGTCCGGCCATTGGAAGGTATCCAGCGATCAAGAAGATCGAGACTCGAACCCTCACAGATCCGGATCTCCACAGAGGACACCCAGTCAGGGTAGGCCGTCCCCTTTCTCAATCTGGTCCGAGTCGTGTTTCAGCATCGCCTGGAGGAGAGCGGGTGGTAGACGGGCGCGGGCCCCGAGGATTTCCAGGCCGAGGACGTGGCCGGCGGCGTCGAGGTCCAGGCTGAACATGCCCTGGCTGGGGTCGAAGGGCAGGACCCGCGCGGCCGCGGGTGGGATCGGGTGCTCGAGGTAGATGTACGCCGCGTCGGCGTCGCTGTCGTAGGTGCAGATCAGCGGGATGCGGGCCTCTGCGTACATGGTCACCAGGCTGGCACAGGGCCGGTGTCGCGAGAGCGCCGGGTGACAGGACAGACCGAGCCGAGAGGAGCCAAGGCTGCTGAGGCACACAGCTGCTGAGGCAGTGTCGTCGAGGACATGCCGTCGTCGAGGACATGCCGCCGAGGAAAGATCGTCGCTAATTGTCTTTATCTTTTTCAAGGGCGAGCGGCCTGCGGCCGCCCGCCGCGCCTTGGTAGGCGTCGCGCGCTGTGTCTCGTGACCTCACCTATGAGGATCATCATGCTCATAGGGTGGTGGCGTGGTGTGGCGCCGCGCGGCGCCACACGCGACGTACCCGGGCGGGGCCCGTCAGGCCCGACATGCCCTGGGGCCCCGCCTCGCTTCGCTCGGCACCCCGGGCGTGTCGGGCCTGCCACCCACCCGTGCACGTCGGCGCGTCGCCGCCATCTGGCAGTGCGAACAACCAGCCGACGCGACAGGGTGTGTGTTCGGCGTTGCCGATAGTGCCATCCTGATCGGATGGAGTTTCCTTGGCCGCTGGTGATGTCTCTCGCGTGGGAGGCATACCGGGCCGGCAGCCTGCCCGTCGGCGCGGTCGTCTTGGACGGGTCCGGTGCGCCGGTCGGACAGGCGCGTAGCACCCGTCACGAGGACATCCCGCTTCCCGGGCAGCTCTCCAACACCCGCATCGCGCACGCTGAGGTCAACGCGCTTGCGCAGCTTCCCTACGGGGGCAGTTTCCAACATCACGTTCTTTACACGAATGTGGAACCCTGCTGCCTGTGTATGGGCGCCGCGCTCCAGACCGGAGTCGGCGTCCTCCACTACGGCTGGAGAGACCACTACGGCGGAGCGGCGACGTCCATGGTCGTCCGCAATCCCCAGGTCAGCTGCCGCCGTTTCGACATCGTCGGACCCGCTGACGACATGGTGGAGACGGTCACCGGGCTTCTCATGACTTGCCACTACTTCTACCGGCGTCCCGGGAAGGGGCCCGCCAGCGTCCCCTGGCGAGATGAGATCCCCGACCTCGTCACCCTCGCCGCTCAGCCCTCAGTAGCCTCCACGATCTCCCATGCCGTGGACCGCGGGGTAGGCGTCGACAGTTTGATCGACGAACTGTGTCCCCTCATCCCAAGCGGTAACCCGAGGTCACCGCGGCTCCGATCATGAACGCCGCGAGACCCGACCGGCGCAGCCATCTCGGGCGCTGACGTCTCAGGCCGGTCTCTTCGCCCAGATCTCACGATCAGTCGGACTGTCCGAGTCCGGACCAGCCGGCGGGCCCTGGGCGCTTTCCGGATCGTGGCCCGCGGGTCCCCGACCGCCGATCCGTGTACACAACTGGCGATCTTCACCCGGTCCCGGCCTGGTCTCCTCGGGAGATCACTAGGTCTGTACGACGTTCAGGGACAAACGGACAGAAATCGCCGAATGGCGTACCCATGTCTCAGGTGGTACAGGCTTCCCGTCGGGCCAGGTCGGGCCGTAGGTTCGACCCCATGGCGCACCGTCGGTTGCGGTATGTCGCCTACCTGCGTCGGTCGGTCGATCAGACGGGGGAGGCTCTGGGGGTCGAGGCTCAGCGAGAGCTGATCTTGCTGTGGGCGGCTACCCAGGGTGTGACGATCACCGAATGGTACTGCGACAACGGGATCACGGCGAGTCGTGACGATGTGGTCCGCCCGGACTATGACCGGATGATCGCCGACATCCGGGACGGCGCGGACGTGCCGATGGTGGTGGTCGTGGAAGCCTCCCGGCTCAACCGCGAGGAGACCGCGGTGGCGGCGTTCTCCAAGTTGATGCGGACTGCTGGCGGGGCGGTCGTGGCGATTGACGTCGCGGGCGGGGAGACGGTCTATGACCTGTCGACCACGGCGGGTCGGGTGGCGTTTCGTGACAAGGCCACGGACGCGGTCAACGAGTCGGAGCAGATCAGCGACCGGATGTATCGGTGGCACGCGCGTAAGCGTGCCGCGCACGAGTGGTCGGGCGGGGGGCGGCCGTACGGGTGGCGTCGGACGGTGGCGCTGTCCCCGGACGGCCGAAAGATCGTGATCACGTGGGTGGTCGACGAGGACCACGCCGCGATCATCCGGGAGATTGCGCGGCGTCTGGCTGCCGGTGAGGCGACGGGGAAGATCTGTTCTGATCTGAACGGCCGGGGCGTTGCGGGGCCGGGCACGACGAAGCACGATCATGAGTCGACGTTGTGGTCGATGACGTCGGTTCGCTACATCATGCGTAACCCGCGGCTGGCGGGGTGGTACGCGGAGCAGGGGCCGGATGGGGTGTGGTCGCGTGTCGCGCGGTCGGGCACGTTTCCGCCGATCCTGTCGGATGTCGAGTTTGACGCGGTTCAGGTCGGGCTGGACGCGGCGAGTAGGCGCCGCACGACCGGTACGCCGGTGCGGCGTCTGCTGTCGGGGGTGGTGGTCTGTTCGGTGTGTCAGTCGAAGCTTCGGCTGATCGCTGCGAGTGAGTCGTGGTTTCGGTACAACCACGCGCCGTTGACGATGGCGCGTAAGCGTACGCGGAAGGACTGCGCGGGGCCGACGTCGATCGACGGGCCGGAGCTTGAGACTCATGTGCGGCTGGCGGTGACGGCGTACCTTGCCCGCCGGTCGTGGGAGCGTCCCGAGGACACACCGGCCGGGCTGGTCGAGCGGAGGGCCGCGCAGGAGCGGCGCCTTGACGAGTTGGCGATGAAGGTCGCCAGCGAGGAGGTGACGCTGGAACTCGCGGGCCGGACCGAACGGATCATCCTCGCGGCCATTGAGGAGATTGACGGTAAGATCCGCGCCCAGCGGCGGGTGCGCCAGTCCTTGACCGGTCCGGAAGCGGCACGGGTGTGGGCCGAGGCCGATGTGAAGACTCCGGAGGGGCTGACGGCGGCCCGGAAGGTTCTCACGGATGTGGTGGACCGGATCGAGATCACGCCGGGCAAGCAGGGAAACAAGCCGTTCGATGTGACGCGGGTCCGTATCCGTTGGGTCAACGAGGAGGAGGAAACGGCGTAGCCATCCGTCCTGAGACCCGAAACCCTGGCTAGGAAACGGCCCCGATCCTCAGGTGAGGATCGGGGCCGTTTCGTGTGTCCGGCCGGATGGCGCCGTTCACGCGCGGTCTGCCGTGCGGCTCTGTGTGGCCGTGGGGCGGTTAGGGATGGTCGTCAGTGGAAGGGGGACCGGGCGAGTTTTCGGTGGTGCTGTGGGGCTCTGGGGGCTCGTCTCGCGGTGTGGTGACGATCATGCTGGCAAGGACGTGCACGATGATCGCGGCCATGGTGTCGGTCGGCTCGGGGGCGCGTGCGAGTTGTTCGGTAAGCCAGCGCCGGACCGCGTCTGTCTCGTGTGGGTGGGTGGGCTCGTCTGCGGCGGTCACGCGGGTTCCCTCCGGTGGTCGGGGTAACGGGTAGCGGCGGGCTCGGCTGTCGCGGGCCGTCCCAGCGGCCGATTGCGGTCGTCGCGGCGTGCGGGCGTTACCCGTTACGGGGTGGCGTTGGTGCTGGTCAGATGGGGTGCGGTGACTAACTGGGGTGTAACTCGCGGGTTACGCCCCCGGCTGGCGGTTACGCTCCGCCGCTGCCGGTGCGGCGTTGGTGGGCGTCGCGGATCGCCGCGACGCGGGCGCCCTTTTGGACCTGGCCGTCACGGCGGACGGCGACGCTGGGGACGCCGAGTGCGCGAAGCTGGGCGCTGATTGCGTCGGCGGTCACGTCGCGGTAGTGCTCTGGGTAGGCGGTCGCGAGCCGTACGGCGAGTTCTGCCCAGTGCAGCCCGGGGGCGCCGTCCGCGAAGACGGACAGCGCATCGGCCAGCACGTCACGGGACTCGCGGTGGGCGATGTCCCCAGCCGCTTGACCGGACAACGTCCCTGCGTGCACCCGCAACGTCCGGGCGATGGCGAGTAGGTGGGCGGCGTCTTCCGCGTCCGCGAGGAACGTGCGAACAGTAGGCGTGGCTTCGCTGGCGCCGCGCAGGATTCCGGCGCCCTTGTGTTCGGCCGTAAGGGTGGACGAATCGAGCCCCTCACTAAACGCCCCGGCGCCAAGGACAAGGTCGGAGACCTGCCAGGAACCGGTACGTAGGGAGAAGCGGACAAGGTGGTTGTCGCGGTAGTCGGTGAACTTCTTCGCGACGTCCCCGCTGCCGATTCCCGACGGCCGCTGTGTGGCGCTGCCGATGATGACACCGGCCGCGGGCGCTACCCTGATCAGATAGACGAGCAGGGTGGCGATTTCGCTGTCCGCGGTCGGGTTGCCGGTCGCGAACCATTCCTGGAACTCGTCGAGCAGCAGGAACCGCACGGGCATGCCGTACTTCGGGTTCCGGGCGATCTCGCGGGTAAGTTTCCCTTCGGGCACCACGTCCGGGGGCAGGTCGGACAGCGCCACGTATCGGGCCTGCACGTCCGCGCGGATCTCCCGCAACGTGTCGATCAAAATTTCGACCGGATCGCCATCACGGGTCGGGGCGAGCCCGAAGACAGCGCGGTCCGCGATAGCCTCGAACTTGCGCCAGTCGGGTTTCCCTCCGCCGTCGGCCACGGTGATACGCACGTACGGGTCAAGAGCGGCGAACAGGCCCAGCGAGCGGAGCGCGAACGTCTTCCCCTGCCGCGGCTGGGCACCGACCAGAATCGAGTTCCACAGGAGGTCGAGCGTGACGGGTCGGGCGCGTTCGTCGAGCCCGAACGGGGCCGGGGTCCAGATGTCGGTGGGCTTGCCGACGAGTAGTGGGGTTCGTCCGGCGGGGATCGCGAGCGGGTCACGGTCGGCCACCCACAGCGTGTGTCTGCGGTGCGACGTGGGGTCGCGGGTCAGAAAGACCTGGCTGACCGCGACGTCGAGCCCGGACGCGATCGCGCCGTGGGCCTTTACCGCGTCGGTGAATCCCTTCCCGTAGGGAAGATCCACGGTGACGCGGGAGCCGTCGCCGTCGCGGGCCATGGTCGAGCCGAACGTGATGCGCTGGTCGTCCTTGTCCGCGCCGAGTTTCGCCGCGTAGTAGGCGCGCAGGACAATGTCCGCGTTGAGCTTGCGAAACCGTGGCGCCACGATCGCGGCCGCAATCAGCGGCCGTCCGGCGGGGCGTCCGGCATAGGCCAACGCCGCGACGAGCGGCAGCCACAGCACCACCCGCTCCGGCCCCGACAACGCGCCGTAGGCGGGTGTAAGAACCGCCAGCGCCACCAGCGCGCCGACGACGGCCGCCCCGACGAGCAGGGACCGACCGCGCCGGGTGGCCCGTACCTCACGGTCAAGGCGAAGCCACGTGGCCGCGTCGCGGCCGTCGGCGGCAGCCTGACGCACCGGGGCCGACTCGGCGTGCGTCCACCACCGCGCGAACCGCACCGTGAGCCGTCCGATGCCGATGACGGCCGCGCGGGCGATCACCACCGCGTACCACGGGACACGTACGGCGTGGTACGCGCTGGCGTGCACCCACCGGCCGCCGGTATGCGCCACGGTGGCGCGAAACCGGTCGGGGCGCAGACTCGGCGGGATCACCGGCCGCCGGTCGACGTCGACCGGTAGGGCCGCGGCGGGATCGACCCGCGGGGCCGGGGCGGGATCGACCGGGACCGGCGTCCAGTCGGGCAACGGATCAAGTGGCCATTCATAGCTACGCTCGCGCCCCGTCGCCTTTTCGAGTTCGGCGAGTTCGGCCAGGACCGCGGGAATGTCGGGAACCCAGCCCGACCGTTCGGCGGGCACGGGAAGGTTGTCATCGGGCATGGCACACACTCCAAAAGGCAGGGGTGGCCGTGCGCCCCGCCGCGCGGGGACGCGGCGGGGCGCGTGGCCAGGGAAACGGGAAACTAGTTCAGGTGGATAGGCAGCGACCCGAAGAACCCGCCGATCGCCTCGACGACTTCCGTGATTGTGGGGATGAATCCCAGCTCGGACCAGAACCAGCCGAGCAGAATGCACACGAGCGGGACCAGACTACGGGCGCGTAGCCTGGGCGCGACGAGTGCCACCACGAGGAGAAGCCCGAGAAGAATGACGATCGTTGTTTGCATGGCGGGTTAATCCTCGCCGTCGTCGTCGGAGTCGTCGTCCGCGTCCGGGGGTACCGTGATACCGGCCGCAGTCGCCCACACCCGGTAGGCGGTGCGCCATTCGGCCTTGGTCTTCTTGCGAAATTCCCGGACGAGCAGGTAAGCCGCGTCGACCAGTTCGGCGACCTGCCGGTCGTATTCCGGCGCGGACACGACGACCTGGTGCAGAACCTCGGTAGCGGCGTAGGTCGCCATGTGATCGGCGTAGGCCTTCTCGGACCGCCGCGCCAGATCGTCCAAGGTCAGCGGCCCGAACCCGACCACCGGCGTGTCACCGTGCAGGAAGGACATGGATGCCCCTTTCAAAGGATAGAGAAAGCAGGAACAGCGATTAGCCGGCTACCAGGGGGAGAATCTGCGGTGTGAACCGTGCGGCGGATGCGAGCAGCCACACCGCGGCCAGCCATACGGCCGTGGTGACCCGCCGGGGTTTCATGACGTGCCAGGCCATGCCCAGCACCAACACCGTTTCCAACAGCCACCACACCATGTCCGGGAACAGCAGATACACACCGGAACACAGGTCGGCCGTGGGAGCGCCGGACAGCGGGTCAAAGCCGATCGCCAGATTCACCGGCCGCGGCCCCGCTGGACGAGCGACACGGCGCCGTAGATCAGACCGCCGACGATGATGATCGGGCCGACGATCTCCAGGAAGTGGCTCGCCACGTAGGACAGGGAGTACAGCGCGAGGTAGAGAAACGCGATCACCAGGAAGAAGCGGATCGCCAGCCACCAGAAGGGACGACGGTAATACACGGGGAACCTCCCGAGAAGGGTTGAAGGGAAGCGGCTGGATTCTCGCCCGGTGCCCCGGGCGGTTCCGCCACGACCACTTTCCCCCGACCCGATAGGGAAGTCACCACCAAACGCACGGCGAATACACGGTGCATTAACGGTCCACATATGGCGTGGACACGGCGCCAACACGGTGCCCGGTGTGAACACGGCGCAGACCCGGCGCGGACATGGTGCGGACCCGGCGCCCGACCGGCCCGGCACCCTCCCCGGCGCAGACTCGGCACCGACACGGTGCAAACGCGGTGCGGACACGGCGCGAACGCGGCGCGGACACGGTGTGGTGGCCTAACCGAGCCAACTGGAAGCAAACGTGGCCAGTACGCGCCAAATCGCTGTACGTAGGTGCGCCGGTGAGCGACGATGCCGGTCAAGCCCAGCCCGGACCATCGCCCGATCACCCGCGCCAGGAAGCGGACCCCCCGACCATGATCGTCGCCCTGACCCTCAGCCCCCGGATCGTCGCCGAACTCCACACCCTGATCAAGAACGGTGATGTGGCGCCCGCGCAGCTCGCCCGCCGCGCCCCGACCCTCGTCGCCAGCCTCACCGGCCGCCGCACCCCCACGGCCGCCACCGACGCCCATCGGGTACTACTCGCGGCCGTGGAGTCCCTTCCCGCGGTGTCACGAGACGCCGCCCGCGCACTCCTCGCGATCAACGCCAAACCGCGGACCACCCTCACCACCCGCCGCACCCTGGCCAGCAAGTACTACGGCGTCGGCGCCGACCGATTCGCCCGCGCCTACGAAGACGACGTCATCACCGCGCTCGCGCTCGCACTCGCCGAACGCGCCGACCCCAACGCCACCCTTCCCAGCGGTAGGCCACGCTTCCCACCGCCGCCCTTCCGCGCGCTCCGCCGCCGCACCGCATGACCCGCAACGCGTGTGGCCCTCTGCCCCATGGCGCCAGTAGCCATGGAGCAGAGGGCCACACATGTACGCCCCGCCGCGCCCCGATCCCCGAAGGCCAAGACGCGCACATCCCCGCCGTCTGACCTGCGCTTGCAGACCGCTTGCAAAAGCAAGCGGAGTCGCGAGGCTAAGTCGCGGCACCTTGATCGGGCCGGTTCTTCTCGATCCAGTCTTCGATGTCGCGGGCTCGCCAGTAACGGATGTGCTTCGCGCGCCCGGCGGGCGCCGGGAAGCCGTCACGGTGGCTGAGCTGGCGGACTCGTTCGGTCGTGATGCCCAGACGCTCCGCGATGTCTCCCGTGGTCCACAGCTCGTCATCGGGCACGCCGGAATCCTAGTGCAACCCCAAACGCCCACGTACCATCCGAGTTGGGGTTGCGAAACCCCAACCATCGGCCGCGCGGTCCGGAGCAGTGTTGCGACCACTGCCCCGAACCTTGGCCACTCCCTGTGACACAGACAGGAGCGACCCAATGAGCAGTATCCCTCCCGACGATCGCCCCGCCTGGCCAGCGGCCCGGGAACGCGCCGCGGTTCTACCGCTGGCGGGTGGCCGTCACGCGGTGACCGTGCGGGCCGGGGCCACCACCCGCGACGTGGTAGGCGCGCTCAGGCTGGTACCCCCGGCGGTGTTCGTCGACCACGAAGCGACGCGCGGACGCGGTGGAACGACCGTGACATTGATCTTTCAGGAGTTGCCCACGGACCTGCCGGACAGCGCACCGCATGCGCCGAAAGACCACGCACCACATGCCCACGACGCACAGACGGAACCCGGAACGTCCGAACCTGGTTGGATACCGCAGGTCGGAGACGCGGCCGGTCCCGATCGGGGGATCACTCCCTACCAACTCGCCGTATGGGAACTCGTGACAATCGCGCCAGACGGCGCGAGCGGTGCCCGCCTTCTCGACGCAGCGACCCGCCTCCTGCCACCCGCAACAGTGATTATTCTGGCGGACCTGCTCCGCGAGCGGGACGGCCAGCGCCGTGACTGCCCGAAGGGACTCATACCTGCCTAACCAGCACACGCCAAACGGCCGCTGTTCCCCCGGGGGGAACAGCGGCCGTTTGGCGCTGCGACGCCAAGCAGACGTGAAACTGATGGCGCCCGCCGCAGTCATTCGGGGCAACGGAAGGGGGACCCCTCTCGGGCTCCCCTGTCGGGCTGGCTATGCGCTAGCCATGGGCCATGCGTCGAATTTGTTGTTGCAGACACCGGCTAGGAACGCGGCCGACTCTGACGCGGTAAACGTCAAGGCTGCCTAGCGCAGGACTCGCGGGAACGAGTGTGGTCTACGGGTTCATGAGAACGCCCGTCGGGCGCCAGTGCCGATTGGGACTAGTCAGCCAGAGTGGGTACCGCTTCCATGACCTTGGCACGCGTGCTAGCCGCGCTCCCGTTCCAAAGGCGCCCGCCGAAGCGGGGGAATTTTGTCGCTGATGACCCCTGACCGGGAGCGTGAACTTATACCGCGATCTTCATTTCGGACGCGAGATCAGCTAGACCAGTGTTCCGAGCCCACCGGACACCGCGTGAGTCCAGCAGGTCACGAACCAATCGGCGTGCTAGCCGCTGGTTGACCAGCCATTCAGACGATTGTTCGCGAACCTCCATGATGGTCTGATTGGCGTCCGCGTAATTCTTGTTCGCGACCTGCGCCTCAGCGACAGTCAGTAGGTGGCGCTCCCACGTCGAGCCCCACTCCCAACGCTGTATCTGGAGTGACTCCACTAGTCCTAGCGCGCGGTCCGGCTCACCCGCAACCAGCGCGGATTCAACCTCGATCGCCGAGACGATGTCTTGACTAAACATCTGCTGGTACGGCTCTAGGCTCATCTGCCCACCATCAACCCTTGCCGCGGCGGTCCGCGCCAGCGATAGGTATTCGGCGGCTTGCGTCGGTCGATTGTTCCGCGCGGCTGCCGTTGACGCCTGGATTTGGAGCCTGCCCCACGTGCCGAATCTTGCGCCGTCCCTAGAGCTGATTCTTGGCTCTATCACGGATGCTAGCTTGGTGGCCGTTTGCTCTGCCTCGTAAAAACGTGCTTGTCGTATGAGAATCCAATTCATTGCATCGCCACATGTGGCGTACAGAACCTCATCACCGGCTTTTTCGGCGAACGTAAGCGAACGCCGCACGGCTTCATACCCGAGATCTTCGCGCCGGAGTTGGATGAGTGTACGCGCGGCAGTGATGTAGGCGTACGTCACGATCCGGCGCGTCTCATAGTCGTCCGCGCGCGCGGACGCTGCCGCCTCGGCTCCACTCAGCAGAACTGCGATGTGTCCGAGGGCATTCCGGTACCGCGCATTCTGGTATGCGCGGGTGGCGGCAAGGACATCCGCGCGGAGCTTGTCATTAGTTGGCGGTTCCTCGGCGCTCTGAATCTCAGCGAGCGACGGAGTGAGGATACGGTGCAGCTCCAATAGCCTAGCGGCATCGCCGTTATCTTCATTGTCCAAATCTACGCCCTGCTTTAGTAGCTCGGAGGTTTCAACTTCCAGCGCGCGAGCGATGGCGTGTAGCGTCCTAATAGCCGCGGTGGTCCGGCGATTCTGTTCTAGCTTCCGGATCACGTCCGCGCTAATTCCAGCGCGCTCCGCCAATTCCTCTTGAGTCATGCTACGGCGTCGCCGAATCTGTCCAATCCGGTCGCCTAGTGTCAACTCGGGCATTCTGTCACCTCCAATACGGAGCGTAGCAGAGCGACTAGGGCGCAGCGTCCCACCGACCTGCCGACCACCACAAAAGTAGGGCGACCTGTCGATTCACTGCGCGCGCGCCCGCTGACACGCTCGGCGACAGACCCCGGGCCGGGTAGGGGCCATCCCTCCGGTTCGGGGTGCCCGTTAGGTGCCGGACCGAGGGGAAAAGGTCACGATGATCGTCAGATTTGAGCTGGATGACGGCGGGGAGACCGAGACGTCGATCCCCGGGCCCTTCCCCGGCAGCCTGACGGAGCTGGATGTGGCCGTGGGTCTGCTGGCGGTGTTCCCGGACCTGCGGCGTGTCCGCGTGTGGGCCGATGGCCTGAGCTTCCTGGACGAACCGACGGCGGATGTCCGCCGCGACGACGCGGGCGTGTTGGGGCCGCCGTCCAGTGACGTTCTCGACGTGGCTACGGCCGTTCTGCTCGTGGGCGACGGTGTCGCGCCGGGAGGGCAGGAAGACGCGCCCGAGTGGCTTTCGCCTTGGCGCCCACAGGCCCGCCCGTTCATCGGCCGAGCAGGAACGGGCCAGTGATCGTCAGCCTCGAACATGACAACGGGGTAGGGGGAGTGTCCCCCCTCCCTTCTGGCGGCTTGTCGCCGTTCGACCTTGCCCGGGGTCTGTTCGCGGTGGTTCTGAGCCTTGTGCGTGTGGCGGTCTGGGAGGACGGACGCTGGCCCCCGCGTGACCCGCCCACCGTCGAGTTCGCGCGCGACTCGGCGGAGGTGAAGTTGCCGGTAGACCAAGCTCTCGCCGATCGCGTGGCCGACATCCTCGTCCACGTTCTCACCGACGCTGGCCCGGTACCGGAGCCCGGACCGACGCGGCGCGAGAACCAGCCGACGAAGGTCACCAACCTGCGTACCTCGGCAACCTACGGGTTCCGGGCGCCCGTTTAGACGGAAGGTCGGCATGAAACAGGTAGTCACCCACGTCACGCCGGTCCCAGCCGCCGTCCCCCTCCTACGCGCGAAAACCGTCGACCAGCTCGCCGAGTGGGCCGTCACTCCCAAGGCCGTCGAGACCGCCGAGCTGGTCGTCTGCGAACTGGCGACGAACGCGGTACGCGCGAGCCGACTGCAAGACGAGTACATCGCGATCCGGCTGTCCGCGACCAACGGCACCGTGATCATCGAAGTCTGGAGTCGCAACGACGATGCCGAGCCGCGGCTTGTGCATCCTGACGAGGACAGCGAGACCGGCCGTGGCCTTGCCATCATCGGAGCGCTGAGCACCCGATGGGACGCCTACCGCGCCCAGCGCGGCGGGATCGTCGTGTGGGCGCAGTTCCCCGGCGCGATCCTGCCCGAGCCTGGAGCCCTAGCGGACGCCACGCCGCTGTCGGTGCGGGTGGCACATCGCATACCTGACCCTGATCCCGACCTGCCGGCCGTCGAGTTCAACAACGACCCGGACCTACTCGCGCGGGTCGCCGACCGGCTGCGCGCGCTGGACCCGTGGCACGACAGCCCAGCCACCCCGATCTCAGCAACCGCGCCGGTATTCGTGGCCAGCGCGCCCAACACGCAGAAGGAAGGCCGTGACCCCTCCTGACCCCGCCATGGGCTCGCTCCATGGCACGTTCGTTTCCGCCGAAGCCATGGACCCCCGGCCCGAAGGCCTGAGAGTGGACATCCCGCATACCGCGCGGATGTACGACTACTTTCTAGGCGGCAAGAACAACTTCCCCGCCGACCGGCAGGCAGCCGAGCACGTCCTAGCCGTGTTCCCCGCCGCGGGCACCACCGCGCGGGCGAACCGGGCCTTCCTCCACCGCGCCGTGCGCTACCTGGCCAGCGAAGCCCGCATCGACCAGTTCCTTGACGTCGGCACCGGCATCCCCACGTCACCGAACCTGCACGAGATCGCCCAAGCGATCACCCCGGCGGCGCGGGTCGCCTACGTCGATGATGACCCGGTCGTGCTGGCCCACGCCCGCGCGCTGCTCACCAGTTCCCCGGAAGGCCGCACGGCCTACATCCCGGCAGATCTGCACTACCCACCGAGCATCCTGGCCAGCCCCGATCTGACCGACACCCTGAACCTTGACCGGCCGATCGCGCTGTCGATCCTGGCTGTTCTGCACTTCTTCTTGGACGACGCCAGACCGGCCGAACTGGTGGCCGAACTCGTCGACCAACTCACCCCGGGCAGCTATCTGCTCCTCAGCCACGGGACGGCCGACCTCGTACCCGACGCGGCCAACCAAGGCGCCGACGTCTACACCAAGAACGGCATCCCGCTCAGGCTCCGCACCCGCGAAGAGATCCAAGCCCTCGTGCCGGATGAGCTGGACATCGTCGAGCCGGGAATCGTGCGGCTGCATCGCTGGCGCCCGGATACCGATCCCGACCCGATCGCGGACAGCGACGTCAGCGGATACGGACTGATTGCCTACAAACCCTGACCACGGCAAACGCCGCCCCGAACGCCCGACCACGGCCAGATGCCGCAGCAACGTC
>NZ_JADWYU010000026.1 GCF_016786325.1 Frankia nepalensis | reverse complement strand
CGTGCGCTCCGGCGACCTCCGCTGCGGCCCCCCTTGCCTCGCTTCGCTCGCAAGGAGGGCCTCCGCGGAGGTGCGCCTCCGCGCCTTCGGGCACAGTTCCAGCGTTAGGTGTCTTGTCCAGCGTCATGTGTCTTGCTGGTTTGCTCCGTCCGGGAGTGGGCGGGTACAGCCGCGGTGTCTGGCTGGGGCCTCCTTCTCCCTCCGTTACTCCCAGCGGAAGGTGCGCGCGGCCAGGGCCACCGCCCCGACCGCCCAGCACACCAGCACGACGAGCGAGCCGGCCCCGGGGGCGGCGGCGTCCGTGAGCACGGCCCGCAGGCCGTCGGACAGCGCCGCCGTCGGCAGGACCTCCGCGACGGCGCGCAGCCAGCCGGGAAGCTCCGACAGCGGGAACACCACCCCGCCGACCAGCAGCAACAGCAGGTAGACGCCGTTGGCGGCGGCGAGCGTCGCCTCGGCGCGCAGGGTGCCGGCCATCAGCAGGCCCAGCCCGGAGAACGCCGTCGTGCCGAGCACCAGCAGCAGAGCCAGCCAGCCGACCCCGGCGGCGGCGCCGGGCAGCCGCGCGTCCCAGCCGAGTGCCAGCCCGATCCCGACCAGTAGCAACGCCTGGACCACCTCGATGGCCAGCACCGCCAGCGTCTTGCCGGCGAGCAGCACCCAGCGGGGCAGCGGCGTGGCCCCAAGCCGCTTGAGCACCCCGTAGCGGCGC
This sequence comes from Frankia nepalensis, assembly GCF_016786325.1. Lineage (GTDB taxonomy): Bacteria > Actinomycetota > Actinomycetes > Frankiales > Frankiaceae > Pseudofrankia > Pseudofrankia nepalensis. The sequence continues at coordinate 18,554 of NZ_JADWYU010000026.1, read as the reverse complement.
TCGAACCCCGTGGCGATCGCCTGGCCGGTGAACGCGCTCGACATCACGGCCAGCGCCAGCACGCCGGGAACGAGGAAGTCCACGGCGTCCCGGCCGTCGGCGGGCAGCACGTCGACCGCGGAGAAGAACACCAGCAGCCCGACAGGGATGATCAGGGTGAGCAGCACGGACTCGCCGTGCCGCAGGTTGAGGGCCAGCTCCATCCGGGTCTGCGCGCCGAGCATCCGGGCCCATGGGGACGCCCCCGGCGCCGGCCGCAGGTCCAGCGGGGCGGGGGACGCCGTCATGGCGCGAGCTCCGATCCGGTCAGGTCCACGAAGACGTCCTCCAGGCTGCGCTGCTCGACCCGCAGGTCGGTCGGCAGCACGCCGTTGCCCGCGCACCACGCCGTCACCGCGGCCAGGAACGCGGGGTCGACCGTGCCGCGCACGATGTAGTGCCCGCCGGCGCGCTCGGACGCCCGCGAGCCGTCGGGCAGCGCCGCCAGGAGCTGGTCGAGGTCGAGCCCGGACGGCGCCCGGAAACGCAGCTCGCCGTCGGCGCCGCCCCTGGTCAGCTCAGCCGGGGTGCCCGCGGCGACCACCGCGCCCCGGTCGACGATCACCACCTGGTCGGCGAGCCGCTCCGCCTCGTCCATGGCATGCGTGGTGAGCACCACCGTCACGCCGGCGGCGCGCAGCTCCTCGACGAGGTCCCAGGTCGCGTGCCGGGCACGCACGTCCAGGCCCGCGGTCGGCTCGTCCAGGAACACCAGCTCGGGGCGGCCGACGATGGCCATCGCCAGCGAAAGCAGCTGCTTCTGGCCGCCGGACAGCCGGCGAAACGGAGTGCGCGCGGCGGTGCCGTCGAGCCCCACCCGTTCCAGCAGCGTGTCCGGATCCAGCGGGTGCGCGTGGTGCGCGGCCACCAGCCGCAGCATCTCACCGGCCCGGGCCCCTGGGTACATCCCGCCGGACTGCAGCATCACCCCGACCCGTGGCCGCAGCGCCGCCGCGTCGGCGACGGGGTCGCGGCCCAGCACCAGCACCGTGCCGGCGTCGGCCCGCCGGAAGCCCTCGCAGATCTCGACGGTGGTCGTCTTGCCCGCCCCGTTCGGCCCCAGCAGGGCGGTGACCGACCCGGCCGGGACGGTGAACGACAGCCCGTTCACCGCGCGGTTGGGTCCGTACGCCTTGACGAGGTCGACGACCTCGACCGCCAGGATCTCCGCCACGCGCCGATCCTACGGACGGGCCAACCGCCCGCCGGTCCCGAGGCGCGTGATCCGTGTCGAACCGTGAGTGAGGCGGGCGACACGGAGACGCCGCCAACCGGCGGCGGCCCGGGGAGCGCGGCGGCCAGGGATCGCTGGGGGGAGCGTCGACGGCCCGGCGGCCTTCAGCAGAGCGTCGCGGTGTCGACGCCCGCGGCCACGCCGCCCTCGCCGCTGGTCGGGTCGTCGTCAGCGACGCGGTCAGTGGCGCCGCGGGCCCTGGCGGGACGGGGACGTCGGGCCACCGCCGCGCGGCCGGTCGGAGCCGCCGGGCCGTCGGAGCCCGTTCCCAAGGCCGCCGCCGTCCGGCGCGCTCGTCGGGGCCGGCTCGACGAGCGCGCCCCAGGCGCCGAGACGCTCGTAGAGCAGCTCGGGGGTGGTCGAGTACAGCCGGGACAGCGAGGTGAGGTCGGAGCGGCGCAGCCGCAGCACGTCGCGGGAGCTTTCCGAGCGCAGCACCTGCACGATCGCGATCCAGCGCCGCAGCGGGCCGGTGCGGGTCGGCGGCAGCTTGCGCAGCCGGCGCAGATCGATGATCAGGGGAGGCAGGCCTTCGACGTCGCGTCGCTCGGTGGTCGGCGGGACGAGCAGGGTCGCCGGCACGTCGTAGAGCTCGGCCAGCTCGACGAGCCGGTGCACCCGCATCACGCGGCTGCCGCGTTCGTAGGCGCCGAGCGTGCCGGCGGTCCACCGGCCGTCGGTGATCTCCTGCACGTCGAGCAGCGACATGCCACGCCGGTTGCGGACCGCGCGCAGGCGGCGGCCAAGCTCGACGGCGTAGTCAGCGTCCGTCACGGTCTCCGTCCGGGGGTCAGGGGCGAGCGGGAACGCCAGCCGCGCCCCCGTGACAGCGTGTCAGGGATCGGCTCCGCAGACAGTAGATTCGCTGATTTTGGTCCTGGCGATTCCGTGGTCCACCCGTGTCCCCGTGATCGGAACGCCTGCCGGGGCACGGAGCCTTCCCCGGTGCCGGATGGCCCCTCTGGGCAGGACGGAGTCTTCCCCGGTGCCGGATGGCCCCTCTGGGCAGGGTGGAGCGGGCCTTTCGCGAAACCGCGTGACCAACGCCCGAGGTCACCCCAGCTCCCGCGCGGCGAGTACCGCGGCCGCCCGCGGACCGGGTCCGATCTGGAAGGAGGAAGGAGGCTTCAGTCGCGGGCCCAGTCGCGGGAGCGGTCCAGGGCGCGCAGCCAGTCGGCGTAGAGCCGGTCACGGTGGGCCTCGGCGAGCCGAGGCTCGTAGCGGACGGCGGTGCGGCGCAGTGTGGCGAGCGCGGAGCGGTCGGCGAAGAACCCGGTGGCGAGTCCGGCAAGGTAACCCGAGCCGAGCGCCGTCGTCTCCAGATTGTCCGGCACGTCCACCGGGACGCCGAGGATGTCGGCCTGGAACTGCATCAACCACGCGTTGGCGGCGGCTCCGCCGTCGGCGCGCAGCTCGGTGACGGGCGTGCCGGCGGCCGCCATCGCCTCGGTCACGTCGCGGGTGCGGTAGGCGATCGACTCCAGCACCGCGCGGGCCAGGTGCGCCCGCCCGGTGCCGCGGGTCAGCCCGACCAGCGTGCCGCGGGCACGCGCATCCCAGTGCGGCGCGCCGAGCCCGGCCAGCGCCGGGACGAAGTAGACGCCGTCGTTGCCGCTCAGCGAGGCGGCGAGCTCGGCCGTCTCGGCGGCCGACGAGATCACGCCCAGCCCGTCGCGCAGCCACTGCACGGCCGAGCCGGTCGCGAGCACCGCCCCCTCGAGGGCGTAGTGCGCCGGTTCCCCGGCCAGCTGGAACGCGGCGGTGCGCAGCAGCGTGCCGTCCGTTCGGGGGGGTGAGGTCGGGCCCGTGTTGAGCAGCACGAACGAGCCGGTGCCATAGGTGTTCTTGGCCTGTCCCGGCTCCAGGCAGGCCTGGGCGAACAGCGCCGCCTGCTGGTCGCCGACCGCGGCCGCGACCGGCACCGCCACCCCCAGGAAGGCGGCGGGGTCGGTCTCGGCGTAGACCTCGGAGCTCGGCCGCACCTCGGGCAGCAGCTCCGGCGGGACGCCGAGCAGCTCGGTCATCGGTGCCGACCAGGCCGCCGTCTCCAGGTCGAGCAGCATGGTGCGGGAGGCGTTCGTGATGTCGGTGACATGTGTCCGCCCGCCGGTGAGCCGCCAGATCAGCCAGCTGTCGACGGTGCCGAACGCGAGCTCGCCTCGCCCGGCCCGGCGCCGCAGCTCCGGGTCGGCGTCCAGGATCCAGGCGATCTTGGTGCCGGAGAAGTACGGGTCGAGCACCAGCCCGGTGCGCTCGGCGACGGCCGGGCCGTGCCCGGCGGCGGCGAGCTTCTCGCACGCGCCGGCCGTGCGCCGGTCCTGCCAGACGACCGCCGGGTGGACGGGCCGGCCGGTGCGCCGCTCCCACAGGACGGTGGTCTCGCGCTGGTTGGTGATGCCGAGGGCGGCGATGTCGCCCGGGCCGCGGCCGGCCTCGGCGAGCGCGGCGGCGGCCGTGTCCACGACGCCGCGCCAGAGCTGTTCGGGATCCTGCTCGACCCAGCCGGGGCGGGGATAGGAGACCGCGACCTCGGTCTGGGCCCGGCCGACGACCCGGGCGTCCCGGTCGAGCACGCACACCGTCGTGCCGGTCGTTCCCTGGTCGACGGCGACCACCACGCGCGCGGGCACCGACGGATGTTATCGCGCGCCCCCGCCGGATCCGCCAGGACATGATCGGCGCATCCGGCCCGGCCGCGAACCCGCGAGAACGCGGCCATCGGCGGGGACGAGCCCGACCGGCGGGGGACGAGCGCGGCCACCGGCCCAGGGAAGCGGCGCGCCCGGCCGCCGGCGCCTAGCCGATGCCGGCGAGGTCGACCGGGTCGGCGGGGGCGGTGGCGACGGCGGCGGCGCCGTACTCGAGGAACTCGAGCCGGCCGTTCTCCTGACCGACGAGATCGATCCTCAGCGGCACCGGGTCACCGGTGGTGGCGGCGTAGAGGGTGACGCCGTCGCGGTCCTCCACCCGGACGGCGTCCCGGCCGTCGAGTGTCGTCTTGCTGACCGCGCCGTCGAGGTTGGTGAGGTAGCCCTCGATGGACAGGGCGATGCCGTCGACGGTGAGGAAGCGGTACTGGTCGGCCTGTCGCTCCGTGAGCCGCACCCAGCGGTCGGCGAGCAGATCGGCGGCGTCGCTCTCGCCGATCTCGGCGTAGTAGCCGACACCGGCCCGGATGTAGGTGTCGGCCTCGATCTTGATGACCTCGATCTTGTGGCCGCTGATCGTGAAGGTCCCGCTCGTGGTCTGGCCCGCGATCCGCAGGTCCCAGCTGGTGTCGGCGTTCTCGACGCTCCCGCTGGACAGCCGGGCGGTCACCCGGACGTTGTCGACGGCCCGGAAGGAATCCAGGGTCCGGCCGCCGATCTCGGCGGCCGGCGCCGACGCGAGGCCGTTGCCCTCCGCGCCGCCGCCACAGCCGACCAGGAACATCGCCGCGGCGCCCAGTAGGGTGACGGCGGCCACCAGTCCGCGTCTGGCGGGCCAGGGCCGCACGGTCTGTCGCATCCCCATTGCGCAAGTGTGCACCGTCGCTTTCCGGGCGTTGTTACCGGTACCACTCTCCGGCCCCGCGGGGCGGGCTCGGCCGTGGGCCGGGCGAGACCCCGGGACGTCCGTGGCGTTGATCCCACCGCGCTGGCCTGGTTCGACGCTCGCCAGTAAATAGGGCACACTGGTGTTGTGAAATCCACGCGGGATCCTGACTCGGCCCGGGGTGGCGAGCTGTCGGCGGACACGGTGTCCGCGGGCAGCGACGGCCGCACCCGTGACCGGGTCGTGCGCATCCTGCTGGAGGGGGGGCCGGCGACCGCCGCGGAGCTTGCCCGGCGGCTGGAGCTCTCGCCTGCGGCGGTGCGCCGTCACCTGGACGCGATGGTCAGTGATGGCATCATCGCCCCCACCTCGGTCCACACCCGCGGCCCGCGGGGCCGGGGGCGTCCGGCCCGGCACTACCGGCTGACCGACGCGGGGCACGAGGAGGCCGGCCCTACCGCCTACTCCGACCTGGCCGTCGGCGCCCTGCACTTCCTCGACGAGGTCGCCGGTTCCGACGCGGTCACCCGGTTCGCCGAGAGCCGCGGCCGGGAGCTGGAGATCCGGCTTGCCGGGGCGGTCAACGGCGTGTCCGCGGACCAGCGCCCGGCGGCGCTCGCCGCGGCGATGACCGCCGCCGGCTACACCGCCAGCGTCTCCGAGGTGCCCAGCGGGACCCAGATCTGCCAGCACCACTGCCCGGTGCAGCATGTGGCCGAGCGTTTCCCCGCGCTGTGCGAGGCGGAGACGGCGGCGCTGTCCCGGTTACTGCACACCCACGTGGTGCGGCTCGCCACGATCGCCCACGGCGACGGCGTATGCACGACGCACGTCCCAGCCAAAGCGGACGGCATCACGGACGCGGTGACTGACACAGACGTAGTGACGGACGCAACAGACGTAGCGACTGACACAAGAGCCCACCCTGTGACCGGTACCAGCCCTGATCCTCCAGATCGGGCCGGTACCAGGTCGGTGGGGGGGGCCCCCCCCCCCCCCCCCCCGCCCCGCCCCCCCCCCCCCCCCCCCCGCGGGGGGGGGCGCGGGGGGGGGGGGGCCCCCCCCCCCCCCCGCCCGGGGTCCCTCCCGGATCGGCGGAGCCGATCTGGGAGGTCCGGGAGCGGCGAGGGACGCGCAAGCGTCCTTCGAACCGGCCGCCGCACCGTGTAGCGCCAAGGGAACCGGGGCCGTCGTCCCGGTGAGGATCACAACGGAAGGTCCTTCTACATGACGACCACCTCTGCCGAGACCGCCCTGGAAGGCCTTGGCTCGTACCGGTTCGGCTGGGCCGACGCCGACGCCTACGCCGCCGACGTCGAGCGCGGTCTGTCCGAGGCGGTCGTGCGCGGCATCTCCGCCAAGAAGTCCGAGCCGAGCTGGATGACCGACCTGCGGCTCAAGGGCCTGAAGCTGTTCGAGCGCAAGCCGATGCCCACCTGGGGCGCGGACCTGTCCGGCATCCATTTCGACAACATCAAGTACTTCGTCCGCTCCACCGAGAAGCAGGCGGAGAGCTGGGACGACCTGCCCCAGGACATCAAGGACACCTACGACAAGCTCGGCATCCCCGAGGCGGAGAAGCAGCGCCTCATCGCCGGCGTCGCGGCCCAGTACGAGTCCGAGGTCGTCTACCACAAGATTCGCGAGGACCTCGAGGAGCAGGGCGTCATCTTCCTCGACACCGACACCGGCCTGCGCGAGCACCCGGAGATCTTCAAGGAGTACTTCGGCTCCGTGATCCCGGTCGGTGACAACAAGTTCGCCGCGCTCAACACGGCGGTCTGGTCCGGCGGGTCGTTCATCTACGTGCCGCCGGGCGTGCACGTCGAGATCCCGCTGCAGGCCTACTTCCGGATCAACACCGAGAACATGGGCCAGTTCGAGCGGACGCTGATCATCGTCGACGAGGGTGCCTACGTGCACTACGTCGAGGGCTGCACCGCGCCGGTGTACTCGTCGGACTCCCTGCACTCCGCGGTCGTCGAGATCGTCGTCAAGAAGAACGCGCGCTGCCGCTACACGACGATCCAGAACTGGTCGAACAACGTCTACAACCTGGTCACCAAGCGGGCCGCCTGCCAGGAGGGCGGCACGATGGAGTGGATCGACGGCAACATCGGCTCCAAGGTGACGATGAAGTACCCGGCGGTGTGGCTGCTCGGCGAGCACGCCCGCGGCGAGGTCCTCTCGATCGCGTTCGCCGGCGAGGGCCAGCACCAGGACGCGGGCGCCAAGATGGTGCACGCGGCGCCGCGCACCTCGTCACAGATCATCTCGAAGTCGGTGGCCCGCGGCGGCGGCCGGACCTCGTACCGGGGCCTCGTCCAGATCCACGAGGGCGCGCACCAGTCGAAGTCGACCGTCAGGTGCGACGCCCTGCTCGTCGACACGATCAGCCGCTCCGACACCTACCCGTACGTCGACGTCCGTGAGGACGACGCGTCGATCGGCCACGAGGCGAGCGTCTCCAAGGTCGGCGAGGACCAGCTCTTCTACCTGATGAGCCGGGGCATGGCCGAGGACGAGGCGATGGCGATGATCGTGCGCGGTTTCGTCGAGCCGATCGCCCGGGAGCTGCCGATGGAGTACGCCCTCGAGCTCAACCGGCTGATCGAGCTTCAGATGGAAGGGGCTGTCGGCTGACATGGCGGTCATCGACGCCACCGGTCGTCCGCCGGCGGCGGCGGCCCCGGCCGCCCCGGTCCGGTCCCGTGACCCCGAGGCACACCCCGTCCCGACCGGCCGCGAGGAAGCCTGGCGGTTCACCCCGCTGCGCCCGCTCAAGCCGCTGATCGCCGGCCAGGAGCCCGACGGGAAGATCGACATTTCGGTCGCGGCGCCGGAGGGCGTCGAGGTCGAGTTCGTGGACGCGGACGACCCGCGCGTCGGCCGGGTACTCACCCCGGTCGACCGGGTAGCCGCGTTCGCGACCGTGCGGGCCGGCGGCGCCGTCGCCGTCACCGTCCCGGGCGAGACGGAGCTGACCGAGCCGATCGTGGCGGCGCTGCGGGGCGAGGGCGGGGTCTGCTACAGCCACCTGGTGGTCGAGGTCGGCCCGTTCGCCCGCGCGACCGTCGTGCTCGACCACACCGGCACGGCGAAGTACGCCGGCAACGTCGAGGTGCACGTCGGCCACGGCGCGTCCGTCACGTTCGTCTCGCTGCAGGACTGGGACGACGACGCGGTGCACGCCGGGGCGCACGCCTTCTCGGTCGGCCGGGACGCGAAGCTGCGGGCCACCCACCTCACGCTGGGGGGCCACCTCGTCCGGATCAACCCGACGGTCGACTACCGCGGCCCGGGCGGGGACGCGGAGCTCGCCGGCCTGTTCTTCACCGACGCCGGCCAGCACCAGGAGCACCGGCTGCTGGTCACCCACCTGGAGCGGAACTGCCGCAGCCGGGTGACCTACAAGGGCGCGCTCCAGGGCGCCGACGCGCACTCGGTGTGGATCGGCGACGTCCTGATCGGCGCGGACGCCGTCGGCACCGACACCTACGAGATCAACCGCAACCTGGTGCTCACCGACGGGGCGCGGGCCGACTCGGTGCCGAACCTGGAGATCCTGACCGGCGAGGTCGCCGGCGCGGGCCACGCCAGCGCCACCGGCCGGTTCGACGACGAGGTGCTGTTCTACCTGATGGCCCGGGGCATCCCGGCCGGCGAGGCCCGCCGGCTGGTCGTACGCGGCTTCTTCGGTGAGGTGCTGGACCGGATCGACGTGCCGGCGCTGCGCGACCGGGTGATGGCGGCCGTCGACGCGGAGCTGTCAGCGGTGGGCGCATGAGCAGGCTGGAGGGCGATGTCTCGTCGGGCCGAGTGCGGGCCTGCGCACTCGACGACGTCGCCGAGGAGGCGGCGCTGGGCGTCGAGCTGGACGTCGAGGGCGAGGACGAGCCGACGCCGGTATGTGTGGTGCGTTCCGGCGGGCGGGTGTTCGCGATCCGGGACGAGTGCTCGCACCAGGACGTCCGGCTGTCGGACGGCGACGTGGAGGACGGGAAGATCGAGTGCTGGCTGCACGGCTCCCAGTTCGACCTGGAGAGCGGCAAGCCGACCTGCCTCCCGGCCACCGACCCGGTGCCCATCTACCCCGTGACCATCGAGGGCGGCGACGTCTACGTCGACGTCAACCCAGATAAGGCCGCCGGAGGCGCGAAGGAGGAGCATTTTCGCACCTCCTTTGGCCCGGCCGCCGCGAGCCTTAAGTGAGGACCTAGACCAGTGTCGACCTTGGAGATCCGTAACCTGCACGTCTCGGTGGAGACTGACGGGGAGGGGCCGCGCGAGATCCTGCGAGGCGTCAACCTGACCGTCCGCAAGGGTGAGACGCACGCGATCATGGGGCCGAACGGCTCCGGCAAGTCGACGCTGTCCTATGCGATCGCCGGTCACCCGAAGTACACGGTGACCGAGGGCTCGATCACGCTGGACGGCGCGGACGTGCTCGCGATGGGCGTCGACACGCGGGCCCGGGCCGGCATCTTCCTGGCCATGCAGTACCCGGTCGAGGTGCCCGGCGTCTCCGTCTCCAACTTCCTGCGTACCTCCGCCACGGCCGTCCGCGGCGAGGCCCCGAAGCTGCGGCTGTGGGTCAAGGAGGTCAAGGAGACGATGGGCTTCCTCGAGATGGACCAGGCGTTCGCCGAGCGTGGCGTCAACGAGGGCTTCTCGGGCGGTGAGAAGAAGCGTCACGAGATCCTGCAGATGATGCTGCTCAAGCCGAAGATCGCGATCCTTGACGAGACCGACTCGGGCCTCGACGTCGACGCGCTGCGGGTCGTCTCCGCCGGGATCAACGCGGTCCGCGAGACCGGTGAGACCGGCACCCTGCTGATCACCCACTACACCCGGATCCTGCGCTACGTGCAGCCGGAGTTCGTGCACGTCATGGCGGGCGGGAAGATCGTCGACGAGGGCGGGTCCGAGCTCGCGGCGACCCTCGAAGAGTCCGGCTACGACAAGTACGTGAAGGTGGGAGCGGGCGCATGACCGATCTGGCGGGCGTCCCCGAGCTGGACGTCGAGCTGGTCCGCAAGGACTTTCCCATCCTCGACAGGATGGTCCACGGGGACAAGCCGCTCGTCTACCTCGACAGCGCGGCCACGTCGCAGAAGCCGCGCGCGGTGCTCGACGCCGAGCGCGAGTACTACGAGCTGCACAACGCCAACGTGCACCGCGGCATCCACGTGCTCGCCGAGGAGGCGACCGCGCTCTACGAGGCGGCCCGCGACAAGGTCGCCGCGTTCGTCGGAGCGCCGGACCGGCACGAGGTCGTCTTCACCAAGAACTCCTCCGAGGCGCTCAACCTGGTCGCCTACGCGTTCAGCAACGCGGCGGCGCACGGCCCGGAGGCGGAGCGTTTCCGGCTCGGCCCCGGAGACCAGGTCGTCGTCACCGAGATGGAGCACCACTCCAACCTGGTGCCCTGGCAGATGCTGTGCCAGCGCACCGGCGCGACGCTGCGCTGGCTGGGGCTGACCGACGACGGCCGGCTCGACCTGTCGAACCTCGACGAGGTCGTGAACGAGCGCACCAAGGTCGTCTCGATGGTCCACCAGTCGAACATCCTCGGCACCGTCAACCCGGTCGCGGCGGTCGCCGCCCGCGCCCGCGAGGTCGGCGCGCTCGTCGTCGTCGACGGCTCCCAGTCCGTGCCGCACCTGCCGGTCGACGTGACCGCGCTCGGCGTGGACTTCTTCGCGTTCACCGGGCACAAGATGTGCGGGCCGACCGGCATCGGCGTGCTGTGGGGCCGCCGAGAGCTGCTCGAGGTCATGCCGCCGTTCCTGGGCGGCGGCGAGATGATCGAACTGGTGACGATGGAGGCGAGTACCTACGCCCCGCCGCCACACCGTTTCGAGGCCGGCACGCCGATGATTTCCCAGGCGGTCGGGCTCGGTGCCGCCGTCGACTACCTGACGGGGCTCGCGGGCGGGGCCGGGATGGCCGCCGTCGCCGCGCACGAGCACGCGCTCACCGAGCACGCGCTGCGCCGGCTGGCCGAGGTGCCCGGGCTGCGGATCATTGGCCCGACCGACGCCGTCGACCGCGGTGGGGCGATCTCGTTCCTGCTGGCCGGCAAGGACGGGCGGGCGATCCACCCGCACGACGTCGGCCAGGTCCTCGACGAGCAGGGCATCGCCGTGCGCGTCGGCCATCACTGCGCCCGGCCGGTGTGCCTGCGCTACGGCGTGCCCGCGACGACCCGGGCGTCGTTCCACCTGTACACCACCACCGGCGAGATCGACGCCTTGGTGGAAGGTCTGGCCGCGGTGCGGCGTTTCTTCGGAGCATGACGCCGATGTGGAGGTTCTTCGGAGCGTGAAGCTGGACTCGATGTACCAGGAGATCATCCTGGACCACTACCGCAACCCGCACCACCGCGGGCTGCGCGAGCCGTTCGACGCCGAGGTGCACCACGTCAACCCGACCTGTGGCGACGAGGTCACCCTGCGCGTGAAGATCGTCGACGACACGGTCGCCGACGTCTCGTACGAGGGCGAAGGCTGCTCGATCAGCCAGGCCTCGGCGAGCGTGATGACCGATCTGGTCATCGGCAAGAGCATCGGGGACGCGATGGCGCTGGAGCGCGAGTTCCTGGCGCTCATGCAGTCCCGGGGCACAGTCGAGCCGGACGAGGACGTCCTCGAGGACGCGATCGCGTTCGCCGGTGTGTCGAAGTACCCGGCCCGAGTCAAGTGCGCGTTGCTGAGCTGGATGGCCTGGAAGGACGCCACCGCGCAGGTCGTCGACAGCCCGGCCGCCGGCGGCGGCGCCGCGCCCGAGGGGTCCGTTCCCGAGCAGGAGAAGCAGGCATGACCGACCGCACCGCCCCCGACACCGTTCTCACCGAGGACGCCGCGCTGCCGGAGAGCGTCACCGCGTCGTCGGCGCCGGCCGACGCCGACGCGCCCTCCGAGCAGCAGCGGCTGACGGCCCCGCCGGTGGACAAGGCGACGATCGACGACATCGAGGAGGCGATGCGCGACGTCGTCGACCCCGAGCTCGGCATCAACGTCGTCGACCTCGGCCTCGTCTACGGCATCACCGTCTCCGACGAGCACGTGGTGACGCTCGACATGACCCTGACATCCGCGGCCTGCCCGCTCACCGACGTGATCGAGGACCAGGCCCGGACCGCGCTCGTCGACGGCCCCGACTCCCTGGTCTCGGATCTCGTCATCAACTGGGTCTGGATGCCCCCGTGGGGCCCCGACAAGATCACCGAGGATGGCCGCGACCAGCTGCGCGCCCTCGGCTTCAACGTCTGACCCGGCTTCAACGTCTGACCCGCGTCGGGCGACGCGGGTGGCGCCGGCCGACCGCGCCGGCCCGCCCGTGGGCCGGCGCTCGCCGGGAGCCGTGCCGTGGCTACCGGCCGAGTCGCGGGTCGATCGGCCCGGTCCGCGAGAAGAAAATCTTGTAACTCTGTGTTTGGGTATCGGCGCAGGAGGTATCAACCTCATGCCGTCGAGGACGAGACCCAAAGTAAGGGGGGAGACTCCAAACAGAGGGAATCGCCCCCGGCGGTTGAAAGAGCCCAGGCCCACCAGGGCCTGGGCTCTAGTACGTATGGGGCCTGGTACGCGTGGCCGGCGGGCACGCGCGGCTAGCGGGCGAGGAGCGACTCGTACAGCTCGGCGGTCTGGCGGGCCACGGCGGGCCAGCCGAACTGGTCCACGGCGCGGGCGCGGCCGCGTTCGCCCATGGTCCTGGCGCGGGCCGGGCTGGCCAGGAGGTCGTTCATGGCGCCGGCCAGGGCCGCGGGGTCGTCCGGGGGGACGAGAAGGCCGGTCACACCCTCGTCGACCACCTCGGGGATGCCGCCGACGCGGGAGGCGACGACGGCGGCGCCGCAGGCCATCGCCTCCAGGTTGACGATGCCCAGCGGCTCGTAGACCGACGGGCAGGCGAACAGCGAGGCGTGCGAGAGCAACTGGATGACCTCGGTCTTCTCGAGCATGCCGGAGATCCAGATGACGCCGTCGCGGCGGGCCCGCAGGCCGTCGACCAGCTCGGTCACCTCGGCGAGCAGCTCCGGGGTGTCCGGGGCGCCGGCGCACAGCACCAACTGGGCGCGCGGGTCGAGCTCGGCCGCGGCCCGCAGCAGCACCGGGACGCCCTTCTGCCGGGTGATCCGGCCCACGAAGACCACGGACGGGCGATCCGGGTCGACGCCATGACGTTCCAGCACGTCGGTGCCCAGGTCGGGGGAGTACTCGTCGGTGTCGATCCCGTTGCGGATGACGTGCACCTTCGCCGGGTCGACCTCGGGGTAGGCGTCCAGAATGTCCGCCTTCATGCCGGCGCTCACGGCCACGACCGCGGCCGCGGCCTCGATGGCGGTCTTCTCGGCCCAGGAGGACAGCCGGTAGCCGCCGCCCAGCTGCTCGGCCTTCCACGGCCGGCGCGGCTCCAACGAGTGCGAGGTCATCACGTGCGGCACGCCGGCGAGCAGCGCGGCCAGGTGCCCCCCCAGATTGGTGTACCAGGTGTGCGAGTGGACGAGGTCGACACCGCCCAGGTCGACGGTCGCCGCTGCCGCCATGGCCAGGTCCATCGAGAAGGTACGAAGGGCGTCATTCGTGCCGTCCAACGCGGCCCACGGCCGATGGCGCCGGACTGTCGGGCTGGTGTCCTCGACTGGCGCGTTGGCTGGGTCGTCCGCCTTGAGGTCGCCCTCGCAGTGGACCGTCAGATCGATCAGCCGGGCCAGCTCGCGGGCCAGGTACTCGACATGAACGCCCGCACCGCCGTAGACGCCCGGCGGATACTCCCTGGTCAGCAGCGCGACGCGCATCCCGCGAATCCTTCTGGTGAGGGTTGGTACCGGACGAGGCGACCGGCCCGCCCCACTGGGTCATCCCAGCGCACTGCCGGCGGTCGAGGTGCCCCAGTGTCCGTGGGAACGATGGAGCGGGCCTGCTCAGCGGAGGAGGCTCATTCGACGGTGACGCCCTTGCCGACGACGGTGACGCCGTCGGTGCTGACCGTGTACCCACGCGCCCGGTCGTGTTCCTTGTCGACACCGACCTGGGCGCCGGGCGGGACGACGACGTTCTTGTCGAGGATCGCGTCCCGCACGACCGCGCGCCGTCCGATCAGGGTGTTGTTCATGACGACGGCATTCTCGACCCGTGCCCACGAGTTCACCCGCACCCCGGGGGAGAGCACCGACCGGCGCAGCAGCCCGCCGGAGACGATCACCCCATTGCTCACGATGCTGTCGACCGCCATGCCGGTGCGTCCCGGTGCGTCCCGGACGAACTTGGCCGGCGGCAGCGACGGCACGCTGGTGAGGATCGGCCAGTCCGGGTTGTAGAGGTTGAACACCGGGTCGAGCGCGCACAGGTCCATGTGTGCGTCGAAGTAGGCATCGATCGTGCCGACGTCGCGCCAGTAGCCCTGATCGCGCTCCTTGGCGCCCGGCACCTCGTTGGCGCTGAAGTCGTAGACACCGGCCACGCCTCGGGCGACGAGCATCGGGATGATGTCGCCGCCCATGTCGTGCACGCTGTCTGGGTCCGTCGCGTCGGCGTGCAGGGCATCGACGAGCACCTTCGTCGTGAAGACGTAGTTGCCCATCGACGCCAGCGTCTCGTCCGGACTGTCTGGCAGACCGGGCGGGTTGGCTGGCTTCTCCAGGAACTCGTCGATCGTGCGTCCGTCGGCGGCCGGCCGGATGACGCCCAGGCCGGTGGCCTCGGAACGCGGCACCCGCAGCGCGGCGACGGTCACCCCCGCGCCGGTCTCGATGTGTTGCTCGACCATCTGCCGTGGGTCCATCCGGTACACATGGTCGGCGCCGAAGACGACGACGATGTCCGGGGTCTCGTCGTAGACGAGGTTGAGCGACTGGTGGATGGCGTCGGCGCTGCCGGAGAACCACTGTGGCCCGAGGCGCTGCTGCGCCGGCACGGGGGTGATGTAGTTGCCCAGCAGGTTGCTCATCCGCCACGTCGTGGTGATGTGCCGGTCGAGGCTGTGGCTCTTGTACTGGGTCAGCACGGCGATCCGCAGGAACCCCGCGTTGACCAGGTTCGACAGCGCGAAGTCAATCAGCCGGTAGAGCCCGCCGAAGGGAACCGCGGGCTTGGCCCGATCGTCGGTCAGCGGCGCGAGTCGCGTCCCCTTGCCGCCAGCGAGGACCAACCCGAGTACCCGCGGGCGCGCCCTTCTCATGACGACCGTTCGGGAGATTCCGGCACATCTGGCAGCCTAGTGGCCGAAGCCCCCCGCGACACGCCCTTGACGTGCGCAATCCCGTCAAGAACCGGTGTCAGTCGCGCCGGGTAGCGAGCCGACAGCCGGGCCGTGGCAACGACCAAGCCACCGACCATGACTGCCGCCCCGGGCGCGATCGCCCCAAGGCGGCGGCCACGCAACCCCGCCCGCTCGGATCACGAAACCCAGCCACGATCCCGACTCAGCCACGATCCCGCCCCCGGACCTGGATTGCCCCAGACTCCCGGGACGAGCTCGGTACCGGTCTGGTTGGGGCGCCCAGCGCCCCAACGGCGGAGCGGCGATGGTCGCCCCTAGGCGACCTTGAGCCGACCGCCTTATTGCCGACCGCCGCTCCAGGCGGTCTCCTGGACGGGGGAGCGGCCGATCAGCGGCTGCCACCAGGCCTCGTTGTCGCGGTACCAGGCGATCGTGGAACGCATGCCGTCGGTGAAGTCGATCTGCGGTGCCCAGCCGAGCTCGGTCCGCAGCCTGCTGGAGTCGAGCAGGTAGCGGCGGTCGTGCGACGGGCGGTCCGGGACGATCGTCTTGAGGGTGTCCGGCAGGCCCAGCTCGGCGAGGATCGTGTCCGCGATCGTCTCGATGTCGGCCTCGACACCGCTGCCGACGTGGTAGGTCTCGCCCACCTTGCCGTTCGCCAGCACCGCCTCGATCGCCCGGCAGTGGTCGGTGACGTGCAGCCACTCGCGCCGGTTCTTCGTGGACGCGTAGAGCGGCAGCGGCTCACCTCGCAGCGCCCTGGTGACAAACAGCGGGATGACCTTCTCCGGGAACTGGTACGGCCCGTAGTTGTTCGAGCAGTTCGTGATCGTCACCGGCAGGCCGTAGGTGTAGCCGTAGGAACGCACGGCGTGGTCACCGCCGGCCTTCGCCGCGTTGTAGGGGGTGCGTGGCAGGTAGGGGGAGTCCTCGGTGAAGGCCCCCGGGTCGTCGAGGTCCATGTCGCCGTAGACCTCGCAGGTGGAGATCTGGTGGAACCGGCCGACGCCGACCGTACGAGCCGCCTCCAGCAGCGTCTGGGTGCCCATCACGTTGGTGGAGAAGAAGTCGCCCGGCCGCAGGATCGCCAGGCTGTTGTGCGACTCGGCCGCGAAGTTGACCACGACGTCGACCTTGTGCTCGCGCAGCAGGGACTCGATGAGGCCGCGGTCGCGGATGTCGCCGTGGACGAAGGTCACCCGTCCGTCGTCGTCGCCCGAGGCGTCGAGGACGTCGTCGAGGTTCTCCCGCAGGCCGGCGTAGGTGAGCGCGTCCAGCGCGACGACCCGGTCAGCCGGATGCCACGTGTGCCAGTAACGCACGAAGTTCGATCCAATGAACCCGGCGGCACCGGTCACCAGCAGCGTCGTCGACATGGTGTGGGCGGCCTTTCGCGTCGGAGGTCGGGTCGGGCGTCTGGCGGCGCTGGGGCGCGGGGTGTCCGCCGCGCGGCGCGACCTGGATCTCCCGGATCAGCTTCGCCGATCCGGCGGGGAACCCGGGCGCGGGCGCCGTGCCGAGCTGATGAGGCGGCGGCCCCGGGAGCTCGGACATCGCCGCCAAGCCTCTCATGGACTCGGCGTTTCCGGGCCTCGGGGTATCGGTGCCGTCGCCGCGGGCCACTCTGGACGCAGGTTGCGTGGATGTGTCCACGATGGCTTCTCGGTGGGTGGGCGGAGTGGGATCGCTCACCGGCGAGCCAAGGCCGGTTGGTTATGTCGTGGAAACATCAAGGTCCTACGCTGCGGCCGTGGCGGACCTGTTCGAGGGGTATCCGGCGGAGGTGCAGGCCACCGCCGCTTGGGATGAGGTGTTCGAGGCTGCCGACACTCCCCGGGAGATCTATACGGCCCTGTATGACGCGTTGCGACCGCTGTCGAGCGGCGACCTGGCGGCCCGGAAGGCGGCGTTGGACCGAGCGTTCCGCGACGCCGGGATCACGTTCATCCTGTTCGGGGAGGAACGTCCGTTCCCGCTGGACCTGGTGCCCCGTCTGCTGTCTGGATCGGAGTGGGACACCATCGAGCGCGGCGTCGTCCAGCGGGTGCGCGCGCTCGAGGCGTTCCTTGCCGACATCTACAGCCGGGCCGAGGTGCTGGAGGACGGCGTCCTGCCGCGCCGGCTGGTCCTGTCCAGCTCGCACTTCCACCGGGCCGCGCACGGCATCGACCCACCCAACGGGGTGCGCGTACACGTCTCCGGCATCGACCTGATCCGCGACGAGCAGGGCCAGTTCCGGGTACTGGAGGACAACGTCCGGGTGCCGTCCGGGGTGAGCTACGTCATCGAGAACCGGCGGGCGATGACCCGGGTCTTCCCGGAGCTGTTCGCGACCCACCGGGTCCGGCCGGTCGCCGACTACGCCGCCCATCTGCTGCACGCGCTGCGCGCGGCGGCGCCGCCCGAGGTGGCGGACCCGACGGTCGTCGTGCTCACTCCGGGCATCTACAACGCCGCCTACTTCGAGCACGCCCTGCTCGCGCGGCAGATGGGTGTGGAGCTGGTCGAGGGCCGCGACCTGCAGGTCCGCGACAACCGGGTGACGATGCGCACCACCGAGGGCGAGCAGCCGGTTCACGTCATCTACCGCCGGGTGGACGATGACTGGCTCGACCCGCTGCAGTTCCGGCAGGACTCGGTGGTCGGCTGCGCCGGGCTCGTCAACGCCGCCCGCGCCGGCCGGGTCACGATCGCCAACGGGATCGGCAACGGCGTCGCCGACGACAAGCTCATGTACACCTACGTCCCGGACCTGATCCGGTACTACCTGGGCGAGGCGCCGCTGCTGCCCAACGTGGACACCTACCGGGTCGAGGAGCCCGACCAGCGCGAGTACGTGCTCGACCACCTCGACGAACTGGTGGTCAAGCCGGTGGACGGCTCGGGAGGCAAGGGCATCGTGATCGGCCCGCAGGCCTCCGACAAGGAGCTGGCCACGCTGCGCGCCCAGGTCATCGCCGACCCACGCGGCTGGATCGCCCAGCGGGTGGTGCGGCTGTCGACGTCGCCCACGCTGTCCGGCGACCGGCTCGGCCCCCGCCACATCGACCTGCGGCCGTTCGCCGTCAACGACGGCAACCGGATCTGGGTGCTGCCCGGCGGGCTGACCCGTGTCGCGCTGCCGCGCGGCAGCCTGGTGGTGAACTCCAGCCAGGGCGGCGGCTCGAAGGACACCTGGGTGCTCGCGCCGGAGCTCGCCGAGGGGGAGCGACCGGGAATGTTCGGCCGCCCCACCGGCGCCACGCCACTGGCCGCCCCGGGCCCAGACCCCGGCCCGGACTCCTCCGGTGAACAGCAGCAGCAACAACAACAGAACCAGCAGCAGAACCCGCGACAGCGGCAGGTCCATGTGGCCGAACGCTGGGACGGTGCCGAGCGGCGCGCAGGCGCGCCTCCGCGGAGGCCCGCCCCCGGCCCGGGCTTCTCTGGTGAGCAGCAGCAGGACCAGCAGCAGAACCCGCGACAGCGGCAGGTCCATGTGGCCGAACGCTGGGACGGTGCCGAGCGGCGCGCAGGCGCG
>NZ_JADWYU010000025.1 GCF_016786325.1 Frankia nepalensis | reverse complement strand
CCCGCCGGCGGAGCCCCAGTGGGCGGGGGTGGGGGCGGGGGCGACCGCGATCGCGCTCCCCGCGTGCGCGGCGACGACGGGCGTCTCGTCCCAGCGGCGGTTGCTCGTTCCGCCGGACGGCGCGAGGTCGGTCGCGGTCTCGCCGTAGAACAGCCGCACGTCCGCGCCGGTGACGCCGGAGAACCTGTCGGTGGGCAGGACCAGCGTGACGGCGCCGGTGAGCAGCAGGTGCCGGCCCAGGGGGTCGACGGCGCTGCCGGGCGACACGGTGATCCGGTACGGCGCGCCGGAGGCCGCGGCGATGGCGAGCCCGTCGACGACGCCGGTCAGCCGGAGCGAGCGGGCCGTGCGGCGCTCACGGTCGAGGTGGTAGTACTGCTCGTCGACGAAGTCCTGGTCGATCAGGAACTGGCCGTCGAAGAACCGGACGCGCTTGAGCACGTCGGCCGGCTTCGTGTAGTCCGCCATCGGATTTTCTCGTCCCCTCCTACCCGGCGGTGCCGAGCCAGGTGTTCCCGCCGAGCCGGAGCATCTGCCCGCGGCCCTCGGCGCGGATCCGCTCCTCGGAGACCAGCCGCATCGTGGGGATGACGATCTTGAGTGCGTAGACGGTGTGCGCGGGCTTCTCGCGGTCGATGATCGCCCGTGCCGTCTCGCGGGTGGCGCGGATCCGCTCGGAGTCGTTGTCCGGCAGGCTGATCCGCACCTGGAAGTAGTGCGGCAGCTCGTCGAACGCGTCGTGGACGACCACGTCGTTCCCCGCGACGTCGCTGCCGAGCGGCCGCAGGAAGATCTCCAGCATCCGTCTCAGCCCGCCGATCGTGCCGCGCCGCGCGTAGAGCGGCACGATCTCGCGGATGAACCCGCGGGTGGTGTCGGTGTCCCAGTTCGCGGGCACGGCGAGCGCCACCCAGCCCGCCAGCCAGGGCAGGAAGTCCGGTGGCGCGGTCACCGGGTCGAAGTGCCGCGAGATGTCGTCGATCCGTTGCTGGAGGCCAGGCCCGCCGGCGGAGCCGGCGGCCAGCTCACCGTCGTTGGTGTCATCGTCGCCGGCGTCGTCGCGGCCGGTGAACAGCGCCTCGAAGGCGAGCAGGAAGTCGCCGACGAACGTATCGGAGCGGAAGGCCGCGGGCAGGTGGTCGAGGTACGAGCTGCTCACACCATCTCCCTCATCCCGCGTCCCCCATTCCGTGTTCCTTCTCCATCCCGTGTCTCCTCGCCGTGCCGCCGATCACCCGGTGTCCGATCACCCTGTGTCCTGCGCCGTCCAGGTCAGCGCGTGTGGGCGCCGGTAGCTGTCGTGCGCGACGAGCTCGATCCGGCGCAGGACGGCGAGCTCGTGTGGCGCGAGGCCGATCGCGGACACCGAGTCGTCCTCGGCGGTCACCGGCCGGCCGCCGGTGAGCGTCACGTCCTCGGCGAAGTCGACCAGCGGGAGCGCGTCGAGCACGGCGTACACGTCGGAGAGGTGCACCGGCTCGCCGAAGGGCCGACCGATGTCCTCCGGACCACCCGTGAACATGTCGAACGCGGCGCGCAGCGCCGCGACGGTGTCCGCCAGCGCCTGGGCCGGCGGGGCGTCCGCGCGCAGCCCGAGCCGGGCCGCGATCCCGATCTCGGCGTAGGCCGGGCCGACGACGCGCAGCCGCGTCGTCACGAGCCGCCGCGCGTCGAGGAAGGCCGCCACCGCCCGCAACAGCTTCTCCGACGGCGCCGGGCGCGCCTCGGCGTGTGCCGGCGGCGGCACGACGATGACGCTGACGTGCGCCGGCGCGTCCCGCTCCGCCGTCGCCGCCGGCCGGGTGAGGTCGCGTCTCGCGACGGCGTGCACCCGGGCCAGCCGGGCGAGGCGGGCGTCGCCGAGGCCGGCCGCCTCGGGGCTGCCCGGCCACTCGGCCCGCAGCAGGTGCTCGTAGTCGGCGGCGGTGACGGCGCGGTGCCGCCGCTCGAGCTCGCGCAGCGCCGCCGCCACGGCGTCGCCGAGGTCCGCGGCGGCGGGGTCGGGCGGCGGGCGCCAGGCGGGCCCGTTGAGCAGCGCGAGGAACGACCATGTGTGCGCGTCGGGCACCTCGTCCACCTGGAAGGCGAGGATCTCGGTGAGCCAGGCGAACAGCTCGACGAGCGCGATGCCGGGGTCGCTCGGGTTGTGGTCGGTCCAGCCGGGGTGCAGCGCCGGGATGAGGGCCCGGGCCTCGGCCATGAGCGCGGCGTAGGTGAGCTCGTCCGGCCCGGTAGGGGTGATCGACATCGCCGGTCCTCAGTCTCGCAGGGTCATGGTGATCTCGTGGTCGCCGGAGAAGACCAAGGCGCGGTCGAGCCAGCGCCGCGCCTCGGCGTCGGGTGTCTCGTCCACACCGGCGGCGAGAGGTCGGTCGACGAGGTCGGTGATCCGCGTCGCGAAGGCCTCGGAGCCCACCTCCGGCGTCAAGCGGACGGTGAGCTGACGCAGGTGGCTGACGCCCGGCACCGCCCGCACGAGCGCGAACAGGTCCGAGCGGTGCGGCTTGCGGCCGAAATCCCAGCCAGCGCCGGCGGCACCGCCGGTGAGCGGGTGCAGGAACGCGCGCAGCCGGTGGTGGATCGCCTCCCGCAGGGCGTCGGGCTCGGCACCCGGCACCGGCACGACGGTCGCGACGACCGCGACCCCGATCCACTCCGGACCGGCCACCCACACGTCCGCCGTCGCCGGCGCCCGCGCGAGCAGGTACGCGCGCACCTCGTCGAGCAGCCCAGGGCTCGGCGTGGGCCGGTCGCCGCCGGTCGCCGGCACGACGACGACGCCGGCCCGGCCGCCACGCAGCGCGGTGTGCGCGTCGGTCGGCTTCGGACGCGCCGGGTCGAGCCACAGCAGTTCGGCCGGGTCGTAGCCGCGCGGCGGCACGGCCCTGGCCCGGGCGAGCGCGGGCGTGGCCGCGACCGCCAGGTCCTCGAAGTCGGCCGCCGCCACCGCGCGGCCCCGGTGCCGCAGCGACCGCGAGCCGCGCGAGCGCAGGTCGTCGAGGGACTCGCGGTCGGCGCCGCCCTCGGCGGGCAGATGGTTGACGACGGCGTCGACGGAGGGCAGGGCGACGGCGAGCTGGGTCACCGTGCCGGCTCCGGTGTTGCCGAACACGCCGCCGCCGTACCGGTACCCGATCCGGATGTTGCCCTTGCCAGGCGGTGGCACCAGCCCGGTGAGCCCGTCGCCGAACCGGATCGCGCCGGTGAGCCGATCGAGCGCGAAGTGCCGGTCGTCCGGGCCGGAGGAGCGCAGGTCGGTGACCGCCTCCCAGACCGTCCAGACCTCCTCACCGGCACCGGCACCGGCACCGGTCGCGGGCGTCGTGTCCGCGCGCACGACCAGCCGCTCGCCGGGCAGCACCGGCGTGTGCGCCGTGCGCAGTTCGAGGCCCGGCGTGCCGGTGCCGTTGCCGAGGATCTCCTCGGCGACCGTCGTGCCCTCGGTGGCCCACACGGTGTCGGGCAGCACGCCGCGCACCCGCGGCTGGAACGGCAGGTCGCCGCCGGCGACGCGGGCCCGCACCCAGTAGGCGTCCCGGCCGGCGACCGTGCGTGCCACCTGGTCGGGCGGCCCGACGAAACGCACCGTGCCCCGGTCGGCGAACCCCTCGGTTCCGTCGACGACGGCGAGCGGCTCCCAGCCCTGCTCCCCGGAGTACTCCCAGACCACCGACAGCCGCGCCCCACCCGGCCCGGCGTCCGCGCCCTCGCCCGCCACCTCCCGCGGGCGGGGCGGGCAGACGGGCAGGAACAGGGTGACCGGCTCCTCGCCGAAGTCGCGGTCGAAGCCGAGGTTCAGCGCCGGGTCGCTCTCCACGTCGCCCACATAGGGCACCAGGCCGTCGCCGCCCTCGCTCCTGATGGCCGTCAGCGCCCCGCCGGGCGGCACCGCCTCGACGCTCACCCGGTCGGCGTTGCGTGTCACGAGCGCGCGCGGCCGGTCCCGCGTCACCGCGAGCGGCCGCCAGCCCAGGTCGGCGAGCAGCGGCGGCGCGAGTGTGGCCGGGGTGTACTCGGCCTTCCACGCGCCGGCCGCGTCCTTCGTCGTGGTGTACGCGGCGGGGGCGCCGTAGTCGCCGAGCAGCCGCGCGCGCACCCAGTGGGCGGTGCGGCCGCCCACCTCGACCGGCCGGGACGGGGCAGCGGGTTCCATCGTCACGTCCCCGTCGACGGTGAACGCGTCGGCCCGGCTCACCGAGCGGACCGCCCGCCACGCGGCGCCGTCGTGGGTCTCCCACCGGATCGCCGGACGCAGGCGCACGAGGGGCAGCGGCGTCGCCTTGCCTTCGGCGTTCGTCACCGTCACGACGAGGGTGAGCCGCCCAGCGGCGGCAAGGGGCTCCGGACATTCGAGGTAGAGCACGTCGTCGTAGGCGGGCTGTTCGCCGAACGGCCGGACGGCGCGGCTGAGGTCGAGCTCGGCGCCGTTCGCGAAGGCCGACGGCACCGGCGCCGGCGTCGTCTCCGCGGCGTCGCGCTCCAGGGTGAGGTCGACCAGGCGTGGCCGCGGCCGCTCGTACGCCACCTCGATCGCGTCGATCAGGGGCGGAACGTCGTAGCCGCCACCCTCGTTCTGGTCGACCTCGACACGCAGCCAGTGCCCGTCGACTCCGCCCAGCAGGGCGCCGGTCAGGTCGGGCGGCAGGGTGAAGGTGACCCCGCCGCCGTCGCCGGTCCGGGTGAGTGCCCGCGTGGTGTCGACGACGCGCAGCGGGCCGTCCGGCTCGGAGGTGTTGCTCCACGAGCGGCCGATCGGGCGCCAGGTCTCGCCGACCCGGTAGGTCCAGTTGAGCACCGCCGGCCGGCCTCGTCCCGGCCGGCCCCAGCGCGCCCCGGCGAACGTGATCCGCACCCGGGTGCCGGGGGTGCTCTCCGGTGGCCGCGGCACGCTCAGGTAGAACCACTTCACCTGGCCTTCGACGCCGAACGGCGCCAGCCCCTGGGCGAACGGTTCCGGCGGTCGGCGCCCGACGGCGACCGCGGTCGGCGGCTCGGCGACCGCGTGGCCGGTGAGCGGCACGGTGAGCTCGGCGCGCAGCCAGTGCCCGGTGACGCCCTCGACGTCGCCCTCCTCGGCCCCGGCATGGGCCGGGAACCGCTGGCGCACCACCCGGCGGTCCGGCGCCGGCGTGCTGACCGTCGCGGCGTCGGCGGCGAGCGCCGTCCACCCCGCCCCGTCCCACCGCGACCACCGCGCCTGCTCGGCGACCCACGGCTCGTCGGGCGGCGACGTCACGACGACGGTGAGCGGTCGCGGCGCGGCCGAGGCGAGCATCGGATGCTCGACGTAGAGCGCGTGCACGACCGGTGTCGCGCCGGTGAAGGCGCTCACCTCCGCGCCGAGCCCGCCGCCCTCCGGTGACACGACGTCCGTCCACGTGTCGTGCACGGGGTCGGTGACGACGACGGCGCGTAACCGGGCAGGGGAGAGCACCAGCGGCTCGTCGGTCTCGTAGGTCACGCCCTCGGGCCGGTCCTCGCCGCCCGGGGCGGACACCGGCGTCCGCGCCGGCACGGGCACGCCGGCCGGGCTGCCCTCGGCCGACGTGAACGTCACCGGCACGCGCGCCGGGCGGGCCGGCGTCGGGCGCTCCCCGATGAGGTCGAGGAACGCCAGGTGCGCCCGGTCCGGAGCACGGTTGAGGCGTTCGACGACGAGCTCGGCGAACCGCGCGGCGATGCCGATGAGCGCCGATCCGGGGTCGGACGAGCCGTCCGGGGCGGGACGCCAGGCGCTGTACCGCTGGGCGAGCGCCGTCGTCCACGCGGCCAGCTCGCCGCGGTCACGCGGATCGAGGGGCGGCGGAAGCGTCGTCACGGCTACTCCGTCACTCCAGGTAGAAGGGGTAGACGAGGTTGAGCCGGCTGTTCGTGGAGCGCATCAGGTAAGTGATCTCGACGAGCAGCACGCCCCGGTCCCCGGGGTCCTGGCGGGCCTGGACGTCGAGCAGGTCGATCCGCGGCTCCCACTCCTGCAGCGCCTCGGTGATGTCGCGCGCGATGCCCGCCGTCGTCGCGGGGCCGACCTCGCCGAACACGTGGTCCTCGATGCCGCACCCGTAGTCGGGCCGCATCACCCGCTCGCCGGGCGAGGTGCTGAGGATCATCCAGATCGCGTTCCGGACGGTCTCCTCGTCGCCGGACGTCGTCCGGATCGTGCCGTCGTCGGTGACACCGACGGGGAAGGCCCACCCGTGGCCGCCGAATCCCGAGTCCACGCCGCGCCCCTAGCCGATGTTCACGGTGCCGACAGCGACGATCTTGCTCACCGGAAGATCGGTCGGGTCGTTGCAGGTCTCGACGGGGTCGCCCGCGCGCGCCGCCGGCTTTCCGTTGATCTTCACGGTCTGGCTGCCAACCTTGACGGTCCCCTTGTTCGAGGGCGGGCGCTGGAAGACGCCGCCGGGCGCGACGTGGGGCGGGGCGTTGTCGGCCGTACTGCCGACCGTCGCCGCGGGCCGCCCCATGATCTTGACGTTCGAGCTGAGGTTGCCGTTGAGCGCACCCGCGAAAGGCAGGGGCATCGGCGCCGGCGCCGCGGGCGCGGGGGGCACGACGACGTGCATGTCGACACCGACGACCTGGTCGCCCTGCTTCGCCGCCGGAAGTCCCACGTCCGCCTCCCACTCAGTTGATGTTGACGACGCCACCCTTGAGGGTGAGCTTCGAGCCGCCGTTGATCTCTGTGCCCCGCTTGCCATCGATCTTGATCTCGGCGTCGGAGGTGATCTCGACACCGGCCTTCGCGCGCATCGTGAGCTTGCCGTTCGTCGCCTCGATGACGACGTCCTTCTCACCGGTGATCGTCACGGTCTGCTTGCCGACGTCGATGACGATGCTGCTCTTGGCCCCCTTGGCGATGATCTCGACCCGCTCGTTGTCCTGCGTGTCGTCGAGGCGGACGACGTGACCCGAGCGTGAGCGGAGAACCTGCACGTTGCCCTTGCCGATGGCGTCGGGCTCCGGCGGTGCGTCCTTGCCGTTCCACAGCCACCCGATGACGTACGGCGTGCCCGGGTCACCGTGCTCGAACGCCACGAGCGCCTCGTCGTCGAGGCGGGGCTGGAACTGCGCGCCCGTCCCCTTGCCGGCCATCGGCGCCGCCACCCGCGCCCAGTCGGTCTCGACGTCGTCCGCGAGCCACGGCAGCCTGAGCTTCACCCGGCCGAGCCGGTCCGGGTCCTTGATGTTGGTCACCACGCCCACGGCGACGCCGGCGAACACGTCGCCCGTGCCGACGCCGAGCAGGCGCTCGTACACCTCGCTGCTCATGCCGCCGTCCTGCGCAGCCGGTACGCCGTGCGGAAGTGGTTGCCCTCGGCGAGGGTGTGCACGACCTGCGCGACGTAGTACGTGCCGCTGAAGGTCGTTCCGGCGCCCTCGACGCCCACCGTCGTGCCGGTCCGCAGGGTCGCCAGCCCCGGGCCCTCGGCCTCGGCTTCGACGTAGGCCAGCGCGGACGTTCTCAGCCGGCCCACCACCAGCTTCTCGGCCTCCTCCTGACTGCGGACGGGCACGGTGGCGGTCGTGACGGTCGCCGCTCCGAAGATCTTGTCGGCCTGGCCCAGCCCCGTCGTGTCGGCGCCCATCGTCGGGACGACGCGGCTCGCCCTGGTCCCGACGATGTCCTCCTTGCGCCGCGCGTCCCACGCACGCACGGTCTGGGTGCCCGCCCGGCCGGCCGCGCTCAGCCACGCCGCGAACTCGGCGATCTCCTCACCCACGCGCAGGGTGTGCTCGACGGGCTGGCCGAGGGCGGGCTCGCGGAAGTGGAGCTCCTTGCCGCGCACGAAGACCTCGTAGCCGTTGCGGCGGGCCCGGGACCGGAGGAATTCGAGGTTCGTCTGGTTGGACTGCAGCACGTGCGTGTGCTTCGTGCGGGTGTTCGTCACCTGTGCGCGCAGGCCGGCCTCCCGCGCGACCCTCGAGGCGATGTCGCTGTCGGTGAGGTTGACGAAGGTGCGCGTCATCGTCGACCGGTTGAGGCGGTGCAGGAAGTCGTACGCCCGCACGGTCACGGTCGGCGACCGGCCGCTCGACCAGACCGGCTCGACACCGATGATCTCGCCGACGAAGGCCGCGGGGTCCCCCGCCCCGCTCCCTCCGGGCTGGACCTCCACGCTCGCGCCGACCCCCAGCAGCGGCGAGTCCGACCAGGTGTGCCCCAGCGTCTCGGAGTTCCAGTTCATCAGCTGGATCGTGAGCATGCCGATCGCGTCGAGATCCTGCTCGATGCGGATCCCCAGGAGATCATGCTCGGCATCGAGCGGCAGCGCGCTGCCGTTGACCTTGACGGTCCACGTCGGGGGCGCCACGTTGGCCATCGCACCGGGCATCTGGGCCTACCCCACCCGTGTCTGGGACCGCGGCCCCGGCGCGGGCGGCTGCGCCGTGATCGCACGCCCTTGGGCCTCTAGCCGGGGGATGGTCAGCACCGTGCCGGGACGCACCCGCAGCGGATTTGCGATCCGGTTGGCGCGCGCGATCTCCCGCCAGAGCCCGGGGTCGCCATACTCCTCGGCCGCGAGGCTGTGCAGGGTGTCGCCGCGCCGCAGCACCCGCGACTTGACGACGTCGGCCGAGTGCGGCTCCTCCGCCTTCGACCGCGCCCGGGTGCGGTACTCGGCGAACGTGCAGTCGAGCGTCGCGCGCACCGGTGTGCCGTCCGGCAGGAACATCGTGAAATGCTGGTCGAGCTGGACGAGCACGCCGGTGAAGATGTGTTCGTACTCGCCCCAGCTGAGCTCGCACACCGGCGGCTCGTGCGTCTCGCTGTCGATCTTCGCGAGCCTGACGACCTCGCGGGTGAGCTTCGTGACGTCGCTCGCGGTGCCGCTCGCGAACGGGTTCGCGGTGTCGCGCAGGCTCTTCAGCGCTCCCACGACGCGGTTGTCGGCGTCGCCGCGCGACTCGTAGGTGTCGAACAACAGCGATATCGAGAGCGTCTCCGGCTGGACGCCGATGAACTTCTGCGGCCGCTTGTCCAGCACCTGGCCGGTCACGCCGCCTTTCGGCGGCTCCCATTGGATCGAGCGCGACCGGCTGATCTCACTCGGGTTGAACAGGGCCTCGATCTTCTCCTTCTTCACGCCGCCCTTCTTGTACGTGATCGTCAGCTTCTCGAGGCTGTCGCTGTGCAGGACGCCGGTGACGAGGCCGGTGAGCTTCATCGCCGCGCCCCTCGCCGTTCCGCCTCGATGCCGAACCGGCGCACCATGCGCCGCTGGACGGCGTCCGCGAGCCGGTCGAGGTCGACCTCCGCGCCCGCGTCCGGCGCGGGTGCTCCCGGGCGGGCGGGACGCCTGGTGTGTGCCGCGTGTGCCGTGTGGGCCGGTGCCGGGACGTGCGCCGCGGCGGTGGTCGGGGGCGGTGCCGATGCCGGGACGGGGAGGGTGACAGCGGGTCGAGCCGGGACGTGCGCCGCGGCGGCGGCCGGGTACGGTGTCGCCGCCAGGACGGGCAGGGTGCCGACGGGTGGTGTCGGCGCGCCGACGGGTGCCGACCGGACGACGGGTGCCGACCGGACGACGGGCACCGGGCCGAGCTCCCGTACGGGCGCGACCACCGGCATCCCTCGTGCCTCCAGGGAAAGCCGCGGCCGGACGACGGGCGTCGTCTCCGGCGCCGGCGCGGCCACGGGGGTGGGCACCACCACAGGCAGGCGCGTCGGCGCGTCGGCCGCGGCGAGCGCGGGGGCGGAGGCCGGCGCGGCCGCCGCCGCGCGTTCCGGGACGGGGCCCCATGCCGGGGCCGCGGCCGGGGTCGAGGCCGGGTGGCGGCCACCGCGCACGAGCCGCCGGACGACCGGCTGCGCGGTGCCGGTCCGCGGCGCGGGATCCGCGAGGGCGAGCGGGTTGGCCGCGGCCGGGGCCGCCGGACGCACACCGGTAGCCGGCCGCGCGGGCCGACCGGCTGCGTGGTCAGGCGGGGCTGCGCGGTCAGGCGGCGCGACGACGTGTTCCGCTGCGGGTATGCCCGTCACCACTGGCCCGCCCGTCGACGGCACCGCGGCGCTCCGCGGGCCCACCGGCGCCGGCACGAGCGGGGCCGCCCGGTCCCGCGGCCACGGTGTCGCGCGCGCCGCCGGTGTGGCGGTGACGCGCGGCGGCGCTGCCGGGGCGGCGAGGGCCGGGGCGAGACGGGTCGCGTCCGCGTCCCGCCCGCCGGGTGTCCGCGCGCGTGCGCCGGTGCCGCCCGGCACCGTCGGCGGCTCGGATGCGCGCGCCGTCACGACGGGCAGCTCGCCCGCCACCCGTTCCGGTTCGGGTGTGCCGCGCGACAGCACGACCGCGGCGAGCGGCACGCCGCCGACCATCCGCTCGTGGCGCAGCGCGAGGAGACGGGCGGGCGTCCGGTCGAGGAGGCCCGCCTGCCGCTCGCGGGCGTACAGGCGCGCGAGCAGGCGTGGGTCGATGCCCGGGCTCGTCGTGGTCATACCCGCGCCATCTGCGCGAGGCCGTGGGCGGCGGCAAGCGCCTGGCTGGCGAGGGGCTTGCTGAGGCCCTCGTGCGCGAGCTCGATCGACTCGAAGATGATCCCGTCGCTGCTCGCGTCGAGCGCGGGACCGGTCCAGCGCACCGGCAGGGCGTTGCGGAAGTTCCACCACATCAACGGGATCTGGCGCCGGTCGAGCATCATGATCGTGCCGTTGCACCGCTGGATCACGCCGCGGGCGGCGTTGTCGTACCAGTTCCACAGCGAGCTGTTGGCCGTGAGGCCGTGCTTGAGCACGAGGTTGGTGCTGGTGGCGCAGTCGGGGAGTCGGTGCACGTAGCCGTTGACTCCGCCCTCCCGGTACTCTGTCGTGCGGATCTCACCCCCAAGGCCGTCGACGCTGGTGAATCCGCCGACCATCAGACCCTCGATCTCGACCGCGAAGTTGAACCCGGGGAAGGGGTCGAGTGGACGCACGCCGGGCACCCAGTTGCCGATCACGGCCGGCGCCCAGCTCAGACCGATCATCTTCGCCCTCCCGTCTGTTCGGTGATCCGCTGGTTGATCCGCGCGATCTCGGCCACCCAGCGCTGTCGCTCGCGGTGCTCGAGCCGCAGGATGTCGTCACGCTGCCAGTGGAAATGGAATGCCACGTACGCCACCTCCTCGTGCAGCCGGTCCGAGGGGTAGCGGGTCACCCCCCCAGGCCCGAGGTCTCCACTTCGAAGTCGCCGTCGCAGTGCGGGCAGGCCACCTGGAAGCGCGAGCTGCCGGTGAGGTTGATCCGCTGGTAGAGGTCCTGCAGGTAGGCCAGGTCCGCGGCGTAGAGGTGCTCGATCGTGTTCGTGTTGACGTGCTCGAGCGTCCCCAGCTGGTTGATCACCCGGGCGAGCAGGATGACGACGAGGTAGCCGGGGTTCGCCCGCACCCGGGGATCCTTGATCGGTTCGATCTCGTCGTACGCCGTGGCGAGCCGCATCGTGCCCTCGCGGTGCACGGTGCCGTCCGGGCCCACCAGGCCGCGCGGCAGCTCGAACGGGAACTCCGTCGGGCCGGCGTCCCGCGCGGGCGGGGCCGCGCCGGGCTGGCGCGTGTCGGTCACGACCACTGGTCCAGCTCGAGACGCTCGTAGGCGATGGTGATCTGTTCGATCGCGAACTCGTCGGTGGTCGCGTTCAGGGAAGGGCCGGTCCAGCTCGTCGGCCACGCCTCGAAGAGGTTCCAGGTGATCTTTGCGTTGCCGACGTCGTCGAGCACGGTGATGGAGATGTTGTGCCGCACCACCTCGCCGCGCGCGGCCTTCTGGCGCCACTCCCAGAGCTTGCTGTCGCTCGTGACGCCGCGGCCCAGGGTGATGTCACCGTAGGTCACCAGACCCGGGATCTTCCGCGGGCTCAGGTACCGGTCGGTGCCCTCGCGGTATGTGCCGGCGTTCTGGCTGTTCTGGAGGCCGGAACACTCGCGGAACCCGGCCCGGGTGATCCCGTCGAGCTCGACCGAGAAGTTGTACCCCGCGTACGGGTCGATGCGCGTCACCATGTCCGGCGGACCTCCCTCCCTCTCGCGACCCGGTCAGGCCGCGTTGACCATGACGTTGACCGTGGCCTCGTCCGCGCCCTGGACGACGCGGACGACGATGAACTCCGCCGGGACGGCCGGCGCCACCCCGATCTCGGTGACGACCAGCCCGGCCGCGACTACCTCCGGCGGGTTCGTCTCGTGGTCGCACCTGACGTAGAACGACTCCTCGGCGGTGCGCCCGGCGAAGGCGCCGGAAAGGTGGAGCAGCTCGAGCGCGGCGGTGAGCTCGCGCGTGATGCGCACCCACAACCGCACGTCGTTCGGCTCGTACGCCACGGCCGAGAGGAACCGCTCGGCCCAGCGCCCGACCGTCGACACCAGGCGGCGCACCGTGATGTCGCGCCACGCCTCGTCGTCGCTCGCGGTCCTGGCGCCCCAGGCACGGATGCCGCGGCCGGGCAGTGCGCGCACCGGGTTCACGCCCGCCTCGTACAGGGCGCCCACCTCGGCGTCGGCCAGGTCGACGGCGACGTCGAGCACCCCCTCGAGCTCGCGGTTCGCCGGCGCGCGGTGCACACCCTTCTCCCGGTCGCCGGCCGCGTACGTGCCGGCCAGGTGCCCGCACGGCGGCACGTACCGCGCGACGCCGGCCGAGGGCACCCGCACCCACGGGTGGTAGAGCGCGCCGAACGCGGCGTCCGGCCCGGCCAGCCGCTCGCGCTGGCGCAGCACCGGCGCGAGGCCCGCCGCCGGCACGGCGTCGAGCACCGCGAAGCGGTCGCCGCGCGCCGCGCAGTGCTCGAGCACGGCGCGCTGGGCGGCGGCGACGTCCTCCTCCCGTGGCCAGGCGGCGAGGTCGGGCAGGCAGACGAGGTCGACGTCGTCGAGGTCCTCCAACGCGGCCAGACCCCGGCGCACGGCCCCTACCGGGTCGGTGCCCGGGTCGGTCCAGGCGACGTGGCACGTGGCGCCGCCGTTGGCGAAGAAGCCGCGGACGGCGTCGGCGAGGGCGCCACCCGCTGGCAGGGTGACGGCGGCGAGGTCGCCGGCCGTGGCGAGCTGCTCCGGCCCGACGGCGCCGGCCGTGCCCTGCGCCGTGTCCTTGCCGAACCCGAGGAACACCGGCACGCCCGTGACGAAGCTCCGGTGCTCCGGCGGTCGGACGTCCTCCCGCCGGAGCCCCGGCATCAGGCCGCGGGGCCGGCCCACTGGCTGATCCGGAAGACGACGAACTCTGCGGGGTTCACCAGCGCGATGCCGACCTCGGCGACGAGCTGGCCGAGGTCCCGCACCTCGGGCGGGTTCGTCGTCTCGTCGCACCGTACGTAGAAGGCCTGCTCCGGGGTCGCGCCGAGCAGCGCGCCGCCGGCCCACACCGTGGTGAGGAACGCGGTGACGTTGCGGCGGACCTTCGACCACAGTTCGGCCGAGTTCGGTTCGAAGACGGCCCACTGCAGGCCCTCGTCGATGGACTCGCGGATGAAGTTGAACAGGCGGCGCGAGCCGATGTACTTCCACTCGGGTGCGCCGGCGGCCGCGGTCGTGCGCGCACCCCAGATCGTGACGTTGGCGCCGAACGGGCGGATCACGTTGACACCGCCGGGGTTCAGGCCCGCCTGCCCGGCCCTGCCGACCGTCGTCTCGACGCCGAGCGCGCCGCGGATGACCTCGTTGGCGGGCGCCTTGTGGACGCCACGCTCGGCGTCGACGCGGGCGTAGACGCCGGCGACGTGGCCGCTCGGCGGCTGGTAGACCGGCGCGCCGCCGTCATCGACACCGATCTGGATCCACGGGTAGTAGACGGCGGCGTAGCTGCTGTCGCGCACGTTGCCGGCGATGGCGGCCTTGGTGAGCGACGTGGCCCGGCGGCCGTCGAGCACGGCGAAGCGGTCCTGCGCGTACTCATGCTCGCAGTGGTCGATGATCGCGGTCTGCACGGCGTCGCTCACCGCGCCGGGGATCGCGACGATCGCGATCTCGTCGAGGACCGTGAACGACTCGAGCGCGGCGATGAGGTTGCGGTCGGTGCCGGAGGCGACGCGGGTGACCAGCGCGCGGGAGCCGCCGTTGTTGAAGAAGCCGTAGACCGCGTTGGCGAGCACGGCGTTGCCGGGCTGGACGTCGCCGAAGTTCGCGCGGAACGCGTCCCAGCTGTCGACGAGCACGGCGGTGCCGGCGGCGGCGACGGGGTAGAAGTCGTCGGGCTCGCGGACCGGCGCCGAGTCGCCGGCGTCGGCCGCGGGCGGCCTGGTGCCGGTGCGGCCGGGACGCAGGGGCATGGTGACGTCGTCGGCGACCGCGCCGATGAAGCCGGCGGTGCTCGTGCCGACACCGGCGATCGGCTTGACCGCGGACGGCACCTCCTCGACGTACACGCCGGGCGTGAGGTACTGGGGCATCCCTCGTCGTCCTCCTGTTCGGGTACTCAGGTCGCGGAGGAGTGGTGCGCGAGGACGACACCGGCCCGACTGACGGCGGTGGCGGCCTCGACCGGGGCGAACACGTCGAAGCTCACGGTGACGCAGTAGTGCAGGGCGGCCTTGGGTTTGCCGCCCATCGCCTGCCAGAACTCACCGAGGCTCTGGAGCCGGTTCTCGGCGATGATCCGGGTCGGCACCGGCGGTTCCTGCCCGGCGAGCTCGCCGCGCAGGTGCTCGGCCGGGACCTTGGGGTGCCGCAGCAGCACCTTGAGCACCTCGCCGAGCAGCCGGTGCTCGTCCTCGGCGGGCTTCGGCGTGCTCTCACTGGGCCACGCGGTGATGAGGTACGAGCAGGCGACCCGTCTGGGTGGCCGCTTCCGTCGGGCGACCCTGCCCGCGGCGTCGCGTTCCTCCTCCCATTCGGCCGTGCGCAGCTCGATGTCCTCGCGGACGTCGTAGAGGAAGAACGACAGCGCGGGCAGCCGGACGCCGGCCGGCGGGAACTGGTCGTCGGGACCGTCGAAACTGATGTCCACGCCCGACAGCGACAGCTCCGCGCTCACGAGCGTGGCGAGGCTCGCGTCCAGGTCGTGGAACATGCTCACCCCCCGTGCTGTTTCGTTCCGATTACGTGTCTATCGGGCAGGCGCCACTCGCGCGTCTCGCCGGCGTCTCCGAGAGCGTCTCGCGAGGTCGCCCCGCGTGCCGCCGACGGATGATCCCCGGCCGGTCGCCGGTCGCCGGTCGGCGAGGTCGCTCCTATCCACTCGCGGCGCTGGTTGACGCCGAGGAGTCGCTCCGGCAGGGGCGGCGTGCAGCTCTCGAAGGCCGACATCGAAATCGACATGGTCGGCGCTGATCGGCCAGAAGTTCACCTGGGACACCCGGGGCCGGCCACATCTTCAACAGAACGGACTCCCGCTCGTGCCGAGTGAAGATCTCCCTGGCGGAGGGCAGGGCGAGCGCCGCGGAGCCCTCCGTGTATTCGCAAACCCAGTTACGAGCCTGGATCAGGTCGAAGCCGCGTTGCCGGCCAGTCCTCGTCCTTGATCCTTTTGTATCCCGCCCTCGCGGGCTCTCTGGCCAGGTAACCAGTCCGCGCCTGCCCTACCGGACCAGCTCGGTGCGACAGCGCCGGCCAGCGAAGGCCCGCCGGTGGCACGTCAGCGAACGGGACGTGAATTGTTGCGCCCGCCGGTTGGCTCGGTGGTCGTCATCGACGTCCCGGTCGCTCCGCGACGTCGATGTCCGGGCTGGTCAACGCCGTGATGGCGACGGCTGGGGGCGCCGTTGGCGGGACCGCGGCTGTTGGGCGGTCGCGACGATGTCGCCGAACGTGCCGAGGTAGGTGAGCAGCGTCTGGGCGTACTCGCTGCCCTGCGCCGCGTCGTGCGCCAGTATCGCCCGGACCTGTGTCAGCCGCGGGTCCTCGTCGTCGAACGGTTCGCCTTCCAGCAGCGCGGCGAGCACCACCTCGGCCCGCACGTCACCGAGAGTCGCCACCGGTCCGTGACGATCCGGGTCGCCGCGCAGCACGTCGAGGACCTGGACGGCCAGGTGCCGTGAGCGCGCCGCCTGCGCGAGTCCCGGCACCGCCGGGCCGAAGCCGACCGTCAGGGCGACCCTGGTCGACCGGCGGGCGGCGGTGACCAGGTCGGCGCCGAGTTTGCGCAGCCGGTCCGCCAGCCGCTCCTCGACGTGGCCGTGCGTGGCGACCGGCAGCAGCAGGTGCACCTCACCGGCCTCCAGCGCGGCGGCCGCGCCGGGATGCCAGTACTCATCGTGCAGCGCGACCAAGTCGACGACGCGGGCGGCGTCGGACTCGCGGGCGTCGTCGGAGGTCGGGCGGGCGGTGGCTAGCACCACCGGGTCGGAGTCCGACAGGGACAGCGCGGCCGCGGCGGTTTGGCGGTCCAGCTTCCCGTCCAGGAGGGCCAGCAGGACGCCGGCCCGGCGGGTGCGTTCGGTGTCGATGCTGCCGCGGCGGCGCAGCAGACGCGTCACGGACGTGTGCGAACCGTCTGACGAACCGTGTCGGCGCGCGAACGTGGAAGTCGTCCGGCCGGCCGGTGGCCACCACGTCCGTCTCCCGTCTCGAGGGATTCCTCACCTGGCGTCTGGCGGTCGTTCCCGGACGAGGCGGGCCCCTGTTTGACCCTGGTCAGGCCGCCGCCGGGAGTGGGCGGAGGCAACAGACCCATGTGCTGGGCGCGCAGGACGGCCGCGAGGCGGTCGGTGACGCCGAGCTTGCGGTAGAGCCGTTCCTGGTGCTTGCCGACCGTGCGTTCGGAGATCGCGAGTCGGCGCGCGATCGCCGAGGCCGTGAGCCCTTCGGCGATGGCGGCGAGGACCACGGCCTCCCGGGGCGTGATCGTCAGCTCGGCGGCGACCTCGGCCCGGAGCGCGCGAAGCGGTGACGAGGGCTCGCCGTTCCAGCGGGCGAGCTGACGCACGTGGCCGGCCACGCTCTCCAGCAGCGGCGCGAGCCGGTGGGCGAGCGCCATCTCCTGCTCGCCGAAGTCTCCGTCCGAACGCATGATCGAAATGCCGAGCGACAGCGGGCCGCCGGTGAACGGCACGTTCAGATGGTGCTGGGCGCCCAGCGTCTCCCGCATGAAGGCGTGGGAGGCGGTCCGTCGCCACTCCGGGGGCGACACCAGATCGGTCACCTTCATGAGCGGAGGCACGCCGTTGGCGAAGACGTAGGTGCTGAAGGGATGGTCGCGGATCAGGTCGTCGTGTAACAGGGAACCCTGGGGCCACGTGGCGGGACCGGGTGCCATGTTGACGACCATGCCGACTCGCCGGGGTATGTCCATCTCGATCACACCGGCGACGTCGGCGTGGAACAGCGATCCGCTGGCCTGCTCGCACACGATGCGCCACACGTCGCCAGGCTCCGGAGCCGCGAAGATCTCCACTGCCAGCTGCAGCATCTGGTCCCAGGCCTGGGCAGGGAGCTGCGGCACTACGACACCCCCGTGACGTGGTCGAGTGGAAGACCGCCCTGTGCGTCCGTTACCTCTCCTACCGCATCTCCCGGGACGAGACGGGCCACTGTCCGTGATGTGACCAGCAGAACGCCGCCGGCCAGGGGATCCGGAGCGGCGTCGAGGGCCGCCAGGGCCGGTGCGGGCGTCACCCGCCGAGGCCGGGACGGGCCAGCGTCTCATCGGGCACGGCGGGATGACGACCCAACAGGCCGATCCGGACAACCTGATCGTCCTGTGTCAGGGACGACCTACCCATCCGGCCGGTGCCCGGGGCCAGTCCCGGGACAGCGCCGCCGGGGAGCGGCGAGGAGGCCCTTCCTCGAGGTCTCCGACGGGCCTGATCCCGGTGGCCCGTTTGATGAAGGAATCAAGAGTAGCGGCTACCTAATCCGCCCGCGGCGAGCCGGACCGCCACGCGAGGTCGCCTGTGCGTCGAATGAGTAGCGTCTGCTCAAGCGCCCCAGCGGCCGCTCGCGGTTTCCTGTCAAGGCGGCCGGCTGTGGAAGTCCGCTTCCGCCTTCCGGTTCCGTCGTGGTTTCCCAGCAAGGCAGGAGTAAATGGCACCGTCCCACCGGCCGCTGGCCGGATCGTTCGTGTTCGCAACCATCTCGACGAGCCACTCGATGATCCTCCTCGTACCTGCCCAGGCCGGAGATGCCGGCGGGACGGGACATTCGTGGGAGGACAGGCCGTCAAGCCCGGCTGTTCGCTCGGGTGAACTCAACCATCGGAGGATCTGATGAAGGTCGGAAAGCTGGCCGCCGCTGCCGCCGTGGGCGCGGTGGTGGCACTGGTCGGCGTCGCGGCGCCGGCGAGCGCAGAGGTGGAGAAGGGCGACTTCGTGAACTCCTGCGGGCCGCAGTTCTCGCTGCAGGTCGTGGGGCCGGACGGGGCGCCCAAGACACTCAAGGCTACGGTTTGCATCGAGAGCTACACGTCGGGGTACTGGCCCTACACTAGCCGGACGAAGACGCCGTACCTGAGGCTCTACAGTTTCAACAACGTCCCGCTGGTGATACATGAGGTTCAGCTGCGTCTCGCGACGGATACGGTGGCGCGGAACCACGGCACGGTCGAGGTCAGCAGCGTGACACTCTGGGGGCACCCCGGTGGAGACGTGTCGTCCGCACCGGACTTCGGGCTGGCCGAGTTCTATTACACGTCTCCGAGCGGGCTGAAGAAGTTCGCCGGGGTGAGCCCTCCCGATTTCACCTGAGTGGCTCGGCCCCCTGGTCCGGTCGCCGAGAAGCGGCCGCGCCACCGGAGGGCGAGGAAATCACGACGCTCGAAGTGTCGCCGCCCCGACGGCGGAACGAGTTTGTGGAGGACGAATGAGGATCCGGAAGAGGTGCGCTCCGGCCGCGATCGCGGCCGCGGCGACGGCCCTGATCGGCGTCGCGGCCCCCGCGGACGCGGTGGAGAAGGAGAACTACCTGCAGTCCTGCGGGCCGTTCTACACCCTGCAGACAGTGGCGAAGGACGGGTCACCGCACCAGCTCGTGACGCGGGTCTGCATCGAGAGCTATGACGTGCCCTTCGACTACAGGACCAAGGCGCCTCTCCTGCTGCTGTCCAGCTCGGACAACGTCCCTCTGGCTGTCCAGGAGGTCAAGCTGCGCCTGGCTCCGGACGGGGGCACGGTGAAGGATCTCGGCACGGTCGGCTTCAAGAAATGGACCGCCACGGGGATCGCGGTGGAGGACACCTCGGCCGGGCCGGACTTCGCGCTGGCCGAGTTCCTGTACTGGACGCCCTTGGGCGAGCTGAAGAAGTTCAGCGCGGTAAGCGCCCCCGACGTCACCTGAGTCACGCGGCGGGTGCCCGGGAGGGGCGTGGAACCCCTCCCGTCATCGAGAACGAATCCGGACAGCGATCGTGGAACGGCCTCACCGGGGTCCGGTGGGGCCCGGATCCAGTGCGTCCTCTCCAGAGGGGTGAGCGTCATTTCCGGCGAAGGTGAGATGGTGCTCGGCCGGGCTGTCGACGCCGGCCGGGAACGGTTCGGGTCGCGGCTCCTCAGCGCCTATGCGATTGGCAGTCTCGCGCACGGAGGTTTCGCGCCTCTCGTCAGCGACGTCGACCTCGTCCTCGTCATCGGGGATCCGCTGTCGGACGCCGACGGTGAGACGATCGACGATCTGTCGGCCGCTGTCCGGAGTTCCGGCGGACTGGCCGGTCGGCTGTCCGTCTTCTGGGCGAGTCCCGCGATCATGCGTGGCGAGCGGGCGGGCGGCCGACTTCCCGCGCTGGACACGCTCGACCTCCTTCAGTACGGCAGGCTTCTCCACGGGCTGGACACGAGGGACGGCGCGGCGACCCCGCCCCACGCGGCCCTGGTGACGCAGGCGGCGGCGCTGGCCGTGAGCAGGCTCGGGGGGGGGGGACTCGCCGGCGCGGGGGCGGGGGGTTGGGGGGGGGGGCGGGGGCGGGCCCAGGTGTGGCGGTTGG
>NZ_JADWYU010000137.1 GCF_016786325.1 Frankia nepalensis | reverse complement strand
GGGGGGGGGGGGGGGGGGGGGGGGGGCCCCGCGGGGGGGGGGGGCCCCCCCCCCCCCCCCCCCCCCCCACGACCCGGTGCCAGTGCCAGGCCTGCCCGTCGGCCCCCGGAATCAACGCGAACCTCGCCATACCTGCCTCGCTCCCTGGCCCGGATCCAGGCCTCGTGTCCACGCCGCCGGCGCGGCTCGATAGGAGGGACTGCCCGAAGCCGGCCGACTCATCGCTCGCGCGCGTCGGCCACGCGTGGCTCACCCGCGGACGGCGCGACGCGGCCCGGCGCCGGCCCGTCCGCCGGGCGGCGCCGCGCCGGCGTCCCGGTGATCGGGCGAGGTGTGGGCGGGCAGGGGCCAGGGGCCGTCAGGTTGTCGGTGGGGCGCGGCACCATGGGACGGTGATCTCCGCATCCCGGCGCGCCGGCGCGACCGGTGCGTCCGATGCCACCGACGCGTCTGAGGCCGTGGCGGCGCTGCGCGCCGCCGGTGTGGGGCGAGGGAGCCCGGTCAGCGTGGTCGCCGTGCCCGGCGTCGGCGTGGCGCTGGCGTTCGGGGACGGCGGGTGGTCGGGCGCGCGCGAGCCGGCGGCGGTGCTGGCGGAGGCGGAGGCGGCGGTCGGGCCTCGATGGGTGTGGTGGTCGGCGCACGGTTTCGGCGCTCCGCCCGGGATCGAGGCGGCCGGCGCGGGGGCGCCCCGCCCGGGCCTCCCGCTGTGCTGGGACCTGGCCGCGGTGCACCGGGTCCTGTGGGGTGGCCACCGCGACGACCCGGCGGCGGTCTGGGCGGGGGCGCGCGGGCTGCCGGTTCCGCCGCCGCCACGGCGGCGGCGCACGGACGGCCAGCTCGACCTGCTGGCCTTCGTCGACGAGGACCCGGACGGCGGGCGGGCGGGCGACGCGGACGAGCCGCTCGGGCCGGACGGGCAGCTGCGCCCGGGGTGGGTCGAGGAGACGCTGCGCGGCGCCGCGGCGGGCGGGGTGGAGCTCCGCCTGGCGCGGGCGGGCCGGTTCGCCCGGTTGGCGCTGGAGGTCATGGCCGCGCAGGAGCGGGCGCTGCGGGCGCTGCCGGATCCGCGGGCGCGGCCGACCAGGCTGCCCCTGGCCGTGCTGACCGCGCGGGCCGAGTCGGCGGCCGAACTGCTCGCCCGGGAGCTGTGGCGCGACGGCCTGCCGGTGCACCGCCCCACCGCCGAGGCGACGATCGCCGCGCTGGCCGGGCCGCGCCCGCGCGACGGGGCCGGCGAGGCGGCGGCCCGGCGGGCGCGCGACGCGCCGGTGCTGCGTCACCTCGGCGAGTCGGTCGACCTGCGCAACCCCGCGTCGGTGCGGGCAGGGCTGCGCGCCGTGGGGATCGACCTGCCCGACACCCGGCAGGGCCGGCTGACCGCGCTGCGCGGCACCCATCCGGTGATCGAGCCGCTGCTGGCCTGGCGCAAGGCCGAGCGGATCGCCACGACCTACGGCTACCGCTGGCTCGACTCCCATGTCGGCGCCGACGGCCGGCTGCGCGGGCAGTGGCGCGGCAGCGACGGCGCCGCCGGCCGGATGACCGCGGCCGCCGGGCTGCACAACCTGCCGGCCGACCTGCGGGTCGCGGTCGCCGCCGAGCCGGGGCACCGCCTCGTCCGGGCCGACCTCGGCCAGATCGAGCCGCGCGTGCTGGCCGTCGTCTCCGGCGATCCCGAGCTGGTCGCCGCGACCCGGCAGGACGACCTGTACGCGCCGGTCGCGGCCCGCCTCGGCGTCGACCGGCCGACAGCCAAGATCGCCGTGCTCGCCGCGATGTACGGGCAGACCACCGGCGCCGCCGGCCAGGCGCTGCGGCAGATGCGGGCGACCTACCCGGTCGCGCTCGCCTACCTCGACGCTGCTGACGCCGCCGGCCGGGCGGCCGCCCTCGGTCAGGCGCCGGGCGCGGCGGCGCCGTCGGAACGCGGTCCCGGGCTGCCGGGCGCGGGGCCGTCGCTGCGGACGTTCGGCGGGCGACGCGTCCCACTGCGCGCCCTGGCGGCCGACGAGGAGGCGGACCTCGGCCGGGCGAGCGCGGCCTGGGGCCGGTTCGCCCGCAACGCCGTCGTTCAGGGCGCGGCCGCGGAGCTGTTCAAGGCGTGGGCGGTGACCGTGCGCCAGGAACTCGTGCCGCTGGGCGGCGTGATCGTGCTCTGCCTGCACGACGAGTTGCTCCTGCACGTCCCCGCCGAGCACGCCGAGCAGGCGGCGCGGGCGACCCGCTCGGCGCTGGCAGCTACCGCCCGGCACTGGGCCGCCGGCAGCCGCGCCCGTTTCGTCGTCGACATCGCGATCGTTCGCCGCTGGTCCGACGCCAAGGCGTGATGCCCACCGGCGGTGGGACGGCCCGGCCCGTCACGCCGCTCGTCCGGCGGATCCGCGGGGTCAGGAGGCGGATCCGCGGGGTCAGGAAGCGGAGGCGCTCCCCGTCGGCGCCGCGGGCCGCTCACTGCCCGTCCCGGCGCCCGCGTGAGCCGGCCGGGCACCCCGCCTCAGCCGGAGGCCGGCCGGGCGCCTCGCCTCAGCCGGAGGGTGACGACGGCGACGAGACGAACCACCTCGTAGACGATCCGCAGCGGCACGAGGACCGCGAAGGCGGCCGTCCAGCCCAGCAGGGCCACGAGCGCGCGCACCGGCCACGGTGGCAGGTAGCCGGCCCCGGGTCCCGCCGGCGCGGCGGGTTCTGGCAGGTGCGGCCTGGGCGACGGGGCGGGATGGGACCCGCGCTGCAGCGGCAGCGGCAGGGCGGGCCGGCCTGTCGCCTGGCCCGGCGCCGTGGTCTGCGCCGGCACCGTCGTTGTCAGTTGA
Organism: Frankia nepalensis; assembly: GCF_016786325.1. Classification (GTDB taxonomy): domain Bacteria; phylum Actinomycetota; class Actinomycetes; order Frankiales; family Frankiaceae; genus Pseudofrankia; species Pseudofrankia nepalensis. The sequence goes on along the minus strand of NZ_JADWYU010000137.1, from coordinate 96,725 downwards.
GGCGTCATCTGTCTCCGTCACCCATCCGTGGATCAGGCTTCCCCGTCACGGCGCCTCGACGCCGGTTGTCGCTGGCTCGTAGTCGTCCGCTCGTCATCATTTGTGGTGATAGCCGAACCGGCACCCGGCGCGCCGGCAGGTGACCTGTTCCCGACACGGTAAGGCCGCCGACATTGCCCGGCCGCGCCACCGGACGCTATCTGGGCACCTGTGCGGCTTCGCGAACACCAGGGGGCGCCGGGCTCCTCGGCCGACCGCCGCGAGCGACGCGCGGGGGAGGGCATCCCGACCCGTGGCCGGCCATTTCTCCCCGGACGGAGTGCCGGAACCACGTCGGGAAGAAAAGCGCGGCAGGGCCTCAGGTGATGTTCCGTGTGAGTAACCGTGTGATGGCCTTGGCACCGTTGTCGACAAACCGATAGTCCGTGGAGGTCCGACCTTCTCGGCGCCGTTCGTGGCCACGGTGGGAAGTCCGGGCGGGCCGCTCGCCCGACGGCGGCGTTCCCACCATCCGGCGCTGGTCAGACCGTGGAGCATCGGGGCGCTCACGACCATCGAAATCCCCCGGGCGTGGATTCTCGAACGCCGGACGACGACGCCGAGGTATTCCGGCGGGCGCCGGTCAGCTCGGGTCTCCGGTCCTCGAGACGGAGACGGGGTCGCTCCAGCGGAGCGTGTCGAGCCAACGGCCGCGCAGCAATGGGAGGCCAGAGGCTATGACCGCGCAAAGAAGGACGAACGCGGCGGCCGGATGGCCGAGCAGGCCCTGGACGGCGAGCGAGACGACGATGCCGCCGCCGTTGCCGGCCAGCCAGATCAGCGCCGCCAGCGTCGCGCTGTCGGCGTCGGCCCGGGACTCGGCGACCTCCAGCAGGATCGGCAGGTCGGCGAGCAGCAGCAGCCCGATGAAGCCCACCGCGACGGCGGCCGTCGCGACCCCGGGCGCGGCGGCGAGCAGGCCGCAGCCGGCGATCGTGACGGCGACCGACAGCAGGATCACGGCCGTGCGCCGGCCGCGGCGGGCCGCCCAGCCGGGCAGCAGCGCGGAGCCGGCGGTCCCGGCGGCGACCATCCCGAGCAGCAGGACCCCGGCGGCGTCGGCGGACACGCCCGCCGGTTCCAGCAGCGCCTGCAACCAGGTCGTCAGCGCGATGAACACGCCGAAGCCGACGGCGACCAGGCCGACCAGCCGGCGGACCCGGACGTCGGCCCACAGCCGCCGCACGGCCCGCGCCCGCGGCGCGCCGACGTCGACGGCGTAAGGTCCCGGCCGGCGCAACGCCACCAGCAGCGCGGCCGCCGCGGCGACGGCGAGCGCCGCCTGCACGATGAGCAGCGTGGTCATGTTCCGCGCGCCGATCGCCGCGCCGAGGACGAACGCGCCGATCATGCCGACGAACAGCGACGCCGAGCCGAGCGCGATGCCGGTCGCGCGGTGCCGGCGCGCCAGGTAGCCGCCGGCCAGGGACATCACGGCGTTGAGCACGAGCGGCTGGGCGACGGCGACGACGAGCTGGCCCGCGACGGCGGCGCCGAACCCGCCGGGCAGCCGGACCAGGCCGCCCACCGCGGTGAGCACCGCCCCGACGCCGAGCCAGGTCCGCGGTGACCGGTCGAGCAGCTTGCCGGCCGGGACCGCGAGCACCACGTACAACAGCGGGAAGACGTTGGCCAGCGTGCCGATCGCGCCCTCGGAGACGCCGTAGTGCCGCGCCGAGTCGGTGGTGATCGGCGCGTAGGTCAGCCACAGCAGCTGCGTGCAGGCCGCGACGGCGCCGTACCCGGCCAGCGCCCCCCAGCGGGTCGCGGGATCCGCGGGGACCTCGCTGTCCGGCCCGGGCGCCGTCACCGTCCCGACTGCCGGCCCCGAACCGGGCGCGGGAGCGTCAAACCGGCTGGGGACGGGGCTGGCCGCGCCGGTCGCGTCCCGCCGGTGTCCCAGCCCCACGATGCCTCCCGTGTCTTCCTCGCTCACCGGCCCCGGCCCCGGCTCGCTGCCAGGATCCAGACTTGGACAGTTCGGGTCAATCACTCGCCAATGGGCCGCCATCGTGACACTGGCGACGTCACGGGCCGTGGCGTGCCGGCGCCGGCTCGGGGGCGACCGAGGCGCGGATCGGTGGTCGCGGACCCGGTGAAGATCCGTGGGAAGGCTGTCCGTGGGAAGGTTGTCAGCCGTCGGCTGTGGTGCCAGCCGAGCCCTGCACCGTGGGCTTGGCGGTGGACCGGCCGAACAGAGCGCTGACTGCCGCCCCGGCGAGCAGGAGAGCGGTCCATCCGAGGGGAACCAGCAGGGCGCCGAGCGGGGACGGGCCAGGGTAGGGCCTGTCGACGACGGGCGGCTCCGCGTCGGGGTCGAGGGTGCCCACGGCTATGAGGGTCGGGTCCGGAAGGACGTGGCGGAGCTGACCGGACACGGTGATCAAGACCACGAAGGTGATGATCAGCGTGACCGTCACGGGGATCGCGATCGCGCGCCGGCGTAGCAGGGTGCCGAGCGCGAAGCCCAGCAGTGCCATCGCCGTGACGTGCAGCGTGGCGAAGGCCAGCGCCCGGGCCACGCCGGGCTGGGTCAGCGTGGTTCCGAAATCGTTGCCGTAGTAGTCCTTCGCGCCGTCGAAAAGCATCATCGACCACAGGAACATCCCGAAGACCGACGCGGCGCTGATCGCGAAGGCCTTGAGGGCGAAGGCGAGAGCCCGGGCGGCGAACCGGGCCGCCGGTCCCGCCGCCCGGTCGCCCGGGGTGACGGGGCGACGGCCGGTGGCGGCCAGCACGCCGAGCACCGCCAACGCGAACTGCGTGAGCCTGACCACGAGCAGCGAGCTGTGGACATGGTCCTGCGCGGTGAAGTATTCGCTGGCCTCCGCGCCCTCGATCATGAGCGCGCCCAGGACGAAGCCCAGGACGGACGTGAGGAGGACGGTGACCACCAGCGTCCGCTTCGTGGCGCGCCGTCCACGTAATGAGCGTCGTTCGGCGCGCAGCAACGGCACGAACGTGGTCATGGCGGTCCCTCCCCGTGCCGCCGCCCGACGCGTGAAGATCGGGCGACTGGTTCACGGTAGGTCCCAGATCGGGCCTTCGACGCCTGCCGTGCTGTCAGTCCGCCGACCCAGGGAATGCCTGCCGACGATGGCGATCGGGCCGGAGCGCGCGCATCGCCAGGTCAGCCTGTCCCCTGGCCGCGGGCCGATGCTCGGCACCTGCCCGCGGCCTGTCCGTCGCCTGCTAGCCCTGGGGCTGGGTGACGGCGAACGGCGCGTTGCCGCTCGGCCAGCAGGAGAAGCCGGCGGGCAGCTGCTGGCCCTTGTCGACCGCCGCCCGCAGCAGGGTCAGGCACTGGGCGACGAGCACGTTGGGGTCGTTGGACACGGAGTCGGCCAGGATCCGGTTGGCCTCGGCCTCGGCTTCGGCGGTGGCCTGCCGCTGGGTGGCGATCCGGGTCTGCGCGACCTCGCCCTGCAGCGCGTTGATCCGGTCCTGCGTGGTCTGGTCGTAGGCGATGTAGGAGATGACGACGGACAGGACCTCGATCGGCTCGCCGACCCGCTCGGCGAGCGCGGTGGTCACCTCGGCGGACAGCTCGTCGTAGGTCGGGGCCGTGGGCGTGGTCTCGCGGCCGTCCGCGGACACGGTGGTCACCGTGCCGAGTGCGTCATAGTCGCCCAGCGCGCCGTTCAGCGCCGCCCGCAGGTCACGGGTGACCAGGCTCGCGCGCACGTTGTCGAAGGTGCGGTAGTCGCGGAACAGCTCGTCGGCGAAGTCCGGGTTGATCCGCCAGCGGGCCGAGACGCTCACGCAGGCGGTGGCCTGGTTCACGATCCGGACCGAGATGCAGTCGCCCTCCCGGTTGGCGCCGGTGTTCTCGGGCGCGTAGCTGTCGGTCTGGATCGCCGCGTCGAAATCGGTGACCCGCTGCCACGGCAGCTTCGCGTGCAGGCCGTTCGACAGCACGTCCCCGGTGGGCCGGTTGAACGCGGTGACGACGCCGACCTGCCTGGTCGGAACGGTGACCAGCGAGGAGAAGAAAGTGAACACGACGGCCAGCACGGCCGTGCCGATCGCGACGCCCAACAGTATGCGGCGGACGATTCCGGGGGCGTGGCCCAGCACGCGCCGGGCGATGGCCGCGCCGATCGCGACGACGGCGAAGAAGATCGCCGCGGAGAACAAGGCGGGCACGGAATTCCCTTTCTGGCTGGGGACCGACACCTAGCCGGAACCGGCATCTAGCTGGACCGACACCTGGCTGGAACCGACACCTGGCGAACACCTGGCGAACGACCGACGCCGGGCCTCTGGGCCGCGGCGGGCCGGCGGCCCGGGACCGGGCGCGTGCAGCATATGCGCGGAAAGAGCGCAAGGTTCTTCGATGTCCTGTTGGCGACCGTCCGGTGGGATCGGGCGGGAAATCAGGGCGCCGGGACCGGCCACAACTCCGGGCTGTGCGCGGCTATCTGGCCGGCGAGGCGGGCGAGAAACTCGGCGGCGGGCCGCGGGTCGAGGCGGCGGCCGTCGCGCAGCCGCGGGGCGACGTCACCGGCGGCGTCCTCCCTCGGCCCGATGACGGCCTGGTACGGCGCGAGCCGGGCGTCGCGGACCCGGGCGGCGAGGGTGCCGTGCTCGGGGCCGCGGACCGCCGCGCGCACCCCGAGGTCGACGGCGCGCGCGACGAGGGCGTCGGCGAAGGCCCGTTCGCCGTCACCGACCGGTAGGACGACGAGCTGAACCGGCGCCAGCCAGGCCGGAAACGCGCCACCGTGCAGCTCGATCAGGTGGGCCACCGCCCGCTCCACGCTGCCCACGATGCTGCGGTGCACCATGACGGGGCGGTGTTTCGCGCCGTCCGCGCCGACGTAACGCAGGTCGAACTGCTCGGGCTGGTGGAAGTCGATCTGGACGGTCGACAGGGTGAACTCCCGGCCCGCCGCGTCCGCGACCTGGACGTCTATCTTCGGCCCGTAGAAGGCGGCCTCGCCTTCCACCGCCTCGTAGGGCAGGCCGGCCTCGTCGAGCACCTCCCGGAGCAGCGCGGTCGACCGGCGCCAGTCGCCGGGCGCGGCGATGTACTTCCCGCCCGGGCCAGGCAGCGAAAGCCGGTACCAAGCCCGCTCGATTCCCATCGCCGCGTGCGCCCGGGAAATCATGGACAGGGCGGCGTGCGCCTCGCCGGCCGCCGCGTCGAGGGGCGCGAAGATGTGCGCGTCGTTGAGCTGGATCGCGCGGACCCTACTCAGCCCGCCGAGCACCCCGGACAGCTCGGCCCGGTACATGCCGCCGAGCTCGGCGATCCGCAGCGGCAGTTCCCGGTGACTGCGCGCCCGGGAGCGGTAGATCAGCGCGTGGTGCGGGCACAGGCTCGGCCGCAGCATGACCTGCTCGCCGCCGAGGTCCATCGGTGGGTACATGTTGTCGCGGTAGTGCGACCAGTGCCCGGAGATCTCGTAGAGCTCCCGTTTCCCGAGAACCGGCGAGTAGACGTGCTGATAGCCGGCGCGGCGTTCCTGGTCGCGGATGTACTCCTCGAGCGCGTGCCGAACCGCGGCGCCGTCGGGAAGCCAGTAGGGCAGGCCGGAGCCGATCAGCGGGTCGGAATCGAACAGGCCGAGCTCGCGGCCGAGCCTGCGGTGGTCGTGCATGGTGATCTCCTCGCGGACAACGGGCGGGTGTCCGCAAGGCAAAACCCCGGGGCACCCGCCCCGGGGCTTTTGAACCACGTCATGGGTCAGCGCGCCGGGACAGCCTCCGGCGTCGTCGTCACCATGGCGCTTCGCATGCCGCGCACCGTAGCAGCGGCACCCGCCCGGCAGCCACGCCTTTTTCCGAGCCACGTTCTCCCTGACGGTTCGGGCCCGGCCGGTAGGGCGATGCGCTTACGTCCTGGGTAATCGACCAGTGCCGGCGTCGCGGCGACGGTGAGTGCCACTGACCGCGCGACGTTCGGAGGCACCCGTTGACCTCGCGACTTCCCGAGACCGGGCGGTGGCCGCGTCTTGAGCTGCCGATCCTGTTGGTCGGGATCTTTATGATCATTTTGGATTTCTTCATCGTGAACGTGGCGATCCCGTCGCTGCAGGCCGACCTGGACGCCGGCGCCGCGTCGGTGCAGTGGGTCGTCGCCGGGTTCGGCCTGGCCATGGGCTGCGGGCAGATCACCGGTGGACGGCTCGGCGACCGGTACGGCCGGCGCAGGCTCTTCCTGCTCGGGATGATGTTGTTCACCGTCGCTTCGGCGGTCTGCGGGCTGGCCACCACCAGCGAGACGCTGATCGCCGGACGCGTCGCCCAGGGCCTGTCCGCCGCCCTGTTGAGCCCGCAGATCCTCTCGATCATCAGCGCCGGCCGGAGCGGGCCGGCGCGGACGCGGGCGGTGTCGGCCTATGGCATCACCATGGGTCTGGCCGCGGCCTGCGGTCAGCTCATCGGCGGCGTGCTCACCCAGGCGGACGTCGCCGGCTTTGGCTGGCGCGCCTGCTTCCTGATCAACATCCCGATCGGTGCCGCGGTGCTGGCGGTCGCGCCCAGGGCGATCCGCGAGTCACGCGTCGACGAGCCGGCCATCGCGGGCGGCGGCGGTGACCGTGGTGGTCGTGGCGGCAGGGACGGCTTGGACGTGACGGGCGCCGTCCTGGCGACGGCCGCGCTGGTGGCCGTGGTGCTGCCGCTCGTGCAGGGGCGCGACGCCGGCTGGCCGCCGTGGACCTGGCTCTGCCTCGCCGGCGGCCTCGTGCTGCTGGACGTGTTCGTCGCGCACCAGTGGCGCAGGGCACGGCGTGGGCGGGCGCCGCTCGTCGACCTGGCCCTGTTCCGGGAGCGGGCGTTCACCGTCGGGCTCGCCGCCACCCTGGTGTTCTTCAGCGGCGTCGCGTCGCTGTTCCTCTTCCTCGCGATCTATCTCCAGCATGGGTTGGGCCTGGACGCGCTGCGCGCGGGGCTGGTGTTCACCCAGCTCGCCGTCGGCTACCTGGCGACGTCGCTGCTCGGCGCGCCGCTGGTCCGCCGGCTGGGACGGGTGGCGCTGGCGGCCGGGGCGTTGGAGATGGCCGCCGGCCTCGGGCTGCTCGCGCTCACCGTGGACCACCTCGGCGTCGACGGCCCGGTCGGCCTGCTCACCCCGGCGCTGCTGATCATCGGCGCGGGCATGGGAATGGTGATGGCGCCGCTGACCGCGACGATCCTCGCCGGAATCGCGCCGCGGCACGCCGGCACCGCGTCCGGGCTGCTCGCGACCATGCAGCAGGTCGGCAACGCGCTCGGCGTGGCCGTCGTCGGCATCATCTTCTTCCGCGCGCTGGGCGACCCCGCCGGGCCCGACGCGGCGGCCGGCTACCCCCATGCCCTGGTCGTGTCGATCGCCTACCTCGCCGCCTCCTCGGTCGCGAGCGCCGCGCTGCTCATGCTCCTGCCCGCCCGCGGGGCGAGCGCCTGGCCGGCCGGGCAGACCGGACCGGCCGGCCAGCCCGCCGCGACGCGGGCCGTACCGAGCCAGGGCGTTCCCGCCACCCTGGCCGACGGCCTGGTCGCCGCGGCTCCGGGCCCGCCCGGTGCGGGTGGGCCCGTGCGGGGCCAGCGTCGGAACCCGCGGGGCCCGCGCCCTGGCGCGCGCGAGCCGAACTGACCCGCCGGCTCACCGCCGGCCGCTGGTCCGCCGTCGGCGCGACGCGGGCGCGATGCTGGCCGCCGGCCCGCCGGCCCGCCGGCCCGCCGGCCGACGCCCGACGTCGGACCGGCGGCCTGGGGCGCCGACGGCCTCGGCCGGTCGGCGCCCCGTTCGCGTGATCGCCGCGACGGGAGCGGACCGGCCGAGGCTTTCCCGGATTGGCCAGTGACGGTTGAGAACGAGAAGGTCTATGCGTGGGGAACCACCGACACCGGGGCCGAGACGGGTCCGGTTCCGTGGCTGTTCTGGGTGCTGATGGCGAATTCGTAGGTGTGGCCGTTGGTCATCCAGACGGAGGTGGCGGAGGTGGTGGTGACGGGGTTTGACCAGCGGGTGAGGGTGGTCTGGCCGGCGGTGACGTCGCGGTAGTGGACGTAGTAGCCGGTGGCGCCGGTGACGGCGTTCCAGCTCAGGCTGGCACTGGCGTTCCCCGGCGTCGCGGTCAGGCCGGTCGGTGCCAGGAGTGTTCCGGGGATGACGGAAACGGCGGCCGACACGGGTCCGGTTCCGTGGCTGTTCTGGGTGCTGATGGCGAATTCGTAGGTGTGGCCGTTGGTCATCCAGACGGAGGTGGCGGAGGTGGTGGTGACGGGGTTTGACCAGCGGGTGAGGGTGGTCTGGCCGGCGGTGACGTCGCGGTAGTGGACGTAGTAGCCGGTGGCGCCGGTGACGGCGTTCCAGCTCAGGCTGGCACTGGCGCCTCCCGGTGTCGCGGTCAGGCCGGTCGGCGCGGCGAGCGTGCCGGGAATGACGGACGCGACATTCGAGGTCGGCCCGTCGAAGTTGTAGCGCCGGGTGCTGATGGCGAATTCGTAGGTGTGGCCGTTGGTCATCCAGACGGAGGTGGCGGACGTGGTCGTGACGGGGCTCGACCAGCGGGTGAAGGTGGTCTGGCCGGCGGTCACGTCGCGGTAGCGAACGTAGTAGCCCGTCGCGCCGGGAACCGCGTTCCAGCTCAGGTTCGCCGATCCGCTGGCGGGTGTCGCGATCAGCCCTGTCGGCGCCTGTGGCCAGGCAGGCGCGGTGGGGATCGCGCCGAACTGGCTGCCTATCTGGAAGTTGTCCGCGAGCGCGTTCGCGAACGCCGCGGCGATCTTGTACTCGCCGCTGGGTGACGGGTGGGTGTCGTCGTAGGTGTCGACGGCCGGGTCGAACCCAGGCGTCGGGTCGGAGATCACCACCGGCGACTGTGAGGTCGTCTTCTGCGCCGCGAGCGAGCCGAGCAGGCTGTTGTACGCCGCCAGGTTGGCGATCCAGGGGTCACCGCTCGGGACGGTCCGCGGCGTCAGGTACGACAGCACGATCTTGATGCCCGCGTTGACCGACCGGGCGTTGTCGATGAACGTCCCCATGCTCGCGGCCGCCTCGGCGGGAGTCGAATAAAAAAGCAGGTCGTTCGTGCCGATGAAGACCAGGAGGATGTCCGGCGCCGCCGCCTGCATCTCGCCCGCGATGGTGTCCTTCTCGTAGAGGACCGGCCGTCCCCAGGTCGCGTCGTGGTCCTGGTCGAAGTCAGGGTCGAGGTAGTCGTGGGTCCCGGCGGTGATGTTGTCGTCGCGCAGGTCCGTCTTGGGCCCCACGAAATCAAACAGGACACCGTCGGCCTGAAGATGCTGCCAAAGGCGATACCGCCACGTGTAGTCCCCGGAATGCCCGTGGGTGATGGAGGCTCCCACCATCATGATCTTCACCGGGTCCACGGCGCTGGCCTTCTGCGCGTGAAAGAAGGTGAGTGGCACGAGCAAGAGAAGCGCGAAAACGGGTGCGGCAAGCGCCCTTATCCTCACGGAACTCCAATTCCAGGTAGGTGGGAATCGAGGGGGAACGTTATCAGTGTCCGTCAGATCGTGGTGTCCTATCGGATGACTGTTCGCGATTTTGTGGTTCCGGTGTGACGGGGGTGACGGGCGGCAGGGCTGGCCTTCGTCCGGTCGGACCGGCACGGTGGTGGCGGCGACACCCGATCGGCCGCGGTGGCCGGATGGCCGCGTGAGCGCGGGGCCGCCGAATCGCAGGTCGGCCCGCCGGCACCTACTGCCAGCGCCACGATGGTTCGCCCCGGTATGGAACGGCTCGCGAGAAGATCGATCATCAGTTGCTTGCGGAAATGGCAAGGAGACCGGCTGTCCGCCACGCCGTTTCCGCGAGCGTTCGGCGATCATGCCGCTGATCGGGCGCGTCCTGGCCGGGCGAACGTTGCCGGCGCGGCACTACCTCGGACGTAATGGCGGCGGGTCCGGTCCGGGCCGTACCGTCCGAATCGGGAACGGACGGTCACGTGACCCGGGCACCGGGCGCCGGTGTGCCGCGATGCGCCGGCCGGCCCGGCCGGACGCGCGACCTCGACGGCGTCCCCGCGAAACGACGCGGAGACGACGACGGGGGATGACAGCGGGGGACGACAGCGGGGGACGACAGCGGAGGCGATGAGGACGATGGCGACGACCGGCGCGGCGGCCAGGGGCCCGGTGGGCAAAGGTCCAGTAGGCAAGGGTCCAGGGGGCAAGGCGCCGGCGACTGGCAGGCCGGAGGGCGCGGCGCGGGTGGCGCGGGCGGGCGGCGAGGCGGCGGTGGCCAGGACGGTCGCGCGCTCCGACGCGGGGCTGGGCGGACGGCCCGGCGGCGAGCCGGTCGGGGTGCTGCTGCGGCGGTGGCGGGAGCTGCGCCGGCTCAGCCAGCTGGAGCTGGCGCTGCGGGCCGAGATCTCCGCGCGGCACCTGAGCTTCCTCGAGACGGGGCGGTCCCGGCCAAGCGCCGAGATGCTGCTGCGGCTGTCCGAGCACCTCGACATCCCGCTGCGCCGGCGCAACGAGCTGCTGCTCGCCGCCGGCCACGCGCCGGCGTATCCCCGGACCCCGCTGGGCGCGCCGCCGCTCGCGCCCGTGCTGGCCGCGGCGCGCCGGCTGCTGCGCGCCCACGAGCCCTACCCCGCGCTGCTCGTCGACCGCTGCTGGGACCTCGTCGAGGCGAACGCCAGCCTCGACCTGTTCGTCAGCAAGGCCGACCCGCGCCTGCTGGAGCCCCCGGTCAACGTGCTGCGGCTCAGCCTGCACCCGGACGGGCTCGCGCCGCACATCGTGAACCTGGGCGAGTGGCGGGCGCACCTGCTCGGCCGGCTGCGCCACCAGGTGCGCGCGAGCGCCGACCCGGACCTCGCCGAGCTTCTCGCCGAGCTGACCGAGTATCCCTGCGATCAGCCGCAGCCACCGGTCGACCTGCCGGGCCCCGGCGACGTCGTCGTTCCGCTGCGTTTCCGGCACGAGGCGGCGGAGCTGGCGTTCCTCAGCACGACGTCGGTCTTCGGCACCCCGGTCGACGTCACCGTCGCCGAGCTGGCCCTCGAGTCCTTCTTCCCGGCCGACGACGACACCGCCGCGGCCCTGCGCCGGCTGGCCCGCGCCGCCGACGGGGACGAGCCCGCGTCACGGGCCGTCGGGGCCGCGGACCGCTGACCCCCGGCGCCGTCGCCGAACGGTGGGACGGTTCGTCCGCCGCGCCGCGCGCGGCCACGGCGCCGCCTGCCGCTGGGCCACCGTCATCGCTGCCCGCCGCCGTCATCGCCATCGCCGGCCATAGGCCCTGTCGTCACCGGCGGCGGCCCGCGCGGCGGACCGGTCCGCGCCCGACGCCGCCTGGTGGCCTGGCCAGGGCGGTCGCTGTCGGGAACCAGGCATTTCATGGCGCGCCGAGACCGGTTCGGATTCACTCCGCGGGAGGCTGGCGGCGGGGGCCACGGCGGCCACGGAGATCGGTATCAGGAACGGGGCACGTGGCCGGCGGCCTGGTCCCCGCATGGCGACGGAGTACCGCATGACACCCCAGGCAGCCCCCGGCCGGGTCCCGGCCCGCCAGGCGACGACCGGCCGGTCCGGGCCGGGCGAGCGGCCCGTCGCGTCCCGGCCCGCCGCCCGGCCGGACGGCGGGCAGGCGAACCAGCCGCCGTGGCCGGTGCGGATGCTCGTGGTGTGGCCCGCGCGGGCGGTCGCGTTCGTCGTGATTCTGCCGCTGCGGCTGGTCTACGAGCTGGTTCGCCTCGTCGCCCGCGGGCTGCGCGTGCTGCTGTGGGACTGGTGCGCGCGGCCGGTGCTGCGCGCGCTGTGGCGCTGGGTGCTGTGCCCGTTCGGCCGGGCGCTGGCCTGGCTGTGGACGCGGGTGTGCCGGCCGGCGATCGCCTGGTCCCTGCGGGCGCTGTGGAGATGGCTGCTGGCCCCGGTGGGGCGGGTGCTCGTCGCCGTCATCGAGTACCTGCTCGTGCGTCCAATGCTCTGGCTGAACCGGGTGCTGCTGCGCCCCTTCTGGCGGGCGCTCGGGGCGATCGCGCGCGGCCTCGGGTGGGCCGTCGTCCAGGTGCTGCGCGGCGCCGTCACCGCGGTCCGGCTGCTCGTCGTCGTGCCGATCGCCTGGCTCTGGCGCAACGCGGTCATCCCCGCCGCCCGAGGTGTCGGCGTCGTCCTGCGGCTGCTCGTCGTCGTCCCGGTCGCCTGGGCCTGGCGGATGGTCGTCGTCCCTGTCGGCCGGGGGGTCGGCGTCGTCCTGCGGCTGCTCGTCGTCGTTCCGATCGCCTGGGCCTGGCGGATGGTCGTCGTTCCCGTCGGCCGAGGGATCGGCGCGGTGCTGGGGGTGCTGATCGTCCGGCCGACCCGGTGGTTCCATCGCGCGGTCTGGCTGCCGGTCCGCCGCGCCGGTTCCGAGGTCACCCGCGTCCTCACCGGCCGCCCCACCCGTGCCCGCTGACGACACCGCCCGCGACGACACCGCCCGCGACCACGCGACCCGCGACCGGGCCGCTCGCTGACGGGGCCACCTCGGGCCAGCGTCAGCTTCGCTCCTTGGCCGGTGCCCGCGGCCCGTCAGACTGCCAGCCGCGGCGCGGAAACTCGGTGGATCAGGCGAGGGGATGCCGTTAGCGTGCGGGCGTGAGCATGGGTGTGAACATGGGCGTGGGCGAGGTCCACGGGGTGTGCCCGGACAGGTTCGAGCTGGTGCGACTCGTGTTGGACGCGCAGCTCGAGGCGGGCGACGTCGGGACGTCGGTGGCCGTCTTCGTGGACGGCGAGCCGGTGGTCGACCTGTGGGGCGGGTACGTCGACGAGGCACGGACCGTGCCGTGGTCGCGAGACACGATCGTGAACGTGTGGTCGACGACGAAGACGATGACCGCGCTGTGCGCGCTGATCGCCGCCGACCGCGGGCTGCTGGACCTGGACGCGCCGGTGGCCCGGTACTGGCCCGAGTTCGCCGCGGCGGGCAAGGAGAACGTGCTGGTCCGGCACACGCTCGCGCACACCGCCGGACTGCCGTCGCTGCGCGGGCCGCACACGATCGAGGACCTGTACGACTGGCCGGCCGTGACCGCCGGGCTGGCGGCCCAGGCGCCGGAGTGGGAGCCGGGCACGGCCGCCGGCTACCACAGCCTGAGCCAGGGCTACCTGGTCGGCGAGGTCCTGCGCCGGGCGACCGGCCGGACGCTCGGCGCCTTCTTCGCCGACGAGGTCGCCGGGCCGCTGGGGCTCGACTTCCACATCGGCCTGCCGGCCGAGCACGACGGGCGCGTCTCACCGGTCATCCCGCCGCCGTCGGAGTTCGCCCGCCCTCCCGGTGACGCGGCCCGCGACGCCGGCGAGGCGGACGAGGCGGACGAGGCGGGTGACGGCGACCAGCCGCGGCTGTACGCCGCCGCCGCGAACACCACGGCCTGGCGGCGGGCCGAGATCCCGGCGGCGAACGGCCACGGCAACGCGCGCTCGATCGCCGCGGCCCTGGCCGTGCTCGCCAGCGGCGGCGTCAGCCAGGGCGTGCGGCTGTTGTCGCCGGCCGGCTGCGCCCGCGCCTGGGAGGAGCAGTTCCACGGCGTCGACCGGGTCCTGGGCGGCGGCCCCGTCCACTACGGGATGGGTTTTCGGCTGGAAGGGCGCGCCGGCACGTGGGGCGGCTGGGGCGGCTCGGTGGCGCTGTTCGACCCGGACCACCGGATGGCCATGGCCTTCGCGATGAACCGGATGCGCGACGCCGACACCCGCGGCCTCGACCTGATCCTGGCCGTCTACGACGGCCTCGGCCTGTAGCGGTCGTCCCGCCCGCGCCGCCGCCCCCGGCCGGGGTGGACCCGCCGCTCGTCGACGGCGTCCCGGCCCGGCGGTCAGCGGCGGCGATGGGCGTGGCGGCTGGCCTGGACGGTGATCGCGGTGGTGACCCGGTGCGGGGTGTTCGGGTGCAGCAGGCGCGTGTCGAACAGCAGGTCGCAGCCCAGGGTCGGGTTGCGCCAGATGCACAGGTAGCGGCCTCTGGGGATCCACCACGTCGGCCGGTCGACGTGCGGGGTCCGCAGCGTCCACTCCTGAGTAGGCCACACGGCGAGGACCTGGCGTCCACTCGACCAGACGACCTGCGCGCCGCGGGTCTGCGACCACGGAATGTCATAGCGGCGGCCGCCGGCCTCGGCCTGGATGCCTCCGGGGGTGACCGCCAGCCGTGGCGGGGCGGCTCCCAGCCGCAGCCGCCACAGCCCGCGCCGCAGGCACACGACGGCCAGCGCCACAGCGGCGGCGCCGACGAGCGCGCTGCCCAGCCGGTCTCCTGGCGTGAGGCTCGGCCGGTCGTCGCCCACCGTGCCGAAGCAGAGGATCGTCACCACCAGTGCCCACAGGCCGGCGAGCAGTGTCGCGACCCCGGTGGCCAGGTGGGGCCACCGGCGTCCGACGAAGGCGAAGATGCCGTCGGCCTCGTCCTCGGGCAGCGCGACCCGCGTGCGGGGTAGCGCCGCCGGCCCGGGCGCCGGGCGCTGCGCGCGCGCGGCGCCCCGCGGCACCGGTGTTGGCGCGGGCAGGGGTGTCGGCGCGGGCGGCGGTGCCGGCCGCGCGGAGGTCGCGGCGCGCGGGGCCGGCGACGGCGGCGTCGCGCTCGGCCGGGCCGGGGCCGCCACCGGTGGGGCGGCGGGCAGCGCGGGCGGGACCGACCTCGCCGGTGGCGGCGCGGACCGCGCCGGGGAGGGCGCGGGGTGTGCCGCGGCGCGCGCGTCGCCGACGGGGGGCGCCGGCGTGGGCGCCGGCCGCTTCGCGGCGGGCGTGCCCGCGCCCGGCCCGGCGGCGGGCGCGCCGACGCCTCGCGGGCCCGCGCCGGGTGGGACCGCCGCCGGCGGGTTCGCCATCGGCGGGCTCGCGGCCGGTGGGTTCGGTGCCGGTGGGCTTGGCGCTGGCGGGTTCGCGCCCGGTGGGCTCGCGGGGGAGCGGTGCCCGTTCGGGGACGGCAGGGCCGAGGGCGGCCCCGGCGTGGGCGGGTGGGCGGCGATCTCGGACTCCCGCTCCCGGATCAGCCGGGCGACGCCCGGCGGCCAGGCCAGCGGGCCGTGGCCGAGGGCGGCCGCGAACACGGGCAGCAGCTGGCCCGCGGCAGGGCGCCTCGCCGGATCCTTGGCCAGGCAGGGCAGCACGAGGTCCCGCAGGCGCTGAGGCACCCCGTGCAGGTCGGGGTCGGCGTGCATCACGCGGAACAGCAGCGCGGCCGGGTCGCCGACGCCGAACGGGTCACGGCCGGTGGCCGCGAACACGACGACGGCGGCGAGGGAGAAGATGTCGCAGGCCGGGCCGAGAACCCCGCCCACGGCCTGCTCGGGCGCCATGTACGCCGCCGTGCCGCACACCTCGCCGACCCGGGTCAGCGTCGACTGGTCGGCGGCCCAGGCGATCCCGAAGTCGATCAGCCGCGGCCCGTCGGCGGCGAGCAGGACGTTGCTGGGCTTGAGGTCGCGGTGGGTGAGGCCGGTCCGGTGGACCGCGATGATCGCCTCGAGCATTCCGGCGCCGAGCCGCAGGCACGCGTCCAGCGGCAGCGGCCCGGCCAGGTCGACGGCTTCGCGCAGCGAGGGGCCCGGGACGTACTGGGTGGCGAGCCAGGGAAGCGGCCCGTCCGGGTCCGCGTCCACGATCGGCGCGGTGAACGCCCCGGCGACCCGGCGGGCGGCCGCCACCTCCCGGCGGAACCGCTCCCGGAACAACGGGTCGCCGGCCAGCTCCGGGTGCACCACCTTGACGGCCACCAGCCGTCCTGACGGGGAGCGGGCCAGGTAGACGCGGCCCATGCCGCCCTCGCCGATCAGCGCGCGTACCTTGTACGGGCCGACGGCCGTGGGATCCGACCATCCCACCGAGCGCAGGTGCCTGACGGAAGACGCCACCGACCACCATTCCGACCACCGACGGGCAAGCCGCCGATGAGGGGATGACTCGCCGCGTAATCCGCAGGCTACCGTACGCCCGGTGGGGCCGCTTGGCGCGCCGCCGGGCGTACGGGCCGTCGAACTACCAGCGGGGCTGGTCGGCGAGGATGCCCAGGACGGCCTTGCCGACCATCTCGTGGGTGAGGGCGTCGTTGCCGGGGTGGAAGCCGCCGCAGCGGACGTCGCGGTAGAGCCGCTCCAGCTCGTTGCCCCGGAACATCCCGGCGCCGCCGGCGACGTCGAGCGCCGTGTCGACGACGTGCTTGGCCGCCTCCACGCAGCGCCACTTCATCGCGTAGGTGCGGGGAACCCAGTCCTCGCCGTGGTCGACGCCGGCGGTCCAGTCGTCGACGAACCGTTCCAGCGTGGCGTTCGCGGCGTCCAGCTCCAGGTACATCTCGGCGACCTGGTGCTGGATCATCGGGTTGTAGGCGAGGGCGCCGCGCTCGATGACCATCGACGTCTTGCGGCGGGCACCCGCGGCGGCGAGCTCGAGGGCCCGCTCGGCGATGCCCAGGTACACCGCGCCGATCAGCGACAGCGGCCACATGCTGATGCCGACCAGGAACGGGTGGTTGCCGTCGCCGGCGGGGACGACGCAGCCGATCCGGTCGTCGGGCACGAACACGTCGTCGAGGATCGTGTCGTGGCTCTGGGTGGGCCGCATGCCGAGGGTGTCCCAGTTCTCGACCACGGTGACGCCCTCGCTGTCACGGGCGACGAACGCGTGCACGATCTGCGGCCCGCCGGCGGCGTTCACGTCGATCGCGTGGGCGCCGAGCCAGGCCCAGGCCGGGCCGTTCGAGCCGAACTGCTTGCGGCCGGTCAGGCGGTAGCCGCCCTCGACCCGCTCGGCCTGGCAGGTCGAGAACAGCACCGGGATGTCGTTGCCCGCCTCGGCGTGGCCGGCGGCGATCACCTCGCCGGCGACGGCCGACTGGTAGATCCAGCGCAGCGACTCGTCGCCCCCGAGGCGCTCCACCTCGCGGGCGACGCCGATCCAGTACGAGTGCATGGTCATCGCCAGCGCGGTGGCCGGCGCGTACCGGGCGAGGCGGCGCTGCGAGCGGGCGAGCTCGGCGAGGCTCAGGCCCCAGCCGCCGTGCTCCACCGGCACGGCGGCGGCCAGGTAGCCGATCTCGCGCAGCTCCCGCAGGTCCTCGTCGAAGTAGGCGTTCGCGCGGTCGAGCTCGCCGGCCCGGCTCCGGAAGCGTTCGAGCATCTCGACGGGCAGCTCGGTCGGCCGCCGGCGGACGGGGGAGTCGGTGTCGGTCGTGGACGTCAGTGTCTCGGTCATGGCCAGAACGCTCCGCCCGGCCGCTGACAGCGCGCTTGCAGCCGCTGTCAGCGGGCTGACGCGGCGACGGAAGGTTCCCGGAAGGGACGTGCACGACCCTTGCACCATGAACCGTTCACGTATTGCTGACCTTGGGACCGTCCTGACGATCTGGGCGCACCCCGATGACGAGACCTACCTCGCAGGCGGCCTCATGGCCGCCGCCGTCGCCGCCGGCCAGAGGGTCGTGTGCGTGTCGGCGACCGCCGGCGAACTGGGCACCGACGACCCGGTGGCGTGGCCGCCAGAACGCCTCGCCGCCGTCCGGCGCCTCGAGGCCGCCGCCGCGCTGGCCGTGCTCGGCGTCCAGGAACATCGCTTCCTCGGCCTGCCCGACGGTGGCCTCGACCTCTGGGACGACGTCGGTGCCCGGCTGGTGAGCGAGCTGATCGACGAGATCAGGCCCGACACGGTCGTGACCTTCGGGCCGGACGGGTTCACCTTCCACCCCGACCACCTCGCCGTGCACCGCTGGGTGCGCGCCGCGTGGGAGGCGCGAGGGCGCGGCTTCCGCCTGCTGGAGACGGCGTGGACGGCCGAGAGCCTGGAGCGTTTCGGCGCGCTGTCCGCCCGGATCGGGGTGTTCATGACCGACGAGCGGCCCGTCGGCGTGCCGGCCGCGGCGCTGTCCGAGCACCTGCCGCTCGCCGGCCCGGCGCTCGACCGCAAGGTGACGGCGCTGCGGGCGATGGCGAGCCAGGTCGAGCCCACGGTCGGCGCGTTCGGCCTCGACCTGTTCACCGCCTGGGTGGCCGAGGAGGGCTTCGTCGACGCCGCCCGCACCGCTCGCACCCGCGGCACCGCTCGTACCGGCCGCACCGCTCGCGCGGCCCGAGCCGGCCGCGCCGGCCGCGCCGGCCGCGCGGCCCGAGCCGTGGGTGTCCCCGTCGACGCGGAATTTGGCTCGATTCCCGCGCAGAGGTCAGAGATGGTGGCCGCGTGACGATTCTGATCAGGGCGGCCGTGGCCGCCGACGAGGACCGCGTCGTCGAGCTTTCGCTGCGGGCCTGGGAGCCGGTGTTCGCCTCGATGCGCGCCGTCGTCGGCCCGGCGCTGTTCCGCCAGCTGTTCACCGAGGACTGGCGCCGCTACCAGGAGAAAGACGTCCGTCGCGCGTTCGGTACCTACCAGGTGTGGGTCGCCGAGGCCGACGGCGGCGAGGTGGCCGGCTTCACCGCCGTCGATCTGCCCGAGGGCGAGCCCCACGGAGAGATCTTCATGATCGCGGTGGACCCGGCCCACCAGGGCCGGGGTGTGGGCTCGCGGCTGACGAACCACGCGGTGGAGTCGATGCGTACCGCCGGCCGCCAGCTCGCGATCGTCAACACCGGTGGCGACCCCGGCCATGCCCCCGCCCGCGCGACCTACGAGAAGGCCGGGTTCACCAGCCTTCCCAGCGAGCAGTACTTCCTGCTCCTAGACCCGGCCAAGTGACCGAACGCCGGGCCCGGCGCGGTCCGAGACCGGTGGTCCCGTCTTCGCGGGCGGGTGACGCGGTCCCGCGCCGGATCTCGGAGGTGTTTCCGGGTGGCGGCGGGGCGGCGCGCCCGCTACCAGCTGCTGCTGGACGAGGAACTGTCGGAGCTGCTGCTGGAGGACGAGCTGTCCGAGCTGCTGCTGGACGAGGACGAGCTGTCGGAGCTGCCGCTCGACCAGGAGCTGTCCGAGCCGCTGGAGCTCCAGCTGTCGGAGCCGGCGTGGGAGTCCCAGCCATGACCGTGATGGCCGTGATCGTGATGGCCGTGGTGGTGGTCGCCGTGCTGGTGCCCGTGCGGGCCGTGGTGCCAGCCGTGGCCTGAGTGGCCGCTGTGCTCGGCGTGGCGTCGGTGGTGGTCGCCGGGGTCGTAGTCGTCGTGGCCATCGCCGCGGTCGGTGCCCGGGCCGAACCAGTAGGCGAAGTCGCTGTCCAGGCGGCTGCCCCGGCTGGAGGAGCCGGACCCCGACGAGCGGTGCCACCCCGGACCGACCGGCAGCCCCAGCTGTTGCAGCCTGGCGCGCATCAGCCGTGGCAGCAGGAGGAAGACCGAGGACATGAGGACGATCATCGATACCGCGATGATCGGCCCGAGTAGGAAGATCTTGTCGGTCGGGAGCAGGAAGGCGGCGGTGAAGATCCCGCCGATGACGACCAGCACCTCTGCGACCAGCAGCGCGAACAACCGTGGCATGTCCCTGTTGTAGGGCAGGCAGGCGCGCCGACGTCGCCGAACGACGGCCGGGCGACAGTCAGCCGGCCGTCAACGGCGGGCAGGCGCCGCGGACGTCCCGAGAGGGCAACCTCGTGCCCGGTGAGCGGGCCGGCCCCGACGAGCGGCCGGTCATGACCTGTGGGGTGCTCGACCATGATCCCAGAGGCCATGGTGCCGAATACCTACTCGTCTGGCACCACAGCCCATGGACCGATCCCAGGACCGGCCAGCCACCCGCGATGTCCCATCGCCCCACGTGGCCGGTCAACGCCGGACCTCGGAACTCATGGCGGCGAACGAGCCGGCTGACGGCGTGCCTGCTCTCCGGCGTGTCCGCTCGCGGCGTGTCCGGCTGCCGGCGAGGCCGGAGGGGACGTGACTGGACGGCGCGCCGACCGGCGCCAGTGGTCAGCCCGTCACGAGGAGCGGTGCTCCGTCGACCGGGCCGGGGCTGTGCGGGGCGGCCAGGATCCGCCAGGTGCCGGGCCGCCGGGCCCAGGCCCGGGTGGTCGGGTCGCGTTCGAGGGTGGGCGTCAGGTCGAGGGGGATGGTGACCTCGGTGGCGGCGCCGGCGGCGAGTTCGACCCGCCGGAAGCCGATCAGCTGGGGCACGGGCCGTGGCGCGTCCGCGTCCGCGGCGTAGACCTGCGCGACCGTCGACCCCGCGCGGGTACCGGTGTTGCGGACCCGGACGGTCGCCGCGCCGTCGCCGCCCGACACGCGGTGACCGGTGAGCTCCAGGTCGAAGGTCGTGTAGCCGAGCCCGAAGCCGAAGGGGTAGGCGGCCGGGTGGCCGTCCCGGTCGAGCTTGCGCTGTCCCCACCAGGCGTCGTAGGTGACGCGGCGGGCCTCGGCGTCGAAGAACGGCAGGTGCGCGGCGTCGGTGGGGATCGCGAAGGGGAGCCGGCCGCCCGGTTCCGCCCGGCCGGTGAGGACGTCGCCGAGTGCCCGGCCGCCCTCCATGCCCGGGTAGAAGGCCAGGAGGATCGCGGGGACCCGGTCGCGCCAGGCCTCCATGAGGATCGCGCTGCCGCCGATGACCACGACCACGGTGCGCGGGTTGGCGGCGGCGACGGCGGCGATGAGCCGCTCGTCGCGCGGGCGCAGCGTCAGCGACGCGCGGTCGCCGCCGCGGCCGTACCGGACCAGCAGCCGGGCGACGTGCCCCAGCAGGCGCCCGAGAACCGGCACGGTGAACGGGAAGCCGAGGACGCGCAGGCTCGCGGGGTCGTCGTTCATGACGCGCTCGCCCTCGTCGTCGTGGGTCAGGCCGACGACCACCACGGCGGTGTCCGCGGCGGCCGCGGCGCGCGCGGCGGCGGCGGCGTCCGCGCCGTCGAGGTGGTCGATCTCGACGGCGGGCAGGGCTTCGCGCAGGCCTTCGAGCGGGGAGCACGTCGTGGGCGGGCGGACGGTGGACGAGCCGTGGTCGCCCAGGTTGGGCGCGGCCGCGAGGTGCCCGAGGACCGCGAGCCGGCGGGTCGTCGCCGGCAGCGGCAGCAGGGGCGCGCCGCCGGCCGGTTCGTTGCGCAGCAGGACGGTGCCGCGCACGGCGGCCTCGCGGGCGAGCGCGCGGTGCGCGGGCGCGGCGACGACGTCGGCGGCCGGTTCGGCCTCGTCGCGCGTCGCCGCGTGCGCCAGGGTGGTCGCGAGGATGCGGCGCGCCGAGCGGAGCACGGTCTCGCGGGGCAGGCGGCCGGCGCGCAGCGCCCCGGGCAGCTCGCGGGCCCGCAGGGCACGCAGCGGCATCTCGACGTCCATGCCGGCGTCGAGGCTCGCGACCGCGTCGTGGACGCCCCACAGCCAGTCGCTGGTAACGAAGCCCTCAAAGCCCCATTCGTCGCGCAGAACGTCGGTGAGCAGGGTCCTGTTGACGTCCA
Organism: Frankia nepalensis; assembly: GCF_016786325.1. Taxonomy (GTDB): domain Bacteria; phylum Actinomycetota; class Actinomycetes; order Frankiales; family Frankiaceae; genus Pseudofrankia; species Pseudofrankia nepalensis. Next base: position 75,442 of record NZ_JADWYU010000137.1, on the reverse strand, counting down.
GAAAGGCGCCGTTGACCGCGTTGTAGGAACTCATGAACGAGTCGGCGCCGGCGTCGACGGTGGCCTTGAAATGCGGCAGGTAGACCTCGTGCAGCGCGTGCTCGTCGACGGCCACGTCCACCTTGAAACGCGCGTTCTCCATGGAGTTGAGCGCGAAGTGCTTGACGCAGGCCATGACGTTGCGGCGCAGGCCGCGGGTCAGCGCGGCGCCCAGCTGGCCGGTGAGCACCGGGTCCTCGCCGTAGGATTCCTGGGCGCGGCCCCAGGCCGGGTGGCGCAGCAGGTTGACGCAGACCGCGCCCGAGTAGTTGGCGCCCCGGGCCCGCGCTTCGAGCCCCATGGCGTGGCCGACGCGTTCCTCGAGGTCGGGGTCCCAGGTCGCGGCCCGCATCATCGTCACGGGGAACGCGGTCGAGTTTCCCATGACGACGCCGCGCGGGCCGTCGCTGAACCGGATCCCGGGAATGCCAAGGCGGGGCAGCGCGCCGGCGGTGATCGGCCCGGACCGCATCCGGGCCTGGATGGTGCGCAGCGCGCGGACCGGGGTGTCGCCGTCGAGCAGCCACAGCAGCTCGTCGTCGCGCAGCTGCTTGACGAGCAGCTCGGCGGCGTCGGCGGCGGTGAGCTCGCCGGCGCGCACGCGCGCCACGCCGTCGGTGAACGTGAAGCCGAATCCAGCCGGGTCGACGGCGTGGTTCATCGCCCGCGGCTCCAGAATGGCGCCGACGCCGGCCGGAGAATGGCGCGGCCGTGAATGAACGTTGTCATCCAGGCTTAATCTACCGGCCGGCGGCGTTCACGGCTCGGCCGGCGCCGTGGCTCGTCGGCATGTCGGCATGTCGGCGTGGGGGAACGCCGGGTCCGGCCCGGCGGCGCCCGTGCCGGGGCCGTCATCCGCCGGGATCCTCTGGTTCGCCCGCTCGACGGGCGTCCGGCTGGCGTCGAGCGGGCGAGAGGAGGCCGACGGGCGGCGGGCGGCCCGAGCAGGGGATCTACCGGACGACGACGCGGACGGTGTCCAGGTTCTGGACGAGGGCGAACGGGGTGCGCGGGTCGCCGTCGCGTTGCGCGGTGACGCGGACGACGGCGAAGTAGGTGCCCGGCGCGCCGTAGACGTGGGTCGCGTCCACGTTCGCCTCCGGGCCGACGCGCACGCCACGCGCCGGGTCCGGGAACGTGCCGGCGCCGACGAAGTCCCACTCCACCTTCACGATCTTGCCGGCCCCCGGCGGCGTGGACGCCCGGGCGGTGAACGCGACCGGCTGCCCGGCGACGACCTCGACGCGGTCGGCGGCGGGCTTGCCGCGCGCGGCGCGGGCGGTGAGGGCGACGACGGGCTGGACGCCCCCGCGCTGGCCGGCGGTCGCGGCCACGGTCACCTGGGAGTCGGCGTCGACGGTGTACCTGCTGCTCGCCGGCGGCCGGACGCCGCGCGTGACCCAGGCGTCGAGGTCGAGCAGGGCGCGCTGCCACTCGCCGGTGTAGCCGACGACGTGCGCCGCGGCGCCAGGGCCGATGGCCTCAGGCGCGACGTGGTCGGCGTTGTCCATGTACCAGAGCCGGAAGCTGTCGCTGGTCTGGCCGCCCCGCGCCGGCGTGGCCCGCTTCGCGTACCAGTCGGCCGACCAGGAGTAGGCCTGGATGTCCATCGTCGACGCCAGCATGATCATTTTTCCGTGGAAGCGGCCGGTGGGGGCGGCGCCGCCGGCGTTCGCGGCCAGCAGCGGGCCGACGAGGTAGGGGCGCTGCGCGTAGACCGGGGCGCCGCCCGCGCCGCGGTACTGGTTCCAGCCGTACTGGTCGGTGCCGGGGACGGAATGACGCTGGTAGTACTGCAGCGCGACCGACCAGGAGGTGTCGATGCGCACCCGGTCGCCGGCCGCCAGCGCGTTCGTGACGGCCGGGTCGGCGCCCCACGGGAAGCTGACCGTGTTGCCGTCGATCGCGCCGAACGTGAGGGACTTCCCGGCGGCGGCGCCGCTGGTGACGACCAGGTCGGCGCCGGTGAGGTCACCGGCGGGCAGGCCGGCGAGGACGACGCCGGTGGCCGGGGTGCCGACGAGGCTCTGGATCGTCGTGTCGTACTGGACGCGGGCGGCCGCCACGGCGGGGTCGTCGGCACCCTCGTAGCCGGGGACGTTCCAGAAGTCGTTGACGTAGCCGGGGTCGGTGGCCCGCACGACGGCCTGGACGGCGCCGAACGACCCGCCGTACATGGACCCGTACTGCCACCAGCCGCGCGGCGGGAAGCCGAGGCGGGTCACCTCCCGCAGGACACCGGCCTGCACGGGGGTCAGGCCGGCGTACGGGTCGCCGCTGCCGCCGGGCGCGACGGCGTCGGCGATCTGGGGGAGCTTGTCGGCCAGCACGCGCAGCGCCAGCACCTGGGAGGCCTGGAAGCTGGGGATCGCGTTCGGGACCCCGGGCACCATCGGGACGCCGCCGTCCCACACCCCTGAGGTGTTCTCCAGCGCGCCGAGGGTCTGGTAGGCGCCGCCGCTGCCGCCGTAGATGTAGCCGCGGGGGCGGCCGGGCTTGCGGTACACGCCGTCGGCGACGACCCGCGAGTACTTCGCCGCGGCCGCGTTGACCCGGTATCCGCCGAGCACGGGCGCGGCGGTGACGCCGCCGCCGTTGTTCGTCGAGACGGCGTAGGCCCCGTGGGAGAGGGCGAAGGCGATGGTGGCGGGGGTGGCGTCCTCCTCGGCGATCGTGGGGTAGGTGTACTCGAAGAAGCGGCCCTGGTACTTCTCGGCGGCGGGGAAGTAGAAGGAGAACCGGGCGTTCGTGCCGGTGAATCCGCCGTGGATGTAGCGGTAGCGCACCGTCGTCCCGGTCGCCGGGTCGGTCGTGACGCGCTGCTCGTCGACGTCGGTGTAGGGCTCGCGCAGGTCCGGGTCCACGCACCTGTCGGTCACGAAGACCGGGCCGCCGGGGGAGGCCGGCGCGCAGTCCGGTAGCCCGCCGGCGCCGGCCGCCGTGGTCGTCGCGAGCGGGACGAGTCCCGCCGTGACCGCGGTCGCCACCGCGAGGGGAATCACCCAGCCGGACCCGCGACGACGTAACCCTTCCACCACCACCGGTGCCTCCCGCCCATGCCTGGTGGGACGGTCCGAGCCGGGCCGCGGGAAACGAAGCGGCGCGTCAGCCCCACGTTTTCCTGACAGGGTTGTAAGGCTATCGGGGGTTACGGACGTGTCAACCGCTGTCATGCGGGCGCTGTCGGTACGGTGGGGAATGCCTCCCAGGAAGGGCGCGGTCAACCGGCGCGGCGCCGCCCGGCGCGAGCAGATCCTCGACGCCGCGGTCGACCTGTTCGCGCGGCGTGGCTACCGCGGCACCGGCCTGCTGGAACTGGCCGAACGCGTCGGCCTGACGCACGCCGGCATCCTGCACCACTTCGGCACCAAACAGGACCTGCTGCGCGCCGTCATGGCCCGCCGCGACGCCGAACTGGTCAAGGCGGCGCACGAGTTCCGCGGAAAGGGCATCTTCGGCCTGCGGGACGTCCGCGAGATCCCGGAGTCGGAGACCCTCACTCGGCTGGGACTGGTCATGCGGGCCGAAAGCCTCGACCCGGACGCCCCCCTGCACGACTACTTCGACGAGCGCGACCGGGCCACCCGCGACCTGATCGCCGGCGAACTGCGCCGAGGCCAGGACGCCGGCGAGATCCGCGCCGACATCGACCCGGACGTGAAGGCGACCGAGATCCTGGCCTTCAACATCGGCCTGGAGACCCAGTGGCTGCTCAACCCGGCCCAGATCGACCGCCCCACGGTCTTCCGCTCCTACCTGCGCGCCCTGCTGGACGACCTCACCCGCCCCGACGCCCCCCGCCGCCCGCCGAATCCCGGATAGCCGGACTCCCGGGCCGGATAGCCGGACTCCCGGGATGGCCAGACCTCCGGGACGGCCGGGCCTCCCGGAAAGCCGGACTCCGCGTCGCCGCACCGACGCGGGCGGTACCGTCGAGGTCGTGGATCAGACCCGGTTCGAGCTGATCGGCGAGAACCTGCCCACCGGCGCGGTCCCCACCATTCACCCCTATGCGAACGGCGTGCCGCTGCGCGACCTGGTCCGGGCCGCCGAGCAGCCCTTCGCCGACGCCGACGGAATAGCGACTGCCTCCCATGAGTCCGATCGTGCGGTGGCTCGGTGTTGGTCCTACCTGGCCGGTTCACTGTCACTGTGCGTCAAGTAAAAAGCTGACGTGAATTCGCCGGGAGGGGTCGGGTCAGCTTCCTGGAGAGCGGGCTCGAAGACGATTGTGGAGGACCGCCACTATGGCAGACCTCCCGCCCGGTCGCGCGCGAATCACCGAAAAGATCTTGACGTCCCTTCGAATGTGCAGGTCAGGAGTTCCTTGGAGGCGGCGGCTCTGCCGTCCGACCTCGGTGGGCGATGCGATTGGTCAGGACTCCGCGGCGTCCCGGTGTGACTTCTTGACAAGTCTCTCATAAGTATGCTAAGAGTGCGCCTCTTTGCCGTGCGGAGCGTGACAATAGGGACCATCGGTGCCGGCCACACCGAGGACCGGCTGGAACTTGGCCAGATCCACGGTGCCACCACCTTGACGGTCGTGCTGGCGGACGGTAGTGCAGGTTCGCTACGCGCATGGTTCGGCGTCGGCGGCGACGCGCGTTGGCGGACCGGTGGGAACCGCTTGACGGGGTGGTTATCCGTACGCGATATTTAGCTCCGCTCTCGTACGATCCACACATCTGTGAATGTCGCCGGGCTCGCTGGCTGACGTCCACGGGTGGTCTCACCGGGCGCGATGGCGTGTCCGGGGCGCTACTTTCCGATTTCTTGAGACGCTTCTGTTTCGGCGTGGCTCCCGCGCGCTTCCTCGCTGCGCGGGTCAAAGGGGTTGTGGCCTTCTTCGGGCTTCCCGGGCTTCGCCGAGATGGTGGCGCGTTCTTTTTCGCGCGCCCGTGAACTTCCGATCCTGCCGCATTTGCCGCGCGCTGGCGGGGACGGATCCGGCGTTTTGGGCGTCGGTGCCGGTCCTGAGTTTTCCCTTGACCTGTCCGGAGCTGCGTCATGCCTGGCCCGCTTGTGCCCGTGTGTCGTTCTCTGTCCTTTGGCCGGAAGATGTGGCGGCGCCATGCCCGGGTGCGCCGGGTGGCGTTGCTGCTGGTCCCAGTGCTGCTGTTGTCGGGCGTCGCGGCGCTGGTGGTGGATCGGGTGACGAGCCCGGACCTGGTGCCGATCGCGGAGCAGAACCCGTTCCGGGATATGAAGCTGCCGGAATCGTCGGACGGCACCGCGGAGGGCCGGGACCATCTGGTGTCGGCGGAGGTGACGTCGCGGGACGCGGCGCCCGAGGTGGCGGAGGTGCTGGCGCGGGTTCCGGTGGTCGAGGGTGCTGTGCCGGCGACGCCGGAGGTCGTGCCGCGGGAGGTGGTGTACCCGACGGGTCCAGATGCGCCGCAGGGGGAGGTGATCCTGCCGGAGGTGCCGGCGGGTGCCGAACTGCCGTTGGAGGAGGACCTGGCGGCGGGGATTCAGGACCCGGGTACGGCGCAGTCGGGCCGGGTGGAGGTGGAGTCCGCTCGGACGGACAACGCCTCGGTGTTCCGGAACCCGGACGGCACGTATTCGACGGAGGTGTCGACGGAGCCGGTGCGGTTCCAGGACGACCAGGGTGAGTGGGTCGAGGTCGACACCGGCCTGGAAGAGCGGGGCGGTGGCGGGTATGAGGCGCGGTCGGTGGCGGCGCCGGTGGAGATCGCCGAGGTGGCGGACGACGGGGAGCTGGCGCGGATCGAGCTGGGTGAGGGGTTGTCGGCGGGGTTCGCGCTGGAGGGTGCGGCGGGCTCTGAGGGTGCGGCCGAAGGGGAGTCGGTGACGTTCGCCGATGTACGCGAGCAGGCGGATCTGGAGTTGTCGGCGACGGCGTCGGGGTTGAAGGAGGTGATCGTGCTTCAGTCGGCGCAGGCGCCGACGAGCTGGACGTTCCCGCTGGCGTTGGAAGGGTTGACGGCGAGTCTGGACGGCCAGGGGCGGGTGGTGCTCGCGGATGGTTCGGGTGCGCCGGTGGCGGTGGTTCCGCGGGGGTGGATGGAGGACTCGTCGCCCGGGCGGGCGACCTCGGAGGGGGTCACCTACAGCCTGGTCGAGGCGGAGGGCACTGGTCAGGTCGCGTTGCGAGTGGACCTGGATGCGGACTGGCTGGGAGCGCCGGAGCGGGTGTTTCCGGTGCGGGTGGACCCGACGGTGACGCCGGTGTCGGCGGGAACGGATGACACGTGGGTGTCGTCGGCGACGCCGGGGACGGCGCAGGGTTCGGATGGGTCATTGCGGGTTGGGCTGCAGGCGGCCGGGGACGAGAACCGGGGCTATCTGCACTTTCCGAACAACTCGGCACTTCAGAACGCGAACGTTCTCTCCGCGCAGGTGTCGTTGTACAACACGGCGTCGCATGACGCGTGTGTGGCGCATCCGGTGTCGTTGTACCAGGTGACGCAGCAGTGGAACGGCACCACGCTGACCTGGCCCGGTGCCTCCATCAGCGGTGAGGTGGCGCAGAGCACGTTCTCGCACCAGTCCGGGAACGGGGGCTGCCCGGCCGGGTGGGAGACGTTCTCGGATTCGCGGTTGACGGAGCTGGTCGAGGACTGGAACGACGGCACGGCCGCGAACCACGGTCTGTCGGTGCGGGCGTCGATGTGGGATGTGACGCATTACAAGGAGTTCGCGTCGCAGAACTGTTCCTGTACGGCGCCGGGGACGGCGGGTGACTACCGGCCGAAGATGAACATCACGTGGTCGCCGTATGACGCGGCCTATGCGTGGCCGACGGGTTCGCCGGTGTGGGACCAGGCGCTGACCGGGACGCAGCCGGGGAAGATCAAGGTTCGGGTGACGAACCGGGGGAAGTTCACCTGGCCGGCGAACGGCAGTTACAAGCTGTCGTACCACGTGTATGACGCCACCGGGACCACCGAACTCGTCGCGCAGGGCTACCAGACGAACCTGCCGGTGGCGGTGGCCCGGGGCCAGTCGGTCGACGTCGTTGCTACGGTGACGCCGCCGCCGGCGGGTAGTTACATCGTGAAGTTCGACATGCAGGATACCGCGGCGGGCGGGGCGTTCTTCTCGACGCACGGCATCTCGATGCTGCCGGTCGCGTTGGTAGCCCCTCCGGCGGGCGGGGTGCAGGTGACCGGGTCGACTCCGGCGGACGCCCAGCGGGTCGACACGCTGCGTCCGGTGCTGTCGCTGTCGGGGAACCAGGCGGGGTTGACGTACGAGTTCCAGATCTGTTCGAACCCGGATGCGGCGAGTGGTTTCTGCGCGTCGTCGGGTGGGTTCATCGGGAGTTCGACGTGGCGGGTGCCGGCGGGTGCGTTGAACTGGGGGTATCCGTACTACTGGCGAGGGCGGGTCCAGGCCGGTGGGGTGACGAGTGCGTGGACCCCGCCGCTGGCGCTCTACCCGCAGGTCCCGTCGCCGCCGACGAGTGGGCATTTCGGTGGGGACCCGTATGCGCCGTTGGTGTCGTCGGTGACTCCGCTGATCGGGAACTACGCGTCGTCGACGACGGACATCTCGGTGGCCGGGGTGGGTCCGGCGTTGGAACTGACCCGCACCTATAACAGCCGCGACTCATCTGTGGGCATGTTTGGGGCCGGCTGGTCGTCGCAAGGGGACATGAACGTCCGGGTGGACGATTCCGGTGAGGGCAACCTGGTCGTGCGGTATCCGGACGGGCGGGACAGTCGGTTCGGTCGGAACTGGTTTGGGACGTTCACGCCGCAGGATGGTTACTACTCGCTGATGCAGGCGCCGAGCCCGCAGGTCGCGTCGTTCACCGGGGCGAACCACACGTCGTCGCTCGGCACCGCGGATACGGGTGAGTCGTGGCAGGTGCTGGCCGGGACGTGGGGGATCAACGGGAACAACGCCTACCTGGTGTCGGGCTCATCGGCGTCGGCGGTGATGCCGGCGCCGTCGGACGGGATGGTGCGGTTCACCGCACCAGTGGCGCAGGACTATCTCGGGGTCGCGTTCCGGGTCCAGGACGCCAACAACATGTGGATCCTGCACGTCCAGCCCTCGAGCAACTCCCTGATCCTGGCGAAGCGGGTCGGCGGTGTCGGCACCCAGATCGCGACGTTCAGCGGCGCCTGCTGCGCGGCGACCGACACCTACGCCGTGCGGATGTCCGGCTCGGTGCTGACGGTTTACCGCAACGACCGGGTCGTCGGCTCGGTCACCGACTCCCAGTTCTCGACCGCGACCAAGGCCGGTCTGTTCGCGCTGAGCACGGGTTCGGGGCGGATCGGGTCGGTCACGATCGTCGACGACCAGCACCGCGACAGCTTCACCCGCGCCAACTCGTCCACCACCCTCGGGACGAGCGACACCGGTGAGCAGTGGCAGGCGCTCACGTTGCCGGGGCTGGGTAACGGCACTTGGGGTATTTCCGGTAACGCGGCGTATCTGGCCACGGCGTCGGGGAACCGGAACATGGCGACGGTGTCGGCGGCGGCGGATGGGACGTTCTCGTTCAAGATGCCGGTGGCGCAGGCCGGTCTGGGGCTGGCGTTCCGGTTTGCGGATGCCAGCAACTACTGGCGGGTGGTGGCGCAGCCGTCGTCGGGCACGTGGCAGCTGGTCAGGACCGTCGGCGGGGTCGAGACGGTGATCGCGACCTCGAGCGGCGGGCTGTGCTGCACCGCCACCGACACGTTGACGGTGGTCACGAACGGGCCGGCGATCTCGGTGCTGCGTAATGGTTCCCAGATTCTGTCGGCGAACGATCCAGCGGTGTTCTACGGGAGCCGGGTAGGCCCGTTCGCGGAGGCGACCGGGTCGGGGCGGATCGACGACTTCACCGCGACCGCCGCGACCACACTCACCGACAAAACGGGCACCGCGCACACATTCCGGTCCGACGGCCGGCTGGCGAAGATCACCGACCCCGTCGGCCTGCAGCAGGAACTGAACTACAACAGCAACGCGCAGCTCACGTCCATGGTGAACCTGACGACGTTGCGGACGCTGTCGCTGACCTGGACTGGCACCCACGTCACCAGCGTGTCCACGCAGAACGTGGCGGCCCATTCCGGCCCGTTGACGTGGACCTATGGCTATGACGGGGACAAGCTGACGTCGGTCACCGGCCCGCAGTCGACCAGCCCGACGGAATACGCGTACGCATTCAACGGCAAGCTCGGGAAGATCACCCTGCCCGAGGGCAACGTAGACACGGTCATCGGCTACAACCTCGATGGCACTGTGGCGTGGCGCGAGGACGGGGCGGGTAGCCGCACCGAGTACGAGGTGCTGACGACCAGCCCGAACACGATCATCCGGGTGACCGACCCGCGTGACCACGAGACCGAGCACGAATACCACGACGGCCAGCTGATCTCGCAGCGGGACAGTGTCGGGAACCGGCAGTTCGTCTACAACGACCGCGGCTTCCTGAGGCAGGTCATCGACGAGAACGGCAACATCGTCCAGACAGAGACCGACACCCGCGGCAACGTGCTTTCCCGGTCGCAGGCCCGCGCCTACTACGGCGGCCTGTTCGTCAACACCGAGTACTACAGCTACTACCTCGGTCCGCCGGGCGACCCACGCAACGACCTGATCACTGTCTATCGTGATGGCCGGTCGGCGTCGTCGTCGGACAACACCTATGCGACGGTGCACACCTACAACGCGTTCGGGGATCTGGTATCCCGGACGACGCCAGCGACGCCAGGCCATCCCTATGGCCGCACCGAGTCGTGGGTCTTCTCCACCGGTAGCGAGGCGGCGGCGGCCGGGGGCGGGACGATCCCACGCGAACTGCCGATCTCCTACACCGACCTGCGGGGCAAGATCACGACCTACGGCTACGACGCCAAGGGTGACCTGCGCCGGTACCAGGGCCCATCCGGCCTGGTCCAGGAGTACACCTATGACGAGCTGGGTCGTCAGCTGACGTCGAAGGAGATCTCCGACACCTTCCCCGCGGGCCTGACCACCAGCTACACATATACGAAGCTGGGGCAGGTCGCGCAGGTCACCGAGCCCGGCATGACGAACCTGGTCACGTCGGTGGTGCACACCCCGGTGACGACGAACACCTACGACGACAATGGAAACCTGACCGAGGTCACCGTCTCGGACGCGACCGGTGGTGATACGGCTCGCACGACGGTCTATGTCTATGACGACGCGGACCGGGAGATCTACCGCACCGACGGCGCGGGTTCGTTCCCGTGGGCGACGTATGCGACGACGTATGACCCAAACGGCAACGTCGCGACGACGACGGACCCGGTCGACACGGTCACGTCCTACACCTACACGGCGCACAACCAACTGGCGACGACGACGCTGGAGGACTTCGTCGACGACCCGGTCGCCGGCACGTCGCCGCGTGACGTCGTGCTGGAGTCGCGGGCGTACGATCCGGCCGGCCGGCTTGCCTCGGTGACCGATGCGGAGGGGCGCACGGTCCGTTACGAGTACTGGCTCGACGGCCTGCTGTTCCGGGAGGTTCTCGACGGCTACCGGCCGCCGCTCCCAGCCTATGGGATCCTGTCCGAGGCCGGCGCCTACGACATCATCCTGGCCGAGCACTCCTACGACGGTGCCGGCAACGAGATCACCACGGTCACCGGCGGTGGGCTGCGCAAGACCTCGACGGAATTCGACGCCGCCGGCCGCAGCACTGCCACAATCGTCGACCCCCAGGGTTTGGCCCGCCGGACCGATGTCACCTACGACAATGGCGACAACGTCACCGCTACTCAGCTGTCGGCCGCTGGCACGGCGACGACCGAACGGATCGAGTACACCTTCGACGACGCCTCCCGGCCGACATCGATCACCGTGTTCGGCGACGGGGTGGAGCGGTACACCGACGCGGTCACCTACGACCAGCGTGGTGCCGTGACGAGTTCGGTCGATCCTCGTGGCTACGTCTCCGGCGGCGCGCCGAACCCGGCGTATGTGACCGATCAGGTCACCGACGCGCATGGCAACCTGGTCCAGAAGGTTTCCCCGCCGGTGCTGGTGGAGGAGAACGGTGCTTCGGCGGTCACGGACCGGCCGTCGGAGGAGGTCGGCTACAACACGTTCGGCGAGCCGACCCATGTGCGTGACGCCCGTAACAACGTCACGGTCACCAGCTACGACCACCTCGGCCGTGTCACGCAGAAGACCCACCCGTCGTACACCCCGCCCGGTGGCGGCAGCGCGATCGTGCCGACGGAGTCGTGGCTCTACAACGACGACGGCGACCCGATCAGTCACACCGACACTCGTGGCAAGACCACGACCACGGTCTACGACAAGCTCGACCGGCCGGTCGCCATCACCGACCCCCAGCTCACCGGCGCCCCGGCGGCCGGCGTCACCCGGATGATCTACGACGACGCCGGCAACCTGGTCACCGAGGTCGACCAGGAAGACGGGTGGACGTTCTACGCCTACGACGACCTCGACCGGGTATGGGCGACGACCGTCACCGAGCAGTGGCTGGCCCAGATCTTCACGACCTTCACCAGCCACAATGACGCCGGCGACGTGACCTCGGTGCTGACGCCCGGCAACTTCGCCGCGGGCGCGGCGAAGACGACGGACTACAACGGCGCCGGCGACCCGATCGCCGTGCACGACGAGCTCGGCAAGACGACCACCTACACCTACGACCTCGCGGGCCGGACCACGTCGGTCACCGACCCGCTGGGCCGGGAGACCCGCACCACCTACGACCGCGCAGGCCGGCCCACCGTCGTCGGCGAGTACTCACCCACCGACGTCCTGCTCCGCTCCACCTCGGCTGGCTACGACTCGGCGGGCAACGCCATCTCCGAGACGGACCCGAACGGCCACACCACAACGTCCACTGTCGATGCCCTGAACCAGCTGCGGTCCGTCACAGTTCCCGTGAACGGCTCGACGACGATCACGACGTCGGTCGGTTACGACCTGGCGGGGAACGTCACCCGGGTCACCGACGGTCGCGGCAACCCGACCGTCACGACCTACAACTCGCTGGGCCTGGTCGAGAAGGTCATCGAGCCGTCGACGCCGGCGTTCCCGAATCTGGCCGACCGGACCTGGACCACCACCTACGACGCCGCCGGCCAGCCGGTCACCGTCCTCGCGCCCGGCGGGGTCACCCGGACCGCGACCTACGACGCCCTCGGCCGGCTCACCACCGAGAACGGCAGCGGCGTCGGCACTCCGTCGGCGTCGCGGACTCTGACCCATGACCTGGTCGGCCAGCTCACGAGCATCGACCATCCGGGTGGGACGCAGTCGTTCACGTACAACGACCGTGGTCTGGTCACCGGCGCGTCCGGTGCCGGTGGGGCGAGCAGCTTCACCTACGACTCCACCGGCCGGATGACCGGGCGTACCGACCCGGGCAGCTCGACCACCTTCACCTACACCCCCCGCAGTGAACTGGCCACCGTTACCGGCACCGTCACCGGCGGGACCCGCACCCTCGGTTACGACGATGCCGGCCAGATCACCTCGGTGACCTACGCCGGCGCGACGCGGACCTTCGGCTACGACGACCTCGGTCGCACCACCAGCGACACCCTCACCGGCCCCAGCTCCACTGTTCTGCGCACCCAGACCTATACCTACGACAACAACGACAACCGCACCGCCACCACCATCGGCCCAGCCGGCGTCGCCGGAGCCGGCACCCAGACCTACACCTACGACTGGGCCGACCGGCTTACATCCTGGACCGACCAGGCGTCGGTGACGACGACCTACGGCTGGGACGCCGCCGGCAACCGCACCTCGAAAAACAGCGTCACCTCCACCTACGACGCCCGCAGCCGGCTCACGTCCGACGGCACCGCGACCTACACCTACACCGCCCGCGGCACCCTGGCCACCAAGACCGCCGGCGCCACCGTCACCACCACCAGCTTCGACGCCTTCGACCGCCTCCTCGGCGACAACACCGGCGGCACCCTGCAGACCTACACCTACGACGGCCTCGACCGCCTCGCCACCCGCAACGGCGTCCCCTTCGTCTACCCCGGCCTGGAGAAGGAACCCGCCACCGACTACTCCTCGTCGTTCTCCCGCGACCCCGACGGCGACCTCGTCGCCATCGGCAGCCCCGCCGGCAACTGGGCCACCCTCACCGACACCCACGGCGACCTCGTCGCCGCCTTCACCACCGCCGGCACCCTCACCGACAGCCGCTCGTTCACCCCCTTCGGCGAACCCGTCGTTGCAGGCAACCCCGACCTCCACATCGGCTACCAGGGCAGCTGGACCGACCCCGCCACCAGCAAGGTCAACGCCCAGGCCCGCTGGTACACCCCCGGCACCGGCACCTTCACCAGCCGCGACACCGCCACCCTCCCCATCACCGGCACCGCCGCCAACAACCGTTACACCTACGCCGCCGGCAACCCGCTGGCCTACAACGACCCCACCGGCTTCTACGTTGACAAAGCCCCTGGACCCAAGCCCAAGAAGGAGGCCAAGCCGGCACCAGCGCCTGCCAAGAAGGAGTCCAGGCCGACGCCGGCGTCGACCAAGAAGGCGTCTTCGGGCCCAGTGCAGGACGCGGCCTTCTGGGCGGGGGTGAACGCGGCCCTGGCCTTCCAGGCCGCGGCCAAGGCCAAGCCGACACCCCCGCCGAAGTCGGTGCCGAAGCCTGCGGCGAAGGCGCCGGTGAAGCAGGCGTCCGCGCCGAAGCCGATGCCGAAGCCTGCGGCGAAGGCGCCGGTGAAGCAGGCGTCCGCGCCGAAGCCGATGCCGAAGCCCGCGGCGAAAGCCCCAGCCAAGTCCTCGGGGTCCGCTCCGGCCAAACCTGTGGTGGTTCAGACCAAGAGCGCGTCCAGCAGTCCGCAGCCTAGACCGCCGACCAAGCCAACCGGTTCCACCATGAGCGTGGCCCCAGCCATTCGCGGAGGCGGCGGCACGGACGTCGTCCGGGCTTCCAAGCAGGCAAACGCCGTTGCCCCCCCTCCCGCGCCCCGGCGAGACGGTATCAAGACCCCTGAGCGCGTCTATAGCGTCGACGAGGCAACGGTCGATCGCAACGCCACTCCAGACAGTCTCGGCCCGATCCAGCGGGATTTCTGCCTAAGTGGACCGGTGAATGCATACAAATGCATCAGGGCTCGCCCGCTGATGGACCAGGCATTCGCTGAGGCGGACCGGCAGGCGATAGCCAATGACTGGGAGAATGGTGAGAAGAACGCTTTCCGTCATGCGTACTGGATGGCGATGATGGCCGACCGCTATGGCCCCAGATGGGCGTTCGAGTTCGGGATCTTCCATGAAATGGAAAATGACTTCTCCATCCCGGGGGTGGCGAGGGACAGCCAGGCCGACCTGAAGAACAACCTGTGGGCAACCACGCTCGGTCCGATTCTGTTCGTCGCCAACGACGAGATGCTGTCTGAGTACATTGCGGGTCAGGTCAACGCCAAGAATCCCAAACTCGACCTTGAATCGCCGAACGGGTGATGCGGGCCCGTCGTGTTCGTCGGCTGCCAGGGTCGAGGGCGGCGCTTACCACGCCGACCTGCGGGTGGACGAACGGCAGGTGGTAGAAGTCGAGGAAGTTTTCGACGACCAGCTTCCAGTTCGCCTCGACGTCGAAGCCGCGCTCCTCGGCGAGACGCAGCCGGGAGAAGTCGAGGTGCTCCCAGCGGGCCCGCAGCGGTGCGAGCAGGTCGTCGACCGGTTCGGGGTCGGGGCCCAGGTGCACGAGCACCATGCCGGCCCAGGTCGCGCTCGCGACTGGCAGCAGGCCGAGCTCGGCGGCGAGGTCCGCCGGCGGGGTGTTCCCGCGCCCCCGGTCCAGGTAGGGCGTGACGGCGAGCGCGCCGTCCAGCTCGTAGGACCAGCAGTGGTAGGCGCACTGCACCCGGCGCCGGCCGCGCGCCGGCGCGTCAACTAGCCGCATCCCGCGGTGCCGGCAGACGTTGTGGAAGACGCGCACCTGCCCGTCCTCGCCGCGGACCATCACCAGCGGCCGGCCCGCGACCATCATCGGGTGGACGTCACCGGCGTCCGGCACATAGTGCTCGAAACCACCCCACACCCAGCCGCTTGCGAAGACGGCCTCCTGCTCGTGCCGGAACGCCTCCGGCGTGACGTACGCCCTGGCAGGCAGGATGCTGCGCCCCACCGGCCAGTGGTCCAGCGGGCCGGGGGACATCCGCCCGCCCCCGCCCTCGGCCACGGGAAGCGGCCCGTCGGGCGCCGATCCGGGCGCGGTCGCCTCGGTGGCCGTCGCGGCGGCGAGGGTCGGCTCGGCGGTCATGACGTCCTCCCGTGAACAAGGTGAGCAGGGGGCTACCGGCGGCGGCGAAGCTCTCGCGGGCCCAGTCCGCCAGTTGCAGGGCCTCGGCCCACCGGTCGGACAGCTGCTCCCCGTCCGCCCCGGTGATCGCGTACGGGTGGGTCCCCAGCTCGCAGCAGAACATGACCTCGCGTGGCCCGTCCGCCGCCGGCGGTGCCGGCCGGGCCAGGATCTGGGCGAACCCCCTGGTCCACCAGTCGCGGAACCGGGCCACCCAGCGCTCGTGAACCGGGAAGCCCAGCGGTACCTGCACCTGCCCGCGGGTGGCGACCCGGCCCTGCAGCGACCCGGCCCGGGCCAGCAACGCGTCGACGAGCGCCTCGACCTCGGCGGTCGGCTCGTCGGGCAGCTCGCAGCCGCAGACGTGGTGCGACAGGTCGATCGCGAGCTCGACCCGCTCGTCGAGCGGGTCGAGCAGGTCGAGCAGGTCGAGCAGGTCGAGCAGGTCGAGCAGGTCGAGCAGGTCGAGCAGGTCGACGGTCGCGCGCAGGTCGTTCGTCATCGTGTCGCGGTGCGTCTCCAGCTGCATCGCCACCCCGGCCGCCGCCGCCCGCGCGTGCCAGCGTTCCACCGTCTCGGCGAGCAGGCCCAGGTCGCGGGAGAACACCCGCGCGCAGACGACCATCGTCGGCGCCCCGATCGCCGTCGCGTACCGCAGCGCCCGCTCCAGCGCCCCGTCGCCGTCGACGAACGCGAACACGGCCCGGCGCAGCCCACGCCCCGGCCCGTCGAGCAGCGGCGCGAGCTCGCCGGCCACCGGCGCCTGCCGCGCGCCCAGGTCGACCGCGAGGCCGTCGAACCCGCCCGCCGCGACCTGTTCGACCCGCTCGGCGAGCGTCCAGGCCCGCGCCGCCCGGTGCGGCAGGTCCTCCATCGCCCACAGCGACTGGAACACCGCCAGCCGCGCCGGCCCCGTTCGTGTCAGTTCTCATGTCCATCCCGGCTCACGTCATCCCCGGTAGTTGGCCCGCCGCCGTGGCGGCGGGCTCGACGACGACCCGCTCGGGCCGTCGCCCGGCCAGCACGTCGGCGATGGTGGCCGCCGCCCACTCGTAGGCGAGCGCCAGCGCCCGCTCGGAGTACCACGCGGCGTGCGGTGTGAGGACGGTCCGCGGCAGCGACAGCGCCGGGTCGCCCGGCGGTGGCGGTTCGACGGGCAGCACGTCGAGCGCCGCGCCGGCGAGCCGCCCCGAGCGCAGCGCCGCGTCGAGGGCCGCGACGTCGACCAGCTCGCCGCGGGCGACGTTGACCAGGTACGACCCGGCCGGCATCGTCGCGAGCTCCGCCACGCCGAGCAGACCGCGGGTCGCCGCGGTCAGCGGCAGGTGGACGCTGACGACGTCCGAGCCGGCGAGCAGCCCGGCCAGGTCGGCGGCCCGCCGCGTGCCGGCGCCGGCGAACAGGCCGTCGGGGACCGACGGATCCCAGCTGGCCGTCACCATGGCGAGCGCGTGGGCCCGCGCCGCGACCGCCCGGGCGATCCGCCCGAAGCCGACCAGCCCCCAACGGGTCCCCGCGACCCGGCGGGGGCGCAGCGCCCCGACGTCCCAGTGCCCGGCCCGCACCCGCCGGTCCAGCGCGGTGACGGCGCGCAGCAGCCCGACGGCGAGCGCGAGCGTGTGGTCGGCGACCTCCTCGGTGCAGTACCCGGCGCTGCTGGTCACCCAGATTCCGCGCCACCGCGCCGCCGCCAGCGGCACATGGTCGACGCCGGTGGAGGTGACCGCGACGATCCGCAGGTCCGGCAGCGCGGCCAGGTCCTCCTCACAGACCGCGGTCTCCGGCCCGACGAGCAGCCCGACGACGCTGGGCCCCGCGGCAGCCGCTCCTCGGCCTGCACCTCGGCCCCCAGCGGCTCCAGGACGGCCCGCACGACGCCGGGGTCGCAGAACGGGTCGCAGACCACGACCCGCCGCCGGCTCACGGACACCCGAGCGTCGAACCGTGGCTCACCAGCAGTCCTATGGACGTGCTGGCCAGCCACACATTGCCAACGCCTCGCGGGAGTGTGGCGGATGGGCATGTCCATGGACTGGGCCATCGACCACGGTTCGCGGCGGGCGTTGGGTGCGGGGCCCACTGGTCTGGTCCGGGGGGCCGCGTTCAGCGGCCGCCGCCGTGCCCGAGAAACCCGTGCCCGAGCCGGAGGGGCGCGTGCCCGAGTTCAAGATGTTCACGCCCGCCGACGGGGCCACACCTGCCTCGCCCGGCCAGCCGACCGCCCGGGACGGCGCCGGCGCCGACGCCGACCCGCTCCCGTGAGATCCCGGATGGCCGGACTCCGCGGCGCCTCGCCGACGCGGGCGGTACCGCCGGGGCCGTGGATCAGATCCGGCTCGAACTGATCAACGAGAACCGCGGCGCCGGCCGGGAGACGCCGGCCATGTCGGTCGCGCGGGGCGGCGGTCGACGGGCCTGACGGGACTGCCGGGCAGGCAGGTCCTGGTGTCAGGCCCCCGCCTGGCGGTACCAGGCGACTGTCTCGGCGAGCGCGCGGTCCAGCGGCGTCGGCGGCTGGCCGAAGCGGGTCTCGAAGGCCGACGAGTCGACGACGAAGTCGTGGTCGAACTCGTAGAGCATCTCCACCGTTTCCCGGGCGCCGGAGTTGAAGGCGCCGACGAGGCGAAGCTGCCACGGCTTCACCGCGACGAAGGCGGGCGGTACGCCAGCGGCGCGGGCGGCGGCCTCGACGAGGGCGAGCTGGGTGATCCCCGGAGCGGTCGGCGCGTGCCAGGCCCGCCCCCAGGCCGCGGGATCCTCGGCGACGCGTACTGCCGCCGCGGCGAGGTCGGGCACGTAGGTGATCGCGTGCCGAGCCCGCGGCGATCCCAGGACCTGGGCTTTCCCACCGGACACGAGTGGGCCGAAGAAACGTTCGCCGTAGGCCGAGTCCCGGACGCCGGCACCGAAGAAGTCGCTCGCTCGGACGGCCGCGGCGCGTACCCGACCGGACTGGTGCGCGTCGAGCAGCTCGGCCCACAGGGCGGCGCGCACCGCGCCCTTGCGGGTGGTCGGCCTCATCGGGAGGTCCTCGGTCATGGGCACGGAGACGGGCCCGTACCCGTAGAGGTTCTCGATCGCCACCAGTACCGCGCCGTTCGCCTCGCAGGCGCGCACGACGGATCGCTGGATGGCCGGGAAGTTCCTCGGCCACCGGTGGTAGGGCGGCTGGGCGCACTGGAACACCGCGGTGGCGCGGCCGAGCGCGGCACGGGTGGCGTCTGGGTCGGCCACATCGGCCCGCCACGGTTCGGTCCCGTCGATCGTGGTTCCTGACCTGGTGACGACGCGCGGGCGGGTCCCGCGGGCCACCAGCGCGGCCGCGACCGACCGGCCGACGGGTCCCGCGCCCAGGACGACGGGCGTGTCGAGAAGGTCTGCCACCCCACGTTCTCCAATCACTATTCGAAGTTCGAACACTGTTCGGAGAACGGTAGCCAAACACTGTTTGGTAGGTCAAGGGTGTTCGGGCAATCAAGGTCGTTCGGATAGCCTGGGCGGCGTGCGCGCGTCCACGGAGTCCCGGCGGGACCGGCAGCGGCGGGAGCTCGTCGCGGAGATCATCGCGGTCGCCTGCCGCCAGCTCGACGAAGGCGGTCCGGGCAACGTGTCGTGGCGGGGTGTCGCCCGCGAGGTAGGCATGAACCCGGCCTCGCTCTACACATACTTCGCCAGCCTCGACGACCTGTTCACCGCGCTGATCACGGAGAGCTTCCACGCGCTCGCGGGCGCCGTTGGCCAGGCGTTCGACGACAGCGCGGGCGCCGAGCCCGTCGACCGGCTCCTCGCCTGCGTCCGGGCATACCGGGCCTGGGCCGTCGCCCACCCCCGCCGGTTCAACCTGATCTGGACCGACCAGCTACCCGGCTACGCGGCGCCGCCGGAAGGTCCCACCGTCACCGCCGAACAGGCGGTCTATCGGCCGTTCCTCCTCGCGGTCGGTGAGACGGAGGGGCGCGGCGACCGGCTGGCGGAGTTCGCCGCCCTGCCCACCGGCGACCAGCACCGCCTCCTGGGCCTGTTCGGCACCCTGCACGGCCTGGTCTCCCTCGAGATCAACAGCCACCTCGCGCCGGGGCTGGTCGACGGCGAGGCGCTCATCGTCGACCGGATGACCCATGCCCTGAGACACGTCCACCCGCCCCGGGACAGCTCCTCCGCCGCGTCTCCGGATCAATGATCGCCACCTGGCGCGGCGGCTGTCGCCTTGCGATCGCGAGGCGACAGCCGCCGCACCAGCCGCCGGGGGGTCAGGCCCGGAAGGTCGGTGCCGCGAGCTCGGCGAGATGGCGCAGCGAGTTGGCGAGATGTTCAGGGCCGAACGGCGGGAACTGGAGGTACTCCCGGATGAACCGTGGCATCGCTGACCAGTCGTAGGTGAGCGGGACCTCGGTCTTGGACGGACCGAGCGGTCTCAGGTCCCAGAGTGCCCAAGGAGGAGCTGACGACGGCGGGGACGGGTTGTGGCGGTTCACGAGGTTCGTGGTGAGCTCAGCAGGCGCTGTCGTCGTTCGTGGGTCACGATGGGCCCGATTTCTCGGTCCCAGAGCAGACCCATCGGTGCCAGGTGCAGCGACGAGAGTGGTTTCCACAGCGGGAGTGCGGCGAGGATCTCCGCGAACGCCTCGTCATGGTGGCCTGCCCGGATGAACGTCCGGGCGCGATCCACGCCTGAGGCGAAGCCCGGGGCGTAGGAGAAGTCGGCGTCCAGACCGCCCGTGTCCTGGTATTGGGCGGCGAGCTGGCGTAGCCGCTCGCCGTACTGTGCGGGTGCCCCGCGCCACGCACGGTCAAGGGCCCGCTGATGCTTGTCGCGCCGGTTCAGGCAGGCTGCGACGAACAAGGGGAGAAGGTCGTCGAGCACCGTCGAGTCAGGACCAAGGCTGTCGAGGTCGAACCGGCCGAACGCGAGAGCCGCGCGGTATCGTCCGGTCAGCTCGTGGACCTGGGCCGCCAGGACGTCGGCTCGTAGGCTTCCGAATGACCTCGCCGACTCGAAAACGTCTTCCTGGCCGCGGTCACCGCGCAGGCTGGCGCGGTACGCGCTGTCGACCTGCTGGGCTACTTCGGCATGCGTTTCGCTCTCGGGAGCCTGGAAACGCACGAAGGCGGCGTAGTGTTCCTCCATCCCGGCGCGGAAGGATGGTTGGTGTTTCCCGGCCCCCGGGTACCAGTTAGTGAATCCGCAGGAGGCCCATTCGCCGGTCGGGTCGATGCGGCCGGGGTCGAGCAGGAAGTTGTCGGATCCGGAACTGAGCAGCAGCGAGCGCTCCAGCAGCGGCGGACCGTCGTTCGCGTCCGACGGCCACTCCCCGCGGGGCTCACGCCAGATCGAGACCAGCTCCGGTTTGAGGTCCGCTACCCATCCGATCGTGCGCGACGGGCGGAGGGCTCCGAACTCCATCGACGTCACTGGCCAGCCATCGGTGAGTTCGAGGAAGCGTCGGTAGGACGTGGGCAACACACGCCCGATACGCCGCTCTGCCTCGTCTAGCGCCCCTGCCCCTGCCGGCGGTCCGCCGATCCACCCGGTGGACCGCATCTCGGCGGTGAGCGCCAGGCCGATGTCCTCCGCATGGCGCACGGCGTCTCGGCTCCAACGCCGCAGCAGTTCCCGCCAGCTGAGATGACCAAGCACACCGAACCTCGACTCTGGATTGAGATGCCGACGACCAGGGAGGCTAAACCTCACGGCCCTGAGGGGATCGTCGTGGCCGTTGAACGCCAGATACAAACTGGTGATCAGTCGACGATCGACCAGTTGACGATGACGTCGAACACGCTGTCGGCGCTGGTGGTGTGGCCGGTCATGTCAGTTCCTCCCGCCGGTGCTCCGGCTGGCGTCGCGTCCGAGGCGCAGCGCGGAGACGAGGAAGAAGACGCCGCCGAGCAGGGCGTAGCCGGCCAGATTGCTCAGCGAGGAGGAAGAGGCGGCCTGCAGGAAGAACGAGGCCCCGGCGAGCGTGGAGATGGTGCCGCTGGCGATCATCGGCCACTGGCCGCCGGCCTTGCGTCGCCGCTGAGCGACGATGAGCTGCGCCAGGCCCGCCGCGACGGCCCAGACTCCCCATACCCGCAGGACCGCCGGAATGCCGGAGGCGACCGCGAAGACCAGTCCGACGGCGGCGATCGCGCTGATGGCGATGTTGACGCGCAGGCCCAGGGCGGACCGGCTCGCTCGGGAGGAGCGGGCGTCGACGACGGCGGCGCCCGCGTCGAACAGCGGGTAGATCACGAGCAGGGTCGCGCTCACCGGCCCGATGTCCGACGCGGTCGAGAAAAGCGCGAGAGCCCAGATCAGAGCGAACCCGAAGCGAACGAGGTAGAGCCGACGAAGCGTCGGCGCGACGGTGGCGGCGACAGGGGCCGTAGCCGTGGTCATGACCGTTCCTTTCCCAAGAAGGCCGTTGAATCTGGTGTCTGCTGGCGTGGAGCGAGCAACCGAACTCGCCGTCGGCACGACGTCCGGCCGGTCGCGTCCGGGCTCGGCATGATGCCTCCAAGTAGAAAGACCGTTCTCTCTCTTGCTGCAGCGCAGAGCCTGGCACACGTGGCCGACGGCTGCAAGACCGACCGTTCTTTCTGTTACTCTCGCCTCATGGCGACACCGACCCGCTCCGCGCCCGGCAGCCCGAACGGCGGCTCGGGAGGGCACGGGCGGTCCGAGGCCCGGGAACGTCTGCTGGCCACGGCCAGCAGGCTGTTCTACAGCGACGGAATCCGGGCGGTCGGGGTCGAGCGGATCCTCGCCGAGGCCCCGGCCACGCGAGCGACGTTCTACCGGCACTTCCCCTCGAAGGAAGACCTCGTGGTTGCCTACCTGCGCGGCGTCGACGCCCACACCCGCGCCGGCGTGCGGGCGGCCATCGAGACCGCGCCGTCGTCAGCCGACGCGCTGCGCGCGATCGGTACCGCCGTCGCCGACGACCTGGCCAGACCGGAGTTCCGCGGGTGTGCCTTCCTCAAGGCCGCCGCCGAGTACCCCGACCCCAACGACCCGGTGCGCAGGGTGGTCCTTGATCACCGGGCCTGGTATGTGACCACGCTCGCCGAGCTGTTCACCCAGGTCTTCGAGACCTCACCGCGGCGCCCCAATCCACAGCACGCCGCACGGCACTTCGTCATGATGCGCGACGGCGCCATGACCGGCGCCCACCTCGACGGCGTCGACAGCGTCGGCGCCGCGTTCCACCGCGGCGTCGAGGGCCTGCTCACCGTCCTGCACTGAGCGCCCGCACAGCATCGGACCGCGAAACAACACATGGCGACCGCGGACGATCGTTCGTGAGACACCTCGGGAAGATCGCCGTTTCCCCGGGACCCATCGGCGACGCTTGCCGGATCCGCGCCGAGTGATCATCACATGATTCCGGCGTCGGCGCGGCTTGCGAGGTGCCCCGGCGTGGACGCTCCTATCTGATGCGCGTCTGATGCGCGCACCCATGGCCGCGTCCCGGTCTCGACGGTCATCGGCTCCCACCGGTCATCGGGTCTCGCCGGTCAAAGGGTCTAGAAGGTCAAAGGGTCTAGAAGGTCAGCGGGGCCTGACCGTCAGGCCGGCCGCCCGCCCGCCATGCCGTGGCCGGCGGCGCCACGGGCCGGTGTCACGATGGCAGGCCCACGTCGGCCACCGGCTCGTCCGCCGCGGGGGCCCGCGCCGGCGCCGCCACGCCCGGGAGCGCGGGCGGGGCGGGCCGGCGGGCCATCGCGGACAGCAGCTCGTAGCCGACATGAGCGGCGGCGATGCCGGTGATCTGGGCGTGGTCGTAGGCCGGGGCGACCTCGACGATGTCCGCCGAGACCAGGTTCAGCCCGCCGAACTCGCGCAGCAGCACCAGCAGCTCCCGGCTGGTCAGCCCACCCGCCTCCGGGGTGCCGGTGCCGGGCGCGAACGCCGGGTCGAGCACGTCGATGTCGACCGACACGTACACCGGCCGGTCACCGACCCGCCGGCGCAGCCGCTCGACGGCCCCGGCGAGTCCCTCCAGCTCGATCTGCGGCGAGGTCACGACCGTGAATCCCAGCCGCCGGTCGTCGGTCAGGTCGCCCCGGTCGTACAGCGGGCCGCGGATCCCCAGGTGCATGCTCGCCTCCAGGTCGAGCAGGCCCTCCTCGGAGGCGCGGCGAAACGGGGTGCCGTGGGTGTAGGCGGCGCCGAAGTAGGTGTCCCAGGTGTCCAGATGCGCGTCGAAGTGCACGACGGCGACCGGGCCGTGCCTCGCCGCGACCGCCCGCAGCAGCGGCAGCGCGATCGTGTGGTCCCCGCCGACGGTCAGCAGCCGCGCGCCCGTGTCGAGCACGTCGCGGGCGTGCCGCTCGACCGCCTCGAGCGCCTCGGCGATGTCGAACGGGTTGGCGGCCACGTCGCCGGCGTCGACCACCTGCTGCGCCCCGAACGGCTCCGCGTCGACCTCGGGGTTGTAGGGCCGCAGCAGTCGGGAGCTCTCCCGTACGTGCGCGGGGCCGAAACGGGCCCCCGGCCGGTAGCTCACCCCGGTGTCGAACGGCACCCCCAGCACGGCCACGTCGAACCGGGTCACCTCGTCGGCCCTGGGCAGCCGGGCGAACGTCGCCGGGCCTCCGTAACGCGGCACCCGGGTCGCGTCGACGGGTCCGACCGGTCCGCCTGCCATGCTGCCGCCTTCCCTCATGTCGGTCATGCCGCCCCGTCCTCCGGTACGCGCAGTCTCTCTTCCCCGTCCACCTCAGCGGCGGCTGACCAGACCCCGGCGGGCCGCGTCGGATGGGCGACAGGCGGGCGTGGGTGTGCGCGCTGGCCGGTTCGCGCGACGATGAACCGGTGAGCACCCTGGCCCGCGGCCCGCTACGCCCCGGCGGTCGAGCGGCGGCGGAGCCGGCCACGGGACCGTCGTCGCCCTGGACGGGCCGTGGCGGCCGGGTGGCGGACCCGCCGGGCGCGGCCGTGCGGCGGTCTCGGCGGACGGCACGGGGGTGGACGGCGGCGGTCGCGCTGGCCGCCGCCGGACTGCTGATCCTCACCGGCTGCGGCGCCGGGTCGACGGACGTCGTCACCGACGGCACCGGGAACGGGCGCGCCGTGCCGACCGAGCTGCGCTTCGAGGTGGGCACGGTCGACGGCGGGACGTTCGCGGGCGACTCGCTCGCCGGCAAGCCGGCGGTGCTGTGGTTCTGGGCGCCCTGGTGCCCGGTCTGCCAGGGCGAGGCACCGGAGATCGCGCGGGCCTACGAGCGGTTCGGCGAGCAGATCCAGTTCGTCGGCGTCGCGGGCCTCGGGAAGGTCGACGAGATGCGCGCGTTCGTCGCCGACACCGGCCTCGGCCACTTCCCGCACGCGGTCGACGCCGACGGCGCCCTGTGGGCCTCGTTCGGCGTCGACGAGCAGCCCGCGCTGTCGTTCGTCACGGCCGACGGGAAGGTCAGGACCCTGCAGGGCCGGCTGTCCGAAGGGGAGCTGACCACCTACCTGACCAGGCTGCTGCCCACGGCCTGACGGCCGCCGGCACCGCCACGCGCGCGGAAAGGCACGGGAGATGGCCGGGACGCCGTACGCGCTGGCGCTGACCGCCGGCATGGTCGCCGCGGTCAACCCGTGCGGCTTCGCGCTGCTGCCCGGCTACGTCTCCCTGGTCGTCGTCGACCGGCCCCGGTCCGCCGGGGACCGGGCGGGCCACGCCGGCGCGGGCCACCCGGGGGAGGACGACGCGGCGGGCGTGGGCGGCCGGTGGCGCGCGCCGCTGCGGGCGGTCGGGATGACGGCCGCGATGACGGGCGGGTTCGTCACGGTCTTCGGGCTGTTCGGGCTGCTCGTGACGCCGCTGGCGTTGTCGGTCGGGCGGTGGCTGCCCTGGGTGACCATCGTCGTCGGGGCCGGGCTGATCGGGCTGGGCGGCGCGATGGCGGCCGGCCGGGAGGTGACCGCACCCCTGCCGAAACCCCGCGCCGCGCGGGTCGACGGCACCATCGCCTCGACCGCGCTGTACGGGGCGTCGTACGCGCTGGCCTCGCTGTCCTGCGCCGCCGGGCCGTTTCTCGCCGTGACGACCTCCGCGTTCTCCTCGGCCAGCCTGCTCGCCGGGATCGGCGTGTTCGGCGCCTACGCCGCCGGGATGGGGCTCGTCGTCGGCGTCGTCACCGCCCTGGCCGCGTTCGCCCGCGACGGCGCCCTGCGCCGGCTGCGCCGCGCCCAGGCGTACGCCGGCCGGGCCGGCGGCGCGCTGCTCGTCGCCGCCGGCTGTTATGTCACCTACTACGGGGTCTACGAGATCCGGGTGCGCGGCGGCGCGGGCGCCGCCGACCCGGTCGTCGACGCCGCCGTCCGGCTGCAGGGCGCGCTCGCCGACGGCGTGCGCGCCGCCGGCGCCGGTGGCCTGCTCGCCGCCCTGGCCGCCATCCTGGTCCTCGCCGCGCTGGTCGCCGCCGCGGCGACGACCCGGCTGGCGGGCCCGGCGCGCGCCCGCCGCCGGCGCGGGGAATGAGGCAGGATCACCGGCGTGGGACTGACGGGAGCCGAGCTCGCCGAACTGGTCGACGCGCTGCCGGACGGCGTCGTGGCCACCGATCCCGACCTGCTGGGCAAGTACCGCTGGGACCGGGCCGTCGACCCGGGCGCCGGGATGCCGCTGGCCGCGGTGCGGGCCGAGTCGACCGAGCACGTCCAGGCCGCCGTCCGCTGGGCGGCGCGGCACCGGGTGCCGGTCGTGCCCCGGGGCGCGGGGACCGGCCTGTCCGGCGGGGCGACCGAGGTCGACGGCGGAATCGTGCTGTCCACCGAGCGGATGCGCGCCGTGGACGTCGACCCACTGACCAGGATCGCCGTCGCCCAGCCGGGGGCGCTCAACGCCGAGGTGAAGGCCGCGGCCGCCGTCCACGGGCTGTGGTACCCGCCGGACCCGTCGTCGTTCGAGATCTGCTCGATCGGCGGCAACGTGGCCACCAACGCCGGCGGGCTGTGCTGCGTGAAGTACGGCGTGACGACGGACTACGTGCTCGGCCTCGAGGTGGTGCTCGCGGACGGGACGGCGGTACGGCTCGGCGGGCCGCGCCTCAAGGACGTCGCCGGGCTGTCGCTGACCAAGCTGTTCGTCGGCAGCGAGGGCACCCTCGGGATCGTCACCGAGGCGACGCTGCGGCTGCTGCCCGCGCAGCCGCCGACGAGCACCCTGGTCGCGACCTTCCCGACGACCGCGGCGGCGACCGCCGCGATCCTGGCGATCACGTCCGCGATGCGCCCGGCGATGCTGGAGCTCATGGACCAGGCCTCGATCAACGCGGTCGAGGACCTGCTGACGATGGGGCTGGACCGGTCCGCGGGGGCGCTGCTGATCGCCCGCACCGACAGCCCGCTGGCGGCCGGCGAGGCCGAGCTGCGCGCGATGGTCGGAGCCTGCGAGGCCGCCGGGGCCCGCGAGGTGCTCGCCACCGACGACCCGGCCGAGGGCGAGGCGTTCGTCGTCGCGCGCCGCGCCGCGATCACCGCGATCGAGCGGCTCGGCACCGTGCTCCTGGAGGACGTCGGCGTGCCGCTGCCGAGGCTGCCGGAGCTGATCGCCGGCGTCGAGGCGATCGCCGCCGCCCGCGACGTCACGATCGCGGTGATCGCGCACGCCGGCGACGGCAACACCCACCCGCTGATCGTCGTGGGCCCGGCCGACGCCGGGCAGGCCCGCCGCGCCGAGGTGGCGTTCGGCGAGGTGATGGACCTGGCGATCCGCCTCGACGGCACGATCACCGGCGAGCACGGCGTCGGGCGCCTCAAGCGCCCCTGGCTCGTCGACCAGATCGGCCCCGACGTCCTTGACCTGTCGCTGCGCGTGAAGCGGGCGCTCGACCCGCTGGGCATCCTCAACCCCGGCGCCGTCTTCGCCGCGCCCACCGAGGCCCGCTGACGGCCCGGCGGCCGGTGCCGGTGCCGAGGCCCGCCTGACGGTCTGACGGCCTGGCCGGCGCGCGGGCCCGCGCCGCCGCGAACCCGACGGCCCGCCCGCCAGCGCGCGCGGTGCCGCCGCGCCCGCGCGCGACGGCGTGCTACCCATCGGTGTCCCACCCGCGGCCACATCGGTCGCTCCTACCGGAGAGTGGGGCCACAATGCGTGTCGTGTGGCGTAACAGGCACGCGGCACGGCTACGGAGGGTGACATTGGCGGAGTTAGTGTTTGTCGACGAGCATGCGCTGCTGGTCGCGGCCAGGCCGGGGGAGACCTGGCAGGCCCTGGCCGACACGCTGGACCGGTCGTTCACCGGGTCGGTCGTGGAGAAGTACGCGCGGGTCGTCGGCTGCGTCGATCCAGGGCCGTCGGGGCCGCGGCCGCTGACCGAGGGGTCGACGATCATCGGCTTCCGGGTCGTCACCGCGAAGCCAGGCGCCGAACTGGGCCTCGCCGGGCGGCACCGGTTCTCCGACTACACGCTGACGTTCCGGCTGGAGGAGCCCGCGCCGGGGGTGACCCGGATCCGGGCCGTGACCAAGGCCGACTTCCCCGGCCGGCTCGGCCGGTACTACCGGGCGGCGGTGATCGGTAGCCACGGCCACGCCGTCCTGCTGCGCCGGCTGCTCGGCGCGGCCCGGCACCGCGCCGAGCGCCACGCCGCGGCCATACCCGACCCGGCCACGTCCCAGCTGGCCATGCCCCACCAGGTGGCGCCCGAACGGCCCACCAACGCCGCGCCTCCGGCCAGTGACAACTGACCGGAGGCGACGGGTAAAGCGGGGGCTCAGGCGTCGAGGGAGACGCCGAGTACCTGCTCCAGGCTGGCGTGACGGTGGTGCAGGCCCGGCTCGTTGCGGCCGAAGACGACCTTCTCGCGGGCGCCGGACTCCATGTTGGCCTGGACGTGGGTGGCCATCGGGTAGTCCTCGTCGCGGACGCTGGCGTGCGCGTACTCGAAGATGTCGTCGGCGCCCTTGCGGATCGCCTCGTCCGACATGTCCATCGGCGTCGCGTTGTGGTGGTTCGTGATCGAGTGGCCCGGCCGGTCACCCGGGTAGATCCGGAAGATCTCGCCGTTGGCGAACGTCACCGACATCACGATGTTCGGGAAGATCGAGTAGATCACCACGAAGTTGTGCATCGGCTCCCACTCGCTCTCCGGCTGGTTCGCGAGCTCGGTGATGCTGAGCATCGGGAAGATCAGCCGGTGGTGCGGGCCGTAGGAGTCGAACAGCGCGCAGTTGCTGCGGGTCAGCAGCGCGAAGGTGTTCTTGTGTACCGAGGCGAAGTGGTAGTTCTCACCGAACGTGTCGAGCGCGAGCTTCCAGTTGAGCTCCGCGTCG
Organism: Frankia nepalensis; assembly: GCF_016786325.1. Lineage (GTDB taxonomy): Bacteria > Actinomycetota > Actinomycetes > Frankiales > Frankiaceae > Pseudofrankia > Pseudofrankia nepalensis. The sequence continues at coordinate 46,886 of NZ_JADWYU010000137.1, read as the reverse complement.
AGCACCTTCTCGCCGACCGGGGCCCAGTCGCCGATCCCCCAGGAGGCCAGCTCCGGGCCGAGCGCGCCGAGGTGACCCTCGATGTCGAGCGGGCCGCCGGCAGGGTCGAGGCCGACCCACAGGAAGCCGGCGTGCTCAGCCGCGGGCAGCTCGGTCAGACCGGCACCCGGAGCCATCGTCACCGGGAAGCCGTCCCGGCCGGGCTTGCCGATCAGCGTGCCGCAGTTGTCGTACGACCAGGCGTGGTACGGGCAGGTGAAGGTCTCGGCGACCCCGCAGCCCTCGGCGATCTTCGCCTGCCGGTGCAGGCAGATGTTCTGGAACGCGCGCACCGCGCCGTCGTCGTCGCGGGTGAGCAGGACCGGGACGTCCATCACCGTCTTGGTGGTGTAGCTCCCCGGCGCCGGCAGCTCGGAACGGTAGCCGACCAGCTGCGGGGCCCGGCGGACGTACTCCCGCTCGCGCTCGAACAGCTCCTGGCCGGTGTAGATCGATGCCGGCAGGATCCGCTCGGCGGGCACCATATCGGTCGTCTTGTCCATCGAGATCTTGAGCGCGCGCCGCGTGATGTCGATGAGCTCGTGGCGGTCGATTGGAGGCCTCCCTGACGCGGCGATGATGACGTCTTGCGCAACGGTGAGCGATCTGGTCCGCCTGCACCGTTGTCTCTGGATGTTCGCGGCGGCACCTTTGCCCCCGTACGTCTACCTTAACGCCCTGTCACCAGCCCCTCTTGCCCGGCATTGGCCGTGTTCCGGCCGACACCTCCTGCTCTGTCCGAAGAGTCGGCAGTCCTGCTCGGAGCCGGTCGGTTGGCCCTGTGTGCCCTGCTCCGACGGGGTTCTGGCGGGCTGGATCGCGCCCGCGGCGGCGTCGCTGGCGGCCAGTTGGCCAGGCGGTCGGCTTGCCGGCAGTCGGAAACGCGACAGGCATCACGCGCGGGAGCGGCGCCCGGCGGGGCCTACGCACAAAAAGACCGGCTGTGTCGACGCGGTACGGGGGGATCCACGTCAGGCACAGCCGGTAGTGGCTCCATGATGGCAGAAGTTCACCTGGATGTCGATAGCCTCAACATTTTTCGTCGCCGGCGCGTACCGGCGACGACCAGTCGGGGCCACGGTGGGCCGCCGGCGGGCCACTGGCCTTGCCCTGGAGCTTTCCTGGGCCTGGATCTGGGCTCAGGCTGAGGGCCGTGGGGGTCCGAGCTTCCGATCATCCCTGGTGGTCGTGAAACGTGGCGTGACCGCGACCACCCGGGATGACTGGTGTGGCGGCCACCCGGGGTATGGGCGCCACCAGGGTTTCTCGCACCTCCTGGATCACTTGGGAGGGGCGGTCGCGGAGGTCGGCCCATGTGACCCGGACGACCCGCCAGCCGAGTCGCGTGAGGCCGTTCTGGCGGCGGCGGTCCTGAAACAGGGGGTCGACGCGGTAGCGGGGCGTCGCGGATCGAGACCGATCCCGCGAGTCGCGGGTAGAGGGCGGGGTGGCTGGTGGACCTCCGTGGATCTTCACTCCGTCGGCTTCCACGGCGACCTGTCGACTGGGATAGGCCAGGTCGACCCGCGCCACGAACAGGCCACGCTGGTCATGGACCTCCCACTGCAGTTCCTCGGGACGCAGGCCATGGTCGACCAGCAGGAGGCGTGCCCGGGTCTCGAGCACGGACTCGGCCCGGCCGTCGGCCAGGGCCCACCAGGGCTCGACGCGGCGCCGCCCCGGCCGGCGGGCCGTCGCCGACCGGGCCGCCGCCAGATCGGCGACCAGCCCGCGGCGCAGCGCCGCGTCCATCAGGCTCACGGCGTCCTCCCGGCATGCCGCGGCCAGCGCGACGTCGGCCAGCGTCCGCGTCGGCGCGGTCAGGGCGAGTCCCGCGACCTCGACGACGTCGCGGGAGTCCAGCTCGCCGCGCCGCGGCACCTGGGTCACCCCGCGCACCGCGCGCTTCGCGCCGCGGTTGGCGACCAGGAGCTCGATCGGTGCCTGGTCCGCCGCGTCCGCCGCGGAGCCGAAACCCAGCAGCCGGGCGGCGGTCAGGCCACAGATGGCCGCGCCCGGCCGGCTCAGCAGCGCGGCCCGCGCACCTGCCCACAGCGCTGACACGGGATCGTCGCCATCATCCTGAACGGCGGCGCGCAGGACATAGGCATCGCGCGCCGGGCTGTACCACCAGCCTCTCCTGACGAAGATCCGGATCTGCGCCCGGGTGAGTCCCGCGTCGAGCGCCTGCCGGTAGGTGAGAACGCCGCCCTGGGCGCGGGCGACCCTCGTAGCTTCCAGCATTGGAATGGAAACGGGGGATGACCGTGGACGCACAGCGCGACGATCGCCCTTGCCCACGACGAACGTCGACCGTGCCCCGCCCGCCTGTGGACAGGCCTCCGCTGTCCACAAGCAGCCGAACAGCCGGTCCAGTCATACCGGGTGGTCGCGGGACCGGGCCAAGCCGCGACCACGGGGCATGCCACGAGCACCCCCGCGCTCTCGTCGAGCGCGACCAGCGTCGCCGCCGGGTGGGCGGTGAGCACCCGCCGGCTTGTCTCACGCGTCCCCGCCCCAGATCGAGTACCCGCCGCGCCCGCTGGCTCGGCGGCCGTCGCCGCGGCCTCGTCCCGCGTCCGCTCGTAGGCCGGCACCATCGCCAGGTAGGTCCCGGGGTCGAAAGGGAACCGCCCGCCGGCCGCTGGCTCGCTCATTCCGGGTTTCTTCTGGGCGTGGCGCGTGAGCGGGGGACCGGGCCTCAGGTGATGCGCAGGTCCTCGGTGTTGTTGAAGCGGCGGGCGCCGAAGGTGACGAGGACGACGGCCAGCGCGACGGTGACGACGATCCCGATCCAGTAGCTGCCGGAGCCGAGCATCAGCGCGCGGACCGCGTCGGTGGTGTGGCGCAGCGGTATCGCCTCGGCGGTGTTGTCGAGCCACGCGGGCGCGAAGGTCAACGGCAGGAAGATCCCGGACAGCAGCATGACCGGCAGGGTGACGCCCTGCAGCACCGGGGCGAGCGCGTCCTCGCTGCGCAGCACCAGCGCGAGCCCGTAACCCAGGCAGGACAGCGCCACCGCCAGCGCGAGCAGCAGCAGGGCGGCGACGGCGAACCCGCTGTGCAGGTGCAGCCCGAGCGGGATCGCGAGCCCCACGAGGATCGCCCCCTGGATGACGACCAGGGTCGCGTCGCGGCCCGCTCGGCCGAGCAGCAGCGCGAGCCGGCTGATCGGGGTGACCGAGAGCCGCTCGAGCACGCCGGCGCGCATCTCGGACAGCAGGGCGAACCCGTTGAACGCGCTGTTGAACAGCACCAGCTGGACGAGCAGGCCGGGGACGAAGAAGTCCCAGCTGCTGGTGCCCGCCGGCAGGTCGCGGGTCACGCCGCCGTTGTCGAGCAGCGGGCCGAACAGGTACAGGTAGAACAACGGCTGGATGAGCCCGATGATGATCCAGGAGGGCTCGCGCAGCACCGCGCGGAACGCGCGGGCGTAGGTGAGCCGGACGTCGGAGAAGAAGCGCATCGGACGGTGCCTTTCGGGGGCGAGGTGCCTTTCGGGGCGAGGTGCCTGTCGAGGGCGAGACCCCGGTGTCGAGGTTGAGGTGTCGAGGTTGAGGTGCCGAGGCGAGGCGCCGTTCGAGGAGGAGGCGCCTTCTCGGGATCTGCTGCAGATCTTGTAGCGAGGCCCGGTCCGGGCCTTGTCATGATCGCCAGATGCTTGGGGAAGCCGCGGCCAACGCCGCGTCGCGGCGACCATGTCCACGAGCAAATGACGATCAAGGGGCGGTGTGCCGGTCCAGGCTCTACGAGATCCGCGCCGGACCCCCTTCTCGCGGCCAGCGCGGCTTTCGGCGCGAGGACGACCAGGCGCGAGGGCGCCTTTCGGGGTGTGCGGATGGCGGGGGAGCGGCGCTCAGACGGCGGCGAGCGGGTGGCCGGTGGCGGTGAGGAAGACGTCGTCGAGGCTGGGCCGGGTCAGCGTGAGCGTGACGACCGGCGTCGACAGGCTGTCGAGCAGCCGCAGCAGGTCGGTCACCGCCCGCGAGCCGTCGTCGACGTAGACGCGCAGCGTGCGGTCGTCGACCGCGTCGGCGCCCCGGCACCAGGCCTGCTCGCGCACCGCCGGGGCGACCAGTCCCGGCGCGCCCGGGGGCAGGGTGACGACGATGCCGTCGCCGGCGACCTGGGCCTTGAGCTCGTCGGGGGTGCCGGTCCGCGCGATCCGGCCCTTGTCGACGATCGCCACCCGGTCGCAGAGCTCGTCGGCCTCCTCCAGGTAGTGCGTGGTGAGCAGGATGGTGGTGCCCGCCTCGCGCACGGCGCGGATCTCCGCCCACACCTCGGCGCGGCTCGCCGGGTCCAGCCCCGTCGTCGGCTCGTCGAGCAGCACCAGCTCCGGCCGGTTGACCAGGCCGATCGCGATGTCGAGGCGGCGGCGCATCCCGCCCGACCAGGTGCCCAGCCGCCGCCCCGCTGCCTCCGTCAGGCTGAACCGGTCGAGCAGCTCGTTCGCCTGCGCCAGCGCGGCCGCCTTGGACATGCCGAACACCCGGCCCTGCATCACCAGCTCGGCCCTGGCGGTCTCCGCCGAGTCGGTGCCGCCGCCCTGGGCGACGAACCCGATCCGGCGGCGCACCGCCGCGCGCTCGCGCCGCAGGTCGTGGCCGGCGACGGTCGCCGTGCCGGAGGTGGGCGGCAGCAGCGTCGTGAGCATCCGCATGGTGGTCGACTTCCCGGCGCCGTTCGGGCCGAGCAGGCCGAAGACCTCGCCGCGCGCGATGTTCAGGTCGATGCCGTCGACCGCGACGACGGGCTCGGCGCGCCTGGACCGGCGGAACTCCCGCCGCAGCGCGTGGGTGGTGATCATGTGACGTCCATTCGGGTCGGATCGGGTCGGGCGGCGCGGCCGCTGGGCGCGCGCGGCCCGGCGGCGCAACGCGACGTCACGGCGGCATAGCCAGACGTCATGGCGGCATGGCGCGACGACAGGGCACGGCGCCACGGCCAGGCGTGCTACGAGGGCCGGCGCGACGAGCTCCCGGGACCGGCGGGGCCACCGGAGCCATCGTGCCCGCCGTCACCGACAGTTCTCGACTGGTTTTCGGCGCGTCGGCCTTGGCGTCCTGTCGGTTCCGTCGGCGGTTCGCGCGCCGCTTCTTCTGCGTGAAACTTGTCTGAGTGAGTAAGACATTGCGATACTGAGATAGTGCGGGCGGATGTGTCAAGGTGTATTCACGGCGTCTGTCCCGGATGTCCGGCGGGAGGGCGCCACGGGTGACGGCGGCCAGTCCGTCCGCCGAAGCGAGGAGGCCGAGGAGGTCGAGGTGACCGAGAAGGATTCCGAGGGTGTCAACCTGGAAGGACTGCTGCGGGAGCTGGTGTCGGCCGCGCAGCTCTACCAGTCGGCGGCCGGGGTGCGGGCCCGCCTCACGCCGACCGAGCTCGCCGTCCTCGTGATCCTGCGGGCCAGGCCCCGGCTCGCCGGCCAGCTCGCCGTCGCGACCCAGCTCACCACCGGCGCGATCACCCGGGTGCTCGACGGCCTGGAACGGCGCGGCTACGTCGTCCGCGTCCCCGACCCCGACGACCGCCGCCGGGTCGTCGTCACGGCGGTCGTCGAGCGCCTCACCGCGCTCGACACGTTGTTCGGCCCGATGAGCGCGGCGGCGGCCGGCATCCAGGCGACGTTCACCCCCGCCGAGCAGCGCGTGATCGCCCGCTTCCTCACCGCCACCGGGCAGATGCTGCGTGACCAGACGGACCTGCTGCGCGGGGGCGCCGGCGCCACGGCCGCGCCGGTCACGCTGGAGGCGCCGCTGGGCGTGACCCGCCACGCGCGGCTGCACCTGGCGGGCGGCCTACGGCGCCTGACGATCCTCGACGGCGGGCCGGACCTGCCCACCGACCGGCTCTACCGGGCCAGCTTCAGCACGGTCCCGACCATCGAGGTCGTCACCCAGGCCGACGAGACCGACGTGCGGATCCGGTTCGGCCGCAGGCAGCGGGCGCCGTGGCGCGGCCACGGCGGGGACTCGACGCTCACCCTCAGCCCGCGGGTCGACTGGACGGTCGACGTCCGCGGCGGCGCCGACCAGCTGCTCGTCGACGTCCCGGGCCTGCCGCTGCGCTCGTTCTCGCTGACCGGCGGCGTCCAGGACCTGCGGCTGCGCCTGGGCACGCCCCGCGAGCCGGCCCGGATCGCGCTGACCGGCGGGGCGGAGCGCCTGCGCCTGGAACGGCCCGCCGGGGTGCCGGTGCGCCCGCGGCTGCGCGGCGGCGCCTCGCGGGTCGTCATCGACGGCGAGGACCTCGGCTCCCAGGGCAGCGGCGGCCGGTTCCAGGCGTCCGGCCGTGGCCGCGGCGGCTACGAGCTCGCGCTCACCGGCGGCGTGACCAACCTGGAGATCGCCACGCTGGGGCCGTCGCCGCGCGCGCGGGCCGGCTGAGGCGGCCGGCGCCCGCCAGGCCGCCCGGCCCTGCCCGGCGCCCGGCCCTGCCCGGCGCCCGGCCCTGCCCGGCGCCCGGCCCTGCCCGGCGCCCGGCCCTGCCCGGGGCGCGGGGTTCGCTCGGAGCTCAGGCGGGCTTGCGGGCGCGGGTGACCGTGGCGACGGTGTAGGGCCGGCCCGCGCGGCCGTGCGAGATGACGTGGTAGACGCTGAGCGAGCGGCCCCGGTTCACGACGGTCGCGGTGAACTGGACGGGCTCGTCGAGCAGCGCCGGGCGCAGCAGGTTCATCCGGACCGACGCGGTGTAGTCCGCCGCCGGCGTCGCCCGCAGGCCGCCGGCGAGCGCCGTCGCGGCCAGCTCCGAGCAGGCCAGCAGCAGCCCGCCGTGCATCGTCCCGCTGCCGTTGCCGAGCGCCGGGTCGGGAGGCACCGTCAGCCGCGCGCTCGACGCGGGCCGCGCCGGGCTCTCGTAGGTGGTCGCCCGCCCGCCCCGCGCCGGGAGCGCCGACGCCGACGCGGCGATTCCCGCCGGCACGGGCGCCAGGCCCCCGGTGGGCCGCGGCGAGGGGATCAGCGCGTCGGCGGGCTCGTGGGCGAGCAGCGCGGCCCCGGCGAGCTCGGGGTCGAACTCGAGCGCGACCGCCAGGTCCGCGATGCCCAGCGCCTCGAGGATGCTTCGGTGGTCGGCGGGCGGGACGCGCTCCGGCGGATCCGCCTCGATCTCGGCCACGCCGGCGTGGATGCCGACCGCCGGGACGAACCGGCTGCGGCCGGTGGCGACCGCGACGAGGCGCCCGTCGCCCGCGCGGACCTCCCCGCGTGACACCCCGTCCTCGGGCCCGGCGCCGGCCAGCCGGGCGGTGGCCACCAGCTCCGGCCCCGTCCACGGCGGCGGGACCACCACGTCCAGCGACAGCTCGGTGGTGACCGAGTGCGTGCCCGCCGGGCGGTGACGGTGCACCTCGACGCCGACCGCGTCGTCGACGATCACGCCGAGCGCCCCCACGGCCTGCTCGCCGTCCGGACCGCAGATCCACGGCCCGACGCGCATCGGCGCCCGCATGCCCTCGTCCAGGGTGAGCGGACCCACCCGCAGCCTGGTCTCCGGGAACTCCCGGGCCCCTGCCCCCACCGCGGCTCTCCTCCCACCCACAGCACACCCACGCGCCCAGCTCGCCGCGCGCGCCGTCCACGGCGCGACCGCGCCGCGCTCGATCTTCTCCCGGTCGCGGCCCAGGCAGGCGCGGGTGTGCCCAACGACTCACCGGCGCGGGCGCGGGACGTGGGCGGACGGGCCTGGGGGACCGTCCAGGTGCCCTGGAGGCGGCCGGGCGCGAGGCGCGAGACGGCCGCGACGTCACCGTCCGGCCGCGGCGCATCCTCCCCGGTGGCGGCCTGACCGCCCGGCGGTCGCGCCGGCCGCCGGGCGGGCGCTCAGCCGTGGTGGGCGGCGCAGTAGTCGTCGCGCGCGGTGGTCATCGACGGTAGGTAGAGGGAGCCTGTGCGCAGCGTGAGCCCGATGGTGGCCGAGGTCTGCTCGATGGTCCGCCCGACCAGCGCGCGGGCGGCCGGCGAGGAGGCGGTGGCCAGCAGCCTGGCGTTCAGCCACGCGCTCTCCCGCCACACGGCGATGATCTGCATGAAGGCGGTGTAGGTGATGCCGTACGGGCTGTCCAGGTCGTCGATCGTCGGGTCGAAGCGGACCGCGGCCTCCTCGAGCATCGATTCGGCGACCCGGTCGAGGAACTCGTTGACCTTGAGGTGGTCGGCGTGCCTACTCGTCCCGTCCGGGGCGACCAGGCCCAGCCCGGCGAGCACGTAGGGCAGGTCCCGGTTGATGTGGGCGTTCATCCCGAGCAGGATGTCGCCAAGTCCCGACACGGATTTGTTGTCCGCCGCCGTGAACGCGATCTGCCAGGCGCGCGGCACCGCGGCCGTGTTGCCGGCCGACCAGTCGTCGGATGCCTTGAAGTAGTACGAGGCGAAGAAGACGTCCCATACGTTGAGAAACGCCGGGTCCTGGAAGAAACCGGGCGTCGTGACCGCCCGCTGGTACTCCTCGGTCGTACGCAGGTAGGCCAGCGCGAAGGGGGCCCGGTGGTCGCAGGAGCTGGCATAGGACGCCAACTGGGCGTCCATCTTCGCGATCGTGACCGGGGCGCAGTCGAAGTTGCCGGCCAGGCAGTGGTCGACCTGTTGGGGCGAGTACCACGGTGACAGAGAAGGCTGGTAGGCGGTGATGCCGGTGAGCTGCACGGGCGGGTCCGCGTGCGCCGGAGCCGCTCCAAGGGTCGCCGTCGCGGCCACGGTCACGCCCAGGGCGAAGGCGGCTGACGCGGACGCGCCGGGCCTGCGCGCGGGCGCCCGGTGCCTGGGAACATGGCGTGCGCGCCTGGTCGGAAAAGACATGGGCGTCACCATAGGACGGACAGACAGTATGAACGGGGTCCAAGGCCACGTCGAGACCACGCGGACGGGGAGGTCGGCGGTTCTCCGGGACAAGGAGACACGCCTGCTTTCCTTGGCGATTTCCCGCGGGCGGCGGCGGCCGGGACGGCGGTGAGTGACCCGCTCGGTCGCCGTTCGCCGATGATCATCATGCGCGCGGCGAGGGCTTCCAGCAGGGAATTGCGCCATCGCGTGCATCATCCGCGCAATGTGATGTCTTTTGCATCGACCCCGGCGTCTGGCGGGTTGACCGGCGGCGCACCCGGGACACAGCGCGGATAAGACCCGGACAGGAACACCTGAAGGCGATTCCGGCGGGCGCGCCCCCAGGTTCCGGTCAAGTCGTGACGAGAACGGTGGCGAGCGCGTACGGTATTGAACGCTAACGAGGTGCGCACTGTTCTGCGAGAGGCGTTCCGGCGGACACCGCCGGAGGCGGGGAGGCGGAGACAGCGTGGGCATGGCGGACGCGGCGCGAGCCGGGGCGGCTCGGGCGGACGGGGGGACGGGCCGGCCGGACGGCCAGGCCAGCGCGGGCGGCGCGCGGCCCGCCCCCCGCGAGACCCGAGACGGCGGCCAGCCGGCGGGCCCGGCCGCCGAGTCCGCCGAGTCCGACGAGGACGGCACCGGCCCGATAGCCGCCGCCGGCTTCGGCGCTTGGCGCGCCACCGTCGCCCACGCCCGCAACCGGGACGCCGGCCGCGACCTCCCCGGCCGCGACCTTCCCGGTCACGACGTCCCTGGCCGCGGCGACGCCGGCGCGACCGGCACCGGCGCGACCGGCATCGTCTCTGTCGGCCCCGCCGTCAGCCCGGCGCCGCTTGGCTACACCCCGCCCGGCCACCAGCCCTACGGCCGCGCCTCGACCGGCGGTCCCCCTGCCCCCGCCCCGGCGGGCCCACGGCCGGCGCCGCTTGGCGTCGCGCCAGAACTGGGGACCGCGCCAGAACCGGGGACATCGCCGCCTGGGGCCGCGCCACCCGGCCAGGGGCTCCCGCCGCGCCCGGCGCCGGGGGCCGGCGAGACCACGTCCGCCTCAAGACCCGCGCCGCGCCCGCTCGGTGCCGCGCCCGCCCCGCTCGTGCGCGTGGCTCCCTCCGCGCCGAGCCCGGTCCGCGACGCCGAGGACTCCCCGGCTGGCCGTGCGCCGACGGTCTCGTCGCCGGGGCTGGAGGCGCTCGACCTGCTCGACACCCTGGCCGAGGTGGTGTTCCGTACCGACGCGGGCGGCGCCTGGACCTACCTGAACCCGGCGTGGACCCGGCTCACCGGGTTCGGCGTCGCCGAGAGCCTCGGCAGCAGGTTCATCGACTACGTGCATCCCGAGGAACTCGAGCACACCATCGCCCTGTTCATGGCGGTCGTCGTCGGCGGCGCGGACCACTGCCACCACGAGACCCGCTACCGCACCGCCGACGGGACCTACCGCCGGGTCCAGATCCGCGCGAAGGTCCTGCGCGACGAGACCGGCGACGTCGTCGGCAACGTCGGCACGATCATCGACGTCACCGAGTCCCGGTTCGGCGCCGAGATGGCCGGGGAACAGGGCGCCCTGCTGGAGCTCGTCCCGACCGGTGGCAAGCTCGACGACCTGCCCGTCGGCGTCGTCATCTATGACCCGGACATGACCGTCAGCCGGGCCTCCCGGGTCGTCGACCGCCTGGTCGGCACCCGCACCGAGGTCGGCGACGGGCTGGAGGCGCTCGCCGCCCAGCTGCGCCCCGCGGTCACCGGCGGCCCGACGCTCGGCGGCGACTGGGGCCTCGCCCGCACCGCCCAGCGCACCCGGCAGGCCCAGATCGGCGACCTCGACGTCCTGCCGGGCGGTATCCCGGGTGTCGCCGGCGACGCGGCGGCGGCCGCCTCCGCCGCGGTCGCCGTGGCGACGGGCTCGGCCGGCGCCGGCCAGGGCACCCCCCAGCCGCTCGGCCCGGTCCGCTCGCTGCGGGCCACCCTGATCCCGATCCACGAGCACGGCGAGACCCGCGTCGCCCTCGTGCTCTCCGACATCACCGACCTGCGCCGCGCCGAGCGCCAGCAGGCGGCGCTGGCCTACCTCGGCCAGCGCGCGCTCACCACCCTCGACGTGCCGGCGCTGCTGAACGAGGCCGTCGAGCTGGTCGCCACGACGCTGGCCGTCGAGCGGTGCGACCTCGTCGAGTGCCTCGAGACGGTGCCCGCCAGCGGGCGGGCCCACCGGGCCGCCTTCGGCGCCGGCCGCGGCGCGGTCGCGCAGGCGGCGGGCGGCGGCACCGACGTCGGTGGACCCGGCGGACGCGAGGTGTACGCGCACGTGCGCACCTGCTACGGCCGGCGCGGCGGCGCCTGGGCCGCCGGCGCCGTCTCGGCGGTCGACGGCACCTACGTCTCGCGGGTCCTGTCCTCCTGCCAGCCGCTGGTCATCGACGACCTGGCGACCCGGCCGGACATCCGGCCGGAGGGCTGGCTGCACGGCGACGGCGCGGTCGCCACCGTCGGCGCGCCGATCGGCGTCGGCAGCCGGGCGTTCGGGGTCCTGGCCGCGCACAGCGGCACCCGGCGCCGGTTCACCCGCGACGAGGCGCACTTCGTCCAGTCCGTCGCCAACGTGGTCGCCGCCGCCGTCGAGCTCGCCCAGATGCAGGAGGACCGGGCCCGCCTCGCCGTCTTCGAGGACCGGGACCGGATCGCCTGCGAGCTGCACGACCTGGTCATCCAGCGGTTGTTCTCGGTCGGCCTGCGGCTGCAGTCCCTCGCGCGGCTCGTCCCCGATTCCGGCACGGTCCGCATGTCCACCGCGATCTCCGACCTCGACCAGACGATCGACGAGGTCCGCCGCACGATCTTCGACCTCCGCCCGCCGTTCGCCTAGGTGGCGGGTACCGGGGGCGGCCCGGCGCGGGCTCGGTGCCGGTAGCCGCCGGCCGGTGAGCACCGACGGCCCGCCGCGCCGCGCGGATACCGGGTGGCCGGGATGTTCACGAGTTCGCAACAGTGATGTTCGGGTTCGGTGACAACGGAGGGCTTTGCTGATCTCGACTCACCACAGGTGAGGCGCGCCTAGGGTTCCGCCGCGCAAGCGGGCCTGGACCGAGAGGCGAGGCGGGGTGACCGGCCGGCATCCGGGCGGGAGACAGTCGGCATGCCGGCGGGTCGCGCCGCTCCACGGCGGGACAAAAGCCCGGGAGGCCAGCCAGGCCTGGCTGCCTCCAGCCGGGCTCCGCCTTAGGGAGTTCCGTGGGCCACAACCATTCCCACCACCACCCGCCCGGCGGGCCGCGCCGCCACCTGCCCGACGGCTTCTCCACCGACGCGTCCCACGACAACTACGGCCCGGAGGCCGCCTACGCGGTCGCGGCCGAGGAGGCGCTGCCGACGACGAAGTGGGAGGAGGAGATCGCCCGCGGGCTGGAGTACGGCCTGCCGGGCGCCGACTCGATCGTCGACAAGCGGATCCCGACGTTCTCGCGGGGCGAGCTGCCGCACTTCGCCGGCATCAACACGTTCCTCAAGGCCCCCTACGTGGAGGACGTGCGCCGCTGCGGCGAGTACGACGTCGTCGTGCTCGGCGCGCCGTTCGACGGCGGCACCACCTACCGGTCGGGCACCCGGTTCGGCCCGCAGGGCATCCGCAAGATCTCCGCGCTCTACGGGCCGTACAGCTTCGAGCTCGGCGTCGACCTGCGGGAGTCGATCACGATCGCCGACGTCGGCGACGTGTTCACGATCCCGGCGAACATCGAGAAGACGTTCGACCAGATCACCAAGGCCGTGTCGCACGTCTACGCGTCGGGCGCGTTCCCGGTGGTCCTCGGCGGCGACCACTCGATCGGCTACCCGACGACGAAGGGTGTCGCGGAGAACCTGGGCGGCGGCAAGCTGGGGATCATCCACTTCGACCGGCACGTCGACACCCAGGAGACCGACCTCGACGAGCGGATGCACACCACCCCGTGGTTCCACGCCACGGACCTGCCGAACGTGCCGGCGGAGAACCTGGTGCAGATCGGCATCGGCGGCTGGCAGGCACCGCGGCCCGGCGTGAAGGTCGGCCGCGAGCGCGGCACCACGATCATGACGGTGACCGACTGCGTCGAGATGGGCATCGAGGCCGCCGCCGAGCGGGCGCTCGAGGTCGCCTGGAACGGCACCGACGCCGTCTGGCTGTCGTTCGACGTGGACTGCCTCGACGCCGCGTTCGTGCCCGGCACCGGCTGGCCGGAGCCGGGCGGCTTCCTGCCCCGCGAGGTCCTGAAGTTCATCCAGCTGATCGCCGACGCGAGGCCGCTCGCCGGCATCGAGGTCGTCGAGTGCTCCCCGCCGTACGACAACGCCGAGATCACCGCGCTGATCGCGACCCGCGTCATCTGCGACACCCTCGGCTGCCTGGTGCGCGCCGGGCACCTGCCTAAGCGCGCCGCGTCCGCCTGACCCCACCCGGAAGAAACGACTGCACCCCCCACACGCTCCGAAAGGATCTCCGTCCGTGCTTCGATTCGTCCTGGGTCCCCTGCTGGGGCAGGGCAGACACGACCAGGCACTCACCACCTCCGCCGCGGGCGCGGCGCCGGTCGGCCCACGGCGGCGCCGGCGCGGCCGGGCGCTCGGCGTGGGCGCCGCGGCGCTGTCGGTCGTGCTCGTCGCCGCGGCCTGCGGCGGCTCCGACGACGACGGGGGCGAGCCCGCCGCCGGCGGCTCCACCGGCGCCGCGGCGCCGATCACCCTGTCCTTCTCCGCGTGGCCGGGCTGGTTCCCCTGGCAGGTGGCCGAGGAGAAGGGCTTCTTCGAGGCCAACGGCGTCGAGGTCGACCTGAAGTACTTCGACAGCTACACCGACAGCCTCAACGCGCTGGCGACCGGCAACGTCGACGCGAACACCCAGACGCTCAACGACACCATCGCCTCGGCCGCCGGCGGCGCCGAGGAGGTCATCGTGCTCACGAACGACAACTCCACCGGCAACGACCAGATCATCGCGGCCCCGGGCATCAACAGCGTCGCCGACCTCAAGGGCAAGACGGTCGCCGCCGAGCAGGGCACCGTGGACCACTACCTGCTGCTGCTCGCGCTGCAGAAGGCCGGCCTGACCGAGTCGGACATCACCTTCCAGCCGCTGCTCACCGACGCGGCGGCGGCGGCGTTCGTCGCCGGTCAGGTCGACGCGGTCGGCGTGTTCGCGCCGTTCACCACCACCGCGCTCGAACTGCCCGGCAGCAAGCCGATCGCGACCTCGGCCGACTTCCCTGGCGCCATCCCGGACCACCTGGTCGTGTCGAAGGAACTCGTCGAAAAGAACCCGGCGGGCGTGCAGGGCTTGGTGAACGCCTGGTTCGACACGATCGAGTGGATCACGGCCAACAAGGACGAGGCCTACGAGATCATGGCCAAGCGGGCCGGCGTCTCGGTCGAGGACTACGCGACCTACGACGAGGGCACGACGATCTTCACACTCGAGCAGAACCTCGAGGCGTTCGCCCCCGGCACCACCGACGCCCACCTCGACTTCCAGGCCGAGAAGATCTCCGAGTTCCTGGTGAGCACCGGCCTGATCGACGAGGCCCCGGCGCTCGACGGCCTGCTCGACGACACGTTCGTCAAGGCCGTCAAGTAACCATCCCTGACCGCCGCGCCTGCGGAACCGGGCAGAACCGGTTCCGCGGGCACCCGGCCGTCGCGGAGACAGAGCCGCGGGAACAGAGCCGCGGGAACGCAGTCGCGGAAACAGAATCGAGTCCGACGTGAGTGACGCGAACCGCGCGGCGGGGTGGGTCCCGTGAGCGGTACCGACCTGCCGCTGACGGCGCCGGCGCCGGCCGTCGCGGACGACCGCCCCGCCAGTGCCGCCAGTGCCGCCAGTCCCGTTAGTCCTGTCAGTCCCGCCGGTTCGGCCGATCCCACCCAGCCCGCCGGTCCGGCCGGTCGTGCCGGCGTGGGGGGCGGTCCCGGCGGGCGTGCCTGGGGACCGCCGCCGCGGCGGCGCCCCGCCCGGCCCAGCCGGCTGCCGAAGCTCGGCGAGGACGTCTCGCCGCCGACCCGCTGGGTGCTGCGGGTCCTGTCGGTCGTCGTCCCACTGGTCGTGTGGGTGACGCTGTCCGCCTCGGGCGCCGTCGACGACACGTTCCTGCCGTCGCCGGCGGCGGTGTTCTCCGCGGGCGTGGACATGGCCCGCTCCGGGGAGCTGTTCTCCGACACCTGGTCGAGCGTGCGCCGCGTGGGCCTGGGCTTCCTCATCGCGGTGGCGATCTCGGTGCCGCTCGGGTTCGCGATGGGGTCGATGGGCTGGGCGCAGGCGCTGCTGGAACCGGTCATCGGCCTGCTGCGCTACATGCCGGCCAGCGCCTTCATCCCCCTGTTGATCATCTGGCTCGGCCTCGGCGAGTCGTCGAAGATCGCTTTGCTGGTCATCGGCGTGGTCTTCTTCAACACGCTGATGACGGCGGACGTCGTCCGCCGGATCCCGCCCGACCTGCTGGAGGTCTCGGGGACGCTCGGCGCGCGCCAGCACGAGATCGCCCGCAAGGTGATCCTGCCGTACGCGCTGCCCGGGATGATCGACGCGGCCCGGGTCAACGCCGCCGCGGCCTGGAACTTCGTCGTCGTCGCCGAACTCGTCGCCGCCACCTCCGGGCTCGGCTACCGGATCACCCGCGCCCAGCGGTTCCTGCAGACCGACAAGATCTTCGCGGTGCTCGTCGTCATCGGCCTCATCGGCCTCACGATCGACGTGCTCCTGCGGCTCGCCCGCGACCGGGTGGGGAGGTGGGCCCGGTGAGCGGCCCCGACCTGACCAAGACGCCCGCCACCGCTCCCGCCGTGCCGGCTCCCACCGGCGAGGGCGGCGGGGCGCTGCTGCTGCGCGGCGTCGGCATGGACTTCCACGCGGGCCGGCGCCGCCCGGCCGGCGCGCCCGCGATCCCGACGCTCGTCGGCGTCGACCTGGCCGTCGCGCCCGGCGAGTTCGTCTGCATCGTCGGCGCGAGCGGGTCCGGCAAGTCGACGCTGCTGCGGCTGGTCGCCGGGCTCATCCGGCCCACCGAGGGCCAGGTCACCCTCGACGGCCGCCCGGTCGAGGGCCCAGGGCCCGAACGCGGCCTGGTCTGCCAGAGCGGCGCGCTGTTCCCGTGGCGCACCGCCGCCGCCAACATCGCCTTCGGCCTGGAACTGCTGCCGATGCCGCGCGCCGAGCGGCGCCGCCGGGTCGCCTGGTACCTGAACGAGGTCGGCCTCGAGGCATACGGCGACCGGCTGCCCGGCCAGCTGTCCGGCGGCCAGCGCCAGCGGGTCGCGATCGCCCGGGCGCTGGCCTGCGAACCGCGGGTGGTGCTGCTCGACGAGCCGTTCGGCGCGCTCGACGTCCAGACCAAGGAGGACATGCAGCTGTTCCTGCGCCAGGTCTGGGCCGACACGGGCACCACCGTTCTGATGGTCACCCACGACGTCGAGGAGGCCGTGTTCCTCGGCCAGCGCGTCGTGGTGCTCGCCAGCGACCCCGGGCGGGTCGTCGCCGACCTGCCCGTCCGGCTGCCCGCCGGCCGCGACCTCGGGACCCGTCGCGACCCCGCCTTCCTGGAGCTGCGCGCCGAGGTGGAGGACCTCGTCCGTCTGCACCACCGCGCCCACACGTCCCGGCTGGCCGCCACCGCCGGCTGAATCCCCCTATTTCGGGGGATATGGTCGGCCGATGAGAGGTGGTCGTCGCGGCGGGACGGTGTCGCGGGCCTGGAGCGGACGGGCGCGGCTGCTGGCCGGCGGGCTCGCGCTGGCCGGCGCCGTCGCCGGCTGCTCCGGCAAGGACGCGGGCGCCGGGCCCGCGACGGCCCCGACGGGAGACGGCGTGGCGGTGGGGGAGCGGGACCCGAACGGCGACGCCGGCATCCCGGCGAACGATCCGGCCGGGATGCGCCGGGATCTGGACCTCGCCTACGGGACCGGGTCGTCGGCGCGGCGCCTCGACCTGTACCGGCCGGCCTCCACGCCCGCCGGCGGGCTACCGCTGGTGGTCGTCATCCATGGCGGTGCGTTCCAGTACGGCGACAAGCGCGACATGGCCGTCCACGTGCGGGCGCTCGTCGCGCGCGGGTACGCCGTCGCGAGCCTGAACTACCGGATGGCGCCCGCGGCGACGTTCCCGGCCGCCGTCGTCGACGTGAAGGGCGCGGTGCGCTGGCTGCGTGCCAACGCCGACCGCTACGGCTTGGACCCCGACCGGTTCGCCGCTCTCGGCGAGTCCGCCGGCGCCTACCTCGCGACCATGCTGGGAGTGTCGGCCGACCGGTCGTTCCCGGAGGACGCGGAGCTCGGCAACACCGACGTCCCGAGCGCCGTGCGCGCCGTCGTCCACCTGTACGGCCCGGTCTCCTTCCTCACCATGGACGACGAGGTGCGCGCCAACCCCGCCTGCAAGCCCGGCGACGCGTCCCACGACGCGGCCGGCTCGCCGGAGTCGCTGTTCCTCGGCCGCCAGATCACCACCGCGCCCGGCCTCGTCGCGGCGGCGAACCCCGTGACCTACCTCGACCGGGACCGCGCGCTGCCGCGCTTCCTCGTCGAGCACGGCCGCGTCGACTGCACCGTGCCCTACCAGCAGTCGGCCGGGCTCGCCGACGCGCTGCGCGCCGCCGGTGCCACCGTGTCCCTGAACCTGCTCGATGGCAGGGGCCACTCGGACACCTTCCCGCTCGCCGAGCGCTACCCGGGCATCCTCGCCTTCCTCGCCGACGCGCTGCGCTGACGCGAGAATCCGCCGTTCGCTCAGGCCGCGTCGGTCGGCCGGTCGGCGCGGCGGACCGGCCCGCCTGACCTGCTGGGCCGGGCCGGCCGCGTGGGCCTGACCGGACGGACGGGTCGGAAGGGCTGGACGGGCGCGGCCCCGCCGGCGCCGGCGGCCTGTGCCCGGGTGACCAGGGCGACCGGGTCGTCGGCCCACAGGCGCAGCGTGCTGACGGTCCGCCTGCCCTGGGGGAGGGCGAGCTCCAGCGGGTGGCGCAGGGCGAGGTCGATGTTGGTGCGCCCGCCGATGACGACGTGCAGGACGGTCCCGTCGGGGCCCTCCTCCAGCTGCAGGGCGCGGCTGCCGCCACGGTCGCGGCGGCGGGTCTCGGCCGTCGCCAGGGCGTCCCAGGCGATGACGGCGACCGTGCGCCGGCCGTGGCGGACCACCAGACCGGCGTCGCCGACGAGGTGCGGGTAGACCCGGAAACCGGCCGCGAGCCCCAGCCCCCACACCAGGCCCCACAGGCCCAGCACGTCCAGGACGAGGCGGACCGGCTCCCATGGCAGCAGGAGATGCAGCGCGACCAGCTCGACGGCGGACAGGAAGATGAACAGCCACAGCACCGCCGCGACGCCCCCGACATAGGGGACGGCGACCGTGCCCGTGGGGACGGCCGGGCGCCGCGCGACCCAGCGCAGCAGGCTCCAGTACAGCCCGACCTCGAACCGGACCGCTCGCGCCGCCAGCCGGACGACGACGCCAAGGGTTTTCCTCACGGCCGCTCCACCTCCTCGTCGCTCGTCGTCGAGTCGCCCCAGGCCGCCGCGACCGCGGCCCGCAGCCGGGCGAGAACCACGTCCAGTCCCGCGACCAGACCGTCGAACTGGGCGTCGGACATCCCCGCGAACAGCAGCTCGGCGAACTCGCGGTGATCGGCGGCCATCTTGGCCGCGGCCCGCGTGCCCTGCTCGGTGAAGGTGACCAGCGTCGCCCGCCGGTCGGACGGGTGGGGCTCGCGGGTGACGAACCCGGTCGCCACCAGGCCGTCGATCAGCCCGGTGATGTTGCGTGGACTGACCCGCAGCGCGTCCGCGAGCACGCGCTGGGTGCTCGGGCCGCGCTGGCTCAGCTCCCAGACCAGGTGGGCGCGTGGCTCGGTCAGCCCGTCCCGCGCGAGCCCCTTGGTCATGTCCTCGTTGATCAGTATCGCTACCTCGAGCACCTGCCCGAGCGCGGCGCCGAACCGGTCGTCGGCATCCTGGCCGTCCCGGTCGGTCATCGGCATGCCCTTCGCGCGGACTTCGAGCAGACTCTTCATTGTGAAGTACCTTCACGAGTGTACGCGACGGAGGCCCACGCTGCCCAGGGCGCGCGAACCCACGCATGCGCCCCGCGGGGTCTCAGAACTCAACCTGGGCCCGTGAGCTGGGCCGATCCGACGGCCTGGCCGACATGATGGCTGGCCCCGTCCGTCCCGCGCCTGGCGCCGCGATGGCTGCCCGCGACAGTCCCTTTGGTCTAGTACTCGATCACCGCGAGTTCGATGCCGACGTCGACGGTCTCGTCCTCGGCTACCTTGATCGAGACGAGTATGCCGGTGGCCGGTGACGGGACCTCGGTGTCAACCTTGTCGGTGCTGACCTCGAGAAGCGGCTCGTCGACCTCGACCCGCTGCCCCTCCTGCTTGAGCCATCGGGTCACGGTTCCCTCCGCGACACTTTCACCCAGACGGGGCATGACAACGGAAACGACACGTTTTTTGCCTTTTGAGTGTCGCTTCTTGCGTGTGCCGCGGCCTGAATTATCCGCATGTAGCGGAAGGGAACTCTCGATCACCGCGAGTTCGATGCCGACGTCGACGGTCTCGTCCTCGGCTACCTTGATCGAGACGAGTATGCCGGTGGCCGGTGACGGGACCTCGGTGTCAACCTTGTCGGTGCTGACCTCGAGAAGCGGCTCGTCGGCCTCGACCCGCTGCCCCTCCTGTTTGAGCCACCGGGTCACGGTTCCCTCCGCGACACTTTCACCCAGGCGGGGCATGGTAACCGATGTATACAACCGTTGGGGGTCCGTCGTCGAAAGGTCAAGGTCGCCCGCCGGACCACCATGGCGCTCGCTGGTCTCCTGGACCGGCCGTTCGACGGTATGCACCCCGGACTGACGCGACCACCAGACCACAACGTCCGCACTCGCCTTCGGGCCAGGCCCAGGAGACGGTCGGAAGATCTGGTATACACCCTCCGTGCCCTCGCCAGAAACCGCGGGCACCTCCGGAGTCGCCGGGATGTATGCCGGAAGATTCTCCCGCCAGAATTCAAGTATCGCCCCGTGGACGAGCGGGAGATCCTCTCCGAGCCAGATGACGGCACCATTCGGATAGGTGCGCGAAAAATACTGGATCCTTGATGGCAGCTCGTCGACAGAAAGCCGTTCCGAGAGCTGGTCGATGGTTCCAGAATGCTCGGTGACCCACCAGGAAGCGATCGTTTCCGATGCGGTCAGCGCACAGCCCAGGAATGTGGACAGGACGGACCCCGCCGCGCCGCCGATTGCCTCCGCCGCCTCGGGATGCATCTCGGCGATGACGGTCGCCGCCCACCAGCGGTCGTCCGGCCGCTCGTGGACAACAGACAGGATGGCGGCGGCGCGGCCTGGGCGGGCGTCGGCCAGTACCTCGGCGGCTCTCTCGATGGATAGCGCACGCACGAGGGGAACGACGCGCCTTGGCTGACGTTTCTCGATCGCGGCGGCCACTCTCACGTCCGACAGGGCCCCGGACTCGCCGTCGGTCGCGCTCGCGAACACGGGATTAGCGGGATACCGCGCGCGGGCGGCATTGAGGATGAGCGCGCGACCGTCGGGGAGCTTACCGTGTTCGAGGCACAGGCTAACCTCGGCCCAGAACTCGGCGGCGGTCGAGACCCGCCATGAGGGGATGTCCTGCTCCGGGAAGCCGACAGCACGCAGCAACTGACTCGCCGACGTCAGGTGCCCGAACATCTGGGCGAGTTCAGTTGTCTCGGCTTGGGTGAGGGACGTCGCCTCCGACATTTCGCCCTACCGATGCCGGCCAGGGAGCGTCTGCATGGGCCGCGTTACCATCCCCCGTCGCCAACAGCCGGACGCGACAAGCCTACCGCGACCGAACCAGTGCCAGCGGCTGAACTCTTCCCGCCGCGATTGTGCGCCCAGGTGCGCCGGCCCCGTTCACGCGACGGGCCACGGCCGAGGCCAGGGGCCGTCACGCGGCTACTCGCGCCCGCGTTCGAACGCCGCGAGGCTCTGTTCCATGGCCTGGTTCACGCCTTCGAGGTCGCCGGTGGCGAGCAGGTCCAGCAGGAGCCCGCGGGTGGTCGCGAGGGCGAGGCGTGCCTGGGCTCGGGCGGTATCCGGTGTCAGGCCTTCCTGCGTCAGGATGTCGGCGAGCGGGTCGAGCCAGTCGTCGACGACGCCGTCCAGCAGCGGCTGGGCGTAGGGGCGGCCCTGCAGCGCCTGGCCGTAGATCTCGAAGAAGAGACGTTCGAACGGCGCGAGTGCCGGGTCGCTGAGTCGTTGCCACATCCGCCGCCCCAGGTCGGCGGCGGATGTGGCCGGTTCGCGCCGCAGGTCGGCGAGCGCGGCGCGTTGTTGTTCCTCCATGGCGCGCACCACCTCGACCAGCAGGCCGTCCCGAGAACCGAAGTGATAGATGATCATTCGGTGGCTGGTGCCGAGGGCGGCGGCGAGCTGGCGCAGGCTCACGTCGCCAATTCCGTGCTCGGCCAGATAGGCGATCGTGGCGTGCAGCAGCGCCTCCCGGGCGCTGCCTGCCTGCCCCGGCTCGCTTCCTGGGCTGTCCGGCGGACGACCTTGCGACTCCACGTACCAGATGGTACATGTACCAAGTGGTACGGATTGTGGCAGCCGCCGCGTCCACCTGCTCGGATCGTTCTGGAGGCACGCCATGTACTACGAGACATCCGTGGTCATTGACGCCACGCCCGACGAGGTGTGGGCGGTGATGCGGGACGTGGAACGCTGGCCCGACTGGACTCCGACCGTGACCAACGCGCGCGCGGACGGCGAGCTGCGCGAGGGCGCCGTCGTCCGGATCCAGCAGCCCAGGCTGCCAGTGGCCGAGTGGACCGTGAACGACCTGAAGCCGGGCCAGGGCTTCTCGTGGATCTCCAAGGCCACCGGGATGACCACCGTCGCGGACCACCGCATCGTGCCGGCCGCGGGAGGCGACGCGGTGACCGTGACGCTGAGCCTGCGACAGTCCGGGCCGCTGGCGCCGATCGTCGGGCTGTTCATGGCGCGCCTCGTCCGCCGCTACGTCGACACCGAGGCCCAGGGCCTGCGGCGGCGCTGCGAGCGGACGACGTCCCAGCCGGTCACCTGACCGTCACCGCCTGCACCGCGCACGGCGGCAGACCCAGCTTGCCGGCCCCTTCCACGCGCCACCGACCGCGGCTTGCCGGAATGTCGGCTACTGGCCGACTGGCCCGGCAAGCCCGAACCCACCACAGCCGTGGGCGGCCAACCACGGCGGCTCCGACCAGTCCACGTCGGCTCGGCCGGCGGGCGGCGGCGCCGCCGGCCGCTACGGCGCGGAGAAGCTGGAAGGATCGCGGCGAGGCTGGTCGTCGGGGAGGCGGCTCACCGCGGTCGACAGCAGCCAGGGCAGGTTGCCGGGGTGCGGGAGTTCGGCCCTGCCCTCGGCGCGCACGCTCACCACGAGGTCTCCGCTGCGCGCGATGGCCCAGCGGTCGCCCTGGTATGCCTCGTCACCGATGCCCGGCAGCGGCGCTCCGCCCCGGTGGCGGCGCATCGCGAGGCGGCCGGCCAGGCCCCTGCCGACGACGACCAGCGCCGCCCGGCGGCCGTCGGCCTCGAAGAGCCGGATCGACATCGATCTCGGCGCGATCGGCGACTGGGCGACCGTGACCTGCCTGCCCACGGCGCGGCTGACCTCGTCGACGGTCAGCAGCTCGCCCGCCGGCGGCACGTCCGCCCCGGCCTCGGGTCGCCAACCGGGCGTCGCGACTCCCATCGCCTCGGCGATGAGACGTTCGGTCGCGTCGTCGGTCGTCGGCTCGAGCAGCTGGCGGGCTCGCCCCTTCTCCACGACGGCGACGTCGAGGACACGCCGGGTCCACGGCCGGGCGGTCAGGCGTATGACGTCGCCGACCTGGTACCGGTCCCACAGTTCCCGCGGCACGCCCCACGCGGTCGTGCGGGGATACGGGGAGCCGTCCGTCTGGCCGTCGTCGACCGCCAGGTAGTACAGCCAGGGCACGCTTTCGTCCTCGTTGACGGACTTCATCCGCCAGGGCGCGTCCCACAGCACCTCGCCGGTCACCGTGACCGGCGACGACACGTCCACGGCCGCGCGGAGCAGCCGGTACGCGCCCCGCCCCGCCAGGTAGAGACCGCCGAGCAGGCTGGCGAGCCAGAACAGGCCGTGGAGCTCGCCGACCAGGCCGTCGACGGCCCGGCCGCGGTAGTACAGCAGGGCGACGCCGGCGACGAGGCAGCCGGTCGCCGAGGCGGCCAGCGGCAGCGCCTCCTTGCCGTACCGGCCCCACAGCCTCGGGTAGCGCACCCGTACCTGGTGCCAGGTGCCGCCGAACGACGACCACACCAGGGTGCGGTCACCCATCCCGAGGTCGACGGCCTCGTCGCAGACGTGGGTCACGCCGAGGGCGCCGCCATAGGGCAGGTAGCGGTCCCAGACGGCGACCGCCGCGGGCGGGAGCGCGGCGAATGCCTCGTCGCCGCGCAGGAAGTCCCGCAGCCCCAGCCAGCGCGCCGCCGCGGCCCGGCCCGCCGGCGTGTCCCGCTCGCCCAGCGGCAGGTTGGCGAGCGCGACCAGGACGAGGAAGGTCGGGATGGTCGCCGCGAGCGCCGGGCCCGGCCCCGGATGCGTGCGGTGGCCGTGGTGCAGCATCGCGACGAGTACGGCGAGTGTCGCCACGATGGCGGCGGCGGTCAGCACGCTCCTGGTCCGCGAGGAGAACCGGCGGCGGGTGAGCCCGCGCGTGCGCGCGTCCGCGATGACCTCGGCCTTCAGCCGCCGCGACCAGGCCTTCGCCTGCTCGGGGTCGCGAAAGGTGAGCGCGGTCAGGGGGAGCACCCCGCCGGCGGCGAGTCCCCGCACCCGGTCGAGGACACGGCGCTCGTAGGCCGTGAGGCCCGCGTCGTCGTCCTTGCCGGGGCGGGGCACGTGAATCGTGGTCTGGGCCGGGTCGCCGCCCGGCTGGCGCAGCTCGACGAGGCGGCGGGCCGCGAGGTCGAGCAGGGTGGAGCGGGCGGCGGCGTCGGTGTGCTTCCAGCCGTGCGCGAGCAGGCTGACGACCGCCGGCGGCTCGTCACCGCCGAAGTCCCGCGTCGGCGCGACGGGCGTGACGGGGCGTGGCCTGGTGCGCAGCAGGCAGGCGCCGAACAGGGCGAACCAGCCGGCGATCGCGCAGATCGCGAGGCCCAGCTCGAGGACCATCAGAACTGGAGGCGAAGGTCCGCGCGCGCGGCCGCCGTCGCCTCGAGGTACGGCTCCTGGTGAAAGCGGCCCAGGCTTGCGACGATGCTCGTCGGAATGGACTGGACGGCCGCGTTGAGCGACTGGACGGCGTTGTGGTTACGGGCGCGCACCGCCCACGCGGCCAGCCGGACCAGCGCCAGGACGACGACACCACCGACGACCGGCAGCACGACCGAGGTGCTCATAGGAGATCTTTCTGTTCGGAGATCTTTCTATGTGGAATCGACGACCCGATCCTCCTCCGAGGCGGCCGCCACCCTCAATCGTCTTTCGATCCCCGTGCTGACGGTTAGCCGACAAAGCCCGTTCACCGACCTCGCGTCTGCCGTTCCGCCGAACCGCCCACCGTCCATCGGGTGAACCGCGGTGAAACAAATGTTTTAGCGATGGTGGACAACTGTCGTTCGTTCCTTCTCGCGATCGGTGCCTTCCCCGCTGAGGGGACCGTTGTGGAATCGCCGTGGCCTCCGTGTGATCGTGACGGTTCGTCATCGACGCCCGCGCGGACAGGCCGTCAGTCAACAGATCGAAGAGGTCGCAACGTCGCGATCTGGTGGAGGCTGTGGCGCAACCGGTCGCTCATCGCGAAGGCAAGGTCCCACGAGCGAACGTTTCGGCGGCTCGTACCGCCTGGAGAAGGTGATCGGCCGAGGAGCCATGGGTGAGGTGTGGCGGTCCAGCGCCGAGGTGACAACCGAAGGCTCGGCACCTACACCCTAATGATCGGCAAGCCGGTCGAGATCGACCTCGACGTGACCGGCGTCCTGCGTCTCGAGTGCGAGCGCACCGTCCCGGCCCTCACCCGCGACCCACTCGTGCTGGGTGACGCCCGCCTGACCCGGCAGCCATAGTTCCGCGACCAGCGAGACCCGAGGCCGGCAAGCGAGCGGGGGCGCTCGGCCCGCCGTCGCGGTGGGGGGAAGACGCGATCGGCGGGCCGAGCGGATCTCCGGGAGGGAGGACCCCGGCGCGACCCAGGAGCAGGGGGTCGGGCAGCTCGCACCTGGGTCAACGGCCTGCCCCCGTCCCCAGTTCCGGGATCGCGCGTCGCCTGGCTGACACCCCTGCCCGCAGGGGAAACCGCCGCGCGCGGCCGCTTGCGCCGGCGGGACGGGCGCCGATCGATGGACCTTCGGTACTTGATCGTGAGCGGAGGGTAAATAGCTGGGCGAGGGCGAGGGCGAGGAGGGGAGTGGCGATGGTCGGAGTCGACGAGCGGCCGAGGGTGTCCGAACCGACCCGGGCGGTGAACGAGGCGACGGCGCGGGCGCTGCCCTTCGGGGACGAGGCCGACTTCGCCGACGCCCGGCGTGGGCTGATCGAGGAGGTCCGCGGCCTGGTCGTCCAGGATCCGTCGGGCTTCACCTCGTGGGACTCCCGGCCATACGAGTTCCTCCGCGACGGCGCGGCCGCCCCGGAGACCGTGAACCCGAGCCTGTGGCGCTACGCCCGGCTGATGGCCACCACCGGCCTGTTCGAGGTGGCCGAGGGGATCTACCAGGTCCGCGGGATGGACATCTCCATCGTCACGTTCATCGAGGGTGACACCGGGGTGATCGTCGTCGATCCCCTCGTGACCGCCGGCGTCGCCCGCGCCGCCCTGGACCTCTACCGACGCCACCGGGGTGACCGGCCGGTCGTCGCGGTGATCCACAGCCACAGCCACGCCGACCACTACGGCGGCGTCGCGGGCGTCGTCGACCCGGCGGACGTCGCCGCCGGCCGGGTGGAGATCCTGGCGCCCGAGGGGTTCCTGGAACACGCCGTCACCGAGAACGTCTTCGCCGGGACCGCGATGAGCCGCCGGGCGGTCAACATGTACGGCGCGCTGCTGCCGAAGGGGCCGGCGGGCCAGGTCTCCGGCGGGCAGGGGCTGACGAACTCCCTCGGCGCGCCGACCCTGATCCCGCCGACCCGGATCATCAGGGCCACCGGTGAGCGGGTCGAGCTCGACGGGGTGCGGCTGGTGTTCCAGCTGGTACCGGACACCGAGGCACCGGCCGAGATGAACATGCACCTGCCGGACCGGCGGGCGCTGTTCGTCGCGGAGACGGCGAACGCGACCATGCACCAGCTCTACACGCTGCGCGGCGCGCAGGTGCGCGACGCCCGAGCCTGGGCGCGCTACCTCAACGAGACCGCCGCGCTGTTCGCCGCCGACTCGGATGTCCTGTTCTCGACGCATTCCTGGCCCCGGTGGGGCACCGCCGCCCTCTCCGAGTACCTGACCGACCAGGCGGACGTCTACAAGTACCTGCACGACCAGACGCTGCGGCTGGCGAACGCCGGCTACACGATGCTCGAGTGCGCGGAGATGATCGAGCTGCCGCCGCGGCTGGCGGAGAAGTGGTACAACCGCGGCTACTACGGCTCGGTCAGCCATAACGTGAAGGCGGTCTGGCAGCGCTACCTCGGCTGGTTCGACGGCAACCCGGCGAACCTGCACCCGCTGCCGCCGGAACCGGCCGGGCGCCGCTACACCGAGATGATGGGCGGACCGGCCGCCGTCGTCGCGAAGGCCGAGGAGTACTTCGACCGCGGCGACTACCGGTGGGTCCTGCAGGTGCTCAACCACGTCGTGTTCGGCCACCCCGACCACCGGCCGGCCCGGGAGCTGGCCGCGCGGGCCTGCGAGCAGCTCGCCTACCAGACCGAGAACGCGCCGTGGCGGAACTTCTACCTCGCCGGCGCCGACGAACTGCGCCGCGGGGTGCCCACCGGCCTGCCGGCCACCGGCACGGCCAGCGCCGACACGGCGCGGGCCATGCCGGTCGGCACGCTGCTTGACTACGCCGGCACTCGCCTCGACGGCCCGCGCGCCGGCGCCGAGGAGCCGTTCACCCTCGACCTCGAGATCGACGAGCCGGCCGGCCGGTGGCGCGTCGAGGTACGCAACGGCGTGCTGCGCCACCGCGCGCTCGGCGACGAGGAGACGGCCGGCGCGAGCGTGCTGCGGCTGACCAGGTCCGACCTCGTCGCGGCGCTGCTCGGCGAGGCCACGCTCGCGGACCTGCGCGCCGCCGGCCGGGCCACCGTCCACGGCGCCCCCGGCCCGGCGGACCGGCTGTTCGGCCTGCTCGCCGACAGCGCGTTCTGGTGGCCGATCGCGACACCCTGAGCCGTCCGTCGTTCCGGTGGTGTCTGTCCCGCCGGTCGCGAAACGCCCGAGATCACGTGGGCACGGACCGTGGTGGCTCCGGGGCGCGAAGCTGGCCCCCTGAGGGCGTGGGCGAGGCCAGCGGACGACCGGGACAGGTGGGCGGATGTCGGGCGACGGTGGGCACGGCCGCGGTGACGGCCGGACCGGTCGCCGGTCGCCGTAGCCACGGGCGGTCGATGATCGTCGCCATCGCGGCGCACCTCGCGGTCGCGGCGCTGCTGCCGATCCTCGCCCGCCGGCTCGGCGCCCGTGTCTACCTGGTCGCCGCCCTCGTCCCGGCCGCCGCGTTCTGCTGGTTGCTGGTGGCCCGGGTCGACGCCGTCACGTCGGGCGCCCGGCCGGAGGCGGTCGTGCGCTGGGCCGCGGGGCTGCGGCTGGAGGCGGCGTTCCGGCTCGGCCCGCTGGCGCTGCTGATGGCGCTGCTCGTGACCGGCGTCGGCGCGCTCGTCCTGGTCTACGCCCGCTGGTACCACGCGCACGACGCCGGCGGGTTCGGCCGGTCGGCGAGCGCGCTGCTGGCGTTCGCCGGGGCGATGCTCGGCCTGGTGCTCGCCGACGACCTGCTGACGCTCTACGTCTTCTGGGAGCTGACGACCGTCTTCTCGTTCGTCCTGATCGGCGGGGCGGGGCTCGCCACGGCGGCGCGGCGCTCGGCGGTGCAGGCGCTGCTGGTCACCACCGTCGGCGGGCTGGCGATGCTGTTCGGGTTCGTGCTGCTCGGCGAGGCGGCCGGGACCTACCGGATCTCCGGGATCGTCGCCCACCCGCCGCCGGCCGGCGGGATCGTGGCCGTCGCGCTGCCGCTGGTCCTGCTCGGGGCGGCGACCAAGTCGGCGCAGGCGCCGTTCCACTCCTGGCTGCCGGCCGCGATGGTCGCGCCGACGCCGGTCAGCGCCTACCTGCACGCCGCGGCGATGGTGAAGGCCGGCGTGTTCCTGGTCGCGACCCTCGCGCCCGCCTCCGTCGCGGCGGGCTGGTCGGATGTCTGGAACACGCCGGCCGCGGTGCTCGGCGCGGTGACGATGCTGGTCGGCGGCCTGCGGGCGCTCGTGGCCACCGACCTGAAGCTGCTGCTGGCGTTCGGCACGGTCAGCCAGCTGGGGATGCTCGTCGCCCTGGTCGGCCTCGGCGGGCGCACGCTGGCGCTCGCCGGCGCGACCCTGATCCTCGCGCACGCCCTGTTCAAGGCGGCGCTGTTCATGGTCGTCGGGGTGCTCGACCACCGGGCCGGCGGCCGCGACCTGCGGGCGCTGTCCGGCGTCGGCCGGCGCGCCCCGTGGCTCGCGGCCACGGCGCTGCTCGCCGGGGCGTCGATGGCGGGGCTGCCCCCGACGATCGGCTTCCTCGGCAAGGAGACCGCGCTCGACGGGCTGCTGCGCGCCGGCGGCGCCGGGCACACGGCGCTGCTGGTCGCCCTGCTGGCCGGCGCCTCGCTGACGGCGGCCTACACGCTGCGCTTCTGGTGGGGGGCGTTCGCGACCAAGCCCGGTCTCGCGCCGAGCGGCTGGCGGCCGGCGAGCCCGGCGTTCACCGGCCCCGCCGCCGTGCTCGCCGCCGCCGGCCTCGGGCTCGGGCTGGCCGCGCCGGCCGTCGACGGCCTCGTCGCCGGATACGCCGACGCCTTCCCGCCCGGCGTGGCGGGCGCCTACCACCTGGCGCTGTGGCACGGGCCCGGCGCCGCTCCGCTGCTGACCGCCGTCGCGTTCGCGGCCGGCCTCGTGATCTTCGCCGCGGTCGGGGCCCTGGAGCGTTCCCGTGGCCGGCCCGCCTTCCCTGCGCCGCCGGGCGCGGCGGCCTCGACGGCACGGAAGGGTTCGGCGGCACGGAAGGACTCGGCGGGCGCGGGGCGGGGCGGGGACACCGGCCCGGCGCGCCGGGCCGCGCCGGCGTGGGCCCGGCTCGCCGACGTGTTCGACGCGCAGCGCGGCTACGAGCGGGTCGTCACCGGCGTGGGCCGGTTCGCGCTCGCGGTCACCGCGCGCACGCAGGTCGGGTCGCTGCCGGTGTACCTCAGCACGATCCTGGTCGTGGCGGTGGTCGTGCCGGGAGCGACGCTGGCCAGCGGGATCCGGTGGCCGACCCGGATTCCGGTCTTCGACTACGCGATCCAGCTGCCGCTGGCCGTGGTCGTGCTGGCCTCCGCCGTCGCGGTGATCCGGGCGCGGACGCGGCTGTCCGCGGCGCTGCTGCTCGGCGCGGTCGGATACGGCTGCGGGGCGCTGTTCGTGGTCGAGGGCGCTCCCGACCTGGCGCTCGCCCAGTTCCTGGTCGAGACGCTGTCCCTGATCGCGTTCGTCTTCGTACTGCGCCGGCTGCCGAAACGGTTCGCCACGCTGGAACGGACGGCGGTGCTGCGCTGGCCGCGGGTGCTGGTCGCCGTCGCGGTCGGGCTCCTGGTCGGCGCGTTCGCGATCGCCACCTCCGCCGCGCACCGCGGCCCAGGAGTCGCCAGCTACGAGTACCTGGCCCGTTCCCCGGCGCAGACCGGCGCGGCCAACGTCGTCAACGGGATCATCGTGGACTTCCGCGCGCTCGACACCCTCGGGGAGATCACGGTCCTGGCCGTCGCCTCGCTGGGTGTCGCGAGCCTGCTCCTGCTGACCGGCCCGGCGGGCGGCGCTCGGCCCGGCGACGGGCCGGCGGCGGCCCACCGGCCCTGGCCCGGGGCGGCCCCGACCCGTTCCGTCCTGGTCGAGGTGACGGCCCGGGCGGTGTTCCCCGTCCTGCTGGTCTTCTCGATCTACCTGCTGTTCGCCGGGCACGGCCGCACCGGCGGCGGGTTCTCCGGCGGGCTGGTCGCGGGGCTGGCGTTCGTCCTGCGCTACGTGGCCGGCGGCCAGGACCGGGTCGGCCCGGCGGTGCCCACGCACCCGCCCCGGGCGATCGGGGCCGGGCTGACCGTGGCCGCGCTCACGGCGCTCGCGCCGGTGCCGTTCGGCGGGCCGGTGCTGGGAAGCTACGTCCTCGCCACCGACGTGCCGGTGCTCGGCCACGTCGAGCTGGTGACCAGCCTGTTCTTCGACACCGGCGTCTACCTGGTGGTCGTCGGCGTGGTGCTCGAGCTGCTGCGCACCCTCGGTGTCGGCGTCGACAAGGAAAGCGGCACCGCCGTCGCCCCGGGCTGGGGCGACGGCACCCCCGCCTTCGGACCGGATGTGGCGGCCCGTACCCAGCCCGGCGGCGAGGCGGCCGGCGACACCGCCGGCGCGGACGGCGGCAACGCGGACGGCGATGGCGGCGGTGGCGTCGGCGTGGGCGGGGCGCCGTGACGGCGACCGCGCAGGCCCTCGCGGCGCTCGTCGCCGGGCCGCCAGCCCCGGGGCCGGCGGCTCCGGGGCGCGTCAACACCGTGCTGAACCTGACCTCGACGGTCACCGTCGCCGGGCTCTACACGGCCGGGACCTACCTGCTGCTCCAGCGGGCGCTGATGCGGGTGCTGATCGGCATCGTGCTGCTCGGCCACGCGACCAACCTGCTCCTGCTGCTGGTCGGCGGGAAGAGCGGACGCCCGGCGATGTCGGGGAACTACCCGGCCGAGCAGACGTCCGACCCGCTGCCCCAGGCGATGGCCCTCACCTCCATCGTCATCACGTTCGCGCTGACGACCTTCCTGCTGGCGCTCGCCTACCGGTCCTGGACCCTGCTCGGCAGCGCCGAGGTCCGCGACGACGTCGAGGACCACCGCATCCAGCAGCTCGAGGAACGCCTGGAGGCCCAGTACGCCCACCACCTGACGCGCCTGCCCCACCTTTCCCACCCGCGCGACCACCCGCGCGCCGCGCCCGACCAGCCCGGCCGTCCCGACGGCCCGGACGACCATGACGGCGCCGACGACCATGACGGCCCCGGCGGGCCTGGCGGGCCTGGCGGGGGCCGGACGGTCGGGGGCCGGGAATGACGGCGCCGGGCGTGCTGGTCGTGCTGCCCGTGGCCGGGCCGCTGCTGGCCGCCGGGCTGACGCTGCTGCTGCGCCGCCACCAGCTCGCCCAGCGGGTGCTGGCGCTGGGAGTCGTCGGGGCGGTCGTCGTCGCCGCGGCCCTGCTGCTCGCCGCCGCGGACGCCGGCAACCCGGCCGTCGCCCACCTGGGCGGCTGGCCGGAGCCGATCGGGATCACCCTGGTCGCGGACCGGCTGTCGGCGCTGCTGCTGCTCACCTCGGCGACGGTCACGCTCGCGGTGCTCGGCTACGCCGTCGGGCAGGGCGCCGTCGACGAGCGGCCAGACGGCAACAGCACGGTCTTCCACGCCTGCTACCTGACGCTGGTCGCCGGGGTGGCGCTTGCCTACCTGACAGCCGACCTGTTCGACCTGTTCGTCGCGTTCGAGGTCATGCTCGTCTCGTCCTACGTCCTGATCACCATCGACACGACCGCGAGCCGGATTCGCGCCGGCATGACCTACGTGATCGTCAGCCTGACGTCGTCGCTGCTGTTCCTCACGATGCTCGCGCTCGTGTACGCGTCGACGGGGACGGTCAGCCTTGCCGAGCTCGCCACGGACGTTCCCCACCTGCCGCCCGGCCTGCGCGACGGGCTGAGCCTGCTCGCCCTGGTCGTCTTCGGGATCAAGGCGGCCGTGGTTCCGCTGCACTTCTGGCTGCCGGACAGCTACCCGACGGCACCGGCGCCGATCACCGCGGTGCTCGCCGCGTTGCTCACGAAGGTCGGGATCTACGCGCTGGTCCGCACCCACACCCTCGTGTTCCCGCACGACGGGATCTGGCCGCTGCTGCTCGTCGCCGCCGTCGTGACGCTGCTGCTCGGGGCACTGGGCGCGCTCGGCCAGGAGAACCTGAACCGGATGCTGTCGTTCCTGCTGGTCAGCCACATCGGGTTCATGCTGTTCGGCCTGTCGCTGTTCACGGCCATCGGCCTCGCGGGCGTGATCCTCTACATGGTCCACCACATCGTGGTGCAGGCGACGCTGTTCCTCACCAGCGGGCTGATCACCCGGTACTCGGGCACCTCGGTGCCGAGGCGCACCGGCGGGCTCGCCACCGCGGTGCCGCTGGTCGCCGCACTGTTCGCCCTGCCCGCGCTGGGCCTGGCCGGAGTGCCGCCGCTGTCCGGCTTCGTCGCGAAGGTGGCGCTGCTGCAGGCGGGCGCCGGCGCCGTCGAGGGCGCTCACCACGCCGGGGTGTACGCGGCCGTCGCCGCCATGCTCGTGGCCAGCCTGCTGACGCTGTACGTGATGGCCCGGGTCTGGGTGGCCGCGTTCTGGCGCCGCCCCCGCCCGGCGCACCCCGACCCGGACCCCGGCGACCGGCTGACCGTCGGCACCGAGGCCGTCAGCCGCGCGATGATCGCGGCCACGGCCGGGCTCGTCGCCGTCGGCCTCGCGATTCCCCTGTTCGCCGGCCCGCTGGCCGCCCTCGCGGCGCGCGCCGCCGACGATCTCCTGTCGCCCGCGGCCTACGAGCGGGCCGTCCACAGCCACGACCCGCCGGACAGCCATGAGCTGCCGGGCGGCCACGACCTGCCGGGCGGCCACGGCCTGCCGGGCGGCCACGGCCTGCCGGGCGGCGGCGGGCCGCCGGCCGCGGGCGGACCGTCCGTCCGAGGCGGTGGCCGGTGACCGCGCCTCCCCCCGCCGGCCCCGCCGCGCCCGCGCGCCGCGCCCGCCCCGCCGCCCGCGGTGGGGCGGTCCGGCGGCTGCTCGCGGCGCTTCGCCGGGCGGTCGGGCACCCGTGGCAGCTCGCCTGGCTGTGGCTGGTCTGGATGCTGCTGTGGGCGCGCCTGTCCGTGCTCACCGCCGTGGGCGGGCTGGTGGTCGCGATCGTGGTGCTCGCCGCCTTCCCGTCGCCGCCGCCCGAGGCCGCGGCCGGGCCCGGACGGCCGCGGCCGGCGCGGGCCTGCCTGGTGGCCGCGCGGCTGCTCGCCGAGCTGCTCCCGGCGAGCGTCACCATCGCCCGCCAGTTGTTCCGCCACGGCCGGGCGACCCCGGCAGCGATCGTCGCGGTGCCGTTGCGCACCAGCTCCGAGGTGGTCGCGGCCCTGATAGCCGACGCGGTCTCGCTCGGCCCCGGCGCGGCCGTCATCCACGTCGACCGCGAGCGCGGCTACTTCTACGTCCACGCGCTCACCCCCGGTGGCCAGGCGGACGTCGACGCCGTGCGGGCTCGCGTGGACGACCTGCAACGACAGGTCATCCGCGCCCTCGGCCACGAACCCGTCGGCCGCGGCCCGGCCGGTCAGGACTCCGCCGGTCAGGGCCCGGCCGGGCCGGAAAGGAGACGATGATGCGTGCCGTCTACGCCGTCACCCTGGGGCTGCTGGGCCTCGCGGGGCTGCTCACCCTGGCCCGGGCGGTGCGCGGCCCGTCCGAGCTGGACCGCGTCGTCGCGCTCGAGGTCCTGGTCATCCTGATCGCCGCCGGTGTGGCGGTCGACATCGCGATGCGCGACGAGGGCTGGAACCTCGCGCTGCTCGGCTCGATCGCGCTGCTGGGCTTCCTCGGCTCGGTGGCGGCGGCCCGGCTCGTCGAGCTGCGCGGCGCCCGCCGCGGCGCGCCGCGTCCCGGGGCGCCCCGGTGAGGGTGGCCGCCGACGTGGCCACCGCGGTGCTGATGCTCGCCGGGGCGGTTTTCTGCGTCCTCGGAGCCTGGGGCCTGCTGCGGTTTCCCGACGTGCCGAGCCGGCTGCAGGCCGCGACCAAGCCGCAGACGATCGGGCTGCTCGCGATCCTCGCCGGCGCCGCCGCGCAGGTCGAGGGACGCTACGCCGCCGGGCTCGCGCTCGTCGGCCTGCTGCAGCTGGTCACCGCCCCGGTCGTGGCCCAGCGGGTCGGCCGGGCCGCCTACCGCACCGGCTGCCTGCGCCGCGACCTGCTGCTCGTCGACGAGCTCACGGACGGGCCGCCGCGGGTCCGCGACGAGCCGCCGCCGGGCTGACCGTCCTCACGCGTAGGGGTCGGCGATCTCGCGCAGGACGGTGAGGGCGTCGCGCAGCGCCGCCATGCGCCCCTGGCCAAGGTGGGCGGCCCACTCGGCCTCGACCTCGGCGACGACGCCGGCGGCGAGCGGAATCAGCCGGGCGCCACGGTCGGCGACCCGTACGAGCCGGGCGCGCGCGTCGGCCGGGTCCGCCACGCGCTCGACGTAGCCGGCGCGCTCGAGCTGGTTGACGAGGAAACCGGCGGACTGCTTGGTGATCTGTGCCTGTTCGGCGAGGTCCGTCAGCCGGGAGCCGCCGGGCGCTATGCGCTGGAACACCCGTGCCTGCGCCGGGGTCAGGTCGTGGCCGGCCGCGGCGAGCGTGTCGAAGACGCGCTTCTCCATCGCCCGGTACGCGACGAACAGCAGCACTCCAACGTTGACCTCCGCCGGCCCGGCCCGTTCACCGGCGTGACCGCGGGGACTGGTCGGCGTGCCCTGGCCGGCGCCGGTCTCTTCGCTGCTCATCGGCACCATCTTGCCTTGGTAAGAGGCTCTGTCTAATCTCGTCAGAGTCTCTTACTAACCGGGGAGTGCCCATGGAGCTGGACAGCGAGACGTCCTGGAAGGTGATCGCCGAGCAGCGGCGGGCGCTCGGGGACCTGCTCGACGGCCTGCCGCCCGGCGACTGGGACGCGCCGTCGCTGTGCGCCCGGTGGCGGGTGCGCGACGTCGCGGCCCACGTCGCCCTGGCGCCCCAGCCCCCGTCGCCCGTCGCGATGGCCGTCGCCGGGCTGCGGGCTCGCGGCCGCTTCCACCGCCTCAACCACGACCTCGCCGTGCGCCACGCCGACACCATGACCGGCGAGCAACTCGTCGCCGAACTGCGCCGGTTCGCGGACTCGCGCCGCCTGCCCGCCGTCACGAACTACCGCAACATCCTGTTCGACGTCCTCGTGCACGGCCAGGACGTCGCCATCCCGCTCGGCCGGCCGCTGCCCATGCCGCCCGCCGCCGCGACCGCCGCGCTCGAGCGCGTGTGGACGATGGGCTGGCCGTTCTGGGCGCGCCGCCGCCTGCGCGGCGTGCGCCTGCGCGCGACGGACGGCGAGTGGTCGGCGGGCGAGGGCTCCGACGTCCAGGGCCCGCTCGCCGCCCTGCTGCTCCTGGCCACCGGCCGCCCCGCCGCCCTGCCTCACCTCACGGGCGACGGCGTCCCGCTCCTGCGCGGGCTCGGGCACCTGGCGCCCACCGCGGCGGCGCCCCGCGACGGCCTCGGCGGCGCGACCGGCGGCAGCGGAACTCCGCGAACCTAGGGCGCCCTGGTGCCCCGCCCAGGTCCGCCGCGTCTCGACGTTGGGCATGATCGCCGTTTCTGCCCTGACGGAAACCTCATGACCGGTGAGCGGGGCGGCCCCGGTGAGCGGCTGGTCATGACCTGTGGTGTGTTCGACCATGATCCCAGGCGCCGTGGTGCCGAAAGCCTTCTCGTCGGGCACCACAGCCCATGGACCGATCCCAGGACCGGCCAGCCACCAGCGATCTTCATCGCCCCACGCGGCCGGTCAACGCCGACCTCGGAACCAAGGAAGGGTCGTGACCTGGCACTGTCCGCGGCTTCCTCAGGGCACTGTCGGCGATCATGTGTCGCGGGAGAACGCCGGCGGTCGCGGCACCAGACACCCGACCGGAACCCGATCGGGGCGCCGGGGCGCCACCCGCGTGTCGTTCCGACGACGCGCCGTCGCCTATGCGCCGGTGGCCCCGCCTTCGGCCAGGTTCCGCGCCTGGTCTCGACCCACCCGATTACGATGGCCACGGCCGATTTGGGTGGCATCAAGGAGACGGCGATGAAGACGACGTTGGACTGCCCGTGCGGCACGCGGATCGTGGGTGACGACGAGGACGACCTGGTCGAGAAGGCCCAGGCCCACCTCGCCGAGAAGCACCCCCACCTGGAGTACGACCGCGACGCGATCCTGTTCATGGCCTTCTGACGGCGTGCCGAGCCTGACCGCGCGGTTCGTCGAGTCGGTCGCCCTCCCGGTCGCCGGCGGCGGCCGGGAGTGGTCGGCCGAGGCGGTCCGGGCCCGGACCGCGGCCGAGGCGACGCACCCGACCGTTGCCCGGCCGCCGCGCTGGCTGCCCCGCGCCGTCCGGCACAGCGTCACCGACCACGCCGGCTGGCCCGTGCACGAGCTGTCCCCGAAGCCTTTGGTCGCCAGGGCTGCCGTCGGCGACCCGGCGGCCGAGGTCACGGTGCTCTACCTGCACGGCGGCGGCTACATCAGCGAGGCGTTGCCCTGGCACTGGTACCTGATGGCGCGGCTGGCTCGTCTCGTCCCCGCCCGCCTCGTCGTCCCGATGTATCCGCTGGTGCCCCGAGGCGCGGCCGCCCGCGTCGTCCCGCTCGTCGCCGACCTGCTGACCAGACTGGTCACCCGGGCACGGGCGGGGGCGACCCCCGCGGGTCGGGTCGTGCTGATGGGCGACTCGGCCGGCGGCGGGCTGGCGCTCGCCGCCGCGCAGGTCGCGCGCGACCGCGGCGACTCCCAGCCCGACCGGATCGCGCTGATCGCGCCGTGGGCCGACGTGACGATGACCCACCCCGACCAGCCGGCGCTCGACCGCCTGGACCGGCTGCTCACCGTCGAGGGCCTCGTGGAGGCCGGCCGGCGCTGGGCCGGTGCCCTCGACCCGGCCGACCCGCTCGCGAGCCCGCTGAACGGGACGCTCGCAGGCCTCGCCCCGCTGACGGTGCTGTGCGGCACCCACGACCTGCTGCTGCCCGACAGCCGCCGCCTCGCCGAGCGCGCGGCGGCCTCCGGCGTCGAGATCGACTACCACGAGGCCCCCGGCCTGCCGCACGCCTACCCGCTCTTCCCCATCCCGGAGGCCCGCCGCGCCCGCGCGACCCTCGCCGCGGCCGTGCGCGCGCCCATCTGACCAGGCAGGCCGCCGGCTGTTTTCTCAGGGTCGAGACTGGCAGAGCCGGGTGTTCGGGTGGCCCGTATGGAAGTGGTGCCAGACGACGACGTCGTCCTCGACGTCGATGCGGGCGGTAAGGGGCCAGCATCCTGGCATGCCGCAGTCCTTGCAGCCGAGCAGGATCGTGGCGTTGTCCGGGAACCAGGTGAGCCAAGGCTGGTCGAGGAAGTGCCGGCTGGGCCAGACGAGGT
The DNA here is from genome assembly GCF_016786325.1 of Frankia nepalensis. Taxonomy (GTDB): domain Bacteria; phylum Actinomycetota; class Actinomycetes; order Frankiales; family Frankiaceae; genus Pseudofrankia; species Pseudofrankia nepalensis. Next base: position 9,589 of record NZ_JADWYU010000137.1, on the reverse strand, counting down.
CCGGCCCAGCGTGCAGTCCCGCGTAGTCGCCGGCGAGTCGAGGGTGGCCTTCCAGGTCCGCGTATGGCTGCTCGACGGGACGAGCGAGCTCCAGTAGGGGCACGTCGTTCACGTACGGCTCGACGGTGACGTACTCGACGGTGACGTAGTCGCCCGTCGGCACGGGCTTGACGGCCAGCTCAACCGAATCCGGTCCACATCCGCGGCGTTACCGGCCACTGATCGTCTCCTCAGGACCCTGGGGATCGGCCAGAGCCCGACGAACTCAACCACATGACGCCTAGATCATCGCTGCCGTCAACGGCTGTATGGATCCTCCAACTAGCGCCAGAGAGTCCGGCCGCCTGCTCTCATCGTGATGCCCACCGTGGGGCGTCTGGTAGGGGGATGTCCGGCCAGTGATGGGAGGCGAGGGTGCGTGCCGACGACGAACGGGCTTTCGAGGAGTTCGTGGCCCGATCGGGCGAACGTCTGCTGCTGAGCGCGGCGCTGCTCGTCGGAGGTGACTGGGCCGCCGGTGAGGACCTGTTGCAGGGAGCGTTCGAGCGTACCTACCGGCACTGGGGAAAGATCGCCGACGGCGCCCGGGAGGGCTACGTCCGCCGGGTGCTCGTCAACGCCGCGACCAGCCGGTGGAGGCGTCTACAGGTCCGTGTCCCCGAGGTGCCCCTGCTCGTCGACGGCGCCTGGACCGTCGACATCGCCGCCCCGGTGACCGACCCGGCCGACCGGATGTCCGACCGCGCCGACCTGCTCGCGGCGCTCGCCGCACTGCCACCGCGGCAGCGGGCGGTCGTCGTCCTGCGCTACGTCGAGGACCTGCCCGAGGCCGAGGTCGCCGCCGCGCTCGGCTGCTCCATCGGTTCGGTCCGCAGCCAGGCCTCCCGCGGCCTGGCGCGGCTGCGCGACAGCGATCATCTGCGCGCCCTCGGCCACGCGCCGCCCACCGGCCGACCGGTCTCGGCGCCACCGGCGGGAACACCCGACATCGTCACCAACGAACACGACGGCACCGGCCCACCCTCGCGCACAGCCACGACCGCGGCGTCCGAGGAGAGGAAGGAGACGGCCCCGTGAGCACCCCGACCGACCCCGACCTGGCCGACCGGCTGCGCGCTCTCGGCGCCGGCCTGCCACGCCGGCCGCTGGACCCCGCATTCCCCGACGCCGTCCGGGCCCGCGCCCGCCGCCACCGCCGACGCACCCTCGTCGCCGCCGCGGTGGCGCTCGTCGCCGCCGTCGGTGTCGGCGTCCCCGCCGCCCTGACCAGGGACTCCGGCCAGGAGGTCATTCCCGCCAGCACCCCCTCCCCGCGGCCGGCGACCCCGCACGCCTTCGGCGGTTTCACCGTCACCTGGCTGCCCGACGGGCTCACCCACCGGGAGGACCTGGCCGCCTACGTCCGCCCCAGCGGCAACTGGGTCTTCCCCGAGGAGCCGTCGGCGACCGCGGACGTGATGCCTCTGCTGACCGAGACAGTCGGCGGCCTGATCGGCCCGACGACCTTCAGCGCCATGTTCACCTCCGCCGCCGACGACGCCGCCTACGCGATCAACCACGACGACCAGCCCGCTCGAGCCACCGCCTGCCCCGCTGACGCCGAGTGTCCGACCCTCGGGCCACGGCCCACCTCCGTCGCCGACCTGCCGACGACACCTCCCGGCCAGCCCGCCGCCGCCTGGGTGTCGATGACCTGGCAGCCCCCGCGGGGGATGACCGTCGACCAGATCACCGTCACGGTCAACTCCCACAACGCCGAGGCGACCCGCTACCTCCAGATCCAGCTCACCCCTGACACGGTCGGCGGCCAGCCGGCGGTCCTTCTGCGCCAGGACTACGGTCCCAGGGCCGCCGGCGACGACCCCGACTACCAGCACTCCACCCCCGGCCGCCGACACGTCACGACCCTGATCTGGTTCCGGCCCGACGGGTCCATACCGTCCGTCGAACTGGTCGGCCCGGAGCCGATCGACCCGGCACTGGCGCACCGGATCGCCGACGGGCTGGTCTTCGACACCATGCCCGAGATCCCCAACTACACCCCGCCCGCCCGCTCGTCCGTCCCCGACGCACAGACCGACGCCGCGGTCCGGGCCGCGCTGACCGCGGCGTTCACGGCCGGCACGGCGGACGACCTGTGGGCGGCCTCCGTCCAGAACGGCCCGGCGCTGCTCGAGGTCCGCCGGCGGGCCGGCGAGCGCTTCCCCCCGATGGCCACCGCCCAGCGGGTCATCGTCGCCTCGGTGCTCCGCCCCGACCCTGACACCGTCAACACCTTCGTGTTCCTGACGTTCGAGGACCCCAAGCCGGTGCCGACGTTCGGCAAGGACGCCGTGCCGCTGGAGGTCACGGTCGTCCGCGGCAACGACGGCCGCTGGCAGGTATCCAGAGAGAGCTGGTGCGGCCGGGTCGCCATCATCGCCGCGGACCTGGACTGCCGCGCGCGGTAACCACCAAGGTCAGGAATCGGCCGCCGCCGGCCGCGGACCCAGGGTCCGAGGAAGCGAACCGCCAGGTTCGGTGACCAGACGCGGCCGGCACGGTCTTCGCCACGATGTTCCCGGGCCTGGGGCAGGGGGCTTCGTCGACCTTGAGGCGGCCGACGGCCTACCTGCTGGCCGCTACTGGGGCTTGCGCCAGATGAGGGTGTAGCGCCAGAGAAGGCGGCGGCGGAACTCGCTGCCGGGCAGGAGTTCGGTGGCGAGGGCGCGCATCTGGGGGTAGGTCACCGGCGGTGGCCACACGACGGGTGACGAATGCTCCCAGCAGCCTTTCCGGCTTCGGTACCACGGGTTGACAGCCGCCGCGGCGAGCTCGCGGGGCAGATCGTTCGGCAGCGTCGTCCGGGCGAGGCCGATCACGGCCAGCAGGCCACCTGGGCTGAGCAGGTCGCGCATCCGGGCGAGACCCGTGGCGGCATCGACGTGATGCAGGGCGGCCACCGAGGTGACGACGTCGAACGACGCCGGCTCGAACGGATGGGTGAGGAAGTCACCGACGACGTACTCGATGTCGCCGGGATCGAGGTCGCCGAGATAGCGGCGGGCTTCGTCGATGCTCGGCGCGTCGAGGTCGATGCCGGTGACCCGCGGGACCGTCCGGCGCAGCGCGCGGGCCAGCATGCCCTCGCCGCAGCCGACGTCGAGCGCCCGCCGCGCGTCCGCGGGGACCGCCCGCAGGACCAGAGGGTGGTAGTGGATGTTGTGGTTCCACCGTCCGTTCTCCGGCTCAGCCATGAGATCATCCTGCCAAAACGGTGGTCTGGTGCTCGGCCGGGCGTCGGCATGGCTCAACGCCGAGGCGCTCGGCCCGGCCGCCGCGCCGGACCCCTGAGATTTATCGCGATATATCGTCTACGGAGGCTTGCGGGCATTCGGTCGCGGACCCGTGCCTCGAGGGCGCGATCGGTTGCCCTGTGATGGGCCGGGTGATAAGCCGGAATTTAGAACCAGGTTTCTCGCCGGGCGGGCCGCGGGCGGGCCGCGCCGGCGCCCGCCTGGCAGTCCGACCACCAGGTCTGACCGTCCGGCCGACCGTGCCGTCCGCCCCGACCCGGGGCCGTACCGCCTAGGAGCGCCGACCGTGCCGCAGTCGATACCTTTCGTGGACTACCTGGTTCTCGGCGACACCCCGCACCTGGTCGCCAACGAGTGCACCGCCTGCGGGGCGCGCTTCTTCGACCGCCGCAACGCGTGCGCGGCCTGCTTCGCTACCGAGTTCCGCAAGGTGGACGTCGCCACCGAGGGCGAGGTCCGGGCGTTCACCATCGTCTCGATGGCCGCCCCGGGCATCCCGGTGCCGTTCGTGTCGGCGACCGTCGACTGCGCCGGCACCAGCGTGCGCGCCAACCTGATCAACGTCGACCCGACGCCCGAGGCGGTGCACGTCGGGATGAAGGTGCGCCTGGCGGTCGCGCCCGTCGGCACCGACGAGGCCGGCACCGAGGCGATCAACTTCGGCTTCGAGCCCCAGCGCTGAACCCGCCGCGGGCCGCGTGACCAGCACGCGGCCCCGGGCGCCCGCGCGCCGCGGTGACAGCGCCCGCGGCCCGGTGGCCGGCGCCTGCGGCACCCGAGACGACCTCACCCGACCACGAGAAGCGGAGCGGCGGACATGGCCAGCGACGACGTCTGGATCCTCGGCATCAACATGACCAAGTTCGGCAAGCACCCCGACAAGGACGTCATCGACCTCGCGGCCGAGGCGACCATGGCGGCGCTCGCCGACGCCGGCGTCACCATGCGCGAGATGGGCCTGCTCGCGTTCGGCAGCCTGATGGGCCGGGTCGCCGGCCAGAACCTGCAGAAGCAGATCGGCCAGACCGGCATCCCGGTCTACAACGTGTCGAACGCCTGCGCGACCGGCGCGACCGCCCTGCGCGTCTGCCACATGGCGATCCGCGCCGGCGACGCGGACTTCGGCCTCGCCGTCGGCGTGGAGAAGCTGTCGGGCGCCGGCCTGCTCGCCGGCGGCAGCCGCGGCGCGGACTCCAAGACCTGGACGCCGTCCGGCCGGCTCGGCGCCGTGGCCTCGATCGACGGGCGGATCGGCACCGAGACGATGCCGGGTGTGTTCGCCCAGATCGGGTTGGAGTACGGGCACAAGTACGGCGGGACGACCTTCGAGCTGTTCGCGAAGATCTCCGAGAAGAACCACGCCCACTCGACGCTGAACCCGCTCGCCGCCTACTCGAAGCGGTTCACCCTCGAGCAGATCATGAACGACATCATGATCGCCTACCCGAACACCCGGCCGATGTGCTCGGCCAACTGCGACGGCGCGGCGGCCGCCGTCCTCGTCTCCGACGCCAAGCTGAAGACGCTCTCGCTCGAGCAGCAGCGCCGCGCGGTGAAGATCTCCGCCTCCGTCCTCACCACCGACCCGTGGGAGGATGCCTGCCAGGTGCTGCCGAACGTCAACACCCTCACCCGCCAGGCCGCGACGCAGGCCTACGAGAAGGCCGGCGTCGGCCCGGCCGACCTGGACCTGGTCGAGCTGCACGACTGCTTCGCGACGGCGGAGCTCGTGCACTACGACAACCTGATGCTGTGCGAGGAGGGCGGCGCGGTCGACTTCTTCAACTCCGGCGCCACCTGGCGCGACGGCAAGACCCCGGTCAACGTCTCCGGCGGCCTGGAGTCCAAGGGCCACCCGATCGCGGCGACCGGCATCGCCAACGTCTGGGAGGTCGCCCACCACCTGCGCGGCGAGGCCGGAGACCGCCAGATCGAGGGCGCCAAGGTCGGCCTCGCCCACGTCATCGGCCTCGGCAACGCCTGCGGCGTCCACATCCTGGAGAAGGCCGCCGCCTAGAAAGGCCGCGACATCCGACGGCCCGCCATCCGAGTTTTTCCCGGACTGCGGGCCGTCGTCATGCCGGATCAGCCGGGAGGCCTCGGCCTGGAAGAGATCGTGATCTAGGCGCTCTGGGCGTCGGGCTCGGCGAGCCAGTCCTGCTCGAACAGCACCCGCGACCGGCCAACGTCGAGCACCCGGGCGCTGAGCCGACGCGCGTCGCCGGAGATCGAGTCCGGCAGCATTATCTTGGTCCGCCGCACCCACTGAGCACCACCGGGAGCGCGAAAGCTGATGTAGAGAAACCGCCCGCTGGTCGGACCGTGCAGGAACTCGCCCCTGCAGGTCAGGGTGCCGTCGGGCCTGGAGCGGGCCCTGGCCCGGCACTCGTAGCGAATCCCGCCGTCGCCGGTCGGCGTACCGGCGTCGAGCTGACCCTTGCTGGACTGCAGCCCGTACTCGAGCGTGCCACCGTGATCCTGGACGTCGTGGACGGTAACAACGATCACCAGCTCCGGTGGGGAATCTGGTTCGCTCACGCGCGCGTCTCCCTCGCATACGAACGTCGAGCCGTCGGCTTGCCCCTTGGCCGCCACTGGCGTGGGCCGGCTGCCGCGCGGCCGGCGCGGTCCAACGTTCATCGCCAGCGTTCCCCATTCTCCAGCGGCGTGGCGCCGGCCGGGAAGACCGCCCGCTGGTAAGCCCGGGTGCGGGCGGTCACGACCAGCCGCTGTCCGGGACGCGGCGCGTCGTTGATCCGGACCTCATCGGTTGGTAGCCGGCCGGAGTGGGATACGGCGTCGTTCCGTCCACATCCGCAGGAGCCACTCGACCGGGCCGTATCGGAACCGGGCCATCCACACGGCGCTGGCGAAGACCTGCGCCGCATAGATTCCGAGCGCGATGAGCACCACGGCCGAGGCCCCGACCGTACCGGCGAGCCGCAGACCCACACCTGTGAAGATCACGACGCAGAGGACCGACTGCCCGAGGTAGTTGGTCAGGGACATCCGTCCGGCTGGCGCCAGCGCCGCCGCCAGACGGCGGCCTCGACGGGTACGAAAGAATCTCAGCGCGGTAGCGGCGTAGGCGGCGGTGAGCAGCGGAGCCGTGAGGATGCTCACCAGTAGTCCGGTGAAGTTCCTCGTGCCACCGCCCGCGGCGAACACCACACTGCCCGCCAGCCCCACGGGAAAGCCCACCCACTGCACGCGCCGCAGCACATGGTCGTGGCGGCCGGCGTCGACGAGCACCTGCCTGTCGCCGGCGGCCAGCCCGACCAGAAACGCCGAGAAGGCGAGCGGTCCCTGCACGACGAGGGCCGAGACCATCGCCGGCAGCGAACGCAGGTGCTCGGCGATGACCTCGCCGGGGCCACCGCGCAGCGCCTCGGTGGACCGCGCGCCCGCCGCCAGCGCCGCGGCCTGGTCGGGCACCAGCTGCGCACCGGCCACCGCGGCGATCGCCACGGCGAAGGCCACCGCGCCGAGCGCCGCGGCCGCGGTGACCAGCGCGACGCGGGTACTGGTCCGCGACAGCGCGAGCAGAACCAGGCCCAGCAGCGCGTACGTCGTCAGGATGTCGCCCTGGAACAGCAGCACGGCGTGCAGGACTCCGATCATGAACAGCCCGGCCAGGCGGCGCCGGAACCTGGGGGCAAACTCCACCCCCCGTCGGCGGGCGGACCCGATCTGCAGCGTGAAGCTGTAGCCGAACAGGAAGGAGAACAGCAGGTACGCCTTCATCGTGACGAGGGCCTCGATGAGCCAGGACACGGTCCGATCGGGCCAGGAGCCGTGCTGAGGATCGACTACCAGGTGAAACGGGTAGCCAGAGGCGAAGAAGGCGACGTTGACCACGAGGATCCCCAGCAGCGCCATCCCGCGCAGCGCGTCCACGTCGGCGATCCGGCCCGCGGACGGATCCGGGCGGACCTTCCGCGCGCCGCTGGGCGAGTCGACATACGGGTGCACCGAAACACCTCCAAGATCACAGTTCGACACCCTCGATACTGGGTTCGGCGGGTATGCCGGGAGGAGTGCTTTCATCACGGCGACCGTGGTGACGAAACGGCCGGACGAAAGACGGCGGGAGAGAATGCCTGGTACTTCGTGTGCCGAATGCGGGGAGCCGCTGCCGGGTCCTGGCCTCGGCCGGCCCCGGCGTTACTGCTCGCGCCGCTGCCAGGCGCGTGCCTACCGTCGCCGCCGCGACCTCGGCCGCACGGCGATGGCCCCCGCGGCGTCATCCCGCCCCACCCCGGCGGGCGGGAAGGCGCCGGATCGAAGCCGACAGGCGCCGGAGCGGCTGATCGACGTCGCGGTCCGCCTCGCCGACGCCGAAGGGATCGGCGCGGTGTCGATGGGCGCGTTGGCGCATCGCGCCGGGCTCAGCGCGGACCAGGTCTTCCGGCGGACACGCAGCCGTGACGAGTTGCTCGGCGCGATGGTCGAGCACGCCCTGGTCGAGCGCGCTCCGGCCGCCAGCCGGGCATACAGCCCCACCACACCGGAACCGGCGAACCCGCGGGAGCAGCTGGAACGGCTCGCCCGCGACGAGTGGGCGCTCTACCGCCGACACCCGTGGCTGGTGACCGTGCTGGCGACGACCCGGCCGCCGACCGGTCCCGCCGTGCTGGCGATGGTGGACCGCGCGGTGGCGGTGTTGACCACTGCCGGCTATGCCCCCGAGGACGCCTTCGCCGCCTACCTGGCGCTGAGTGGCTATGTGCAGGGCATGGCGCTTCTCCACGTGGCGGAGCACACCGAACGACGCGCCGGGGCTACCGGCTGGGAGAAGTGGTGGCTGGCCACCCATGTCCGCCTCACCCGCACAGGCCGCACGCAGGGTCGCGCCTGGCTGGCCACCTCCCACCCGCCGGACAGGGATGCCGACGCGGTCGTGGACCGATGGTTCGACTTCGGCCTGGCTCGCCTGCTGGACGGCCTGCTTCCGGCCGGCCGGGCAGTGACGGACGAGAACCCTGTCGAGGTGTGAAAATCTCGACCTCTCCCCGGTCGATCGACGTAACGCTCGTGGTGGCGGGACGAACAGGTCCAGCTCTCGTCCCCAAGATGGGCTCACGCAACCCCGGACGAGCGGGCGCCAGCTCGTGGGCACGGGTCGGCGGGCTGGTACGAAAACGGCCGGTGGATGCGTGGCGAGCTGTGATAGGCACGGAGGGTGTCCCTGACCCAGCCCGCCGACGAGGTGGGCCAGCTGGCCGGCGGCCCGGCGGTCGAACTGCCCGCCCCACCGGAGTTCGTGGACGTCCTGCGGGCGAGACAGAGAATCGCGCCGTACCTGCGGGAGACGCCGCTGTTCCGCTATCCGCAGCTCGACGCCGCCGCCGAGGCCGCCGGGGTTCGCGGCGCCGCGCTGTGGGTCAAGCACGAGAACCACCAGCCGGTCGGGGCGTTCAAGGTGCGGGGCGGGGTCAACCTGGCCGCCGCCCTGCCCGACGAGGAACGCGCCCGCGGATTCGCCGCCGCCTCGACTGGCAACCACGGCCAGTCGGTCGCCTACGCCGCCCGGGTCTTCGGCACCCGGGCCGTGATCGTGGTGCCGGAGAACGCCAACCCGGTCAAGGTCGAGTCGATGCGCGCGCTCGGCGCCGAGGTGCTGGCGCGCGGCGCGACCTTCGACGACGCCCGGCGGCACGCCGCCGCGCTCGCGGCCGACGAACGGCTGCGGTTCGTCGACTCCGGCGACGAGCCGCTGCTCATCGCCGGGGTCGCCACCTGCACGCTGGAGATCCTGGAGACTCAACCCGACCTGGACGCGATCGTCGTCCCGGTCGGCTCCGGAACCGGCGTCGTCGCCGCGGGCCTGGTGGCCAGGACGGTCGACCCGGGCATCGAGGTGATCGGCGTGCAGTCGGCCGCAGCGCCCGCCGCCCACCGGTCCTGGCAGTCCGGCGCGCTCGTCGACGCGCCGATGGGAACGGCCGTCGAGGGGGTCGCGACGGGCAGCCCGTTCGCGCTGCCGCAGGCGATGATGCGCGCCCTGCTCGACGACTTCGTCCTGGTTTCCGACGACGCGATCCACGCCGCCACCCGTCTGATGATCGAGAAGACTCGCAACCTGGTCGAGCCGGCCGGCGCCGCCCCGCTCGCCGCCGTCCTCGCCGACCCGGCCCGCTTCGCCGGCCGCCGGGTCGCCCTCGTCTGTAGCGGTGGCAACATCAGCCCCGCCCAGCTGGGCGCCCTGTTCGCCCCCTGAGTCCTCCGGGCCCTTCGGCCGGCCGCGCAAGCGCGGAAATTTTGGGGGTGGCTCGTTCGGGTGGTCTGTCCGG
>NZ_JADWYU010000024.1:547-20057 GCF_016786325.1 Frankia nepalensis | reverse complement strand
CACGCTCCCGGCCATCGCCACCACCCTCAGAGGGCGTGCCCACCCGCAACCACCTAACGCAACGGCATTGGCCCTAGGTCTGCAGGGGCGTCAGCTCGGGGACGAACGCGTCCAGGAAGGCGGGCAGGCCCTCGGGCGGGACGGCTGGGTAGATCACGAACTTGCTGACACCGGCGGCGACGAAGTCGGCGATCACCGCCCGGGCGGCGTCCCAGCCGACCGGGACGAACACTCCGGGGTCGGCGTCCGGCCGCCGGGCCTGGATGGCCGCGAGCTGGGCGGCCGGCGGCTCCTTGAAGGCGACCCGCAGGCTGAGCCCGAAGTGCTCCTGGTCGACGGCGCGGCCCGCCTCGGCCGCGGCGGTGTTGATCGCGTCGATGCCGGCCGCGGCCTCGGCCGGGGTGACGAGGCTCGCGAGCCAGCCGTCGCCGAGCCGGCCGATCCGGCGCAGCGCCACCGGGGTCGCGCCGCCGAGCCACAGGTCCAGCGGGCGGGCCGGGCGCTCGCCGATCCCGATGGCGTCGAGCTGGAAGAACTCGCCGTCGTGGGTGACGGACTCTTCGGACAGCAGCCGGCGCACGACCGTCAGCGCCTCGTCGAACACCGCGCCGCGCCGGCCCGGCGGCACCGGGAAGGCGCTGCGTTCCGCGGCGCGCGCCGGCCCCAGCCCGACGACCGGCAGCACCCGCCCAGGCGCGAGCGACGCCAGCGAGGCGAGCTGCTTGGCGAACAGCGCGGGGTTGCGGCCAGGCAGCACGGCGACGCCGGTGCCGACCTTGAGCCGGTTCGTGCGCGCCAGCGCCCAGGACATCCCGACCATCGGGTCGACGGTCGCCATGGACACCTGCTCGGAGAACCACAGCGAGTCGATGTCGAGCTGGGCGACCTTCTTGACCAGACCGGACAGCGCCTCTCCAGGCACCCCGGCGAACCCCACGCCAATCCGCACCTTCACCCGACCAGCGTCCGGCGCCCTTCGGGCGCGGTCAACCAACCCGCGATCGCGGCCCGCGCACGGCCGGGCGACGCGGCCAGGCGACGACGCGGCCAGGCGACACAGCCAGGGCGACACGGCCGGGTGACGCGGCTAGGTGAAGCGGCTAGGTGACGTCTTCGAGCTGGGAGAGCTGGCGCCGGATGTCGTCGGCGAGCTCACCGACGAGCGGCTCGCGCAGCACGCTGTCGTGGTTGCCGACCACGGTGCGGGAGACCGCCAGCCCGCCGGTGAGCAGCGGCGCCCACACGGCCGGGACCGGGCGCGGGCCGGTGTCGACCGCGTCGGGCGCGGCCAGCCAGAGCAGCGCCCGCCCGTCCCACGGCCCCGGGCGGTAGACCATCGACACGACACGACCCTGGTTGTAGAAGGCGTCGTACTGGACCTTCCCGGCGAACCGGACGAAGCCGGTCAGCGGCAGCCGGGCAAGCTGCGCGGCGCGGCTGGCCAGCACGAGCGGCGCGCTCCATCGGCCGTTCCCGCTTTCGCTTCCGTCCGGTTCCTGGGCCAGGACCGGCTGGCTCCAGTCGGCGGCCCCCGTCGGGCCCGACGACCCGGCCTCGCCCTTCCAGGGCAGACGGATCGGCCTGGGCGGCGCGGTGTCGACCAGCGTCAGCAGGCCCACCCGCTCGCCGGCCGCCGTCAGCTGCCGCGCCGTCTCGAAGGCGACCAGGCCGCCGAAGGAGTGCCCGAGCAGCAGGTACGGGCCCTCCGGCTGGAGCAGCCGGATGTGGTGGGCGTGCCGCCGGGCGGCCCCACGGACGGTCCAGTCCGGGATCCCCCGGTGCTCGATCCCGTGCGCCTGCATCCCGTAGACCGGTCGCTCGCCGTCGAAGCGCGCGGCCAGCCCCAGCATCCCGACCGCGAGCCCGCCCGCGCCGGCGAAGCAGAACAGCGGGGTGCCGGTCCCGCCGGTGCGCAGCGGCAGCACGTCGGGGTGGCGCAGCGAGTCGGTCTCGGCGGTGGCCCTGGCGGCGAGCACGGCCAGCTCGGCGACCGTCGGAGCCTGCGCGAGCGCCGACGTCGGCAGCCGCACCTTCAGCTCGCCGGCCATCCGGGCGGCGACCTCCTGCGCGGCGAGCGAGTCGCCGCCGAGCTCGGTGAAGTCGTCGTGGACGCCGACCGCCTCCAGGTTGAGCACCCGCGCCCACAGCGCGGCGACCGCCTCCTCCCAGCTGCCGCTGGGCGGGTCGCCGGCGAGCGCCGGCGGGGCCGGTGGCAGCGCCAGCCGGTCGACCTTGCCACGCTCGGTGCGCGGCAGCGTCGTCATGGTGACGATCGTCGACGGGACCATGTACGCGGGCAGCCGGGAACGAAGCAGGCGGCGGATGGAGGACGCCGACGGGCGGGACAGCGGCGAGGGCACCACGTAGGCGACCAGCCTGGGCGGGTCGGCCGCCTTGTCCGCCGTCACGACCGCGTCGGCGATCTCGTCGGCGGCGAGCAGGGTCGCCTCGACCTCGATCGGCTCCACCAGGTAGCCACGGATCTTCACCATGCCGTCGAGGCGGCCGGTGATCCGCAGCGCGCCGTCGGCCCCGAACCTGCCGTAGTCGCCGGTCCGGTAGAAACGGCTGCCGGCCTCGTCGACCCCGAAACGGGTGGCGGTCTGCTCCGGGTTACGCCAGTAGCCGCCGGCCACGTAGTCGCTGCGGACGACGATCTCGCCGGCCTCGCCGGCGGGCGCGTCCGCGCCGTCCTCGGCGAGCAGCCGCACCTCCTTGCCGGGCACCAGCCGGCCGGCGGAGACGACGCCGCCGTCCGGCAGCTCGTCACCGGCGCCGAGCATGCCGAGCGTCACGAGCCCCGACTCCGACGAGCCGTAGGTGGTGACCACCCGGCCGCCCGCGGGCAGGTGTTCGAGCGCGAGGCGCACGTCGCGGGAGTAGAGCGCCTCGCCGACGGTCTGGACGAAGCGCAGGTCCTCGAGGACCTCACCCGGCTCCAGCGCGCCCATCGCGCCCCGCAGCAGCGACGGGGTCACGACCAGGATGGTCGGGCGCTCGGCGCGCAGCCATCCGGGCAGGTCGCGCAGGCCGCGTACCCGTGGGTCGTACATCGACACGACCGCTCCGGCCACGAGGCAGCGCAGCAGGACGCCGACGCCGGAGATGAAGCTGAGCGGCAGCACCAGCGCCTTGCGGTCCTCGGGGCCGAAGGCGAGGGCGTTCTGGAAGAGCAGATGGTGGTACAGGAAGGTGTCGTGGTTCCAGACCACGCCCTTGGGAACCCCGGTCGAGCCCGAGGTGAAGATCAGGATCGCCGGGTCGGCGCCGGCCCGCCTGGGGGCACGCGTGGCGGCGCCGGCCCGCCCGGGAGCGCGTGCGGCGGCACCGGACGGGGCCGCCTCGGCGGCGCGCGGGCCGGTCGCGAAGCCGGCCTTCGGGCGGCGGCCGACCGGGACCGGCTCGACCCACCGTGGGAGCAGGCCGCCCGGGTCCGGGGCCGTCTCGGTCCCGTCGGGCAGCCCGCCCATGCCGCCGACGCCGTAGCCGGCATCCGGGCCGGCGACGACGCACGCCGTGGCGCCGGCCAGCTCCAGGATCGTGGCGAGGCGCTCGCTCGGCAGGTGCGTGTCGAGCGGGACGAACGGCCGGCCGGCCTTGAGAATGGCGATCATCGCGACGGCGGCGGCGGGCTCGTGCCCCAGCAGCAGCGCGACGGGGCGGTCGGCTTCCTCGGCCGCCGCGGACCCGTCCAGCAGCCGGTCGGCCAGCTCGTCCGACCACCTGTCCAGCTCGCCGAAGGTCAGTGAGCCGCGCGGCGAGCGGACGGCCTCCGCGTCCGAGCAAAGGCTCGCGACGAGCCGGAACCGGTCGACGATGTTGCCTTCCACCTCGTCCGCGCCGAGCGGCGGTACCTGGGTGCGTCCCGTCGCCGACGCCGAGCTTGCCGCTGTCGTCACGCGAACCTCCGCCCCACTTCCCGCCCGTGCCGGCCGAGGAGGAGCCAGCCAGATGCGTCACAGGTATTTCTAAGGAAACTAACTTCCAATAGTTATTGGAATGGTGGCGAGGCATTCCATGTCACACCTTGAACACAATGAAGGGACATCTGGAGAACATTGCCAGTCGGGTAATAACGACTGGGAGCGGAAAATCCAACCAGCGCGACCCGGCGCGGGCCAGGGATGGGCCGGTTCCCACGGCGGCACACGCCGTCGGCCCACGCGCCGGCGACCCGCGCGCCGTCGGGCGGCCGCCCCCGAGCGCCGGCTGGTCAACGCCGGCCGGCACCGCGCCCCGGCACCGCGCCCCGACATCGGGCGCCAGCCCTCTCCCCCAGGACTTCCCGGCCGGGCCCAGCTCCCGGCCACACCGGTGGCGCGCCATCGGTGCGACCGTTCCCGTGGCCGGCCGCCCGCGCTCGGCGGCCGGTGAGCACCCGGCGGCGGCGGCGGCGCGCGGAGGGCCGGACCAGTCCTCGACGCCCCGTCCAGAGGCTCTCGGCCCCCTGCCCCAAGGATTGACCAACTCGCTACCAGCGCCGACCCTGGATCCATGGGTGACATCGGCAAGCCGGAGCGCATCGTCGAGGACGAGCCGATCTCCTGGCCGGACGAGGAACCACTCACGGTTCCGGCGCCCGAGCCGGCCGAGCCGGTTCCCGCCGGCGCCCGGGCCGGGGCATCCGCCTCGACGATCTCGCGCGGATCGCCGGGGCCCTTCGCGCCCGTCCCGCCCGGCGTCGACAGCTCGGCGGCCCGCGGGCGATGAGCCTGCTGGGATGGCGGCAGTGGGCCGTCGACCGCGACGGCCTGCTCCGGCCGGCCTGGACGCCGTGGTCCCCCTTCCCGCCGGAGCTGCTGCTGTGGCGCCCGGACGGGATCACCCGCGCGCACTGCCTGCGCCGCCCGCACGGGGCCGACGGCGGTCGCCAGGCCTCCGCTCCCGTCCAAGGCCCGGCGCTCGCCGTCGGCCCTGGGCACGAGCGCGGCCCTGATGCCCAGCGCGGACCCGATGCCCGGCGCGGACCCGGTGACGAGGGCGGACCCGGTTCCAAGCCCGGTCCTGATCTCGAGCGCGGGCCCGGTTTCGAGGGCGGTTCTGGTTTCGAGAGCGGTTCCGGTCCCGAGCCTGGCGGCGCCGAGGCCGGGGCGGGAACGGTCTGGGGCGGCGCCCCGGACCCGGGGTGCGTCTGCGGGCTGTACGCCTGGCGCGACCCCGCGACGCTCACCGCCGCCGCGCGTCCCCGGTGGACGAGACTGCCGATCGTGGTCGGCGCCGTCCGCCTCGGCGGACGGATCATCGTCGGCGAGCGTGGCCTGCGCGCCGAGCTCGGCTACCCCGTCGCCGTTCTCGACCCGCGACGGGTCATCGCCCCCGCCTACCAGGTGGCCCGCTACCGCGACTGGCACGCCCTGACGGCCGAGTGGCACTCGGAGGGATCCGAGGCCGCTTAGGGCGCTTCTTCTGGATCTCGCGCGCGGGTCCCGGAACGCCGATCCGCGCACACAACCAGCATCGATCTTCAGCCCGTCCCCGGTCCGGTCCGCTCGTAGATCACCAGATCTGTACGGAATTCAAGGGGATAAAACGGACAGAAATCGCCGGACCGCGCGCACGTCTGGCGATCAAGGAAGCCGCGGGTCCGCCGACGGCTCTCGATCGTCTGATGTGTACGCGAATCGGCGGTCGAGCACCCCGGCCAAGATCCACGGTAAATGGTCCTGGAGCGGTCTCCCGCCGCGCGAGGTCTCGCCGCCGTCGCGCGGCCCCGGCGGAAGAACCAGGAGCGCGGCGAAACCCCACGTCCTGGGCCTGGCCGAGGCCGGGGCGCGGCGGTTTGGCCAGTCAGCTCACCCAAAGCGACGAAAGTTCCATTAAGGGTAAAGTCCTCAGAACGCGTCGTGGCTGACGGCGCGCCGAGGGCTGCCTCGGACCGGCCTGGGGGTGACGTGTCCGCGACCTACGAACGTCCCGCCGCCGATGGCTCCCGCCTCGACGCGGCCCCTGTTCTCGAGCCCGAGCGTCCCGGACCCGAGCGTCCCGGACCCGACGATCCCAGGCACGACGGTCCCGAATCCGCCGGTTCCGCGCCCAGCCGCGCCGCCCTCGGGGCCGAGCCGGACGAGACGCCGGCCGGCCGGGCCGGGCACCGGCGGCGCGAGCCGCGCCGGATGCCCCGCTGGCCGTTGCTGTTCGTCGGCTACCTGGCGCTCGCCGCGCTGTTGCTGCGTTCGTTATGGCAGGACCCGGACGGCCGCGGCTACGGCGTCTCGGACGCGACGCTGTTCTCCTGGTACATGGGCTGGGTTCCGCATGCCCTCGGCCACGGGATGAACCCGTTCGTCACCGACGCGATCAACTTCCCGGACGGCGTCAACATCCTGTGGAGCACCCCGGTGGTGCTGCTCGCCGTCCTGGTTACCCCGATCACGCTGCTCGCCGGCCCGGTGGCCGCGTTCAACACGCTGCTGGCGCTGGCGCTGGCGGTCTCGGCGATCGCCATGTACGGCGCCGCCCGCCGCTTCGTGGCGTTCTGGCCGGCGGCGGTGGCCGGCCTGCTCTACGGCTTCAGCCCGTACATGATCGGCGCGTCGTTCGGCCACCTGCACCTGACCTTCGCGCCGTTCCCGCCGCTGCTGCTGGTGCTGCTCCACGACCTGCTGACGGGCCGTCGCGCGCCGCGGCGCACGGGTGTGCTGCTGGGCCTCGCCGTCGCCGCGCAGATGCTCATCGGCGAGGAGCTGGTGGCGACCTCCGCGCTGGTCGGCGCGCTGGGCCTGCTGATCCTCGCGGCCCGCGCCCCGAGCGCGGTGCCAGCCGCCGTGGGCTCACTCGCGCGGGCGCTGGGCTGGTGCGCGCTGGTGGCCGGCGTGCTGCTGGCCTGGCCGCTGGCGGTCCAGCTCGCCGGGCCGCAGCGGGTCGACGGCGCGATCCAGCCCCATGACGTGGCCGTCTCCGACCTGTTCACCTTCGCGATCCCCACCACGATGCAGTGGCTGGCGCCTGACCGGGCGCTGGCCCACAGCTTGCGGTTCACCGGCAGCCCGGTGGAGGTCAGCGCCTACTTCGGCGTGCCGCTGCTCGCGCTGCTCGCGGTGCTCGCCGTCCGGCTGCGCAGGGACGGGCTGGTCCGGGTGCTCACCCCGTTGTTCGTCCTCGTCGCGGTGCTCTCGCTCGGCGGCCGCCTGCACGTCGACGGCCGGATCACCGGGGTGTGGCTGCCCTGGGCGCTGGTCGAGCAGCTGCCGCTGATCGGCAGCGCGCTGGCGTCCCGGCTGTCGCTCTACCTGACCCTGTTCGCCGGGCTGGCGCTGGCGATCTGGCTCGACCAGCATCGGTCCCGGCCGTGGCGGCGCCAGGCCGCCGTGGCGCTGCTGACCGCGGCCGTCCTGGTCCCGCTGGTCCCCGCGCCGATGCGCGCGGAGCCGCTGCGCTCACCCGAGTTCTTCACGACCGCGGCCGTCGAGGTGATCCCACGCGGGTCGACGGTGCTGGTCGCGCCCTACCCTCGCCCGGACGTCCCGGACGCGATGCTCTGGCAGGCCAGGGCGGGATTCCGGTTCGACCTGCCCGGCTGCTACTGCACGGTGCCCGGGCCGAACGGCGGGGCGCAGTTCCACGGCGATCCCAGCCCGCTGACGACCGCGCTGCTGCGGGTCGAGGAGGGCAGCCTGACGGCCGCGCAGGCGCTGGCCCTGCCCGGCCTGCGCCGGGCCTACGAGGATCTGTCGCCGGACGCCGTCATCGTCGGCCCCGCGCACAACCGCGCGGAGCTGGTCGAGCTGGTCACCGGGCTGACCGGGCGTCTCCCGGTGGAGAAGCCCGGCGGCGTCGCCCTGTGGGGCGAGACCTTCCGAGCCTGAGGAACTCCACCGCGACGCCGGCACGCGAGGCCGGCGGAGTCGTCCTTCACGCGGGGCCCGCCCAGGAAGCGTCCCTCCCGCGTACGGCCCGGCCAGGAACGGCCGGGCCAGGAGAACGTCCTTCCGGACGTCACGCCCGCCCTGGACGTCACGCCCGCCCTGGACGTCACGCCCGCCCTGGACGTCACGCCCGCCCTGGACGTCACGCCGGCCCCGGACGTCACGGCAGCCCCGATGTCACGCCGGCGGGAAGCACGCGTCGAACCGGGCGCCGCCCGCAGGCGCGGCTCGGCCGAGGCGGCCGGCCGCGCTGACAACTTCCCGACAGCCGCTTTCCGAGCGCCGCGCGTCGTCGGCGACGTCCCGCGGGTGACGGCGGCCGCGGGCGCGGGCGATTTCCGGCGTCGGGCGACGGCACGTGCCCGGTCACGGACGGCCGGCGGGATTCGCGCCCACCATGGGCCGACGAAGGTGACGCGGGCCGTTCGAGGCGGATCCGCGCGGTGAGCCCGTGACAGCTAGCCGTGACCACACCATTCCGCAAAGTGCCCCCAGCCGAGTTGAGTCGGGTGGATATGGCGGGCGCCGACAAGGCCTGGCCCCGGGCGCGAGAAGCTGTTGAGGATGCCTGCCCGGATAGCCATCCGGGATGATGAAATGACCGGGGAAGTCCCGCTCGTGGCCGGAGGGGACGCCCAGTGCTCGCTCTTCACGCCCGCGGCGGCCGACGTTCCGAGGGCACCGACGTTCCGAGGGCGTTGTGGGGGTGACGTGACGGCCGGGCCAGTCGCAAACCGAGTAGTGGCGGGTCGCTACCGGCTGCTCGCTCCGTTGGGCGCGGGCGCGATGGGGACCGTCTGGCGCGCGTTCGACCAGCTGCTCGACGCCGAGGTCGCGCTCAAGGAGATCGAGTTCGCCGGCGGGGTGCCGGACGAGGAGCGCGCGG
This sequence comes from Frankia nepalensis, assembly GCF_016786325.1. Classification (GTDB taxonomy): domain Bacteria; phylum Actinomycetota; class Actinomycetes; order Frankiales; family Frankiaceae; genus Pseudofrankia; species Pseudofrankia nepalensis. The sequence continues at coordinate 11,306 of NZ_JADWYU010000024.1, read as the reverse complement.
AGCGGGTGGAACGCGCGCTGCGCGAGGCCCGGCACGCGACCAAGCTGCGCGCGCACCCGCACGTCGTGACGATCCTCGACGTCGTCCTGGAGAACGGCCTGCCCTGGATCGTCATGGAGCTGGTCCCGTCGCGGTCGCTGTTCGACGTGGTCCGCCAGGACGGCCCGCTGCCGCCGGCGGAGGTCGCCCGGATCGGCCTCGCGATGGTCGACGCGCTCGCCGCCGCCGCCGACTTCGGCATCATGCATCGGGACGTGAAGCCGTCCAACGTGCTCATGGCGCACGACGGCCGGATCGTGCTGACCGACTTCGGGATCGCGACCGGCGATGGTGACCCGACACTGACCGTAACGGGTGTTATCGGCACGCCGCTCTACATGGCGCCAGAACGGCTCAACAACGAGCCCGCAACTTTGGAAGCCGACCTTTTCAGTCTCGGCGGCACTCTTTACTTCGCTGTAGAAGGACAGGCCCCGTTCGCGCGCGAAAGCTTCAGCGCGATGCTCGCGGCCATCGTGCTCGCCCCGGCCCCTCCGCCGCACAATGCCGGGCCGATCACCGACGCTCTGCTCGGCCTGCTGGCGAAGGACCCGAAGGCCCGGCCGCGGCCGGGCGAGGCGCACCGGATCTTCCTGGACGCGATCCACGCCCTGGGCGCGGAGGTGGACCTCGGGGCCACCATGGCCACGCCGCGACGGATCCAGGAGGCCACGCGCGCCCGCGCGGCGGCGCCCGCCGCTCCGGGAAGCCGGGTGTCCGGGACGGCCCAGGAGGCGGCGGCGGGGCTGGCCACGCCGACGGCCGGCCAGGCGCCGGCCGCGGGCGCCGACCTGGGCGCGCCGCCGGACCCGGCCCTGGCCGGCACCCGCGCCCGCCCCGTGCCGCCGGCGGAGCTGACCGCGGTCGAGGAGGACGGCGCGATCGCGCTGCGCTGGGCGCCGTCGCCCACACCCGGCGTCGTCTACCGGGTGTCCCGCCTGATCTCCGACCCGGCCGCCCCGGGCGGCTGGCGGCCCCGCGGCCTCGGCACCACCGGGGTCACCGAGCTGTTCGACGCCGGAGTCCCCAAGGGGGTGCCCTTCCGGCACGAGGTCGTGGCCCTCTACCGGGACGCCGTCGGCCAGAGCACCGGCGGCACCGGCCTGGACTCGCCGGCCGCGTCGAAGCCGGTCAGCACGCTGCCGCGGACCGTGCTGCCGCGGATCACCGCGCTGCGCGCCGATCTCGCCGGCGACGCGGTGGCGCTGTCCTGGCGCCCGATCCCGGGCCACGACGAGGTCGTCATCGAGCGCACCTTCGACCAGTCGTCGTCCTTCCAGGGCGCGATGCGCCGCCTGCGCGGCTCCGGCGGGCAGCACGTCGACACCGACGTCCAGCCGGGCGCCACCTACCGCTACCGGGTGTGGGTCGCGCCGCCGATCACCGGCGGCGCGCTCGACCCGTCCGGCTGCGCCGAGGTGACGGTCACCGCGGTCCCTCGCCCGCGGGCCGTGCGGGACCTGGAGAGCCGCGCGACCCTGGGCGGCACGGTGCTGCGCTGGACGAGCGTGCCCGGCGCCATCGTCCGGATCTACGCGACCCCGATGGCCACCGGTTCGGGCCTGTCGGGCACGGGGCCGTTCGGGCCGGCGGACCGCGAGGTGCGCACCGGGTCGCTGGAGGGCCGGGCCCGGTTCGTCGGCGAGAGCCGCCGCGGCCGGTACGTCGACACCGAAGGCGGCCACGAGGTCGTCTACACCCCGGTCAGCGTCGCCGGCGACCGCGCCGTCATCGGCGCCGCCGTCGTGCAGAACTGACCTCGTGCGCGGTCGTCCGTGCCCGGTCGGGCAGAGTTGATCCTGTGAGCGACACCGACGCGGGCCTCGTCCGGTACGAGGAGGTCGACGAGCCGACCGCGCGGGCGGCGAGCCGGCGCTACTGGGAGGACGCGTCCGCCGAGTACCAGCGCGAGCACGGCGAGTTCCTCGGCGACGTCGACTTCTGCTGGAGCCCGGAGGGGCTGCGCGAGTCGGAGGCTGGGCTGCTCGGCGACGTGGCCGGCCTGCGGGTGCTCGAGGTCGGCTGCGGCGCGGCGCAGTGCGCCCGCTGGCTGGCCACGCGGGGGGCACACGTCCTCGGCGTCGACCTCTCCGCGGGCCAGCTCGCGCACGGCGTCGCGCTCGGGCGGCGCGCCGGGATCGAGGTCGCGCTCGCCCAGGCGGACGCGACCGCCCTGCCGATCGCCGACGAGTCCGTCGACCTCGCCTGCTCGGCGTTCGGCGCGGTGCCGTTCGTCGCGGACAGCGGGGCGGTGATGCGCGAGGTCGCCCGGGTGCTGCGGCCCGGCGGGCGCTGGGTGTTCTCCACGAACCACCCCATGATCTGGTGCCTGCCCGACGAGCCGGACGAGCGCGGGATGCGGGTGGTGCAGAGCTACTTCGACCGGCGGGCCTACGTGGAGCGCGACGACGACGGCCGGCCCGCCTACGTCGAGACCCACCGCACGATGGGCGACCGGGTACGCGAGATCGTCGCCGCCGGGCTGGTGCTGCTGGACGTCGTCGAGCCGGAGTGGCCGGACGACAACGACCAGGTCTGGGGCCAGTGGGGGCCGGTCCGGGGCTACTACCTCCCCTCCACCGCCATCTTCGTCACCGCGAAGCCGCGCTGACCGCCCCTGGCGGCGGTCACGGTGAGGATCCGCGGATCCGCGGTACGGGCCTGAGCCGGGCCGGCCGGGTGGCTGCCCGCCGCCGCCGGCCAGGAGCGCGGCGGGGGGCGGGTGGTGACGGTCGTGGGCGTTCGGCGATCCAGCAAGGCCAAAGGTCCCGGCGGCGACAGGACCGGCGCTTCGGCGCCCGCGGGCGGCTGGCCGCCGGGCCGACGCGGGAGGCCGGGGCCGGCTCCTCCCGGCGGCTCCGGACCGCCGCCCCCGTCACCTATGGGTGCCAGCCATCACCAAGGGTTGCGCCGGGCACCAGTTGGTTGCGTGCGGTCGCAAGTAGTAGCGGTTGGTCGCGCGCCGTCGCCAGGTGACCCCCGCAACCGCGGGTGCCGATTTATCAACGCTAGACGGTCATGTCCCACTTGGTGCGCAACGGAGCGGCCTGGTCGCAGTCCAGCCATCTTGCCCCGTTATGTTTGGCCCCGCATTCGCCGTTAGGGGCTGTCTGTGTATCACGCCAACCTCTCCACCCGGGATGAAACGCCCAAGAGGCGACACATCCCGGTGGTCCGCATGCGCGCCACCGCCACCCTGCTGGTGGCCGGCGCGCTCGCCGCCGTGGCGGCCGGATGTTCCTCCAGCAGCGGTGACGACTTCACCCCGGCCGCTCCAGGCACACGCGCCAGGCCAAACGTCATCGCTGGCGAGCTTCCCTCGCTGGGCCAGTTCATCAGGTTGGCCGACGGCAGCCAGGTGTCGTCCGTCAGCGCCGACTACCTGTTCGACGCGGGCAGCGACCAGCTCCGCCCGGAGGCGGTCACGGCCATCGAGAAGGTCATACCGGCGATCAAGGTTCACGACGGGGACGTCGAGATCCTCGGCTACACCGACGGCCTCGGCGACGCCGGCTTCAACGAGGACCTGTCGCTGCGGCGCGCGAAGGCCGTCGAGCAGCTGCTCATCCAGGGAGGCGTGCCCGAGTCGATGCTGGAGCCCATCGGGATGGGCGAGGAGGGCTCGGAGGACAACGTGCCCGACTCGACCAAGCGCAAGGTGGAGATCGTCCTCAAGTGAGCACCTTCGGCGCCCCCCGACCGCTTCGCCGGCTTGCCCTGGCCCTCGCGGGTCTGCTCGCCCTCGTGCCGGCGCTCGCCGCCTGTGACCTGAGCAGCATCACCGGTCAGAAGGCCAGCGACTGCTCGATCTACCAGGACGAGGAGGCCAACGACGAGGCGTTGCCCCTGCTGCTCTTCCTGCTCGACCTGTCGGGCAACTCGCCCACGACGGCGCAGCAGGTCTCGCAGGCCCTGCGGCCCTACCTCGACACCGCGCTCGCCGAGGGCGGGTACGTCAAGCTGATCTCCAGCGGCGGCGCGGGCACGGAGCTCAGGACCGACCCGTGCTTCTCCGGGGACGCGCCCTACCTCGTCGACCGCACCAACGACACGCGGGAGATGAAGGACCGCGAGGCCGGCGGCGAGGCCCTGCAGACCGAGATCGACCACATCGTCCAGCAGACCTCCGTCAGCGCTTCGGGCAGCGCGACGAGCCTGCTCGCCGCCATCAACGACGACGTGCAGTCGCTGCGGTCCACCCCGGGTGTGCGGATCGGCGAGGTCACGGTCGTGGTGTGGAGCGACCTGCTCGGCACCGGGCAGCGGGACGACTGCCTGAACGTGGACGACAAGGAGGCCTCCGTGCAGGTCGCCGAGGCCCTTGTCACCCGGTGCTTCTCCGCGTCGCAGATCAGCGTGGTCGACGACGCGAAGATCCATTTCATCGGCATGAACCAGGGCAACCTCACCCCTCCTCAGCAGGAGCTCGCCCGATACCTGAGAGACGAGCTATGCCGGCGGCTGAGCAGTGACTGCAGCTAGCCGCGGCGCGGCCGCCACGAGCCGCGTGGGGACGCCCGTCGGGGCGACCCCACGCGGCCTTGCCGTCGGGGAATCCGGTCGACGCCCGGCGGCACCGGGCCAGCGCGGGACGCATCAGGGCCCAAGCCGGCTCTGCCCAGTCTCACGTCTGTGCGCCGTATTGCCTCCGGCGAGCGGAGGAGGAGCGATGAAGCTGCACGCCCGCGCCTCCGAGGGTGCTTATCCGCGGGCTCACCCGGCCAAGAACGGCGCGGCGTGGACCGCCATCCGCGCCGCCAGCGGCCCGCATTCGCGGGTCTATCGACCGGAGGAACCGGCATGAGCATCTACGACCAGCCAGTGCGGCCGAGCTCCGAGACCGGCGGGCAGGGCGCGTTCGTCGCCTCCACTCCGGCGGCGGCGAAGAAGCAGCGGGGCGGCGCCTTCAGCGAGTCGCGCGATCAGCACTACGCGCCCGCGCTCGTGCGTTCCACGGCCGTCATCCTCATCTGCATGGTCGCGATGGTGGCGGTCGTCGTCTTCCTGTGGATCACGCTCCCGCCGGCCTCGACCATCCGGGTATCCGTCGCCGGCTCGATCTTCGTGACCGCGATCGGCTTCTTCCTCTCCGGCAACACGTTCCGGCTGCGCGACATCCGCCGGCGGATCGGCAACAGGGCCCGGGCCGGCCTCATCGCGCCGATCGACGCTCTGTCCGAGCTCCCGCCGCGGGACACCATCCACCGCCGGTTCCTGATTGGCGCGGTCTCCGCCTTCGTGGGCCTGCTCGCCCTGATTCTCACCGCGGTGTTCGCGAGCGGCGAGAACCAGGGGAACTCGGCGGTCATCGCCCCTGTCATCGGTGGGATCTTCGCGATGCTCTGCTTTCTCGCGGGCAGCTACTCCCGCCCGATCGACTGAGCGCGGCGACCCCCGGCCGGCCCGCCATGAGCACCCGAAGACCCGCCCGCCCCGTCCCCACCCAGGCCGCTTCCCCCCGACGGCCCAGCACACCGGCCGCGGCCAACGCCACGGCCCCGAAGACCATCGAGACAGGCACGAGAAGACACGGAAAGCGAGACCCAGGTGCTGCGCAGGGGTAAGGCGCCAGGAAAGCTGGCCAAGCAGCTGATCCGCCGGGTCGGGGACGCCGACGTGGCGCTGGCGGGCGCGGAAACCCGTCCCAAGGTTCTCAAGACCCTCGAGGACGCGGAGATCCAGGAAATCCGGGCCGCGACCCGGGCCGACGCCCGCGCCCTCGAGGAGCTCATCGCCGAGCTGCGCACCGAGATCGACGCCCGCGCGGAGCGGCGCGAGCGGATGACCGAGCTGATGCGCTACAAGGTCGAGCAGGCCCGGCTGTGGCGCAGCGTGGGTGTGCAGGAACGCATTCCCCAGATGCACATGTCCAAGGGCGCCCGCCTCGCCGTGCTGTTCCTGATCGCGGCGGTCGACTTCAACGTGTTCGCCCAGGCGTACGCGACGGTGATCGACGCGGACGAGTACGGCATCGGCTGGGCGACGGGCGGCGTCATCGGTCTCGCCGTGTTCTTCTGCGGCTACACCCTCGCGCACGCTGTCAAGGGCTCGATCCTGTCCCGCGCCCAGCGCCAGTTCCTCTCGGCCGCCGACAACAACCGGATCTACGTCGACCCGTCGATCCGCCCACAGCTGGTCGACTCGAAGTCGTCGCCGCTCGCGCTCTGGCTCACCGCGATCATCTTCCTGTCGCTGATGATCGCCGCCATCGGCGTCCGCCTCGGCGGCGAGGCCGAGCCCAACCCCTCGCTGCTGTTCTTCCAGGGCCTGATCCCGCTGGTCGGCTTCGGCGTCGAGCTCTTCCTGCACGACCCGATGGAGCGCGACGACCCGCTGCCGACCTGGCGGGACCGGCGCCTCGAGCGCCGGCTCGCCAAGGCCGAGCGCCGGCTGCGCGTCGTCGCCGCCCAGGTCGAGGCCAAGGTGGCCAAGGTCGAGAAGCTCTACCGGGTCGAGGACGCCATCCTCGACGTCGAGCAGAAGGACATGGGCCTGCGGCACACCACCGACCTGGTCCTCAACGGCGGTCACATCCCCACGGTCTCCACGAACGGCCGGGTCGCGGAGGTCGACCGCGACCAACTCGAGAAGACCATCAAGATGGCCCGCAGCAGCCGCTCCTAGCCTTTCCGCCGCCCACCCTTCGGAGCTGGGGTGGCGGTTCGGACCACCAGCACCGTCGGTCCGGGCCCGCCACTCCAGCTTTTCGGTTTCCCGGCCGCCGAACGCCCTGAACGAGGCCGGTCGGACTGCTGACTTGTCCGCTGAATCGCGAGTTCTGGGTCGCGAATCAACGGACAAGCCGGGAGCCACTCCCCCAGCCTCGACCTCAACCATCACCGATGGCCATCGCTCACGACCTGTCCGGCAAAACGCGGTCCCTGGGTCGCGCCTTGCCGGACAGGTCCGAGGGCGGTGGCGACCCGGGCAGGTCAGAGCCAAGGCTGGGGCAGACCTCCGACTTGTCCGCTGTTTCGCGGGCCGCCGCCCCGGCCTTTCTCTCTTCCCGGTGGTAGATCTCGGCGCCTGGGGTGGCCAGTCCAGGTCGGGACATGGCGTCCCGTGACAGCTCCCGGCCGCTCGGACACGATCGGCTGATGCGGGGTGCTTCCTCGGCCGCTCGCCGAGTCGCGCCGGCCGTCGCGGTCCTCGGGACCGGGCTGACGGCCGCGCTCGTCGCCGTCGGCGCCCGCCTGACGGTCGCCGCCCTGGGCACACCGCCGGCGGACGAGGTCATGGCCTGGTGGCTGTCCAGCGCGACCGCCGCGCTCGGGTACGGGCTGCTCGGCGGATGGCTCGCGGCCCGGCGGCCCCGCCTGCCGGTCGGCTGGCTGCTGCTGGCCTTCGGACTCGCCCACGCCATCGCGCTCGCCGGCCCCGGCTGGCTGGTCCACCAGCTCGCCGCCCCCGGGCCGGCCCCCGCCCAGACCACCGCCGCCGCGCGGGCCGCGATGTGGGCGGGCAATGCCTCCTGGATGATCGCCGTGATCGGCACGGTCACCGTGCTGCCGATGGTGCTGCCGGAAGGCCGCCCGCCGTCACGGCGCGCCCGGTGGACGCTCGCCGCGGCCGGGCTCGCCGTCGCCGGCTTCACCGCGCAGGCGGCCGCCACCCCCTACGAGTCGTTCGCCCCCGCGCTCGCCCGCCACGGCATCCGTAACCCGACCGCCGCCGGCTGGGCCCAGTCCACCTGGGTGACGGCGCCGCTGGCCGTTCTCACCGTGGCGACGGCGCTGGCCGCGCTCTGGTCGCTGTGGCACCGCGGCCGCGGACGCCCGGCGGGCTCGGTGGGCTCGGTGGGTTCCGCGGAGCCGATGGGGTCGGAGGGTTCGATGGGCTCCGCGGAACCGTCAGGCCCGGCGAGCCCGGCGAGCCCGGCGAGCCCGGCGGGGCCGGCGGGGCCGGCGGGGCCGGCGGGGCCGGCGGGCTCGGCGGGGCGCGCCCCGGACATCCGGGACACCGGAGCGCGGCCGGGCGCGGCCGGCGCGGAACGGCAGCGGCGCCAGGTCCGCTGGATCCTGCTCGGGCTCGGCGCCTCGGTGGCTCTGTTCGCCGCCGGCTTCTGGCTGGGCCCGGTCCTCACCGCGCTCGCGATGCTCCCGCTGCCGGCGGCCTGCCTCGTGGCGGTGCTGCGCTACCAGCTGTGGGACGTCGACCTGCTGGTGAGCCGGGCGCTGGCCTACGCGGCCCTGACCGTCGCCGTCGGCGCCTGCTACGCGGCCTGCGTGGGCGTCCTCGGCGGGCTGCTCGGCCGGACCACCGGGGCGCCGCTCGTCGCGACCGCGCTCGTCGCCGTGTTCGTCGAGCCGCTCGCCCGTTGGCTGCGCGCCCAGGCCAACCGGCTGGTGTTCGGCGACGCCCACGACCCATACGCCGTGCTGAGCCTGGTCGGCGCCCGGCTGCGGGCCGCCGAGGACGCCGGCACGGTCAGCCGGCGCGTCCTGCCCGAGCTCGCCGCCGCCGTGGCCGGCGCGCTGCGCCTCCCGTACGCCGCGATCGAGGTCGGCGGCGGCGAGACCATCGAGCACGGCGTCGCGCCGCCGGCCGCCGGTGCCCACCAGGTCGAGCGGATCCCGCTGGAGTACGCGGGCACGCCGGTCGGGACGCTGCTGCTCGCGCACCGCCCGGGCGGGCTGCGCTCCGCCGAGCGCCGGCGCCTCGCCGACGTCGCCCGCAACGCCGGGGTCGCGCTGCACACCGTCGCCCTCGCCCGCGACCTGCGCCGCTCCCGCGAGCAGCTGGTCAACGCCCGGGAGGAGGAGCGCCGCCGGCTCCACCGGGAGCTGCACGACGGCTTCGGCCCGGTGCTCGCCGCGTCCGCGCTGCAGGCGGAGACCGCGCGCGACCTGCTCCCGGACGACCCGGCGGCGGCCGGGCGCATCCTCGACCGGGTGGTTCCCCGGCTGCGCGAGGCCGTCGACGACGTACGCGCCCTCGTCCACGGGCTGCGCCCGCCGGCGCTCGACGACCTCGGGCTCGGCCCGGCCGTCCGCGAGCTCGCCGGCAGGTTCGCCGGGCCCGGCCTGCGGGTCCACGTCGCCGCCGCCGACCTCGGCGAGCTGCCCGCGGCGACCGAGGTCGCCGCCTACCGGATCGCCGCCGAGGCGCTGACCAACGCGGTCCGGCACGCCGCGCCGTCCGAGGTGACCGTGCGCCTGGCCAGGATCCCGGCCGGGCTGCGCGTCGAGATCACCGACGACGGCGTGGGCCTTGCCCGCGCGGGCCTTCCCGGCCCGGACCACGCCGCCGGCGCGGCGGGCGCGGCGGGCGCGGCGGGCGCGGCCGAGGGCGCCGGGCTGGGCCTGAGATCCATGCGGGAACGCGTCGACGAGCTGCGCGGCGCCTTCGAGATCGGCCCCGGCCCGGCCGGAAGCGGCACGCGGGTCACGGCGGTGCTCCCGGCGGAGGCGACCATGCCAGAAGCGATGCCCCCGGCAGGGGCCATCTCCCCGGCAGACACGGCGCCCCCGGCAGGAGCCATGCCCCCGGCAGACACGGCGCCCCCGGCAGGCGCGACGTCCCCGGTAGACACGATGCCTCCGGCAGGCGCGACGTCCCCGGTAGACGCGATGTCTCCGGCAGAAGGGTGAGGCAGGCGTGCGTGTTCTCGTGGTCGACGACCACCCGCTGTTCCGCGAGGGGCTCACCATCGCGGTGGAGACGATGCCCGACGTCGAGGTGGTCGGCGAGGCCGGCGACGGCGACGCGGCCGTCGAGGCGGTCGGGCGGCTCGCGCCCGACGTCGTGATGATGGACCTGCACATGCCCGGCACCAACGGCATCGACGCGACCCGGCGGATCGTCGCCGAACATCCCGACGTGTCGGTCCTCGTCCTGACGATGCTCGACGGCGACGACTCGGTGTTCGCCGCGATGCGCGCCGGTGCCCGTGGCTACCTGCTCAAGGGCGCCGACCGTCAGGAGATCGCCCGCGCGCTGCGCTCCGTCGCCGCCGGCGAGGTGGTCTTCAGCGCCGCGATAGCGAGCCGGGTGCTGGCCTGGTTCGCCCGGGGTGGCCGGACGACGCCGGCGCCGTTCCCCGAGTTGACGGACCGGGAGCGGGAGATCCTGGACCTGGTCGCGCACGGCCTGACGAACCCGGCCATCGCCCGCCGCCTGCACCTGTCCGACAAGACCGTGCGCAACCACGTCTCCAACGTCTTCACGAAGCTGCACGTCGCCGACCGGGCCGAGGCGGTAGCCCGCGCCCGCGACGCCGGCCTCGGCACCGGCCCGCTCTGAGGCGGTCGCCTCGAGGTCGCCGCGCGCCCCGGATCTCCCCGACCGCTTCGCCATCCAGCCCGAACCCCGGGCGCTCCCGGACCTGCCGGACCGCCGACCTCCCAGATCGGTTCCGCCAACCCGGCAGGAACCCTGGTCGCCGATCCGGCAGGAACCCTGGCCGGGGCTCCGGGGCGTCCCGACCAGCCTGGTACCGGGCAGGACCTGTGTGGTCGGGGACGGTCCGCTCCACCACTCGCGAATCAGCGGACAAGTCGGGAGCCCGCCCGCCGGACCACAGCCCTCACCACCGCCGGCGACCATCACCCCCAACCCGTCCGCCAAAACGCGACCCACCACTCGCGAATCAGCGGACAACTCCGAAGCCCGCCCGCCGGACCACAGCCCTCACCACCGCCAGTGACCATCACCCCCAACCCGTCCGCCAAAACGCGACCCACCACTCGCGAATCAGCGGACAACTCCGAAGCCCGCCCGC
>NZ_JADWYU010000024.1:0-447 GCF_016786325.1 Frankia nepalensis | reverse complement strand
GCCCTCACCACCGCCAGTGACCATCACCCCCAACCCGTCCGCCAAAACGCGACCCACCACTCGCGAATCAGCGGACAGGTCGGGAGGCCGCCCGCCGGGCCACGGCCCTGACCATCGCGGGTGACCATCACCCCCGACCTGTCCGCCAAAACGCGACCTACAGCTCGCGGATTGACGGACAAGTCAGCGCTCCGGCCCGAGCTCAACCCCGCCCACCACGGGCCGCCACCGTTCCCGGACCTGCCCGGCGGAACTCGCGGACTTGCCGGCGCAGCGCGGCCCATGGTTGGGATCTTGGTTGGTCCTGGCTCGGAGGCGGTTGGCGACGGGCGCTGACCCGACCGCTCGATGGCCGGCCGGTGGGAGCCAACTAGGGCGTGTATCTGGTTGTGATCATTGGGTGCTTTGTCCGAGTTCTCTGATCCAGATCATGGATGCGCGTAGCTG
>NZ_JADWYU010000023.1 GCF_016786325.1 Frankia nepalensis | reverse complement strand
CGGGGGGCGGGGGGGGTGCCCTCGCCCGGGGGGGGGGGGGGGGGGGGCCCCCGCGCCGCCGCGCCGGACCGGTCAGGTGCCCGTTACCTTGCCGGCCGCGAACACCGCGCCCTGGGTGGTCATCCCGCTGGAGGCGTAGGTCAGATGGGCCGCGCCGTTGACGCCGCCCGCGCAGACCGGGTCGCCCAGCGCGCAGTACTCGCGGGCCTTGGAGCCGTAGAGCTTGCTGGCGGTCGGGATGTGCTGCCCGTACAGTGCCAGCGGGTTGCCGAAGACGACGACTGCCGCGACCCGCGGAGCCAGGTTGGTCGGGATGGTCTCGCCCCTGCCGAGCAGGGTCGGGATGCCGATCGCGATGTCGGTGACGCTCGCGCCCTGTGAGTATCCACCGAGCACGAAATCGGTGTTCGGGCACTTGGCGGCCACCGAGGTGACGTGTCTGGTCATGTCGGTGGCACCGGCGCCGGCCGAGGTCTGGGCGATGTCGGCCGCGTAGTTCACCGCGTAGGAGGTCACCGTCTTGCCGGGCAGATTGGCCTTCAGGGAGCTGACGAACGGTCCGCCAGTGATCCCCAGGCCCGGCAGCTCCCCGCTGCCGCGGGCGAAGACGACCTCCACGTCGGCGCAGCCGGTAGGGGTGGTCGGGGTCGACCCGGACCCGGGACAGCCGCTCACGCCGCCGGCCACGCCCGCGGCCATCGCCAGGAATGTGATCAGAGTTCCGTTCTTGAGCACCATCGTCGCGAGCACCTTCCTCGTCGCTGGCCGCCCGGGAGGGGGGTCGGGCGCCATCCCGGTTTGGGGGTCACCGGGACGGCCCCGAACGTAGGAATGGTTGGTTGCGGCAACCAATGGCACCTAGGTGCCATGAGGGTCCCCGCCGGCGACGGCTCGCCGAGGAAACCGCAGGCCCCGGCGGGGCACCGAATGCGTTGCCGGACCGTGGTCCTAGCTATAAAGGACCATCGGCTGGCACCTCTGGGCCAGCAAAGGATGTCGGCGACCGCTCTCCGGGCTTGACGAGGTAGGCGCGTGGTACCGCGGCGATTCGGCCGGACCAGGGCGCTCGTCCGCGTACCCGAGCAGGACGAACAGGTCATTCCCCGGGGCTTACGGCACCTAGCGGATCGCGTTCAGGGCCGGCGACGGCGCGGCGAGCGCCGTGGGCACCACCGGTGTCGCTCCGCTCTCCTCGCCGGGAGATCAGCGAGTCACGACTCCGGGAGGGTCGGCGCGAGTTCGACGGAGACAGTCCCGACCGCCCGCCAGTTGATCAGCACATGACCACCGTCCGGGGTCGGGTGCCCGGAGATCATGTGGCGGGTGAGCGCCCGCCGGACACCCGCGCGGACCCGCTCCAGGTCACCGACCTTGGTCAGGACGTCCACGGACAGTTCGTCTAGCGTCAGCCGGACCCTCAGCACCCACCCAGCATCCCGCGCCACGGCCCGACTCCCAAGGAATCCGCGCCGCCGACCTGATGGCCATGGGAAGTCACGAATATCGGGGGCGACGGTGACCGGCGGCCCCGCCGGGCAACGGCCAAAACCCCGTGCGCGAGTCCGCGCCCGAGGCGGATGGTTCTCCACTGGAGAACGAAGAAAGTGAAGAGAGACGAGGACCGAGGCCCGCATATTCGGGCAGAACTCCGCCGCCCGTATTCGGCGTCGCCTGTATTCGACCCCCGGCCGGGCGAAAGCCCGACATCGGGGGGTTCTGGGATCTTCCCAGGCAGACAAGCGGTTCCGGGCGATGCTGAACAAGGTTCAGCGAGCACGGCAAGCCGGCTCGTGGAGGTGAGGGGACTCGAACCCCTGGCCTCCTCCGTGCGAGGGAGGCGCTCTACCAGGCTGAGCTACACCCCCGGAAGCACTTCGCAGCTTACAGGACGGACAGGGCCGTGTGGGGGGTGGGGGCGACTGGGATGTTCTGGGCTCTTCGGTCAATGAGGATGTTCGGTGGCGAAACCGGCCAAGGCGGGCCGCCGTGGCGCCGCGCCCGTCCGGGCGGCGGGGACGGTCCCCGTGGCCGGCGCCGCGGCCGGCGCCGCGGCCCCGCCGAGGGCCGGCGCGGGGCGGCGCCAACGGGCCAGCTCGGGTTCCGTGGCGGCGAGAAGGGTGCCGAAGATCTTGGCGGCATCGGCGGGGCTCAGGAGGCCGGCCTCGTGGCCGCGCCAACCGCGTTCCGTGGCGCCGTCGAAGACGGCCTGGTGGTCCGGCGCGTCCGCCGCGCCGGTGAAGGCGATACGGGTGCCGACGGGCAGCAGGCCGGCGGCCGACGGAGGCGGCTGGTGCTCCCAGAGTTCGAGCGCGTCCTCGGGGACGACCTCCCGATCCCACAGGGGCACCTGCCACACCGACCGGCCCGGCCGGTAGAGACCGAGACGGACGTGGACGCCGCGGCAGCGCAGGTGCACGCCCCAGCCGTCGGGGCGCACGGCGCGCAGCTCCACGGGCACGGCGCTGCTGGCCGGGCAGAGCAGGTATCCGTCGGTCCGTAGCCGGTCGAGCCAGGCCTCGAACGTCACGGCGGCTGCCTTTCGGTGATGGTGGCCGTCCGCGCCGCCATGCCGGTTCGTCCCACGGCCCACGCCACCGCGTCCTCGTCGGACCCGACCCACCCGGACAGGCAGGTAGTCGCTGACGGTGACGCATCGGCGGCCACCCCGGCGGCATGGGCCCGGTCCACGGATGTGGCGGAACGGGCCCGCCTCGCGGCGGTGGGGCTGGTGATGGACGAACGCCCTCGGAGTCGAGATCCGTGGGGCTCAGGCCCAGGCAGACGTAACGGCCCAGCGGGTGGCTGCCAAGGGGACAGCCAACAGGCTTACCGGCTCGCCCCCTCGCGTCCCTGCCTGGCCGGACACTTGCCGGCCGGCGCCGCTATGACGTCGCCGCGACTTGCGAGAACGCGGGCGTCAGCGGACGCGAGGGCGTCGACAACGACAACACCGCGGACAGCGCTCGGCTGGCACCGCGTCCTGGGACGCGAGGCTGAGCGGCACACGGTGAGTCACGGCTCCATTATGCACAGCCTCAGGACCCGGTTCTCGCGGGACACCCGGCGGCCCGCGCCCCACCGACCGGCCCGGGCCCCGGCGGACAGGCCGGTCATACCAGGGCGAACCCCGCCGGCCGCGCCTGACCAGCTCCGACTTCCGCCGCGTCGCGGCATGGCACGGCCACGACGCGCACCCGCCGTGTCGCCTACGCCACACCAGGCGCACCGAACCTGTGAGGCGCGCCGAACCTGGGCGCGCCGAGCCTGGGAGGCGCGCCGAACCCGACGTCCTGACGAGCCGAGCTCGCTGCCTCCAGGCGCGACGGTCAGCCGCCGACAGCCGGGCGCAGCATCCGGACCTCGCCGCCGGCCTCCTCGGCGCCGACCGGCTGACCGTCGCCGGGCGCCGGGTCGGGCACGCCGGCGCCGCTCGCGGCGGGGGCCGGGACCGACGGGACCGACGCCGAAGGAGCCGAAACCGACGGAGCCGAAACCGACGGCGGCGCGGTGAGACCGCCGTGGGTGCCGGGCGGGTTGATCTGCACCCGGCCGGGGCGCGACGTCGGCGGGCGGGCGCTGGGCCGCCCGGAGGACTGGCGCGTGCCCGTCACTCGCACGTTGTTGGTGTAGTTCTCGTCCGGCGTCGGGTGCGCGGAAGCCTGCGGCCGGTGCGTGCTCGACGGCGCGGCCACCGGCGGATACGCGTCAGCTGACGAGGCCGACGCCTGGTACGCGGTCGCCGTCGGATGGGCGTCGGGCACCGGGCCGTCGGCGGGCCGAGCGGCCGCGTAGCCGCCGAGTTCCACGGTCTCCGCCCGCGCGGCGGCCAGTTCCTCCTCGGTCAGCGGGATCGCCCGCTCGTCGGAGAGGCGGACCGGGGCGTACTCGGGGGACGCCATCCGGCCGCCCCGGCCGGCGGAGACACGCGGCCGCCCGGGGATGCCGCCACCGGCCACCGGGTGCGCCGGCCCGGCGGTCCTGGCCGGCCGGGCGGACGCCGGCGGGCTCACCCGCGCCGCCATCCCGTCCTCGGCCGGCGCGGCCACGTCGCCGGCGGGCGTGGCGGGCCGACCCGCGCGGCGGGCGGCCCGTTCGGCGGCGATCCGCCGGTCGCGAGCGGCCCGGGACGCGGCCAGCCGGCGTTCGGCCCGCGCCGCGCGCCGCAGATGCGTGACATAGATGACGAGTCCCACGTCGACCAGCAGTTGCACGACGATCCACATCCCGGCGAGCGCCGCCGCCAGACCGACCGTGACCGGCACGGCGACGAGCAGGACGCCGAGGCGCTGCCGGCGCAGCCGCAACAGTGCGCGGCGCTCCAGGTCGGGCCGCCGGGCCGGCGGCACCGGACGGGCGGAGGCGATCGCCACGGTGTGCGCGGTCTCGTCGGGCTCTCCCGTCCGCTCGTCCACCGCCGGCCCCGGGCGAGGCCGGCTGGCCGGGCCGCGGGCCGCGCCGGGTTGCCGGCCCGCCTCGGCCGACGGCCCCGGACGGGTGGCATCGGCGGCCGGGGCACGCTGGCCGGCGGCGGACGACCGCGCGGTCGAGGACGCCCGGACGTCGTCGAGCCCAGGGGCCGGCCGGGCGACGGAGTCGTCCTCGGTCGCCATGTCCGGTTGGACCCGCGCGGCCCGGCCTGGCGACTCGGCCCTCTCGTCCTCGGTGTCCAGGTCCGCGTCGATGCCCAGATCGACGTCGATTCCCAGGTCGACGTCGGAGTCCGGGTCGGCGTCGAGCCCATCCAGGTCGTCGTCGTCGGCGCCGGTGTCGACCGGGTGCGCCAGGGGGGCGCGCCCGCCGCCGCGCCGCGACAGCACCCGCATCGCGGAGGAGAACCGGTCGGCGGACCGCTGCTCCAGGGCCCCGTCGTGGTGACGCAGCCACATCGGGATGAGAACGAAACCCCAGACGCCGACGATCGTCAGCCAGATCAGCGCGCTCATCGGGCGATCACCGGGCCTCGGCGGCCGGATTCACGGCAGCCGTGAACGCGGTCGGTAACAGCCCGGATCAAAAAAACAGTCTTCTCCGAGCGCGGTCGGCCACGAGCTCCGAAGATGGCTACGGACCGCGGGAGGACCCGCGAACCGCGACGACGGCGCGCGCGCGACGCCGAGCGCGCACGGAGCGCGGGTATGCCGACCATGGGACGCCTTCCTGGCCGCGGTGGGTTTCCGATTTCATGCTTGACGCTAGTGAGTGAATACCGTCGGGTCACCGACCCCAAGCCCGCGTGTCGCGCAACAGCCGGACTACGTCAACTGGTTCCGGTGAAGCGTGATCAGGCTCAATAAGGTGAACACTACGGAGCGCTATCAGACATCACCCATAGTGATGACGCTGTACGGCCATTACCAGCTGACACCACCGGCGGGCCCGAGGCTTGGAAAAGTGTTGCCGGTGCCCCGCGCGGGCGCTTGCTGTCGATGTTCGTCAGCGCTGGGCGGAGCGCACCTCGTGCCACCGGCCCAGCAGGCCCTCCGGCACATCCTCGGTGGTGAGCGCGTAACCGATGTGATCACGGTAGGAACCGTCGATGGCCAGGTAGCGCCGGTGCATGCCTTCCTCCCGGAACCCCAGCTTCGCGAGCACCCTGCGGCTGGCCGTGTTCTCCGGCCGCACGTTCGCCTCCAGCCGGTGCAGGCCCACCGGCCCGAAGCAGTGATCCACGACCAGCGCGAGCGCGGTCGGTGTGATTCCACGACCGGCGTGGCCTTGATCCACCCAGTAGCCGACATGACCGCTGTTGAACGCCCCGCGCACGATCGTGGACACGGTGATCTGCCCGACCAGCGCGCCCCCGTACACGGTCGCGAACGGCAGCGCCGTGCCGGCCCGCGCCTGCTGGCGCAGCCGGCGCAGCATCTGGCTGTAGACGCCGAGCGTCTGGCGCTGTGCCCAGCCGATCCGGGCCGAGGTCACCCCGGGCGGGGTCGCCTCCCACGGCGCGAGCCAGTCCCCGTTCCGCCGGCGCACGTCGACCCAGGTCGGCCCGTCGCGCACCCGCAGCGGGCGGACCCGAACCGGCCCGTCGGCCAGCCGCGCGGGCCAGCCGGGCGCGTTCACGGCCGCGCGTCCCGGACCTCGTGCTGGCCCGGCTGATGACGGCCAGGTGGCTGGGCGGCCGCGGGCTGGCCAGGCGCTGGCCGGTGGTCGCCGGCCCCGCGCAGCTGGGCCAGCGCGTGCCCGACGACCTGGCCGAGCACCTCGAGACCGTCGCGCACCCCGCCGGTCGAGCCGGGCAGGTTCACCACGAGCGCGCGGCCGGTGGCGCCGGCCAGCCCGCGCGACAGCACGGCGGTGGGCACCTTGGCCCGGCCGGCGGCCCGCAGCGCCTCGGCGAGGCCGGGCACGTCCCGCTCGACGACGTCGGCCGTCGCCTCGGGGGTCACGTCCCGAGGGGCGAGCCCCGTGCCGCCGGTGGTGACGACGAGGTCGGCCCCGGCGGACAGCGCCGCGCGCAGCGCCGCGACGATCTGGTCGCGCTCGTCCGGCACCACGACCGGGGCGTCGACCAGGAAGCCGAGGCCGGCGAGCCCGTCGGCGAGCAACGGGCCGGAGCGGTCGGCGTAGGTCCCGTGGAACGCCCGGTCGGAGACCGTGACGACGCTGGCCCGCGCGCCCTCCGGCAGCCCAGCGGACCCGCTCACGCCGTCTCCTTCTCCCTCATGCCGGCTCCCTCATGCCGGTCCCCGTCGTTCATGCTCCGCCAGTTTGGCCCGCCGGGCCGCCGGCGGTCACGGCGGGGTCGCCGGGCTCGGTGCCCGGGCGGCGCCAGTCGCCGCGCCGGCCGCCCGACTTGGCCAGCAGCCGGACGCCGGTGAGCTCCGCCGCCGGGTCCACCGCCTTGACCATGTCATGCAGGGTGAGGCCGGCGACCGCGACGGCGGTGAGCGCCTCCATCTCGACGCCGGTGCGGTCCGTGGTCTTCACGGTCGCGACGATCTCCACCGCGTCGTCGCGCACCGTGAGGTCGACCGTGACGCCGGACAGCGCCAGCGGATGGCACAGCGGCACCAGCTCCGAGGTGCGCTTCGCGCCCATGATCCCGGCGATCCTCGCGGTGCCGAGCGCGTCGCCCTTCGGCACGCCCTCGCCGCGCAGCAGCTCGACCACCGCCGGGCTCACCAACAGGCGCCCGCCCGCGGTGGCGGTACGGACGGTGACGTCCTTGGCGGACACGTCGACCATCCGCGCGGCCCCGGACTCGTCGACATGGGTGAGCCGAGGCGCCGGCGACTCGTCAGGCGACGAGCCCGCCGGCGAACTGGACGGCCCGGCACCCATCCGCGCTCCCATCCTGTCGATCCGGTCCTGTCGATCCGGTCCCCGGTCCTGTCCGATCCGGTCCGGTCGCTCTTCGCGGCCCGGTCAGAGCACGGCGGCCGCGAGGTCGCCGTCCGTCGGGTCGGCGGCAAGCAGGATCGCGGTCGCCGGCTTTCCGGCCTCCACCTCGGTCACGTCCTCGGGGACGACGAGCAGCGCGTTCGCCCCGGCGGCCGCGGCCAGATGGTGCGAGCCCTGCCCGCCGGCAGAGTACGCGAGCAGCCCGCCGTCCTCGCCGCGGGTGACGCGCACCCGGGGGAACGAACGCTTGCCGGCGGGTGAGCGCAGCGCCTCGGCGACGGTGACCGTCACCCGCGGGCGCCCGCTGCCGGTCAGCCCGCGCATCCGGCGCAGCGCCGGCCGGACGAACAGCTCGAACGACACCAGCGCGCTCACCGGGTTGCCGGGCAGCGTGAACACCGGGACACCGTCGATCACGCCGAAGCCCTGGGGCTTGCCAGGCTGCATGGCGATTCTCTCGAACCTCACCTCCCCGGTGGCGGTGAGCACCTCCTTGACGATGTCGTGGGCGCCGACGCTCACCCCACCCGTGGTGACGATCGCGTCCACCTCGGGCAGCACCGACCGCAGCGCCTCCTCGAAGCGCTCCGGGTCGTCCGGCACTCCGGTGAGGCGACGGGCCTCGGCGCCGGCCTCGCGCGCCGCGGCGACGACGGCGTGGCTGTTCGAGTCGACGATCTGGCCTGGGCCCACCCGGCCGCCGACGTCCACCAGCTCGCTGCCGGTGGACAGCACGGCGAGCCGAGGACGCGGGTGCACCGGCGGGTTCGCGACGTTGACCGCGGCGAGCAGGCCGATCTGCGCGGCACCCAGCATCGTCCCCGCGGTGAGCACCAGGTCGCCGATGGCGACCTCCTCGCCCTTCCTGCGGATGTGCAGGCCGCGCTCGGCGGGCCGGTGGACGGCAACGGTCTCGGTCCCGCCGTCGGTCCACTCGACCTGCACGACGGTGTCGGCGCCCGGCGGGAACGGCGCGCCCGTCATGATCCGCACAGCGGTGCCCGGGGCGACCTCGGGCGGGAGCGCGGCGCCCGCCGCGATCTCCCCGGCCACCGGCAGGCGCACCGGAGCGTCCTCGCTGGCCGTCGCGACATCGGCGGCGCGCACCGCGTATCCGTCCATCGCCGAATTGTCGAACCCGGGAAGCGCGATGGTCGCGCGCACGTTGGCCGCCAGCACGCATCCGTGCACCGTCGGCAGGGGAAGGCGCCGGGCCGGTAGTACCGCGACGGCGCCCAGAATGTCCGAAATATGCTCGTCGACGGTCTTCATTGGCGCTTGTTCCGTTCTTCAATTCCACGGTCCCGTTCCGTGGATAACCCGGGCAGCCCGCGTCCCCCGCCGCGGGCTGTCACAGGCCTTGGCCCGAAGTCCGGCTCACGCCCAGCCGCCCCGGTGTATGCGGTCCCAGGGTCCGCAGCGTTCCGGCCGCGTGCTGGGCCCGTCAAGAGACGTGGCGGCCCGTTGCGTGAGAGCAACAGCATCTCACCGCGGCGCGGTTGGCGACAGGACTCCGTCGTCCGGGCGTTTTGCCTGCTCAGAGCGGCAGAGCGCGCGGGATCCGGCCGACGGAAGCCCGGGAACGGAACTCCAGGAGAACAACGCCCCTAGGGTGCCGGGGTCAGCCGTCCGCCTTCGGGCCGCCCGAGGCGACGTACTCCTCCAGCCAGGGATAGAGCTCGGGCCCGAGGTCGGGCCGCTCGCAGGCGAGGCGGATCACGGCCTTGAGGTAGTCGATCCGGTCGCCGGTGTCGTAACGCCGGCCAGTGAAGATCACTCCGTGGACCGGCTGGCCGGCCTCGTCTCCGGCCTGAGCCAGCTCGCGCAGCGCGTCGGTGAGCTGGATCTCCCCGCCGCGGCCCGGCTGGGTGCGCCGGAGCACGTCGAAGACCGCGGGCGAGAGCACGTAGCGGCCGATGATGGCGAGGTTGCTCGGCGCCTCGTCCACCGGAGGCTTCTCGACCAGGTCACGGATGCGCACCGTCTGGTAGCGCCGGCCGGCCAGCACGGGCTCGGGGTCGACGGTGGCGACGCCGTACATCGACACCATCTCCTCCGGAACCTCCATCAGCGCGATCACGCTGCCGCCGAACCGCGCCTGCACGTCCAGCATCTCGGGCAGCAGCGGATCCCGTTCGTCGATCAGGTCGTCGCCGAGCAGCACGGCGAACGGCTCGTCGCCGACGTGCGCCGCGCCGCACAGCACCGCGTGCCCCAGCCCACGCGGCGCGCCCTGGCGAACGGAGTGCACCGCGCCCAGTTCGGCGGAGGCACGCACCCGGCCGAGCCGGGCCTCGTCCTTCTTGCGCTCGAGTGCCTGCTCAAGCTCGCCATCACGGTCGAAGTGGTCCTCGACGGCCTTCTTCGACCGGCTGGTGATGAGCAGGACATCCCGTAGGCCGGCGCGAGACGCCTCCTCGACCACGTATTCGATGGCCGGTCGATCGACGACGGGCAGCATCTCCTTGGGCACGGCCTTCGTCGCCGGCAGGAACCGGGTCCCGAGGCCCGCGGCCGGAATTACCGCCTTCGTCACTGGCATAGCCAAAACCTTAGTGGGCCGGGCTGACGGCGGGCACAACCCCTGGCACACGTCACGGTTAACTCGACATACCGCGCGCGCTGCCGGACGGTGAACGGCGAGGGTGAACGCGGGGTGGGCCGGCGCGGCGGCCGTCCGGCCGGGCGGCGCCGGGAGCGCGGCGTGGTCGCCGGTGAGCCCCGCGGCCGGCCGGCTCCCGCCTGGCGCCGACTTCGGGCAGTCTTGAGCCGTGCGGGAGCGGGACGGGACGGCGCGCGACGCCAGGCGGGCGACCGGCGACGGATACCGGGACGCGCGCGACGGGGGCGGAGCGTCCCGAGGCGGCGTGCCCGCCGGCGCGGTCGTGGCCGGCCGGTCCAGGCCGCCCGACGGCCCGCGCGCCCCTGACCCCCCCGGCGGCGACACCGAAAACGGCGACACCGAGAGCGACGGCACCGAGAGCGACGGCGCCGAAAACGACCGCGCCGAGAGCGACGGCGCCGCGGGCGACGACACCCGCGGGGGCGACGTGTCGCGAGCGAAGGCCGACCTGCGCCGGCGGCTGGCGGCGCGGCGCGGCGCCACCGGGCCGAGGCCGGCGCCCGGCGCGATCACCAGCGCGGGTGGCGGGTCCAGCGGGGGTGCGCCGCAGGCGGCCACGGGGCCGCGGGCCACCGGGGCTGGCGGGACTGGCGGAGTTGGCGGGGCCGCCATCGCCCGCCAGGTCCTCTCCCTGCCGGAGATCGCCATGGCCAGGCGGGTCGCCGCCTTCGTCAGCCTGGCGGGCGAGCCGAGCACCAGGCCATTGCTGGACGAGCTACGGGCACGGGGGACGCGGGTGCTGCTGCCCGCCGTGCGGGCGGATCTCGACCTCGACTTCCGCGAGTTCAGCGGCGTCCTGGTTCCGGGCGCCCTGGGCACGCGTGAGCCGCCGCGCGGAGCGCCGGCCGTCGAGCTCGCGCGGGCGGACGCGGTCATCGTCCCCGCGGTCGCCGTCGACCCGCGCGGGCGCCGGCTTGGCCGCGGCGGCGGCTCGTACGACCGCGCGCTGCGCCGGGCCCGCGCGGGCACGCCGCTGATCGCCGTCGTCGACGACCACGCGATCGTGGACGAGGTACCCGTCGCCGCGCACGACCTGTCCGTCTGGGTCATCGTCACGCCCACCCGCGTCGTTCGCTGCCGGTGACGTGTGACGGTCCGGATACGGGTTCGTCCGGTCCAAGGGGAACGCGACGAGGCGTCGACCGGTTAGAGTTGGCAGTCGTCACCTACGAGTGCCAACTCCTGGGGAGGAGACCTTGCCGACGTACCAGTACCGCTGCACCGCCTGCGGCGACGACCTGGAGGTTGCGCAGAACTTCAGCGACGCCGCGCTGACCGAGTGCCCGGTGTGCGGAGGCCGGCTGCGCAAGGTCTTCAGCTCGGTGGGCGTCGTGTTCAAGGGCAGCGGGTTCTACAAGACCGACAGCCGGTCCGGCTCGTCGTCCACCAGCGCCCCTGCCCAGCGGTCGAAGGACGGCGCGGCGGACAGCTCCAGCGCCGACAGCTCCAGCAAGGACTCCGCGAAGGCGGACTCCAGCGGCTCGTCGACCACCGCCGGCTCGACGTCCGCGTCCACGAGCTCGACCGCCAGTTCGACCGCCAGCGCCGCCTGACCGGTCACGGCGCCACTGGGCCGGGCCGTGTTTCAGCGCCGGGTGTCCCCATTCCTTGTCGGCATGGGGACACCACCCGGTCGTGCCCCTGGGCGGGCCCGTCCGGGGGTAAAGGCCATGCCTTCCGCGCGAGGCGAGCCAGAGAACCGGCACGACCCGGGAACCGGAGCTCCGTTTGTTCGGGGCCGACAATTCGGCGCCCGGGCCATCAACCACGGCCGCCGTTTTGCCTTTCGCGGCCCGCGGGGCGCCGGCTACATCTTCCTGCGCCGGTAGTGCTCGAGGATCCAGGCATCGACGTCACGCTTGCGCCAGACCCGAGTTCCCTTGGCACCACTGCCCGCCGGCGCGTTGATGACCTGCAGGGGATCCGGAAACTTCGGGTCCTTGCGGGTCCAGTAGTCGACCGCCTGGCGTGTGATCTTGAGCTGGAACGCGATGTCCCCGATGCCAACCAACTGCTCACCGTCGTCCACGGCGAACATCGTAGCGACTTTGCTGTAGCGCTAGATAGGCGCTCGGCAATTATTTGCCCGAAAGCAATTGCAAACCGGAATCCATACTCCACTCGTCGGATCCGCCGTGCCACGGCTGGAAGCCGCGCGTCCCCGCCCGGCCCGCGCGGATCCACGAACAGGACCGGACAGAATCCGGGCAGGACCAGGCAGACCAGAGTCGGACAGCATCGGAGCGGAGCATGGTGAACGACCGGCCAACGGCCGACCCCGCCGAGAACCTCACCGAGAATCCCACCGGCGAGTCGGCCACGGGTACGCCGACCACAGGCACCTCGGCGACGGAGACCACGCGGCCGGTGTCCGGGGCGCGGGTGGCCCCGCGGCGCCGGCTCGACCTCGACTGGGAGGGCGGGCCGGCGCACGGGGTCGACCCCGAGGACTCGCTGCGGGCCGGCGGCCACGACGACCTCGCCCGCCTGCTCTCGGACGTGCCCCCGCACCACGTCGACCGCTGACCAGCACGGCCGCCAGCCGGCCGCTCGGGCGGTCGGGCACACGTCCGGTCGGACGGACGGGTGAAGCACGCGGCCCGGTCGGTGGGCCCGGCACGGCGGCCGGTCAGCCGAGCGCGCCGGCCGTCTCCAGGAGCAGCGCGGCGAAGGCGCCAGGGGCCTCCAGATGGGCCGCGTGCCCGCAGCCGGGGAGCACGCGGACCGGCAGACCCAGCTCGCGGCGCAGGACCTCCGCGGCCCGGTAGCGGGCTTGCGGTGAGCGCTCGCCGACCGTGATGACCACCGGCCCCGGAGTGGGCCTCGGCATCGCCGGCTCGAACCGCAGGAACATCGCCAGGTCGCGCCCCACCGCGCCCGGGTCGGCCGGCGCGTCCGACGGCCGCCAGCTCGCCCCGTAGAGCGCGCGACCGAAGGCGGTCACGCCACCGCTCTCGAACGCCGCCGCCATCGGCGCGAGCAGCCCGGGCAGCAGCGAGCCCACGGCCGGCTCGTGCAGCACCGCCGCGGCCAGCGGCACCCCGGCGGCGAGCGCGGCCAGCCCCAGCGTGGCGCCGCCGCTCACCCCCCCGAACACCACCGGCCCGGCGCCCGCCGCGCCGGATACCTCCTCGACGGCCGCGCGCAGCGCCGCGACCTCGCGGTCGAGGTCACCGCAGGACGGGCGGTCGGGAGCCAGCACCGGGCGCTCCCCCAGCTCCCGGCGCACCCCGGCCCAGATCGCGCCCGTCGTAGCGGCCCCGTGCAGCAGCAGGAACGACGCCGTCCCCGCCCTCGCCGACGTCGGCACGGCGGCCACCCCCTCGCCATGGTCACAGAAGCCGTCACGAAACCAGGACTCGTGACGGGCCGCCGGCCGGCCACCGCTGGCCGTCGGTTCGCCCGCTCGCCGGCGGCCCCCGCCGCCGAGCCTGTCGAGCCGCCACCAGCATGCACACCGCCCTCCGGCCTCATGAACGGGCAGGGCCGCCGACGACCCAGGAACGTAACAAGCGGCGCGTTGATCCGAAACACGGGAATCTTTACCGTCACCTGCATGTACACGGGGCTGTATACAGACCCGTATTCATGGACAGGGGGTCGAGCATGGTGTCCGGGATGGCACGTCCGCCACCGCGCGCCAGCGCGTCGGTCCCCCCTAGCCCGCGGGTCGCGGCTCGGCCGAGTGGCCGGACCACCGCCCCGTGCAGGAGGTGCGACCGTAATGCCCGCCGTGCCTTCGGTCCGGCCCGTGTTGCTCGCGGTGCCGCCCGCTCGTCGTCGCCAGCCCGGTCTTTCTCGCCCGTCACCGGGTATCCCGCATGACCGAAGCGTCCGCCGCCCCGATCTGGTGGGGGCCTGGGACGCGACTGTCGCCTATGGCGGATGCTCGGCTATATGACACCGACGCAGCCGCCGACAGCACGACCGTCGAGTGCCCAGTCGCCGGCGCCAGCGCGCGGCGAGCGGCGCGGGTCGCCGACGAAACCGCTGACGGCCGGGAACCTGCGGGACCACGCCTATGTCGGACTGCGGCAGCGGCTGATGGCCGGCGAGTTCTCGTTCCGGGACCGGCTGACCGAGGAAAGGCTCGCGGCACTGCTCGGGGTGTCCAGGACACCGGTGCGGGAGGCGCTTGCCCGGCTGGCCAGCGACGGTCTCGTCGAGAAACGGTCGGACGGGGGCTACTACCCGGCCGAGCCGGACCTCGTCGGGCTGCGCGACCTGTATGAGATCCGGGTCGTGCTGGAACTGCGGGGCCTGGAACGCGCGCTGGAATCCGGCGTGCCGCATGACGTCGCCCTGCTCGAACCTCTGCGCGACAGCTGGCGTGCGCTACGCGCCGCGCCGCCGGCCCCCGACCCCTCCTTCGTCGGCCTTGACGAGGGATTCCATCTCACGCTGAGCCGGGCGTCCGGCAATGTCGAGCTTGCCAACATGCTCGGCGCCGTCAACGCCAGGATCCGGCCCGTCCGAATGCACGACTTCCTGACCGCGGACCGCATCCACCTCACCATCGAGCAGCATCTCGACATCGTCGAGACGGTGCTCGCCGGCGACCTGCCCGAGGCGGTGCGCAAGCTGCGCAGCCATGTGGGCGAGTCGATGGAGGTCGTGGAGAAGCGGGCCGCCCGCGCCATCACCCAGATGGTGCTCCGCCGAGGCCGCTCACCGCGCCAAGGCCCGTGACCTAGCCCACCGCTCGCCGCCGTCGCCGGCACCGGGAGACAGCCCTCCCGTGATACCGGCCGGCCACGCGCGGCGCGCCACGCGGCCGGACGGTCGGGCCTCGCCCCGACGCACCCAGGGAACCGTCACCTTGGGCCAAGAACCGGAAGGTCGCGATGTCACCAACGTCCGGGCACCTGCCCGGCGCAGCCAGCCACCCGCCCGTCCAGCGGTGCCTTCCCGGGCGCCGGAACGTCTCGCCCTCCGGGAACCGGCCATGTCCACGGTGACCGTCGAGGCGCCCGGCGGGTCGACCACGACCGCCGAGCCGCTGCTGAGCGTCACCGGTTTCACCAAGCGCTTCGGTGAGGTGCTGGCCAACTCCGACGTGAGCTTCGACGTCCGCCCGGGTGAGGTGCACGCGCTCATCGGCGAGAACGGCGCCGGCAAGTCCACGCTGCTCAAGCTCGTCTACGGCATGTACAAGCCGGACTCCGGCGAGATGCGGGTGGCCGGGGAGAAGGTCGCGGTCGGCTCGCCGACGCAGGCACGCGCGCTCGGCATCGGCATGGTCTTCCAGGACCTGCGGCTGGTGCCCGCGTTCACCGTCACCGAGAACTACGCGCTCGCGCTGGCCCGGTCGGGCGTCACGATCCAGGCCCGTGAGCTGTCCCGGCGCATCGCCGCGGCCAGCGAGTCCTACGGGCTCGCCGTGGAGCCGGACGCGCTGGTGCGCCACCTGTCGATCGGCGAACGCCAGCGCACCGAGATCCTCAAGGTGCTGATGACGGGCGCCCGGATCGTCATCCTCGACGAGCCGACCAGCGTGCTGGCGCCGACCGAGGTGGACGCGCTGTTCGCCATGGTGAGCCGGCTGCGCGCGCAGGGCTTCGGCATCGTGATCGTCACCCACAAGCTGGCCGAGGTGCGGGCCATCGCCGACCGGGTGACGGTGCTGCGCGGCGGGCGGGTGGTGCTCGCCGGCACGGACCCGAAGCCGATGACCGACGCCGAGCTCGTCGAGGCCATGGTCGGCCAGACGGTGGCCGCCCTGCCCGCCGAGCGCCCGACGGTCGCCTCCGAGGCGCCGCCGGCCCTCGAGCTCGTCGGGGTGAGCGCGCTCGGCGACCGTGGTGTCACCGCGCTGCACGACGTCACCCTGACCGTCAGTCCCGGCGAGATCGTCGGCGTGGCGGGCGTCGCCGGCAGCGGGCAGCGCGAGCTGTGCGAGGTCGCCGTCGGCGCCCGGCCGACGTCCGCCGGCACGGTCCGGGTGAGCGGGCGCGAACTCGGCCGCGGCGGCCCCACGGCGGGGCTCACGGCCGGGGCGGTCGATGTGCCGGAGGACCCGGTCAACGACGCGGTCGTCCCCACGCTCACGGTGCTCGAGCACATGGCGCTCGGCCACCTGCGCGCCTTCCTGCGCCGGATAGGCCTCGACTGGGGCCGGGTCGGGCGGCACACCTCGGACATCAACGAGAAGGTCCAGCTGCGGATGGCGCCGCCGCACCGGCGGGTCGCCGACCTGTCCGGCGGCAACATCCAGCGGGTGATGCTCTCGCGGGCGCTCGGCCGCGACGCGAGCCTCGTCGTCGCCGCCTACCCGAGCCGCGGCCTGGACATCGCGACCACCCGGCGCACCCAGGAGCTGCTGCTGGCCCGCCGGGCCGACGGCGCCGGGCTGCTGGTCGTCTCCGAGGACCTCGACGAGCTGATGTCGGTGGCGGACCGGATCGCGGTGTTCTGCGCCGGCCGGCTCACCGGCGTCGTGCCGGCCGCCACCACCAACCGCCAGGAGCTCGGCGCCCTGATGACCGGCGGCGTGGCGGTCCCGGCGGCCACGCCGGCCGCCGCGGACCCGGTGCCCACGGCCGAGACAGCCGCGGCGGACGGGACAGGGGACGAGACGGCCACCGACGCGGCGGCCGTGGCCAAGGACGCTCAGACGGGGGGCGAGGGCTCGTGACCGAGGCGACGATACCTGCGCAGTTCTCGCCGCCGGACGCGGCGACGGCGGCGCCTCCCCCAGCGTCCGGCGCTCCCGGGGCACCTGGCGCTCCCGGGAGCCCGGCCGCGCCGGCGGCCGAGAGCCGGCTGGCCGGGATCGGCCGCGGGCTCGGCCGTTGGGCGGCCGCGCTCGGCGCCGCGCTCGTGGTCTTCACGGTGCTCCTGCTCGCCAAGGGCGCCAACCCGTTCACCGTCTACGCGGACGTGTGGACCTCGACGTTCACCAACACCCCGTCGATCGAGCAGATCTTCGTCAAGGCGGCTCCGCTGCTGCTGGGCGCGCTCGCGGTGGTGGTGCCGGCCAGGGCCGGGCTGGTCAACGTCGGCGGCGAAGGACAGATCGTGATCGGCGCGGTCGCCGCCGGCGGCATCGCGCTCGCGTTCGACGACAAACTGGGCGGCGGGCTGGTCGTCGTCCTGATGGTCGTCGCGGCGATGGCGGCGGGCGCGGCCTGGGCGGGGCTGGCGGCCCTGCTGCGGCTCACCGTCGGCATCAACGAGGCCGTCAGCACGCTGCTGATGAACTACATCGCCCTGGACATCCTGCTGTACCTGATCTACTCGCCGTGGAAGGACCCGGACGGCACCGGCCAGCCGACCAGCGCGGAGCTCGCGGACCCCGCGAAGCTGCCCTACCTCGGCATGTCGGCGGTGCACGTCGGCTTCGTCTTCGCGCTGATCGCGACGGCGGTGGTCTTCGTGCTGCTGCGCTACACGACCTGGGGATTCCGGCTGCGGGTGATCGGCGGCAACCCGGAGGCGGCGCGGCGCGCCGGGCTCCCGGTCGCGCTGCTGCTGCTCTCGGCGATGCTCGTCGGCGGCGCGCTCGCCGGCCTGGCCGGGATGGTCCACTTCGCCGGCGTCGAGTACAAGCTGCGCACCGGGATCACCACCAACTTCGGCTACATCGCCTTCCTGGCGAGCTGGCTCGCCAGGCACAACCCGCTGTCCGTCGTGGTCGCGGCGCTCGCGCTCGCCGCGATCACGGTCGCGGGCGACAGCCTGCAGCTTGACGCGGGGCTGCCGGCGGCCACGGTCAACATCCTGATGGGCCTGGTGCTCATCGCCGTCCTCGGCTGGACGGCGCGGCGCAAGAGCGGGGGTAACGCGCGATGAGCAGCCTGGCGGTCGACGTCCTGTCCGGGGCGGTCGTGGGCGGCACGGCGATCATGTTCGCCGGGCTCGGCGAGACCGTGTCCGAGCGGGCCGGCGTCATCAACCTGGGCACCGAGGGCTGCATGCTCGGCGGCGCGCTGGCGGCGTACGCGGCGACGGCGACGTCGGGCAGCCCTTGGGTCGGCGTGCTCGCCGGCATCGGCGCGGGCGCGGCGCTCGCCGCGGTGCACGCGGTGCTGGTGGTGGCCCGCAAGGCCAACCAGTTCGCGGCGGGCCTCACGGTGATGTTCTTCGCCCTGGGCCTCACCTCCCTGTTCGGCGCCGCCTACGTGGGCCGGCAGATCAACTCGCTCGACCCGTGGGACGTGCCCGGGCTGTCCTCGATCCCCTGGGTCGGGGAGATCCTGTTCACCCATGACCCGCTGACCTACCTGTCGTTCTTCGTGGCGCCCGCGGTCTGGTGGCTGCTCTACCGGAGCCGGGTCGGCCTGCTCGTCCGCACCGCCGGCGAGCATTCCGAGGTGCTGCTGGTCCACGGGTACTCGACCAGCACCGTGCGGTACGCCTCGGTGATCGCGGGCGGCGGGCTGTGCGGCCTGGGCGGAGCGCACCTGTCGATCGCCTACTCGAACGCCTGGTTCGAGAACATGACCGTCGGCCGCGGCTTCATCGCGGTCGCACTGGTGATCTTCGCGACCTGGAACCCGCTGCGGGTCATGGCCGGCTCGTACCTGTTCGGCGCGGCGCTCGCGCTGTCCCCCGCGCTGCAGGCGCGCGGCTACGGGATCAACCAGTTCGCGCTCGACGCGATCCCGTTCGTGGTGACGATCCTGGTCCTCGCCGTCCTCGGCAAGCGCACCCTGCTCGCCGCGCCCGACGAGCTGCGCCGGGTCTTCGAGACGCGAACCGCCTAGCGCCCCCGCTCCCCGCGGCCCGGCCGGTCCCCTCGCGGGTGCGGGCGGGGCCCGGGCCCCCCCCCCCCCCCCCCCCCCCCCCCCCCCCCCGCGCCCGCCCCCCCCCCCCCCCCCCCCCCCCCGCCCCCGGCCCCCAGCCCCCGCCCCGCCGGTCCGGCTCTCCTTCACCCCGCCCAGGCGCGCCCCGCCCTGCCCCGGCGCCCGTTTCCCCTGCCTTCAAACAGCCCGTCCCCACGGCGCTCCCGCAATCCACCCCTGAAAGGACCCTTTAAATGCGATTCGGCAAACGGCGCGCGGCGGTGCTGCTCACCGCGCTCGCCCTGGCGGCCGCCGGCTGCAGCAGCGCGGCGTCCCAGAACGACGACGCGGGTGCCGGCTCCACGGTGCCGGGCAAGGACAGCAAGGCGGTCGGCTTCATCTTCGTCGGCCCGAAGGACGACTACGGGTATAACCAGGCCGCCTTCCAGGGCAGCGAGGAGATCAAGAAGGCCTTCCCCGACCTGGAGGTCATCACCGCCGAGAACGTGCCCGAGGACGACAACGCCGCCCGGGTCATGAACTCGATGATCCAGAAGGGCGCGAAGATCATCTTCGCGACCAGCTACGGCCACCTCGACGCCGCGCTCAAGGTCGCCGAGGAGCACCCGGACGTCGTCGTCGTCCAGCAGGGCAACGTGATCGCCGACGGCAAGGTCACCGCGAACACCGGCACCTACTTCGGCACCGTCTACGAGCCGGTCTACCTGGCCGGCATCGCGGCCGGGCTCACGACCAAGACCAACAAGCTCGGCTACGTGTACGCGTTCCCGATCCCGCAGACGATCGCCAACATCAACGCGTTCGAGCTCGGCGCGAAGTCGGTGAACCCGGAGGCCAAGACCTACACGGTCAACACCTCCAACTGGTGTGACCCGGCCAAGCAGGCGCAGGCCACCCAGAGCCTGCTCTCCCAGGGCGTCGACGTCATCACCCAGCACCAGGACTGCACCGGCACCGTCATCAAGACGACCGAGGCCGCGGGCGCCTTCACCGTCGGCTACCACGCGGACGCGTCCGAGCTGGCCCCGAAGGGCTGGCTGACCGGCTCCGAGTGGAACTGGGGCCCGCTTTACACCGACATCGTGAAGACGGCGCTGGCCGGCGAGTTCACCGGCAGCAAGTACAACGCCAACTACCGGGTCGGCTACAAGAACGGCGAGAACCCGTTCATCCAGTCGGAATTCGGCCCGGCCGTCAGCGCCGAGGCCAAGGCGGCCATCGAGCAGGCGAAGACGGCCATCTCGGCGGCGGACGGCTCACCGTTCGTCGGCCCGGTGACCGACCAGGACGGCACGGTGCAGATCCCCGCCGGCACGGTGCCCGACTACGCCACCCTCGACGGCATCGACTTCTTCGTCGACGGCGTGATCGGCGAACTGCCCAAGTCCTAGTTTCTTGGTTCGCTCCGTCCGGGCGCGGCGCTCCGGCCCCTTGCTCGCTGCGCTCCCAAGGGACCTCCGCGCCGCGTCCTC
>NZ_JADWYU010000022.1 GCF_016786325.1 Frankia nepalensis | reverse complement strand
TCCGAGGGCGAGATCGGCTGGATGCCGTACTACCTGGAGCGCGCCGAGCAGGTCCTCGACAAGCAGCGCTACTGGGTGAAGCGCGGCGCGACGTTCATGGACCACGGCGGTTCCAAGGGTGTCGACCTCGACACCCTCGACGTGCGGGCCACGTTCCGCGAGCACATCTTCGGCTGCTTCATCGAGGACCACCACGGCATCGCGAGCCTCGCCGAGATCGGCGAGGACAACATCATGTGCGAGACCGACTACCCACACTCCGACTCCACCTGGCCCAACTGCATCCAGACGGTCAAGGGCATCATCGGCCACCTGCCGGAGGAAACCCAGTACAAGCTGCTGCGCGGCAACGCCGAACGGCTCTACCGCTTCACCCCGGCCACCCCGCCCGTGCTCGCCGGCGCCTGACATGGCCGGCCAGGGCCTCGTGACCGTCGACCAGACGCTCTGCGTCGGCAGCGGGATGTGCATCGTCTACGCGCCGGAGAGCTTCGACCACGACGAGCACGCGAAGGTGGTCGCCCTCGACCCGATGGGCGACCCGTTGGACGCGATCAGCACCGCGGTGGAGGCGTGCCCCACGGGCGCGCTCCGCCTGGTGCCCCAGGAACAGGAAGCGTGAACTGATGGGAAACCTGCTCGATGGCAAGAGCGCCATCGTGACCGGCTCCGGGTCCGGCGTCGGCCGGGTCTCGGCCTTACGGTTCGCCGAGGAGGGCGCCCGCGTCGTCTGCGCCGACATCCGGCTCGAACAGGTCAAGGAGACGGTGAGCCTGATCGAGGCAGCCGGCGGGACCGCGACCGCTGTCGGCTGCGACGTCTCGAACGAGGACGACGTCGTCGCGATGATCGCCGCCGCCGTCGAGGCGTACGGCCGGCTCGACATCCTGTTCAGCAACGTCGGCATCCCGACGCCGCGGCTCGGCAGCACGCTCGAGGACCACACCGCCGAGGACTTCGCGCGCCTGGTCGGCGTGAACTTCGGCGGCGTGTTCTTCGGCACCAAGCACGCGATCATCCAGTTCAAGAGGCAGGGCGGCGGCGGCGTCATCCTCAACACCGGGTCGGTCGCCGGCCTGGTCAGCTGGGGCGGGTCGGTGTACGGCGCGACCAAGGGCGCGGTGCACCAGCTCACCAAGGCCGCCGCCATCGAGGGGGCCCCGTTCGGGATCCGCGCCAACGCGATCTGCCCGGCCGGCATGCCGTACACGAACTTCATGGCCGCCGGCGGCATGACGCTGCCCGCCGACGCCCTCGACCAGGCCGCGGCGCAGGTCGGCAAGAGCCACCCGCTCGGCCGGCCGATCACGGCCGAGGACTGCGCCGAGGCCGCCGTCTTCCTGGTCTCGGACCGGGCCGCCAACGTCACCGGGGTGCTCCTCCCGGTCGACGGCGGCTACGTCGCGCGATGACCCCGATGGCCCCGCTGCTTCTGATGACCCCGGCGATCGCGACAGGGGCACCCCGATGACCGATCTCAGCCCGCCGGCGGCCCTCGACCGCGACCGGATCCGGGAGCTGTTCGACCTCCGCAGCAGCTACAACTCCTTTTCCGGCGGCGACTACACCGACGATCCCTATCCCGTCTGGCACGAGCTGCGCGCGCGGGCGGCGGTGCACGAGGGCACGGTTCACCGGCTGACCGGCTACCCGGGGGAGGCCATGTTCCAGGGCCTGCCGTTCCCGGACCGGCCGCACTTCTCCGTGTTCGGCTTCGAGGCCTGCGACGCCGCCTTCCGCGACAGCGAGACGTTCGCGTCGTCGCCGGTGGCGATCAACCCCATCGGCGACGACGTCGGCGTCATGAACAGCATGCTGTCGATGGGCGGCGACCAGCACCGCCGCTACCGCGCCCTCGTGCAGCCGTCCTTCGTGCCGGCGAAGGCCAAGTGGTGGATCGTGAACTGGATCCAGGAGACGGTCCAGGACCTCGTCGACCGGATCGCCGGCGACGGCCGCGCCGAGCTGAACACGGACTTCTGCGCGGCCATCCCGGTGCTCACCATCACCGGCAGCTTCGGGGTCCCGGTCGACCAGGCGCTGGTCATCCGGGAGTCGCTGCGGGACCCGGCGGCGGTCGTGCGGATTCTCGCGCCGATCGTCGCGGCCCGGCGCGAGTCCCCGTCCGACGACCTCATCAGCGTGCTCGTCCAGGCGGAGCTCAAGGAAGCGGACGGGACGACCCACACCCTGTCCGACGCCGAGATCTACTCCTTCGCGATCCTGCTGCTGACCGCCGGTTCGGGCACCACCTGGAAGCAGATGGGCATCACGCTCACCGCGCTGCTGCAACGGCCCGAGGTGCTCGCGGCCGTCCGCGAGGACCGGACGCTGCTCAAGGCGTGCGTCGAGGAGTCGGTGCGCTGGCTGCCGACGGACCCGATGTTCTCCCGGCACGTCACCCGTGACGTCGACTTCTACGGCACGACCCTGCCGAAGGGGTCGGTGCTGCACATGTGCCTCGGCGCGGCCGGCCGCGACCCGGAACGCTGGGACCGGCCCGACGAGTTCGATCCCTACCGGCCGCTGAAGCGCTCGCTCGGGTTCGGCGGCGGGCCGCACATCTGCCTCGGCATGCACCTCGCCCGCGCCGAGATCACCACCGGGATCAACGCGCTGCTCGACCGGCTGCCCAACCTGCGCCTCGACCCCGACGCGGAGCAGCCGCGCTACGTCGGCCTGTACGAGCGCGGAGCCACCGAGATCCCCGTCCTGTTCGGCTGACGGGCCGCACCCTCGACCAGGAGACCTTCATGAGCGAACCGGGCTACAAGGCCCCCGACCTGGCCCTCGTCGGCGCCGAGCACATCCGGCGCTACCAGGAGACCGACGGCGAGGTCGGCTACGAGTGGAACGGCGTCCCGACCCTGCTGCTGACTGTCAAGGGCCGGCGCACCGGGCAGCCCCGCACGTCCGCCCTGATCTTCGGCCGTGATGGCGACGACTACCTGGTCATCGCCTCCAAGGGCGGCGCGCCGACCGCCCCCGAGTGGTATCTCAACATCACCGAGAACCCCGCGGCGGAGATCCAGGTGCGCGCGGAGCACATCCCGGTGGTCGCGCGGACCGCGTCCGACGAGGAGAAGCCCCGCCTCTGGAAGATCATGACGGAGGGCTGGCCGAACTACGACGTCTACCAGTCGCGCACCGACCGCCCGATTCCGGTCGTGATCCTCTCCCCGGCGTCGTAGGCGCCCGGAGCCCCGGCACCGCGGGCGCGTCCGGCTGGACGAGCCCGCGGTCAGCCGGTGGTCAGCCGGCGGCGGGGGACAGGCCCGCGAGGATCTTCGGCAGCTCGGGGCCGCCGTTGAGCAGGGCGATGACGGGCGTCGTCACCCCGTGGTCGACGTAGCGGCGGACACCGGCCCGGCAGGCCTCGATCGAGCCGTGTACGCACAGCTCGTCGACGACCTCGTCGGGGATCGCCGCCAGTGCCCCGGCACGGTCGCCGGCGGCCCAGGCCTCCCACATGCCCGCGAGTGCCTTCTCCCGGCCAAGCCAGCGCTGGAACTCGCGGTACACCGGGACGGTCAGGTAGGCCGCCACGTGGCGGCGCAGCAACTGGCGGGCTGCCGCCGGGTCCTCGTTGACCAGGACGAAGATCCGGGCCGCGATCTCCGCGTCCGGGTTGTGCTCCCGCACGTACGGGATCACGGTGTCGCAGTCCTCGGGGGACAGCCAGTTGAGGATCGCGCCGTCCGCCTCCCGGCCGGCCAGCCCCAGCATCCTCGGCCGCAGCGCCGCGACGAGGATCGGCACCGGCTTCGGCGGGACCATGCCCAGCCGGAAGCCCTTCACCGTGAACGACGGGAACTCCTGGGTGACCTTCTCGCCGGCCAGCGCCTGGCGCAGGAACCGGACGGTGTCGAGCATCCGCTGGTAGGGCCGCTCGAACGGGATCGAGTTCCAGTTCTGGACGATGACGTCCGACGACGTCCCGAGGCCGAGCACGAACCGCCCCTCGGCCGCGTCCGCCAGCGTCGCCACGGTCTGGGCGAGCAGCGCCGGGCCGCGGGTGAAGGCGGGCAGGATCGCGGTGCCCAGGCGCAGCCGGCGCTCGGTCGCCCCGAGCGCGAGCGGGACGATCCCGTCGGCGCCGGTCGCCTCGGCCGACCACAGGTCGGTGTAGCCGAGGTCGGCGAGTTCCGCGTAGCGGGCGGGGTGCTCGGCCAGCGGCACCCCCGGGAGGGGGACGGTCATGCCCCACCGGGCCGGCGGCGCGGGCACGGTCGCGGACGAGTCGGGCTGGGTGGCGGAGGTCACGGGTCCGAAGTATGAGGCAGACCACCTGGCCCGCGCGCGGACCGGGAGTCAGGAAACCGAAGATGTCTGACCTTTTATGCAAGGATTTGCCCATGGACCTCGCATCTCGGCCCGGGCCCGCGGCCGCTGACCGGCAGGGCGCGGGCAGCCCCATCCCGCCGGCTCGGGTGGCCGACCACGACGGGGCGCCGATCTCCGGGCACATCATCGCGGAGCTCGGCCTGAGCATGACGGACGACGGCTCGGGCCTGCGCGGCGACGCCGAGGTGACGCCGGAGATGTGCGTTCCGGGTACGGCCACGCTGCGGACCTCGGTGCTGGCGACCTGGGCCGACGTCCTCGCCGGCACCGTCGCCGCCCAGACGCTCGACCCCCGGATCCCGCTCACGCTCGACCTCGAGGTCCAGCTGCACGCCGGGGCGCGCGCCGGCGACCGCGTCCGCGCCGTCACCACGGCGATCAAGATCGGCCAGACGGTCCTCGTCTACGAGACGCGGTTTCTGAACGAGACCTCGGGCGCGCTGGTCGCCGTCGTCCACATCTCCTTCATCGCTTCCCCGAACCCCCAGCATGTCTTCGCCGAGGGCTTCCCCAGAGTGGTCAACCTCAACGGCCGGCTCGCCCTGCCGCTCGCCGAGCGGATCGGCGCCCGGATCGTCGCGCCGGGCACGGCGGAGGTGCCGCGCCGGCCGGACGGCCTGAACGCCGCGGGCGCGATCCAGGGCGGCCTCGTCGCCGTCGGCGCGGAGGAGGCGGCGATGTCGCTCGCCGACCGGCCGGTCGTGCTGGAGTCGTTGACCGTCCGCTACCTGCGGCCGATCATGATCGGCCCGGCCCGCGCCGTCGCCGAGGGCCACGGCAGCCTGGCCGTCATCCACACCACCGACGCCGGCACCGGCAAGCTCAGCATCGTCACCACCGCCCGCCTCGCCGACCTGACGCCGTAGGGCCGTCGCGCGGTACGCGGCCCGTCATGAAGGGCCGGTCGCGTCGCCCCCGGCCTGGGACCAGGTGGCGGGCTCGGCGCCGATTCCTCGTTCCAGGATCTCGAGTCCCTCGGAGATCCTGGCGACCAGGTCGCCGCCGCCCACGAACCACTGGATCCGGGCCGCCTGGATGACGCCGCCGGCCGCGGCGGCCAGCATCGTGGGCACCATGGCGTCGCCGGCGAGGCCGAGGCGGGAGCCGAGGAACTCGGCGATCGTGCGCTGCGTCTTCAGCTGGATCGCGCCGAGCACCGTCCGGGTCACGACCGGGGTGGCCGCGACGACGGCGGTCCACTGCCGGGTGAGCCGCGCGTCCTCCCGCGACACCGACTCCTCGACGGCCCGGCGCAGCGACCGCAGTGCGGGCTCGTCGGCCGGGCGGGCCGCCAGCGCGGCCCGCAGCGTCTCGTTCCCCCGGTCGATCTTCAGGAGGAGGACGTCCTCCTTGGCGGGGAAGTAGCGGTAGAAGGTCCGCACCGAGATGCGCGCCTCGGCCGCGATCTCGTCGACGGTGACCTGGTCGAACCCGCGCTCCTCGAACAGGCGCAGCGCGGCGGCCTCGACCTCGGCGGTCATCATCTCCGCGCGCTTCGCCCGTAGCTGCGCGGCCAGCGGCTGGGAGGTCAATGCGGTCGCCCCATCGGTCGCTCATCTTCACACAGGGCCCTCGTCTGCCGGTTGACGCCCTGGTGCTGCCCGACTAGCTTACTTGATCTGTCAGAGCTGGCAGGATCTGCCACATAGGGCTCGACCTGCCAAGCCTCTGATCGACGAGGAACCACAGAGGGGAGCGGTCGTGGCACGAAAACTGAGGTGGGCCCGGATGGGCGCGGGCGCGCTCGCGTTATCCGTCGGACTGGCGGTGGCCGGCCTGGGCGCGGCCGCGCGGGCGGACGCCGGATCGCCGACGGTGACGGGGCCCGTGACCGGCGGGAACGGGGTGCCGATCGTCTTCTCGCAGACGACGTACGACCTCGGCTCCGTCGGCTACCAGCGGTCGGAGTTCTTCCTCTCGGGGACCGCCGACGCCTACTCGCCGGCGGCGCCGCTCACCCCGGACGGGAAGTGGACGGTCCTGCCGTCGTCCCAGCAGCCGTACGTGACGCGGGCCGTGGTGTACCGGCCGGCCAAGCCGCGCGACTTCAACGGCACGGTGATCGTCGAGTGGCTGAACGTCTCGGGCGGAGTGGACGCCAGCCCGGACTGGATGCACATGCACACCGAGCTGATCCGCAGCGGTTACATCTGGGTGGGCGTTTCCGCCCAGGCCGTGGGCGTGGACGCGCTGAAGGCGGCGCCGCTCGGGGACCCGGCCCGCTACGGGGCGCTGAACCACCCCGGGGACAGCTATTCGTACGACATCTTCTCGCAGGCCGGGCAGGCGATCCAGGACAAGGCCGGCCGCATGCTCGGCGGCCTGAAGCCCAAGCGGGTGATCGCCGTCGGCGAGTCCCAGTCGGCGGGGCGCCTGGTCACCTACATCGACGCCGTCCACCCGCGGGCGAAGGCCTACGACGGCTTCCTGGTGCACAGCCGTGGGGCGGCGGGAGCGCCTCTCACCCAGAGCCCGCTGCCCGCGGTGCCGACGCCGACCCCCAGCCTCATCCGCGACGACCTCGACGTCCCGGTGCTGGTCTTCCAGGCGGAGAACGACGCGGGCGGCCTGCTGGCCCGCCGGGACGACAGCCGCCGCTACCGGCTCTGGGAGGTCGCCGGCACCTCCCACTTCGACCTCTACGGCCTGCGTGACGGGGAGACCGACACCGGGGACCGGCAGGGAACCGCGGCGTGGTTCGACTCGATGTCGCACCCGACGAACGAGCCGTCCGAGGGCTTCGCCTGCGCCCTGCCGATCAACACCGGTCCGCAGACCTTCGTCCTGCGCGCGGCGATCAGGAGCCTGGACCGCTGGGTGGCCCACGGCACGCCGCCCCCCGCGGCGCCGCGCCTGACGACGCTCAGCGTCAGCCCGCCCCAGTACGCGCTCGACGCGAACGGCAACGCGCGCGGCGGGATCCGTACCCCGGCGGTGGACGCCCCGGTCGCGAGGCTCGCCGGCTTCGGGAACTCCGGCAGCCAGTTCTGCCAGCTGTTCGGCGTCACCGAACCCTTCTCGGCCGAGAAGCTGTCCGCGCTGTACCGCGACCACGGCGGTTTCGTCTCGGCGTGGAACCGCGCCACCCACGACGCCGCGCGGGCCGGGTTCGTCCTTCCCGAGGACGCGAACCTCCTGCGGGCCGCCGCGGCCAGGTCCGACATCCTGAAGTAGGCCCGGCACTCCGCGACAGCCGACCAGGTGAGCCCGGTGGCCCGGCCCCCGGGCTCACCTTCGCGCGGCCTTCGGCGAGACGGCCGTCGCGCCTGGCCCCCTCACTGTCCGGCCAGCCGGGCCAGGGCGAGCGCGACGGCCGGGTCCGTGGCGACGGCCTGCAGCGAACCGAGGAAGGTGCCGGTGAGCAGGGCGGCGATCTGCTCTCGGGTGACGGCGCCCTGCCCGTCGATCCAGGCCAGGCAGACGGCGCGCTCGTAGGCGAGGAAGCCCTGGGCGGCGGCGCGCAGCACCGGCGACGGCGCCGGGATGTCCAGGACGTCGAAGGTGACGGCGAGCGTCGCCTCCTCGACGCGTGCCAGGGTCTCGGTGACCACCGGGTCGTCGCTGGAGCCCAGCAGCACCCGCCAGCTGCTCGCCCGGCGTTCGACATGGTCGAGGTAGGCGTCGAGCCCGGCGGTCAGCCGGTCGAGCGTCGACCCGGGCCGGTCGGCCCGCAGGTCGGCGACCAGCGACGCCGCCGCGTCCTCGACGACCGCGCGCACCAGCGCCGCCTTGGTGGGGAAGTAGTGGAACACCAGCCCCTCCGAGACGCCCGCGGCGGCGGCGACGTCCGCGATCGGGATCCGGTCCAGGTCGCGCCGGGCCGCGAGCCCGACCGCGGCGGCGAGCAGCTGCGCCCGCCGGTCGTCGCGGCTCAGCCGCCGGCGGGCGGGCGCGGGTCGTGTCGACGCCTCGTCCGCCATCTCCACCCCAGCACCGTACTTGAGTGTGTCCTCAACAACCGCTAGCCTCTTTATTGAGTTGATGCTCAATAAGGAGGCGCCGCATGACGCGATCGTCCACCGACCTTCCGCCGTTCGAGACGGTCGTCATCCCGCTCGCGGCCGGCGACGTCGAGGTGCGGGTGGCCGGGCCGACCGACGGCCGGCCGCTCCTGCTCCTGCACGGGGCCCTGTGCGACGCCTCGTTCTGGGACGCGGTGGCCGAGCGGCTCGCCGCGGCCGGGTACCGCTGCCTGGCCCCGACCCTGCCGCTCGGCGCGCACCGCCATCCCATGCGCCCGGGCACGGACCTGAGCCCGCCCGGCCTGGCAGCCCTCATCGCCCAGCTGGTCGAGCGGCTGGGCGCCGCGCCGGTGGCGGTCGTGAGTAACGACTCCGCGACCGCGCTCACCCAGCTGCTGCTGGCCGCCCGTCCCGAGCTGGTCGACCGGGCCGTGCTCACCTCCGGCGACGCCTTCGACCACTTCCTGCCGCCGATCTTCCGGCCGGTCAAGCTGCTGTGCTGGCTTCCCGGCGGCATGCGGGCCCTGGCGTGGGTCCTGCGCACGCCCCAGCTGCACCGCCTCCCGATGACGTTCGGCTGGCTGACCCTGCGGGGCCTGACCCCCGAGCAGACCGAGCGGTGGTCGGGCCCGCTACGCGCGGACCGGGCGGTCCGCCGCGACACCCGGGCCATCCTGCGCGGCGCCCACCGGCGGCACACCCTGGGGGCCGTCCAGGCACTCGGCACGGTGACCGCCCCGGTGCTGCTGGCCTGGTCCGAGCACGACCGGGCCTTCCCACGCCGGCTCGCCGAACGGCTCGCCGAGACGTTCCCCAACGCGGAGCTGGCGACCGTGCCCGACGCCGCCGCCTTCAGCCCGATCGACAACCCCGACCGGGTCGCGGCGCTCGTCGCCGGCTTCGTGCCCACGAGCGAGGGCCGCCACCTGGCGTCCCGGCCGGCCTGACCAGGACCTGGCCGGCCGGCGGGCCGAGCCGTCGCCCAGCCCGAGGGCGAGGCCGGTGGCGATCAACGCGATGCCGGCCCAGACCGGCGGGGCGGGTACCGCGCCGGTCACCGGCACGCCGATCACCGCCGCCGCCACCGGCGCGACGCCGGTGAGCAGGCCGGCGCGGCCCGCGCCGAGCCCGCGCACGCAGGAGTACCAGAGGACGAACGCCACGGCGGTCACCCCCACCGCGAGGTAGCCGATCGCCAGCACGTCGGCGACGTCGAGGCGGGCGGCCGCCCGGGCGCCCTCGGTGGTGACCCCGAGGACGGCGAAGGCGACCGCCGCCAGCCACGTCGCGTGCACCGACACGCCGTGCGGCCCGTGCCGGCCGAGCACCGGCACGGCCAGCAACGTGAAGCCGGCCTCGGACCCGAACACGGCGAGCGCGCAGAGCAGGCCCAGGGCATCGGCCCGGCCGATGCCCTGGACGAGCGCCGCGCCGGCGGTCACGACGCCCGCCGCGACGAGGATCCGCGCCCGCGGCCGGCGGTGCTCGAACAGTGGCCCGACCGTGGCCATCACGACCGGCACGCAGGCCACCGCGACGCCGAGCACCGCCGGCTCGGCGTGCCGCGAGCCCTGGACGAGCGCCACGTTGAACAGCACCAGGCCGGTGACGGACACGCCGAGCAGCCAGAGCCACTCCCGCCCCCGCGGCCGGAGCAGCGGCCGGCCGGTGCGCCGGGCGAAACCGACCAGGAGGCCGCACGCGAGCGCGTAGCGCAGCGCCTGGGCCGTGGACAGCGGGGCGTCGGCGAGGACGCCGGACACCGCGACGCTGCCGCCGACGAACGTCATGCCGGTCGCGCCGGCGAGCACCGGCAGTCGAGTGGACATGCCACGATGCTGGCGAGCAGCATGGTCCTGAATCCAGGGCCAAGAATGGGCTATCAGAATGGACCAAGTCGCGGTGGACGAGGTCGCCATGGACGGGGTCGACAGGGCAGAGGTCGCGAGAGACCTGGTTGCCGGGGGCGAGGTTGCCAGGGGCGAGGTTGCCAGGGGCGAGGTCGCGCGCGGGACCGACTTCCTGCAGCTGGCCGCGGCGGCCGCGCCGGCCCGAGGGCTCGCCGGCTGGCTGTCCGACGCGCTGCGGGCCGCCATCGCGGACGGCCGGCTGCCGGCCGGCGGCCAGCTGCCCGCCACCCGGACGCTCGCGGCGGACCTCGGGGTGTCTCGCGGCGTGGTCGTCGAGGCATACCGGAGGCTCACCGACGAGGGGCTGGTCGGCGGCCGCCGCGGCGGTGGCACGACCGTGCTGGCCCAGCCCGTCCGCCCGCCGCGCGCGCCGCGCCGCGCCCCGCGCTGGGACGGGCCGCTGCCCCGGCCACGGGTGCCGGCCGCGGCGGGGATCGACCTCTCGCCCGGCGTCCCGGACCTGTCCGCGTTCCCGCGCGCCGCCTGGCTGCGCGCCGAGCGGGCGGTGCTGACCGAGACGTCGCCGGACGACCTCGGCTACGGCGACCCGCGCGGGCATCCCCGGCTGCGGGAGGCGCTCGCGCCATGGCTGGCGCGCGCCCGCGGGCCGCGGGTCACGCCGGACGAGATCCTGATCGTCTCCGGGGTGGCGCAGGCGATGGCGCTGCTGGCGCAGCAGCTGCGCCGGGAGGGGACGGACGCGATCGCGGTCGAGGACCCGGGCTCGCGCGGCGCGGTGGAGGAGTTCGAGTACTGGGGGCTGCGTCCCGTCCCCGTCCCGGTCGACGGCGACGGCCTGCGGATCGACGCCCTGGCCGCCAGCGGGGCCCGGGCGGTCTTCCTCACCCCGGCCCACCAGTTCCCGACCGGGGTCGTTCTCGCGCCCGGGCGGCGGCGGGCCCTGCTGGCCTGGGCCGCGGATGCCGAGCTCGTGATCGAGGACGACTACGACGCCGAGTACCGCTATGACCGCGCACCGGTCCCCGCCCTGCACGCCGGAGCGCCGGACCGGATCGCGTACGCGGGCAGCACCTCGAAGAGCCTGGCGCCGGCACTGCGCCTCGGCTGGCTCGTCCCGCCGCCGCGCCGGTACGAGGGCCTCGTGGCGGCGAAGAAGGCGAGCGACCTCGGCAGCCCGACCGTCCCGCAGCTCGTGCTCGCCCGGCTGCTCGCGAGCGGCGAGTACGACCGGCATGTCCGGCTCGTCCGGGCGCGGCACCGTGC
Organism: Frankia nepalensis; assembly: GCF_016786325.1. GTDB lineage: Bacteria > Actinomycetota > Actinomycetes > Frankiales > Frankiaceae > Pseudofrankia > Pseudofrankia nepalensis. The sequence goes on along the minus strand of NZ_JADWYU010000022.1, from coordinate 8,931 downwards.
CCGCCGCGACGCCCTGCTGGGCGCCCTGCGCGCGGCGCTGCCGGCCGCGCCGGTGCGGGGCGTCGCCGCCGGCCTGCACCTGTTGGTGAGCCTGCCGGACGAGCGGGCGGACGACGTGGCGCTCGCCGAGGAGCTGCGCGCGGCCGGGGTGCTGGTGCATCCGCTGTCCTGGCACCGCCGGCGCCCCGGTCCGCCGGGGCTCGTCCTCGGCTACGCCGCCCACCCACCCGACCGGCTACGCGAGGCGGCGGCGACCATAGCCCGCGTGGCCGGCGCCTCCCGAGGCGGGGCGCCCGCGACCGCCTGAACGGCCTCGGCCGCGCGTTGGGCGCTTCCCGCGGGAAGCGCCATCAGCGGCTGACGTCCGTCAGCGACCGCTCGCCGGCCGCGCAGCGCTCAGGCAGCGGGAGCGGCCCGGGACGGCCGAGGTAGAAGCCCTGCGCCTCGTGGACGCCGATGTCCGCGAGGGTCGCGAACTCGTCGGCCGTCTCGACGCCCTCGGCCAGGACCCGGGCGCCGATCTCGCCCGCGAACTGGACCAGCGCGCCGGCCAGCGCGCGACGGGCGGGATCCTTGTCGATCCTCCAGGTCAGCTCCCGGTCCATCTTCAGGATGTCCGGGGACAGCCGCAGGAGCCGGTTCAGCTCGGCGTTGGCGACGCCGACGTCGTCCACGGCGATCCGCGTGTCCCGGCCGCGCAGGTCGTCGAGCGCGGCGCAGACCGCCGGGTAGTCCTGGATGCCCTCGTGCTCGGTGACCTCGACGACGACGCGGGTCGCCGGCGCCTCCGCGAGGACGTCGCGCAGCCGGCCGGACGCGACCACCGTGGGAGACGCGTTGACCGCCAGCCACACCTGGGCCGGAAGGCGGGGGAACGCGGCGAACGCGCGGCTGATCGCGGCCAGCTCGAGCTCGGTCCGCAGCCCCACGGAGGCCGCGGCGGCGAACCATGCCTCCGGGCCCCCGGAGCCCGGCGGGAACCGCGCCAGCGCCTCCGCGCCGACGACCCGCAGCGTGGGGACGTCGACGACGGGCTGGAACTGCATGGTCAGACCGTTGCGGATCACCATGCTGATCCGCCGGACCAGCAGGTCGCGGTCCTCGCGCTCGTGGGTGAGCCGGGAGACGAACTGGGCGAGCACCTCGGCGAGCAGCGTGAGGAACCGGGCGTCGCGGGTGCCCAGCCGGGGGTCCGCCTCGTGGTTGAGGCAGCACAGCATGCCGTAGACGCGGCCGTCGTCGAGCACCACCGGAGCGCCGACGTATGCCCCTATCCCGAACTCGTCGGTGATCGGGAGAGGCGCGGTCCGCTCGTCCGTCCGGGCGTTGGGGATGACCGGCGGGAGACGGCCGTCCAGGACCCGCGCGCAGTACGACTCGCAGAAACTGGTCGCGGTGCCCGGACTCAGCCGGAAGGATGCCGCGTCACCGTGCAGGGCCTCGATGATCTGAAGATCGGGGGTAAACCTGGAGAGCCAGGACAAATCCATCCGCAAATGCCGTCGGGCCAGCGACAACAGCCAGGACACCGCCTCGTCCGGATCAAGGAGTGCCCCCCGGCTGCCCCACTCGGCGTGCAGACACGCCTGGTCCTCGGCCACGCGAGTTCCTCCAAGCATCGCCTACACCCAGTGTTCCTCCAGATCCGGCGCCGAACCGTCCGGCGGGCCTCGGCGTCAGCTGTCCGGGGACGAACGACACCCGTCTCCTCGTCCCCCGGTCATTCCCGCCACCAGACGGGACACGGTGGCGGGGAGACCACGCGGCGAACGGCCCCCGCCGCCCGGCGGGGCTCGCCGCCCGGCCGGCCGCTGAGACGTTTGAACGGCGCGTACGTGGCCCACGTCCCAAGCAGGACCGTCCTTCCCAAGCAGGACCGTCCTCCGCCTACCCGAGAGGGGGAACCACGATGACGCACGACCTCCACAGCCAGAAGGTCGCGATCCTGGTCACCGACGGCGTCGAGCGGGTCGAGCTCGACCAGCCCCGTGGGGCTCTGCTGGGCGCCGGCGCGACCACCGACGTCGTCTCGATCCATCCCGGCGAGATCGAGGCCCGTCAGTTCGACTCCGTCGCCGCGGGGACCTTCCCCGTCGACCGGCTCGTCGCCGACGCGTCCGTCGACGACTACGACGCGCTGTTCCTGCCGGGTGGGATAGGCAATCCCGACCGACTCCGCGCGGACCGGGACGCGGTCGCCTTCGTCAAGGCGTTCGCCGCGACCAGCAAGCCCGTCGCGGCGATCTGCCATGGCCCCTGGACGCTGGTCGAGGCGGACGTCGTGCGCGGGCGACGGATCACCTCGTGGCCGAGCATCCGGACCGATCTGCGCAACGCCGGGGCCGAGGTCGTCGACGAGGAGGTCGTCGTCGACGGGCAGTTCCTCACCAGCCGCTCACCGGCCGACCTGGCGGCCTTCTGCCCGGCGATCGTGGCGCACTTCGCCCGCGCCCGGGTGCCGGGATAGGGACCCGGCACAGGGGAGCGGCCGCGGGTCGTGGCTCCCGCGGCCGTCCCCGTCCGCCGGGCTACTGCTCCAGGCGGTGGCCGCACCAGCGGTTGCGGGTGGCTTCGTCGGTGCCGGCCGGGTTCTGGGCGACCTGGTAGCCGGTGCCGTCCTCGTTGACCTGCATGAAGGTGTAGCAGGTGGCGATCTGGCCGACGTCCTTGGTCATGTCGACGGGTCCGGGGAGCAGGCCGCCGGCGTCGTACTGGCTGGCGCGCAGGGTGTCGATGAACCCGGCGCGGGTGGGGCACTCGCCGGCCTTGTCCAGGCCGTAGAGGAACAGGTCGGTGAGGATGTAGGAGACCAGGGCGAGCTCCTGGTCGGGTGGCTGGAGTTCCGGCGCGTAGGTGCTCATGGCCTCCAGGTACTTCTGGTGGGCCGGGTTGCCGATCTCGAACGGGACGTAGTTGACGGCGGCGGTCAGCCCGCGCAGCGTCCTGCCGTAGTCGTTGAGCATCGCCTTGTCGTATCCGCTCGGCGCCAGGATGACCTTCACCGGCGCGTTGGCCTCCCGGATGCCGCGGACGACCTCGGCCAGGTCCTTGCCGGCCAGGGCCGAGGTCACCACGTCCACGTCGGCCGAGCGCAGCTGCTGGCCCAGCTGCGCCGGGGTGGTGATGGCCGGGTTGTAGACGAAGCGGTCCGGCACGACCTCGATGCCCGCCGACTCCAGGCTGGCACTGATCTTCGACCCGATGCCGTTGGTGTTCTCGGCGACATCGCTCTGGATCACGGCGGCCCGGGTGCCGCCCTGGGCCTTCGCGTAGTCGCCGAACGTGGAGACCGACGGCCCGTCGCTGAACACGTAGGCGTAGGCGAACATGTTGCGGTACTGCGGGTTCGTCCAGAACGGTTCCGCCGGCATCCCGGTCACCGGGATGGTCTGCTCGACCAGGTAGTCGAGCCCACCGGAGGCGGCGATCGACGCCTCGACGAGCCCGAAGACGTTCTGGTCCTCGACCAGGTCACGGACGACCTGACGGTTCTGGTCCGCGGAGCTGGCGTCGTCGCGCCAGGTGTAGACGATCTTGCGGCCGTGGATCCCGCCGTCGGCGTTCGCCTGCTCGATCCGCGCGATGAAGCCGCTCATCGTGGGTGTCAGCGACTCGGCGCCCGCGCCGCTGTCGGGGTACACGAACCCCAGCCGGACCTCGCTGGCGCTGAATCCAGGCGTGCCGCAGTCGCCGGCCGGGCCGGCGGCCGTGTCGTCGCCGGACCCGCCGCCGCAGCCCGCGGCCAGCGCCGTGACCAGGACCGCGGCCAGCGCCGTGCGCCGCGGCGCGCGGCGCCGCAAGCTCGTCCCGGCCCCGCGCGCGGCATCCCCCGAGCCCTGGCCGCCGCGCGGCCGCCGCCCTGGGCGCCGAACAGGCCCGTCGCCTTTGGGAGAGTCGTTCTGCGCGCTCAGCATTCCGTCACTCCCAGATCAGGGTCGGGAACCGTCGCGCGCCGGACGAGGCGCGCGGGAAATGGCCTTGGACGCTGCGCTGACAAGCCAAGGTGGGCCTCCGCGTCGATGTTCGTCGGGATTCTGGAAGATTCCGGGGCGCGGCGCGGGGGCGACCTCGGGCTCGGACTGGCCGGCACCGGTGACCGCCGCCGGGCTAAGGTCGTCGGCCGATGGGGAAGGCCGTCGCCGCTGCTGCGCGAGCTGTCCGGGCCCTCAGGGAAGGCCGCCCGGGCGACGGCCATCGCCCTCGCCCGGTAAGAGAGCCCCGCCGCGGCACCGGCCGGCCACCGACCCGAATGAAGATCGGATGCGGCGGACGCGCGGACATAGCTGGCCATTATGCCCACAGCAAAGAGAGCGCATTACCCCAGCTCACGGTCCCTGGCTGGGCGCTAACGCCCCGCATGCTGTTCGTCGCGCGGAGGTGCTCCCGAGCGGTGAGAGATGGGATGCCTTCGCCCCCATGGCGAAACGGGCGGCGTATCTTGCGTGTCGGCCCATAGGGTCGGGGCCCATGGACCAACCCGCTGCCCAGCGGTACTGGGTCGACTGGCACCGGCAGTACGACGTCGCGGGGTCATCCCTCGGCCGGCGTCTCGCGATCGTCCAGCGGCGCGTTCGGCAGGCACTGGATGCCCAGCCACCGGGTGAGATCCGCGTGCTGAGCATGTGCGCCGGCCAGGGCCGCGACATCCTCGGCGTACTGGCCGACCACGCGCGTCGCGAGGACGTGGTGGCCAGACTCGTCGAGCTCGACCCCGTACTCGCCGCCGACGCCGAGCGCGCGGCGCGTTCCGCGGGACTCGACGGCGTACAGGTCAGGGTCGGCGACGCCGCGGACACCGGCATGTACGAGGGCGTCGCCCCGGTGAACCTCGCGCTCGTCTGCGGCGTGTTCGGCAACCTCCGTGACGCCGACGTGCGGCACACCGTCGAGCAGCTGCCCCGGCTGTGCCGACCCGGCGCGACGGTGATCTGGACCCGTCACCGCGGTACGCCCGATCTCACGTCGACCGTGCGGTCCTGGTTCGCCGACGCGGGATTCGAGGAGCTGGGCTTCGACGTCGCGGACGGTTTCCTGATCGGCGTGGGAACCCATCGACTGGTCGGGCCGGCACTGCCCTACGAGCCTGGCCTCCGGCTGTTCGACTTCATCGGGAACGGCCAGGACGCCCACCTGTAGGACCCGTCCCGACGGCGTGGTGGGGCCGGTGCTGGCGGGAGTTCCTGGCCGGTCCGCCCGCCGGCGCCGGCGGGCGGCCGATCGGCTCCTCGGCGCGGCGGCGTCCGCCCCCATGGGTCAGATATCGCCGCGGGCGGGAGCACGGACCCGCTTCTCAGTGGTCCGCTGGAGCGGGCCGCTCCATCGTCCGCGCCAGTATTCCGAGGGTGGCGCGCAGCCCGGCCTCGGGAATGACGGGAAAGACCCCCCTCCCACGGTAGGACTCGTCGATCGCGCTCCAGTCGTAGTACGACGTCACGACCGTCCCCTCCTCGTTCGGCTCGAGCAGATAGCCGTAGAGGTGGCGGATCGGAGGACGGTTCGCGACCTTCACCGTCCATTCGATCTCCGTGTCCGGCGTGAACCGGGTGATCTCGACGGTGACGTCGTACTTCCCGAGCGGGAAGTCGTTCAGCGACTCCCGGTCCATGTGCACGACGAACGAGTCGCCGACGGCGGACACGGGCCCACCCTCGGCCGACTGGAGCATCCCCGAGCTGTCGATCGCCACGTGTCCCTGAGGATCACGGAGCAAGGAGAAGATTTTCGGCGGCGTGGCCGCGATCAACCGCCTTACCTCGAACCGGTCCTCGCCCATGTCCCGAGCCTCCTCCACCTCCGGAAATGAGTAAACGCTATCGTTTCGGTCGAAATGTCGCCCAGCCACGTCGAGGGCCAGCGTCGTCTTCCGCGCCTCTCGTAGATCCTCATCGACGTCGCCGAGCCGGCGCCCCGCAAGGGCTGAGCGCCATGGTCAGCGCGCGAGGGTGGCGATGAGTGCTCTGGCCCGGTGGCCGGCCAGACCGTGGTCGGCGGTCGGAACCAGGCCGGCCGTCGCCAGGGCCGCGTCCAGCGCGCCGTCGAGAACGTCGTGGGCGACCGGCGGCTCGATGGCCCGTACCGCGAAGCGCCAGGCGGCGGCCCGTGGGCGAGAAGGCGGCACACCCCAGTCGAGGATGCCCAGCTGGCCGTCGGGCCCGAGACGCTCGGCGACCACGCGCAACAGCCTCGCCCGCCTTGCTGGATCGAGTTCGTGGAGGACGAACGAGAGGACGGCGAGGTCGAAGTCGCCGGTGGGTAGCGTCTCGTCGAGATCCGGTCCGGACAGGTCGACCCCGGTGAACAGGGCGTCCGGTGCCCGGCGCCGCGCGACCGCCATCATGGCCGTCGAGCCGTCGACGGCGGTCACCCGCGCGCCGGCCGCCAGGAGATGCCGCGTCACCAGGCCGGTGCCGCAGCCGAGCTCGAGTACCCGCATGCCGGGATCGATGTCGAGTAGGGCGACGAACCGTCGCCGGAGCCGGTCCGAGCCTCCCGGTAGCCACAGCAGGGCATTCAGGACGTCGTATCCGCGCGCGACCGCGCGCGATCTGATCAGTCCCGGTGGTGGGGCCGGGGCCGGGCGGGGGCTGTCGCGCTCGATCGCTTCCATGATCAAGATAATGTGAGTAATGCTCACATCTGGCAACTCGCGTTCGAGCCCGGCCACCGATCTCCGCAAACGCCCAGCGCAGGACCGGTCCCGCCTCACCGTCGAGGCGATCCTGGAAGCCGGGGCTCAGCTTCTGGCCGCGCGCGGGTACAGCGCCACCACCACCAACCACGTCGCCGAACGGGCCGGCGTGTCCATCGGGTCGCTCTACCAGTACTTTCCGAACAAGGACGCGCTGGTCGTCGCGCTGGCGGAACAGCATCTCGACCAGGTCGAGGAGGCGCTGCGCGCCGCCTGCGCGCGGTGGCGGGCAGCCGGGCCAGCCCCGGCCACCTGGGCGGCGGAGTTCGTCCAGACGCTGGTGGACGCGAACGACACCGAACTGCACCGGGTCCTCTACGACTGCGCGCCACCGTTGCCGCGCGTTCGTGACCGCGTCGATGCCGTCGCCGGCGGTCTCGTCGACGAGACCGCCCACCACCTGCGCCGCTGGCAGGCACCCGGCCGCGACGACGAGACGCGGATGCGGGCCAGGGTGATCGTGGTCGCCGCGATCTCCACGGTCCACGAGCTGATCGTCAGGCTTCCGGTCGACAGCCCGGACAGGAACGAGGCCCACCGCCAGCTCCGCGACCTCGTCACCCGGTTTCTCCCGGCCGCGGTGGATCCGGCGCCCAGACCCGACGAGCGCGCTTAAGCCCTGTAGTACAAAAAGTGACAACTTGCGGCGGACGCGGAAGACAGCCGCGGGTGCGAGAGTGTTCGCAGCGCCCGCCGCGCGAGCCAGCACGAACGGTCCTGCCTGGCCGGACGGGCGACGCGGTCGACGGACGCGGCATGTCCGACAGTGACGCGGCGCCACGGCGGAGGTTCCGGCCTGGCGGGGAGCGGAGACGATCCGGTGAACCAGGAGCGTGGCGGGAACGGGCCGGAGCCCGAGGACGCCACCGACGTCACACCGTCCTGGGCGTCCGGGAGCTCGGGGGGATGGCCGGCGCCAGCCGACGAGACGCCGACCCAGCACATCCCGCGCCGGTCCCCGCCGGCGAGCTCGCCGACGCCGGTGCCCGCGTCGCCGACGCGGTCGTATCGTCCGGTCGATCCGCCTCCGCCGGCCAGCTCCTACCGCCCGGACCACCCGGCCCGCCCGGACGACTCGGTGTGGTCCGCCGCCGGATCGTGGGGTGAGGCCACGCAGCTGCCGCCGACGCCGCCGGGCGGCGGCCACGAGGCGATGAATCCGACCGCCGCGTACGGCGCCGGCGACCCCGGTCTCGACCCCTATGGTCGTCTCGACGCCATGGCGGCCCACCCGGGCGGCGACGGCGGTGACCAGCCGCCGCCCGGCCCGCCAGACCTGGCCGGCCCGGCGCCCGCGCCGGTCTCCCCGACGCGCCGCCGGCGCCGGCCGCGACGGCTGGTCGCGATCCTTGCCGCGGTACTGGTGGCGCTGCTCGCGCTGTTCGTGGTGGGTGACCGGATCGCGGTCCGGGCCGCCGAAGGCGAGATGGCCAAGCAGCTCAAGACCAGCGTCATGCAGACCGTGCCCTGCGGTACCGCCCCGCCAACGGTGAAGGACGTCAGCATCAGTGGCTTCCCGTTCCTCACCCAGGTGCTGTTCGGGAAGTTCACGAACATCGGAGTGACGGTCGAGAACCTTCCGACGCCACAGCTGCGGATCGCGTCGGTCCACGCGAACCTCAAGGGGATACACGTTCCGTTCGGCCAGATGGTCAGCAACAACGTCGGCGAGGTGCCGGTCGACGAGGTCCAGGCGGCGGTCCGGATTCGCTATGACGACCTGAACACCTTCCTGGCCGACCAGCCCGGCATGCTCCAGGTGATCCCCGTTGACGGCGGCCGGCGGGTGGAGATCTCCGGCACGGTGGACGTGCCGTTCTTTGGCACCCAGCAGGTCGGCGGCATCACCACGTTCGAGGTCCGCGACAACCAGCTCACCCTGATTCCCACCGAGATCACCCTGCGCGGGCTGATCAATGCCGAAATTCCGCTGGGCATGCTGGGCGAACTGATCCCGTCGATGCCGCTCCCCGTCGGCGACCTGCCGTTCGACCTGAACGTCACCGAGGTCAGCACCGACGCCGCGGGCCTGTCGCTGGCGGCGACGGCGACGGACATCGTGCTGCCCAAGGCGGATACCCCCGTCCAGCACTGCTAGCGCCGCGGTCGCCAACGTTGCCGCGCGACACATGATCGCTGCTTGTGCCCTGGCGGGGTCGTGGACAAGGCGGCGTCTTCTAGCGGTCCTCGCAACACCCAGGCTTCTGGGGGTTCGAGGATCATGGCGTTGTCGGGTGCGGAGC
>NZ_JADWYU010000021.1 GCF_016786325.1 Frankia nepalensis | reverse complement strand
GTGCCGGCGGGCCGGACGGCGGGTCGGCGAGCCGGGGGTGAACTCGTTCAGCTCGCGCGGTCCTTCATCACCGCGGCGGCCAAGTGCTCCGGCATGGGCTCGTAGCGGGCCATGGAACGGGTGAAAGTGCCGGTTCCCTGGGTGACCGAGCGCAGGTCGATGGCGTAACGGATCATCTCCAGCTCGGGAACCTCTGCCCGTATCACCGTGCGACCAGAATCCCCCCTGCCCACTGGCTCCATGCCGACGACACGGCCGCGCCGGCCGGACAGGTCGCCCATGACGGCGCCGACATGCTCGTCCGGCACGAGCACGGCGATCTCCAGAATCGGTTCCAGCAGGGCGACGCCGGCGGTCGCGGCGGCGTCACGCAGCGCCAGCCCGCCGGCGACCTGAAAGGCCAGGTCGGACGAGTCGACGCTGTGCGCCTTGCCGTCGACGAGCCGGACCTTGATGTCGACCATCGGGTAGCCCGCGACGACACCCTTGGTCATCTGGGCGAGGACCCCCTTCTCCACCGAGGGGATGAACGAGCGTGGGACGGCGCCGCCGACGACCTCGTCGACGAACTGGAGGCCAGAGCCCGCGGGCAGCGGCTCCACCTCGAGGTGGCAGATCGCGTACTGCCCATGCCCGCCGGACTGCTTGACGTGGCGGCCGAGCCCGTGCGCCGGGCCGCGCAGTGTCTCCCGCAGCGCGATCCGCGGCTCCTTGCGATCCACGTCGACGCCGTACCGGCTGGCGAGCCTCTCGAGCAGCACGTCCGCGTGCGCCTCACCCATGCACCACAGCAGCAGCTGGCTGGTCTCGGTCTCCGTGCGCACCATGACCGTCGGGTCCTCGGCCGTCAGTCGCGACAGCGCCGTCGGCAGCTTGTCCTCGTCCGACTTGGTCCGCGCCTCGATCGCGATCGGCAGCAGCGGCTCCGGCATCGTCCACGGCGCGAGCAGGCGCGGGTCGTCCCGGTCGGAGAGGGTGTCACCGGTCTCGGCCGTGGCGAGCTTGGTCACCACGCAGATCCCGCCCGCCGGGCAGGCGTCGAGCGGGCGCAGCGTGGTGCCGTCCGGCGCGGAAAGGCCGCCGACCTTCTCGTCGGCGTCGTGGTCGGGGTGGCCGACGGCCGCGCGCCCATGCCCGCTGACGTGCACGGTGGCGTCCGGGCGCAGCGTGCCGGAGAAGACCCGCACGACCGACATCCGGCCGACGTAGGGGTCGGTGGTCGTGCGGACCACCTCGGCGAGCAGCGGGCCGTCCGGGTCGGCGGCCATCTTCGGGCAGTCCGAGCCGTCGCAGCGGGTAAGCGGCGGCAAAGGGTGCTCGGCCGGCGACGGGAACGCGTCGACCATCATGTCGAGCAGCTCGATCGAGCCGACCGGCAGGCCGCCACCGCCGGCGGGGTGCGCGAACGGCAGCACGGGATGGAAGGAGCCCCGGGAGATCGCGGTCTCGGCGTCGTCGAGCAGCGTCTTGGGGTCGAGTTCCTCGCCGCCCAGGTAGCGGTCGAGCAGGGTCTCGTCCTCGCTCTCGGCGATGATGCCCTCGATCAGTGCGCCGCGGGCCTCGTCGAAGGCGCCGTCGGCGAGATCCGCCGAGGTGTCGAGCTCGCGTCGGTCCCGGCCGGCGTACTCGACGACGCGGCCGGTGAGCAGGCCCACCAGACGGGCGCCGTCACCGCCCGCCACGGCGCCGTCGGGAAGGAAGACCGGCAGCACGCCGGCGCCGAACGCGTCCTGGCAGGCGGTGACGGCGGAGGCGAAGTCCGCCCTGGGATGGTCGAGGCGGGTGACGACGACGGCGCGCGGCATGCCGACCGCCGCGCACTCGGCCCACAGCGCCCTGGTGGCGCCGTCGACGCCGTCGACAGCGCTGACGACGAACAGCGCGGCGTCGGCGGCGCGCAGCCCGGCGCGCAGCTCGCCGACGAAGTCCGGATAGCCGGGGGTGTCCAGCAGGTTGATCGTCATGTTCCGGTGGTGGAGCGCGGACAGCGTGAGGCTGATCCCGCGGGTCGAACGGTGCTCGCCGTCCGGGTGGCGGCCCTGCTCGCGGCCGGTGCCGGTGCCACCGGCTCCGGCGACGGACAGCAGGTCCTCGGCCAGCGCGGTCTTGCCCGCGCCGGTATGACCAACGAGGACGACGTTGCGGACTTCAGCCGCGGCAGACGGCATCTCGGCCTCCGTTCGGGTCCTGCCGAGCCCCCTAGTGCGCCATGGGCGGGCGCTTCCGGGGATGGGGGCCGAGGTCGACGCAAAGGACGATCATGTTCGCTTTCGCCTCCCTGGCCTCCTGTGCTCGGGCGATTGCAGACGTCGCCGCCCAGCGTGCGCTCCTGTGACCTAACACACAAGCCCTCATCGGTTCCCCCTATGTAGGCACGACGTCCATGTCTCGTTTCCGAAGGCCGGAACGTGGGCGGCCCGACGCCTGCCGGGCCGACGCTGCGGTGGCCGAGCCGGCCCGGCTGGGTAGGGTGAACGCGCGCGAAAACCCCGCGCCGGACACGACGGGACGGACATGCTCGCTAGCAAGGCGCGGCCGCAGATCAACCGGCTGCTGGAGCCGTTCAGCCGGTGGGCTGCTCGTACGTCGCTCTCGCCGGACCTGGTGACGATCATCGGCACGATCGGCGTGGTCGGCGGCGCTCTCGGTTTCTTCACTCGAGGGGTCTTCTTCCTCGGCACCATCGTGATCACCCTGTTCGTGTTCTCCGACCTGATTGACGGGGCAATCGCGCGGGCGCGGGGCATCTCGTCCAAATGGGGCGCTTTCCTCGACTCCACCTCCGACCGGCTCGGGGACGGCGCGGTCTTCGGCTCACTGGTGATCTGGTACGCCGGTGAGGGCGACTCGCTGCCGCTGGCCGGCGCCGCGCTGATCAGCCTGGTGGCCGCCGCCGTCACCTCGTACGTCAAGGCACGGGCGGAGAGTCTCGGGTTCACCTGCGATGTCGGCCTGGCCGAGCGAGGGGAGCGGCTGCTCCTGCTGCTCGTCGCCGCCGGCCTCTACGGCCTGGGCGTGCCCTACCTGCTCCCGGTCGCGCTGTGGGTGCTGGCCGCGGCGACCGTGATCACGGTCGCGCAGCGGATCTGGCACGTCTACCGGCAGTTCCAGGGCACCGGAGGCTCGGCGGCGGCCGCCAGCGTGCCCACCGCCGGGCCCACCGCCACCGTCGAGGCGCCCGCCGGCACCTCCCGCGACGACGCGACCGCTCTGGCCGGTCCGGTCGGCGCCGTGAGCCCGGTCGGCTCGGCCGGCTAGGCCGGCCCGCCCGCCGCCCGCGACGCCCGTGCCCTCTCCCGGCCGGTTCACCGACCTCGCCTACGCGCTGGGCTGGCGGGTGGTGCGCGTGCTGCCCGAGCCCGTCGCCGCGCGTGGCTTCGCCGCCGCGGCTGACTGGGCCACCCGGCGCGGCGGCAGGGGGGTGCGCCGGCTGCGCGCGAACCTGGCCAGGGTGGTGCCACCCGGCACCGACCTGGACGCGCTCACGAAGGCCGCGATGCGCTCGTACGCGCGCTACTGGCTGGAGGTGTTCCGCCTTCAGGACATGGCTCCCGAGCGGTACATCGGGAACATGGTCGTCCAGGACGAGCACTACCTGCGCGATACGTACGCCGCCGGCAAAGGCATGATCCTCGCGCTGCCGCACATGGGGAACTGGGAGCAGGCCGGGGCCTGGCTGGCCGGCACCGGCGTGCCGTTCACCACCGTGGCCGAGCGGCTGCGGCCCGAGTCGCTGTTCGACCGGTTCGTCGCGTTCCGGGAGTCGCTCGGCATGGAGGTCATCCCGCTCACCGGCGGCGCGGCGCCGCCGATGGAGCTGCTGGCCGAGCGGCTGCGCGCCGGCGGCTGCCTGTGCCTGCTCGCCGACCGGGACCTGTCCGCGCGCGGCGTGCCGGTGCGGTTCTTCGGCGCCGAGGCGCGGATGGCGGCGGGCCCGGCGGCGCTCGCGCTGCGCACCGGCGCGCCGCTGCTGCCGGTCGCGCTGTGCTTCGAGGGCGACGGCTGGGGCTGCCGGATCTACCCGCCCATCGAGCACACCGACATGGCGACGATGACCCAGGCCCTGGCCGACGCCTTCGCCGAGTCGATCGCCGAGCACCCGGCCGACTGGCACATGCTGCAGCGGATCTGGCCCGACCCGCCCGAGGGCGAGCCGGCCGCGGCGCCGCCTCCGCCCGCGGAGCAGCCGGCGACGGAGCCTACGGCGACGGAGCCGACGGAGACGGGGGAGCGGTGAGGATCGGGCTCGCCTGCCCCTACACCTGGGACGTCCCGGGCGGAGTGCAGGCGCACGTCCGTGACCTCGCCGAGGTCCTGATCGCGGCCGGTCACGAGGTCTCCGTCATCACCCCGGCGGACGACTCGGACGCGCTGCCGCCGTACGCCGTCGACGCCGGGCGGGCCCTGCCGGTGCCCTACAACGGCTCGGTCGCCCGGCTGCTGATGGGGCCGGTGTCGGCCGCGCGGGTGCGGCGCTGGCTGCGCGAGCACGGCTTCGACGTGCTGCACGTCCATGAGCCGACGGCGCCGAGCGTCGGCCTGCTGGCATGCATGCTCGCCGACGGCCCGATCGTCGGCACCTTCCACACGGCCAACCCCCGTTCGAAGATCCTCACCGCCGCCCAGGGCGCGCTCCAGCCGTCGCTGGAGAAGCTGCGCGCCAGGATCGCGGTGTCCGAAGCGGCCCGGCGCACGATCGTCGAGCATCTGGGCACCAGCGCGGTGCTGATTCCGAACGGGGTGAGCGTGGCGGCCTTCGCCGGCGCGCGTCCGCTGCCGGGCTACGAGGTGCCGCCGGCGGCCAAGGGCGGGCCGGGCCGGCATACTGTCTGCTTCCTCGGCCGCATCGACGAGCCGCGCAAGGGGCTGGACGTGCTTCTCGCCGCGCTGCCGGACCTCGCCCGCCGGGTACCCGACGTTCGGGTGCTGGTCGCCGGGCCCGGCGACGCGGCGGCGGTGCGGTCCCGGCTGGATCCGCGGCTGCGGGGCCGGGTCGAGCTGCTTGGCCTGGTGTCGGAGGAGGACAAGGCCCGGGTGTTCGCGTCCGGCGACGTGTACTGCGCGCCGAACACCGGGCAGGAGAGCTTCGGCATCGTGCTGCTGGAGGCGATGGCGGCGGGCACCCCGGTGATGGCCAGCGACATCGACGCCTTCCGCCGGGTCCTCGACGACGGCCGCGCCGGCCGGCTGTTCGAGGCCGGCGAGCCGGCGCGGCTCGCCGCGGGGCTCGCCGACCTGCTGCTCGACGAGGCGGCCCGGGCCGAGCTCGCGGCCAGCGGCAAGGCGCTCGTCGCCAGCTACGACTGGCCGGTGATCGCGGAGGAGATCGTCGACATCTACCGCCTGGTCAGCGCGGGCGCGGGACCGGTCTCGCTGGCCTCCTCGGGCGCCGACGGCTGACGGGCGGCGGGCCTCGCGGGCAGGCCCGGGACACCCCGAGGGGCCTCGGGCGAGAGAGCTCGCTGACATCTCCACGACATCTGGGGGCATCCCGGACGGCTCGGCCGGCCGTTCACTACGCTGCCGAGGATGACCGCCGTCGTGGTCGTGGTCGCCATCGTCGTGGCGGTCGCGACCTATCTCACCTGGCTCGCCCGTCGTCTCGACCGACTGGGCGTCCGGGTGGACGCGGCCCGCGGTGGGCTCGTCGCCCAGCTGGGGGCGCGCGCCGAGGCGGCGGCGGCGCTGGGCGCGAGCCGCGGGCTCGTTCAGCTGGCCGCGGCGGCTGAACGATCCCTGGCGGGGCACGCCGCGCCGCGCGCCGGCGCCCCGCTGGACACGGCCGTGGAGGAGACCGAGAACGAGCTGAGCCGCGCGCTGCGCGCCCCGGAGGTGGCCACCGCGGGGCAGGGGGCGCCGGCGCTGCTGCACGCCGTCGACTCGGCCTCGGCGAAGGTGGCGCTGGCCCGCCAGCTGCACAACGACGCCGTGCGGGACCTGCGGGCGCTGCGCGGCCGACGCCCGGTGCGGCTGCTGCGGCTGTCCGGCCGCCGGCCGCTGCCCGCCTACTTCGAGATCGATGACGCGTTGCCGGCCCGGGTGGAGCGGCGGGAGACCGGCGGGCCCGGCCCGGGCGCGCCGGTCCCCTCGGCGCCCGCCGGGGCGGGCGCCGGGCCGCCGCTCGGCCAGGAGGTTCGTGACCGGGTGCCGGGGCCGGCCGGGGCGCCCGACGACATGCCGGACGTCCTGCCCAAGACCGGCTCCTGAGACCGGCCGCGTCTCCTCCTGGGCGGCGCCACCGGTCGTGAGCCACCGGGCATCTCGCGAGGGCCTGGGGCGGGGCACGCGGCCGTACCATGGTTGAGGTGTCTGCCGGGGACGAACCCCGGATTCCCGCCTTCGGGCGTTGCCCGACCTGGGCCCACGGCCGGGTTTTGCCCGGCCTGGAGACCGGCCGGACGCTGACCCGACCGAGGAACCAGGCCATGCCTCGCACGCCGGGGCCTGGCGGCCGGATCCCGGACCGGGGCGCCTGGGCGCGAGACACGACGACTGACGACGCGCGAGAGAGACGGACCGCTATGTCTGCCGGAACCACGCCAGCTGGGACGCCCGCCGGAGTTCCCGTGACAGTCGGGTCGGCCGAGCCGGCCAGGCAGGCTGGCACCGCGCGGGTGAAGCGCGGCATGGCTGAGATGCTCAAGGGTGGGGTGATCATGGATGTGGTCACCGCCGAGCAGGCAAAGATCGCCGAGGACGCCGGCGCCGTCGCCGTGATGGCGCTCGAGCGGGTGCCGGCCGACATCCGCGCTCAGGGCGGTGTCGCCCGGATGAGCGACCCGGACATGATCGAGGGCATCGTCGAGGCCGTCTCGATCCCGGTCATGGCCAAGGCCCGGATCGGCCACTTCGTCGAGGCGCAGGTGCTGCAGGCGCTCGGCGTCGACTACGTCGACGAGTCCGAGGTGCTGACCCCGGCCGACCCGCACCACCACATCGACAAGTGGGCGTTCACGGTCCCGTTCGTCTGCGGTGCCACCAACCTCGGCGAGGCCCTGCGGCGGATCTCCGAGGGTGCCGCCATGATCCGCTCCAAGGGCGAGGCGGGCACCGGCGAGGTGTCCAACGCCGTGGTGCACATGCGCACCATCCGGGCCGAGATCGCCCGGCTGTCGGCCCTGCCGGCCGAGGAGCTCTACGCCGCGGCGAAGGAGCTGCGCGCGCCCCATGACCTGGTCGCGGAGGTCGCCCGGCTCGGCAAGCTGCCCGTCGTGCTGTTCACCGCCGGAGGCATCGCCACCCCGGCTGACGCCGCGCTGATGATGCAGCTGGGCGCCGAGGGCGTGTTCGTCGGCTCCGGCATCTTCAAGTCCGGTGACCCGGTCCGGCGGGCGCGGGCGATCGTCGAGGCGACGACGATGTACAAGGACCCGGACGTGATCGCCAAGGTGTCCCGCGGCCTCGGCGAGGCCATGGTCGGCATCAACGTCACCGACCTCCCGGCCACTGCCCGCTACGCCGACCGAGGCTGGTGACCGTGGGGGCGCACCCTGTCCGAGGCGGGGGAGGCCCGCCGGTTGGCTTCCCGCGATCCGCGGCGTCGGACGTCCGCCCGGGGGGACCGCCGCGCCGGGGATCCGCGGGCGCGACTTCCCGGAGACCCCGGCCCCCCGGACCTCCCGATGCCGCGTTCCGCGCCGCCCTGGGTCTGGAATGACCGGGAAGAAGATTCGGATCGGGGTGCTGGCGCTGCAGGGGGACGTGCGGGAGCATGTCCGAGCGCTGGCGGTGGCGGGGGCCGAGCCGGCCGAGGTCCGGGGGCCCGAGGAGCTCGCGGCCGTCGACGGGCTGGTGCTGCCCGGCGGTGAGTCGACGACCATCGGGCGGCTGCTACGGATCTTCGGGCTGCTCGAGCCGCTACGGGCCGCCGTCGGGGACGGGCTGCCGGTGTACGGTTCGTGCGCTGGCATGATCCTGCTCGCGCGGGACGTGTTGGATGGCCGGCCCGACCAGCCGTTGATCGGCGGGCTCGACATGGTCGTGCGCCGCAACGCGTTCGGCCGGCAGGTCGACTCGTTCGAGGCGGATCTCGACGTCGTCGGCGTCGACGGACCGCCGATGCACGCCGTGTTCATCCGCGCCCCGTGGGTGGAGAAGTCCGGCGACGGGGTGGCGGTTCTGGCCAGGGTGGGCGAGCACCCGGTGGCCGTCCGGCAGGGACACCTGCTGGCCACCTCGTTCCACCCGGAACTGACCGGGGACACCCGGATGCACGAACTGTTCGTGGAGATGGTTCGACAGAGGGGCAGGGCATGAGCGGTCACTCCAAGTGGGCGACCACGAAACACAAGAAGGCGGTCATCGACGCCCGCCGGGGCAAGCTGTTCGCCAAGCTGATCAAGACGGTCGAGGTGGCCGCGAAGACGGGTGGCGGCGATCCCGCCGGCAACCCCACCCTCGCCGACGCGATCGCGAAGGCGAAGGCGCAGTCGGTGCCGAACGACAACATCGAACGCGCCGTCAAGCGTGGCTCCGGCGAGCTCGCCGGCGGCGCGAGCTACGAGTCGATCACCTACGAGGCCTACGGCCCGAGCGGGGTCGCGGTGATGGTCGAGTGCCTCACCGACAACCGCAACCGCGCCGCCTCCGATGTCCGGGTGGCCGTCACCCGCAACGGCGGCACGATCGCCGACCCCGGCTCGGTCGCCTACCTGTTCAACCGCAAGGGCGTCGTGCTCGTCACCAAGACCCCCGAGCTGACCGAGGACGACGTGCTGCTGGCGGTCCTCGACGCCGGCGCGGAGGAGGTCAACGACCTCGGCGAGGCCTTCGAGGTGGTCACCGAGGCCACCGACCTGCACGCGGTGCGGGTCGCCGCGACCGACGCCGGGCTCGCGGTCGACACCGCCGACGTCTCCTGGCTGCCGAGCGTCAGCGTGCCGCTGGAGGCCGAGCCCGCCCGCAGGGTGCTCAAGCTGGTCGAGGCGCTCGAGGACCTGGACGACGTCCAGTCGGTCTGGTTCAACGCCGACATCTCCGACGAGATCATGGAACTCGTCGCGGGCTAAGGGGCGGTCGGCTCAAGGTCGCCCAGGGGCGACCATCCGGACCTCCCAGATCGACTCCGCAAGCTCCGTCGATCCGGCAGGGACCCCGGCTCCGCCTGGCGGGCGCTGAGCGCCCGCCTCCGGTTGGTCTCGGGGCTGGGTTTAGAACATCTGGGTCCGGTTGGGCTGGCGGGTTCGGTTGGGCTGTCTGGGTCCGGTTGGGCTGGTGGGGGGCGGGTGTTCTGGGCGGCTGGTCCGGTTGGGCTGGCGGGGCGTGGGCTGGCTTTCCGCGTGTCGGCGATGTCGTGATCCGGGCGGGTACTACGATCCGAACAGGCGTTCGTGGGATGGTCCGCTCCGCGGTGTTCTTGGCGTCGAAGCTGGTCCGGTTCGTCGGTGCCCGGGATGGAGGTCGGCGCGTGCGGGTGCTCGGTGTCGATCCCGGGCTGACCAGGTGTGGGCTCGGGGTGGTGGACGGGGGCGGCGCGGGACGGCGGGCGGCCCTCGTGGAGGTGGGCGTCGCGCGCACCCCGGCGGACGAGGACGTGGCGATCCGGCTGCGGGACATCTCGGTGGAGATCGATTCCTGGCTGGACCGGCACCGTCCGGACGCGGTCGCGGTCGAACGGGTCTTCAGCCAGGCCAACGTGCGTACCGTCATGGGCACGGCGCAGGTGGGCGCGGTCGCGATCGTGCTCGCGGCCCGCCGCGGCCTGCCGGTCGCCCTCTACACCCCCAGCGAGGTCAAGGCCGCCGTCACCGGCAGCGGCCGGGCGGACAAGGCCCAGGTGACCTTCATGATCTCCAGGCTGCTCGATCTCGCCACCCCGCCGCGCCCCGCCGACGCCGCCGACGCGCTCGCGCTCGCGCTCTGCCACGTGTGGCGCGGCCCCGCGCTCGCCCGGGTGCGCGCCGCGGCGGCGAGCGCGGCCGGGCCCGCCGCGCCGCGGGCCGGGGGGCCGTCGTGATCGCGTCGGTCGCCGGCACGGTGCTGTCGACCTCGCCGACGGCGGCCGTCGTCGAGGTGGGTGGCGTCGGGCTGCTCGTGCAGTGCGCCCCGGCGACGCTTGCCGGGCTGACAGTCGGCGAGCCGGCGCGGCTGGCGACCACGCTGGTGGTCCGGGAGACGGAGCTGACCCTGTACGGGTTCGCCGACGCCGACGAGCGCGAGGTGTTCGAGACCCTGCAGGCCGCCGGCGGGGTCGGGCCGAAGCTCGCCCAGGCGGTGCTCGGCGTCCTGGCCCCGGACGACGTGCGCCGCGCCGTCGCCGAGGAGGACCTGGCCGTGCTGACGAAGGTTCCCGGCATCGGCCGCAAGGGAGCCCAGCGCATCGTGCTCGACCTCAAGGACAAGCTCGGCCCCCCGTCCGGCGGCGCGGCGCCACGCGCCGGCCTCGGCGCTGCCGGGTCCGGGCGGATCATGCCGGCGCCGCGGACCTCGGCCGAGCAGGTGACGGACGCGCTCGTCGGCCTTGGATACTCGGCCCGCGAGGCCGAGGAAGCCGTCGGCGTCGTGGCGCCGGCCGACGGTCCGGACGGTGACGTCTCCGCCCTGCTGCGCGCCGCGCTCGCCGTCCTGCGGCCGCGATAGCCCGTGGTGGCTCACCCGGCCCGCGCGGGGGAGGCGCCTTCGGGCGACTTCGCCCCAGCCGTGTCCGGCGATGTGGCCTCGGCCGTGTCCGGCGATGTCCGTCCCGGAGGAGAACCCGGGATCTGGGCGTCGCGCTTCGCGCGGCCTGACCGATGTGAACGCCAGGTGACCACAGTGGCGATGGCGGCGGAGTGAAGCGAGGTGGCGCGCATGGGCGAGGACGGGTTGGTCACGGCCGCCGCCAGTGCCGAGGAGCGCGCGTTCGAGGCGGGGCTGCGACCGAGGACGCTGGCGGAGTTCGTCGGGCAGCGCAAGGTGCGGGAGCAGTTGTCGATCATGCTGGCCGGTGCCCGCGGCCGGGGGCGGCCACCGGACCACGTGCTGTTGTCGGGACCGCCCGGCCTCGGCAAGACCAGCCTCGCGATGATCATCGCGCAGGAGATGGCGGTGCCGCTGCGGCTGACCAGCGGCCCGGCGATCGAGCGGGCCGGCGATCTGGTCGCGGTCCTCACCGCGCTCGCGCCCGGTGAGGTGCTCTTCATCGACGAGATCCACCGGATCGCCCGCCCGGCCGAGGAGCTGCTCTACTCGGCGATGGAGGACTTCCGCGTCGACGTGGTGCTGGGCAAGGGCCCAGGGGCGACCGCGATCCCGCTCGACGTCGCCCCGTTCACCCTGGTCGGTGCCACCACGCGCGCGGGCCTGCTGACCGGGCCCCTGCGTGACCGGTTCGGCTTCACCGCGCACCTCGACTTCTACGACCCGGACGAGCTCACCGCCGTGCTCGCCCGCTCGGCCCGGCTGCTCGGCGTCGAGCTCACCCCGCCGGGGGCGGCCGAGGTGGCGGGGCGCTCGCGTGGCACCCCCCGGATCGCCAACCGGCTGCTGCGCCGGGTCCGCGACTACGCCGAGGTGCGCGCCGACGGGGTGGTCACCCTGGAGGTCGCCCAGGCGGCGCTGCGGGTGTACGACGTCGACCCGCTGGGGCTGGACCGGCTCGACCGGGCGGTGCTCACCGCGCTGGTCAAGCGGTTCGGCGGCGGGCCGGTCGGGCTGACCACGCTGGCCGTCGCGGTCGGGGAGGAGCCGGACACCGTCGAGGACGTCTCCGAGCCGTTCCTGCTGCGGGCCGGTCTGCTCGCCCGGACCCCCCGAGGCCGGGTCGCCACGCCGGCGGCGTTCACCCACCTCGGCTACGACGTCCCGGCCGATTCGCTCGGCCGCTCCCAGGCCGCCCCGACCGTGGCCGTCCCGACCGCGCTCTTCGACGACGAGACCTGACATCCCTGCCCGGTTCGCGCTTTCTGCCCCGGTGCTCGCGGGGCCCTCCCGTCAGGGCACTCGATCCG
The DNA here is from genome assembly GCF_016786325.1 of Frankia nepalensis. Taxonomy (GTDB): domain Bacteria; phylum Actinomycetota; class Actinomycetes; order Frankiales; family Frankiaceae; genus Pseudofrankia; species Pseudofrankia nepalensis. Next base: position 8,682 of record NZ_JADWYU010000021.1, on the reverse strand, counting down.
ATACGTACGATCGGCCGCGACACCGAGGAGGCTAGGACGTGCACGAAATCGCGACCGCGGCGATCGTTGCCGGTGACCAGGCGGCCGACGACGGCGGGGGTGGCGCCAGCAGCTGGCTGCTGCCTCTGCTGATTCTCCTGGTCGGCGTCTACTTCTTCGTCATCCAGCGCCGGCGCTCGAAGGCCGCCCAGCAGGAGCAGTCCCAGATCGGGCCGGGCACGCTCGTCATGACCCGAAGCGGGATGTACGGCACCGTCGTCGAGATCGACGGCCAGGACGTCCTGCTGGAGATCGCGCCGGACGTCGTCGTCAGGTACACCCGGGCCGCGGTCGGCCGAGTCGTGAACGCGCCGCCGACCGAGGTCGAGGAGGAGACCGAGGACGGGCCCGTGGACGAGCCGGCGTCCCAGGGCACCGCGCCGAAGGCGGACGAGGAGCCGGCCGACGCCGAGTCGCCGCAACTGAAGAAAAAGAAGGAACTCTAGGCGGGTCGCGCTTCGTAAATAGGGCGACTCACCGGGCGCCGGTGGGACGACGGGGCGTGCCACCGCCGGCGCCCGTCGGATACTTTGGGCTCCGGCCGGGATCATCAGCGACCCGGCGGGCAGAGGGGACATCCGTTGGCACGTCGGTCGACACGGTCGCGGGAGACGCGGCCGTTCTGGGCCCGGCTGGGGTTCCTCGCCGGTGTGCTCGCTGTGCTCTACGGGAGCATGGCGCTGAGCGGGACCTTCACGCCCCGGCTCGGCCTGGACCTGCAGGGCGGGACGAGCGTCATCCTCACGCCCAAGTCGACGCAGGCGGGCCAGAAGGTCAACAGCGGCGCGGTCGACAAGGCGGTCGACATCATCCGGCAGCGGGTCGACGGCCTGGGCGTCGCCGAGTCCGAGGTCAAGCGCAGCGGTAACCAGATCGAGATCTCGGTGCCCGGCCGCGGCCGCGCCGATGTCGTCGACCTGGTTGGGCAGACGGCCGAGCTGCGCTACCGCGAGGTCTACGACTCCGGCGTGCCCCTCCCGGCGACCGAGCCGACGCCCACGCCGGGCGCGACCGCCGCCCCGTCGGCCTCGCCGACGCCGGGCGCGACGCTGGCCCCGAGCGCGACCCCGTCCGCCGCCGGCTCGCCGGCCGCGGGCGCCACCCCGACGCCGGGCGCGACCCCCGCGGCGGCCACCGCCAGCCCGACCTCGACGCCCACCCCGACGCCGAGCGCCAGCCCGTCCGCCGGCTCCGCCACGACCCCGCCCGACACGGTGGTCAAGCAGTACGAGGCGCTGACCTGTGCCCCGCAGGACATTCGAGGCTCAGGTGGCGGTTCCGACAACCCGTCCGACTGGGCGGCCGCCTGCGACAAGGACGGCACCACCAAATACCTGCTCAAGCCCGCGGCCGTGGTCGGGACCGACATCAAGACCGCGTCGGCCGGCCTGCTGCAGACCAGCGCGGGCGGCGCCAACATCAACACCGGTCAGTGGGTCGTCAACGTCGACTTCACGGGCTCCGGCCAGGGCAAGTTCACCAAGCTGACCGAGGAGACACAGGGCAAGCAGGTCGCGATCGTGCTGGACGGCGTCGTCCAGTCCGCGCCGGTCACCAACGAGCGCATCCCGGGCTCGGCGCAGATCTCCGGCAGCTTCACCCAGGAGAGCGCCGAGGACCTCGCCAACGTGCTGAAGTACGGCGCCTTGCCGCTGGCATTCGAGAAGTCACAGGCCGAGTCGATCTCGCCGACGCTCGGCCGCCAGGAGCTGCGCGGCGGCCTGCTCGCGATGGGCATCGGTCTCGCGCTGGTGATCCTCTACTCGTTGGTCTACTACAGGTTGCTCGGGTTCGTCGTCATCGCGTCGCTCGCGATCAGCGGCGTGCTGGTCTACGCCGCGGTGACCCTGCTCGGTGAGGCGATCGGCTTCACGCTCACGCTGGCGGGCATCGCCGGCCTGATCCTGTCCGTCGGCGTCACGGCCGACTCGTTCGTCATCTACTTCGAACGCATCAAGGACGAGGTGCGCGAGGGGCGGACGATGCGGGCCTCGGTCGAGCGAGCCTGGCCGCACGCCCGGCGGACGATGCTGTCCGCGGACACGGTCTCCTTCCTGGCCGCCGCGGTGCTGTACACGGTGTCCGTCGGCTCGGTGCGCGGCTTCGCGTTCACCCTGGGGCTCTCGACCCTGTTCGACGTGTTGATCGTGTTCCTCTTCACCCGGCCGCTGGTCACGCTGCTGGTCCGGCGCCGCCTGTTCGCCTCGCCGAAGTGGTCGGGTCTGACCCCGTCGAAGCGCGGGGTTGGCGAGGGGGCGCGGGCGGCGGTCACCCGGCCGCGGCTGGCCAAGCGGGCGGACGCCGAGGCCGCCGCCGGATCCGGCGCGCCACCGGGGGTCTCGCCCGGCCGGGCGGGAGCACGGGTCGGCGGGCCCGGACAGAAGCGGGAGTCCTGAGATGTCGGCGATCACCCGGTTCTATCGGGGCGAGTTCTACTTCGACTTCATGAGCCGCCGCAAGATCTGGTATCTGATCTCGGGCACGTTGCTGGCCATCTGCGTGGTCAGCATGCTCGTGCGGGGCTTCTCGCTGGGCATCGACTTCAAGGGCGGCGCGGTCTTCCAGTTCCCAGCGAACGGCCACTCCATCGAGGACGCCCGCGATGTGCTGCGCGACAACGGGATCAACGCGGACGAGGCGGTCGTCCAGCAGCTGGAGACCAGCAAGCAGCTGCGGGTGCAGACGGAGGAGCTCACCGAGCCCCAGACGGCCGCCATCACCAACGCGGTGGCCGAGGACTTCGGGGTGAAGTCGGAGGACATCGCCGTCTCGACCGTCGGCGCGTCATGGGGAGAAACGATCACCAACAAGGCCATCCAGGGCCTGGTGATCTTCCTTGTGCTGGTGATGATCTATCTGACGATCCGCTTCGAGTGGAAGATGGCCGTCGCCGCGATGGCGGCGCTGATCCACGACCTGGTGGTCACTCTCGGCATCTACTCGCTCGTCGGGTTCGAGGTCACGCCGTCCACGATCATCGCGATTCTGGCGATTCTCGGCTTCTCCCTCTACGACACGGTGGTGGTGTTCGACCGGGTACGGGAGAACACCGCCGGGATCGCGACCTCCAGCCGGCGTACCTACGCGGAGGCGACGAACGACTCGCTCAACGAGACCCTGATCCGGTCGCTGAACACGTCGTTCATCGCGCTGATCCCGGTCGGGTCGCTGCTGTTCGTCGGGGCTGGACTGCTCGGCGCCGGCACACTGCGCGATCTCGCGCTCGCGCAGTTCGTCGGCATCGCCTCCGGCGCCTACTCCTCGCTGTTCTTCGCCGCCCCGTTGCTCGTCGACCTCAAGCGGTCCGAGCAGCAGGTCAAGGCGCTGGACGCGCGGGTCAACCGGGCGCGGGCCAGCGCCGCGCGGGTGGCGGCGGCAGCCGAGGCCGAGCCGGCCCTGGCGGGGGCGTCTCCGGGCGCGGCCTACGCGGTCGGTGGCCTTGGCGACAGCGAGGGCGCGGCCGCCGGGGAGCGCGAGCCGGCCCCGGCCGGTGCGTCGCCGCGCCGGCCAGCCGCGCGGCCCGGGCAGCCGGCGGGGCGTGGCCGCGCCGCGCCACGCCGTGGCGGTGGCCATGGCCGTCCGGGCGGCCGCAAGCGGCGATAGGAACACGCCATGACGAGTATCGAGACTCCTCGCGGTGTGGCGGGCGACGCCGTCCTCGCGGCCGCCGCGGAGGCGTTGCGTACCCACATTCGGGATATCCACGACTTCCCGCAGCCCGGGGTGGTGTTCAAGGACATCACGCCGCTGCTGGCGACCCCGGCCGCGTTCTCGACCGTCGTGGGCGCGCTTTCCGACACGGCCGAGCAGCTCGGAGCGACCGTCGTCGCCGGCATCGAGGCGCGCGGCTTCCTGCTGGCCGCGCCGGTCGCGGACCGGATCGGCGCGGGGATCGTCCCGATCCGCAAGCAGGGCAAGCTGCCCGGCCGCACGGTCGCCGAGTCGTACGCCCTGGAGTACGGCACCGCGACGCTGGAGATCCACGACGACGCCGTCGGCCCTGGCGACCGGGTGCTCATCGTCGACGACGTCCTCGCGACCGGTGGTACGGCCGCGGCGGCGTCGAACCTGCTGCGCCATGGCGGGGCGGAGGTACTTGGCCTCGCCGTCCTGATGGAGCTCACCTTCCTGGCGGGCCGCGACCGAATTCCGTCACTGGCCGTGACCGCCCTCCTGGAGATCTAGGCGGTGGCGCCGGCCCCGTGGGGCTGCGGCCCGGCTGGCCGGGCGGCACCGGAAGGGGCCGGACGCGTGGCGCGAAGCCCTCGGGGCCGGGTAGCGCCCGGGTGACGACCAGCGCGGCCATGGTGGTCATTTGCTCTTGATCCAGTCCGCCCGACCCCTGTCGGGGCCGTTCAGACCGATCGGCTTGCCCTGGCCGGTCGGCGCGGCGGAGCCTGGCGCCAAGTGGCTTGATTGGGTTGCGGAAGGCTGACGGCTAACCCAGCGTTAGTCTCGAAGTCAGACTTTCCGGCAGGAGCAGCCCGTGCCCGATGCACCCCCGGTGACCACCGGTTCCCAGCTGCCGGCATCCGCGCCCACGACGGGCCCGGCGCCGGAGCGGGGCCGCGTGCTGCCCGGGGAAGGCCAAGGCGCTGGTCAGGCCACCGAGGGCGCGGTCGCGGCCGGCGGGTCGCGCGCGGCCGTGACCTCCCCCGCCGCCCCACCCGCGGCGAACGGGCAGACGCCCGACGCGTCGCCGGAGGACCGCGTGCCGCCGCGGCTGGGCCACGAGTCGCCGCCGCTGCCACGGCGGCTTCGCGGCCGGCTCGCCCGGCTCTCGACGCAACGGGAGACCCCGCCGTCGGCGCTCGATCCGGTGCTGCGCGGCCTCGTCGCCAACCATCCGAAGGCGGACCTCGGGCCGGTCCAGCTGGCCTTCCAGGTCGCGGACGCGGCGCACGCGGGGCAGGTGCGGGCCTCCGGTCATCCCTACATCACCCACCCGATCGCCGTCGCGAGCATCCTCGCCGACCTGGGCATGGACGTCCCGACGCTGTGCGCCGCGCTGCTGCACGACACCCTCGAGGAGACGGCGCTCACCGTCGACGCGATCCGTGAGCAGTTCGGCGACCAGGTCGCGCTGATCGTCGACGCCGTCAGCCGGCTGCAGAAGGTCAACGCCGGCGAGATGGCGCAGGCGGAGATGATCCGCCGGATGGTGATCGCGATGGCCAGGGACCCGCGGGCGCTGGTGGTCAAGCTCGCCGACCGGCTGCACAACATGCGCACCCTGCGGTTCCTGCCCGAGCACCGGCAGGAGCGGATGGCCCGCCAGACGCTGGAGGTCTACGCGCCGCTCGCGCACCGGCTCGGGATGAACTCGCTCAAGTGGGAGCTGGAGGACCTGTCCTTCGCCTCGCTGTACCCCAAGCGCTACGACGAGATCGTCCGGCTGGTCGCCGACCGTGCGCCCAGCCGGGACGTCTACCTCGCCGACGTCACGGCACAGGTGCAGGCCTATCTGTCCGAGGCCGGGATCGCCTCGGTCGTCGTCGGCCGGCCCAAGCACTACTACTCGATCTACCAGAAGATGGTGGTGCGCGGCCGGTCCTTCGACGACATCTACGACCTGGTCGGCATCCGGGTCCTGGTCGACTCGGTCCGGGACTGCTACGCCGCCCTCGGCACGGTGCACGCGAGCTGGAAGCCGATCCCGGGCCGGTTCAAGGACTACATCGCGATGCCGAAGTACAACATGTACCAGTCGCTGCACACGACCGTGATCGGCCCGGAGGGCAAGCCGGTCGAGCTGCAGATCCGTACTCATGCGATGCACAACCGGGCCGAGTACGGGATCGCCGCGCACTGGAAGTACAAGGAGGAGGGCCGCGCCGCCGGCCGCCGGCGGGCGGGCGCCGACCCCGACCTGACCAGCTGGCTGCGCCAGATCCTCGACTGGCAGCGGGAGTCCGCCGACCCGGGGGAGTTCCTCGACAGCCTGCGCTTCGAGGCGCCCGCCGACGAGGTCTTCGTGTTCACCCCGAAGGGCGACGTCATCCCGCTGCCTGCGGGTTCCACGCCGGTCGACTTCGCCTACGCGGTGCACACCGACGTCGGCAACCAGTGCGTCGGCGCCCGGATCAACGGCCGCATCGTCTCGCTGGACACCCAGCTCGACCACGGTGACACCGTGGAGATCTTCACCTCACGGGCGCAGGGCGCCGGGCCGAGTGAGGACTGGCTGACGTTCGTCCGCTCGTCGCGGGCTCGTTCCAAGATCCGCCAGTGGCACGCGCGGGAGCGCCGCGAGGACGCGGTCGTCGCCGGCCGGGACGCCATCGCCCGGGCGCTGCGCCGCCACGGCCTGCCGCTGACCAGGCTGATGACCGGCGAGGGCCTGCTGACGCTGGCCAAGGAGCTGGGCTTCACCGACGTGAGCGCGCTGTACGCCGCCGTCGGGGAGAACCATCTGTCCGCGCAGGCGGTCGTGAACCGGCTGCTGACCGCGATGGGCAGCCCGGAGGCGAACGAGGAGGACGTCGCCGACACCGCGCTGCCGATCCGGCCGCTGCGCCGCTCGGCCGGTGACCCGGGCGTGCTGGTGTCCGGCGCCCCGGACATCTGGACCAAGCTGGCCCGCTGCTGCACCCCGATGCCCGGCGACGAGATCGTGGGCCTGGTGACCCGTGGCCGCGGTGTGTCGGTGCACCGAGCCGACTGCGGCAACGTCGTGGCGTCCGGCGGGTCGCCCGCCGACCGGCAGGTCGACGTCAGGTGGGCGCCGTCGGGCGGCTCGGTGTTCCTGGTAGTGATTCAGGTCGAGGCGCTGGATCGGGCGAAGCTGCTGTCGGACGTCACCCGGGTGCTGTCGGACCACCACGTCAACATCCTGTCGGCGTCCGTGACCACCAACCGTGAGAAGGTCGCGATCAGTCGGTTCACCTTCGAGATGGGCGACGCCAAGCACCTCGGCCAGGTCCTGGCCGCGGTCCGGCGGATCGAGGGTGTCTACGACTGTTTCCGGGTGACGTCCGGCGTGCAGAGCTAGCCGGGCGAGCAGGCACAGGGGAGGCGGGGGCGATGGAGGCTCGGGCGCAGGCGGCACTGCCGGCCGGGGGGAGTCTGTCGCCGGACGTCGCGGCGCCGTTCGGTGGGGGCGAGGAGGGCCGCCCGTTGGCGGCCGCCCGGCTCGTCAACCATCGGCTCGCCCATCTGGCCCGCCGGATGGCCAACGGCCGCGGCGGGCAGGTGCCGCCGGAGCTGCGCGGAATCGTGGAGGCGCACCGCGACTTCCACTCCAAGGCCGACATCGGCGCGATCCTGCAGGCCTACGAGGCATCCGAACGGTTCCACCGCGGCCAGATGCGCCGCAGCGGCGACCCGTACATCATCCATCCGCTCGCCGTCACCGAGATCCTCGCCGAGCTCGGCGTCGACACGACGACCCTGATCGCGGCGCTGCTGCACGACACGGTCGAGGACACCCCCGCCACCCTGGAGGCTCTCCGAGACGAGTTCGGCGCCGAGGTCGCGAACCTGGTGGACGGCGTCACCAAGCTGGACAAGATGCGGTTCGGCGAGGCGGCCGAGGCCGAGACGCTGCGCAAGCTGATCGTGGCGCTGGCCAGGGACTACCGCGTCCTGCTCATCAAGATCGCGGACCGGCTGCACAACATGCGCACACTGGGCTTCATGTCTCCGGCCAAACAGGCCAAGATCTCCCGGGTCACCCTCGAGATCCTTGCCCCGCTCGCGCACCGGCTCGGGGTCAGCGTGATCAAGCGTGAGCTGGAGGACCGGGCGTTCGCCGTGCTCGACCCGGAGGAGCACCGCCGCATCAGCCTGCTGGTCGACGACTTCGTCGCCGCCGAGCGGGAGAGCGGGCAGCTGGGGGCCGTGGTGAGCCGGCTGCGCGCCGGCCTCGGCGAGGCGAAGATCCCCGGCGAGGTGTCGGTACGCACCAGCCATCTGTTCTCGATTCACAAGCGTGCCCAGGATCGCGGCCGCCCGCCGCGGGATTACTACGACATCGTCCGGGTGCTCGTCCTCGTCGAGGACGTTCGGGACTGCTACGCGGCGCTCGGGGTGATCCACGGGTTGTGGCGCCCGGTTCCCGGCCGGCTGCGCGATTTCGTGGCCACGCCGAAGTTCAACATGTACCAGTCCCTGCACACCACGGTGACCGACGGCACCGGCCGCGCCGTCGACATCCAGATCCGCACGTCGCAGATGCACCTGCTCGCCGAGACCGGCATCGTCGCCCGCCCGGTCGGCGAGGGCGCGGACGGCGCCCGGCTGGAGGGGCTGTCGTGGCTGCACAGCCTGCTGGACTGGGAGGGTGAGGCGTCGGACCCGGGGGAGTTCCTCGAGTCGCTGTCGAGCGACCTGGACGCCGACGAGGTGCTCGCCTTCACTCCGAAGGGCAAGGCGATCGCGCTGCCGGCCCGCTCGTCGCCCGTCGACGTGGCCTACGCGGTGCACACGGACATCGGCCACCGCGCGATCGGCGCCCGGGTGAACGGCCGGCTGGTACCGCTGCACACCCGGCTGCGCAACGGCGACGTCGTCGAGATCCTCACCTCGAACCTGCCGCACGCCGGCCCGTCCGAGGACTGGCTGACCTTCGTCAGGACCGCGCGGGCCCGGGTACGGATCCGCCGCCGCCTCGCCCGCGGCCGCCGGGAGGCCGGCGAGCCGACC
>NZ_JADWYU010000020.1:10149-20778 GCF_016786325.1 Frankia nepalensis | reverse complement strand
GCCCGGGCCGGGGGGGCGGGGGGGGGGGGTGGCGGGGGCCCCCCCCCCCCCCGCGGGCGCCCCGGCACCGCCGGGGCGGTCATCCGGGGCCCTCGGGCCGCTCACCCCGCGCGGCGCGTCGGGGCCGCGCCGTCCCGGCGTGGCCCCGGCCGTCGCGGCGGCGCCGGGTGGCGGTGGCCCGGCGCTGGCCTCGCCGGTCTCCGGGGCCGCCCCCAGGCCGGCGGATGCCACGACCTGGCGGCCGGAGGCTCCCGGCGGAGGGCTGCCCGCGCTCACCCGCGCCACGGACCGGCTCAGCGACCGGGAGCTGGCCGTGCTCAGCTACCTGCCGACGATGCTGACGACGGCCGAGATCGCCGCGGAGCTGTACGTCTCGGTCAACACCGTGAAGACGCACCTGAAGAGCATCTACCGCAAACTTGACGTGGCCCGGCGACGGGACGCCGTCCACCGCGCCCGCGCGCTGCACCTGCTCTGACGCCCGTCCCACCCTCTGGCTTCCCGCGCGGCCACCCGCGATCGCGCCCGGGGGCCGACGGGGCGGGATCCCCGGGCGGGCAGCCAGGGGCGCCAGCGGCCGGCCCCGGGCGGGGCCTCGGCCGGCCGGGTGTGGCCGGGAGCGCTCCGCGAGAACCGGGGCGCGGGTAGTCGACCACCCGAAGTATCGGTCCTCCGCGCGGCCCCCGACGCTCGCGAGCGCCCTGTCCTTCGCGGGCATCCTGACGTCACCGACGCCAGTCGGTGGGGGAGGGATGATCGGGCCCGGTCGCGGACGGACCGGTGCCGGGGTGGGGGCACGGCGCGCTCGGGTGGCCGGCGGGCCAGCGGCCGAACTCGGCCGGGAGGTCTGGCGGGGGCCGACGCTCGCCAAGGCCGGGGTTGAACAGCCAGGCCAGCCGGATGACCAGGGTGATGATGCCGGCGATGGCGAGGATCAGCCCGAGGGCCGGCAGGTTCAGGCCGTGGATCCGCCATGTGACTGCGTACCGGAGAATCGCGCCGATCACGATCAAGAAGATCGACGAGCCGATGGTCACCGTTCGTCACCCCTCTCGGGCCGCGGTCTCCGGGATCGTCCGGGCCGCGGGTACGGCGCGTGCCGGCGGGCGGACCAGATCGTCGCCGACCGGTCATGCCTGGCGAGTACCTACCCGTAGTAGCGACCGGTTACGCCGTGTGCACGGATCGGTGGTTGCCGGGCTGCCGCCTGGTCGACCAATGGCCCGTGTGTGCGGAGAGCGACTAGCCCGATCGGGTAGTCGACTGACGATCATTGATCACTGAAAGTGTTCGACTGCTGACAATTTTCGCGTGGAGAGCGCTCTCCCGGGACTTTTGGCCCTAACTGGATCTCCGTGCCCGTGGTCCTTGTTGGCAAGAGGTAAAAAGTCCCAGTCGGCGTCTAGCGTGCCCCGGAGGGGAGTCCTACGCTGGCCCAACATGTCCAGCTTGGCCGGTAATTACCCGGCGACATCGCCGCTACCGACCAGTAACCCGGGCGTCGACCGGACCGGAGGCACGCGTGACTGACCGCATGCTTGAAGGCGTGACGGATACCGTTTCGGGCGGTATGGCCGGAATCTCTCCGGTTCGCCGTCAACCGAGGCCGGTGATAATCGACACACCTTCCGCGGTCCTGCGCGGACCCGCGCCGCGAGTCGACACCACCGCGGTGCGCCGACATCCAGCCGCAACCGGGAACGCGCCGACCGCGAACGCGTCGATGGTTCCGAACGCATCTTCCCTGGCCGGGCCGCGCGCGGTCGGAATCGACGCCGGCGCGGCTCGCCCGGCTGCCGCCGGAATTCCGGGACGGACCCAGCTCGCGCCCCGCGCGGCGCAGGCGCCGCGTGACCTCGCGCTCGGCGCCGCCGAACTGCGCGGCATCCTGCGCGTCGTCGAGGACTGTGAACGGGCCACCACGCTTCCGGCATTCCGGGAAGCCACGCTCGACGCGCTGTCGCGGCATCTGGGCTACCGCAACTCGGCCTTCTTCCTGGGCCAGACGCTCGAAGCCGCCTTCCAGGACCAGCGGCCGTCCGGGCGAGGGCTCGCGCTGCGCATGGCGGGCCCGTTCCTGGAGCGCTACCGCGGGCTGGAGGTCTTCTCCGACCCGGAGAGCCTGCGGCTGATGCGGGAACGGGGCCTGGTCACGCTGGAGGACATCGGCAACCCGGCCCGCCCCGAGGTCCGGCTGCGGATGGAACGTTTCCTGCGCGCGCACGGCATCAACTCCAAGCTGCTGCTCCGGCTCACCGGGCCGGCGAACATTGGCGCGGTGGTGACGCTTCTCGATCCGCGGCCGGGCGCGTTCGGGCCGCGTGACCGCGCGATCGCGGCGGTGGTCGGCCGTCATCTGGGCAATCTGTTGCGGTTCCACGTCCGGGCGAACACCGGCCCGGCGGTCACCGCGAAGCTGTCCGCCCGGGAGCGCGACGTGGTGCGCCTGGTCGCCGAGGGGCACTCGAACCGGCAGGTCGCCGAGGCGCTGTGCATCAGCATCGACACCGTCAAGCACCACCTGACGCACGCGCTCGTCGCCACCTCGTGCACCAACCGCACCCAGCTGGCCCTTGCCTGGCAGCGCGAGATGGGTCCGTCCACCTCGTCGTCCGGCCCCGCGCCCACGCGGGACTGAGCCGGTGGCCCGGGAACCGGCCGGGGCGTGCTGCCCTGGCCGTTCCCGGCCGGGCGTCCGCCAGGCGGCGCCGGTACCCAGCCGGCTGGCCGGGCTGGCTCCCGCCGGGTGGACGGGGCGCTTCGCGTACGTGCTCGAGCGCCGCGATCCAAGTGGGAAGAGAACCCTCCGGATTGCGAGGCCGAAAGCCGCGTCACCGCCCACCCCGGGCGCATGTGGGCCGCGGGCCGCCGAAGATGTCCGTCGTGGGAGGGTGGCCTCACAACGCTCCGGAACGGCGGCCGCCGGCCATGCCGACGGTTGCCGGTGAGAGCGGACGGGCCGTCGCCACGCGAATCGGGTGGGCGCGGTGGGACCCTGTGTCCAAAAGGCTTCATATACCGCGTCCGCTGCCCGGGCAGAACCCTCCAAGCGGACTAGGCGGAACGAGCCAGCCCGTCTGGCCCGGAGGGGCACACATACGGCGGCCGGGCTGATCCGGCGCGTCGTGCCGGACCGGGGACGCCGCGTCCCTCGCGTCGCCCGGCGGTTGTCCCCGCTGGCCGCCGGAGCCGCCAGGACAATTTCGCCGCCGGGCAGCGCCCCGCCCCGGCCGCGGTCACGCGGCGTTGACGCGAGTGTGGGTGGATTGTTTCCAGGAACCGTTTGACGAGATTTTGGAAGTGAAGTCGGAAAGTTTTTCCGCGCTGTCCGTCTCCTTCCCGGTGAATGGCGTCGACGGTTTTCGCGGGCTGACCCGCGAGGAATCGGCGAACCGGCATCGAAAGGCGCTTAGCCGCGCTCGTCGGACCGCGTCGGATACTCTGTGGTAACCGGTATCTTTCGCCGGCCGCCGCCGCGCCGCGTGTCGGCGCGATCCATGCCGGGTGGCCGACCGGGACGTCCGCTGGCATGGTCTGGTCAGGCACACCAGGCTGGCCGGGTGGCACCGCGTGGAGATCATTTGTGGGTGGCTAGAATTCGTTGAACCTTCTCGGGCTCTCGTCGCGACGGCGCGGCGAGCCGCCCACATCGGCTCACGAAACATGACCGGGAGGCGTCCGGACATGGTCGGCTCTCCCGTAGTACGGCACCTGGAGACGTTGTTTTTCGAGATGACCAAGGCTTCGGCGTACGCCAGCCCCGGTACCCCCGTGCAGGGGCTGGTGCTCGCCGGGCAGGCGGCGAAACTATTGCGGTGATGATGCCCACGCCAGGTTCGCCCACCCAGCCCGTCCGGCCGACGCGGCGCGGTCTGGGACGTGGCTGTCGCCCGGGGGTGACCGCCACCACCCCGCCGTCCGTACTCCGGTGTCGCCGCGGGCGTCACTGGCTCAGGAGGACCAGTCGATGACCAGGACTTCCGCTCGGCCCGGCCCAGCCCGTCCTACCCGGATGGACGACGTCCACGCCACGGTGACGGACGTGCCGGCGACGCGCGAGCTGGCGGGCCGTGACCTCGTCGTCGTCGTCACCCCCTTCGCCGAGCCGAACGCCGCGCTGGTCGCGGCGGTCGAGCGCGCCGGTGGCCTGGGCGTGCTCGACCTGGGGCGCGAGGCCGCCCGCGCCAGGCGCGCGCTCGCCGACGCTGCCCGCTGGTGCCGGGGGGCGTTCGCCGTCCGCGTCGGCCCGGGCGCCGCGCTCGGGCCTGACGACCTGCCGGCCGAGGTCGACACCGTGCTGCTCGCCGACCCGGCGCTGATCGCCGCGACCGCCCCCGCGGGCGGCGCCGGCTGGGACGTCGCGTCGGCCAGGGGCTCCGCCAGGACCGGCTGGGCCGAGCCGGGAGGTCCTGGGCCGGCCGCCGCGCGCCGGGTGCTCGTCGAGGTGACCTCCGTCGCCGGCGCGCGCGCCGCCCTCGCCGCCGGCGCGGACGGCCTCGTCGCCCGCGGCAACGAGGCGGGGGGCCTGGTCGGTGACCTGACCACGTTCACGTTGTTGCAGCACCTGCGGGCGGCCAGCCTGCTGACCCGCGCGGGCGCGCCAGCGCCGTTCTGGGCCGCCGGCGGCATCGGCCCGCGCACGGCCGCCGGCGCCGTCGCCCTGGGCGCCACCGGTGTCGTGCTGGACGCCCAGTTCGCCCTGGTCCGTGAGGTCGAGCTGCCCGCCGAGGTCGCCACGGCGCTGCGGGCGATGGACGGGAGCGAGACCGCCGTGCTCGGCGGCCACCGGGTCTACGTCCGCCCCGACCTGCCGGTCGCGCGGCTGGCCAGCGCCGCGGGCGCCGCCAGCGCCGGCGAGCCAGCCTCCATCCTGGACCTGCGCGACACCGGCGGCGAGCTGGCCTCCGACGGCGCGCTGGTGACGCCGGGGACGGCCGGCCCACTCGGCCCGGCGGACGTGGCCACCCGGCTCGGCGCGCGCGACCTGCGCGCGGGGCTGCTCCCGGTCGGTCAGGACGGCGCGCTCGCGAGCACGCTGGCCGACCGCCACCTCACCGCGAGCGGAGTCGTCCGCGCGGTGCGGACGGCGGTCCGCGAGCAGCTCGCCGCCGCGGCCCGGCTGCGCCCGCTCGCTCCCGGCGCCCCGTTCGCCGCCGCCCGCGGCCTGCGCTACCCGCTGGCGCAGGGCCCGATGACCCGGGTGAGCGACGTGCCGGCGTTCGCGAAGGCGGTCGCGGACGGCGGTGGGCTGCCGTTCCTCGCGCTCGCGCTGCTGTCCGGCGAGCGGTCGGCGGCGCTGCTGGCCGAGACCGCCGAGCTGCTCGGCGACGCGCCCTGGGGCGTTGGCGTGCTCGGCTTCGCGCCCGCCGAGGTGCGCGCCGCCCAGCTCGAGGCGGTGCTGGCCGTGCGCCCGCCGTGCGCGCTGATCGCCGGCGGCCGGCCCTCGCAGGCCGCGCCGCTGGAGGCCGCCGGGATCGACACCTTCCTGCACGTCCCGTCGCCGGGGCTGCTGGACCGGTTCGTCGCCGACGGCGCCCGCAAGTTCGTGTTCGAGGGCCGCGAGTGCGGCGGGCACGTCGGCCCGCGGGCGAGCTTCTCGCTCTGGGAGGCCCAGGTCGACACGCTGCTCGCCGCCGGCGAGCGCCTGGGGGACGCGTTCTTCGCCGAGCTGCACCTGCTGTTCGCGGGTGGGGTGCACGACGAGGCCTCGGCCGCCGCCGTCGCCGCGATCGCCGCCCCGCTGGCGGACCGGGGCGCGAAGGTCGGCGCGCTGATGGGCACCGCCTACCTGTTCACCGCCGAGGCGGTCGCCACCGGCGCGATCCAGCAGGGGTTCCAGGACGCGGCGCTTCGCTGCGAGCAGACCGTGCTGCTGGAGACCTCGCCGGGCCACGCCACCCGGTGCGTGCGCTCGCCGTTCGTCGACGAGTTCCTCGCCGCCCGCGCCGAGCTGGCCGCCGCCGGGCGCGGCCGGCAGGAGATGTGGGCCGAGCTGGAGAGCCTCAACCTCGGCCGGCTGCGGATCGCCAGCAAGGGCGTGCGCCGCGAGGGCGACAGGCTGGTCACCGTCGACCCCGCCGGTCAGGCCGCCGAGGGCATGTTCATGATCGGCCAGGTCGCCGCGCTGCGCGCCGAGCGGACCACCGTCGCGGCCCTGCACCAGCGGGCCACCGCGGGTGCCACCGACGCGCTCGCCCGCCGGGCCGACGAGCTGGGCCTCGTCACGGACCAGGCCACGGATCACGCCGGCGCCGACGGCCTCGTCCCGGCGCCCACGGCCGCGTCGCGGGACGGCCGCGACCGTGAGCCCGCCCAGTCCGCCTCCGGCGACGCCGTCGCCGCGCGGCGGGCGGCCGCGGCCCGCTCGGTGGCGGCGGTCCGGGAGACCGCCCGGCCGCTCGACATCGCGATCGTCGGCATGGCCGCGGTCTTCCCCGGCGCCCCCGACCTGGAGACCTTCTGGGCCAACATCGTCGGCGGCGTCGACGCCGTCACCGAGGTGCCCGCGGACCGGTTCGACGCGGACCTCTTCTACGCGCCGGACGCGTTCGTCAAGGACGCCGGGAAGATGACCCCGTCCAAATGGGGCGGCTTCCTCCCACCCATCCCGTTCGACGCGCTCGCCTACGGCATCCCGCCGCGCTCGCTGCGCAGCATCGAGACCGGCCAGCTACTGGCGCTCGAGGTCGCGGCGCGCGCGCTGCGTGACGCCGGCTACGACGTGGCTCAGGGCCAGGACCGGGCCGGCGCCGCCCAGGGCCGGGCCCGGGCCGGCCGCTCCTTCGACCGCTCCCGCACGTCCGTCGTCTTCGGCGCCGAGGCGGGCGCGGACCTGTCCGGCGCCTACGGCCTGCGCGCCGGCTACCGGGCGCTGGTCGGCGACCTCCCGCCCGAGCTCGCCGAGCACCTGCCCGAGCTGGACGAGGACTCGTTCCCCGGCATCCTGGCCAACGTCATCGCCGGGCGGGTCGCCAACCGGCTGGACTTCGGCGGGTCGAACTTCACCGTCGACGCCGCCTGCGCGTCGTCCTTCGCCGCGCTCGACGCGGCCTGCAAGGAGCTCGCCGCCGGCAACGCGGACATGGTGCTCTGCGGCGGCGTCGACACCCACAACGGGCTGAACGACTTCCTGATGTTCGCCTCGGTGCACGCGCTGTCGCCGAGTGGCCGCTGCCGCTCGTTCGACTCCACCGCCGACGGCATCACCCTCGGCGAGGGCGTCGCGGTCGTGGTGCTCAAGCGGCTCGCCGACGCCGAGCGTGACGGCGACCGCGTCCACGCCGTCGTCAAGGCGGTCGCGGGCTCCTCCGACGGGCGCGCGCTGGGCCTGACGGCACCGCGCCGCGCCGGCCAGGTGCTCGCGATGGAGCGGGCCTACGGCCGGGCCGGGATCTCGCCCTCCGAGGTCGGCCTGGTCGAGGCGCACGCCACCGGCACCGTCGTCGGTGACCGCACCGAGCTCGCCACCCTCACCGAGGTGTTCACCGCCCACGGCGCCGAGCCGGGCTCCTGCGGCGTGGGCTCGGTGAAGTCGCAGATCGGCCACACCAAGTGCGCCGCCGGGATGGCCGGGCTGGTCAAGGCGACCCGGGCGCTGGCCGCCGGCGTGCGCCCGCCGACGCTGCACGTCACCCGGCCGAACGAGGCCTACGACCCGGCGACCAGCCCGTTCGCCTTCGACCGGACGGCGCGGCCCTGGGCCGCGCCGGCGGCCGAGCGGCACGCCGGGGTGTCCGCGTTCGGCTTCGGCGGGACGAACTTCCACGTCGTGCTGTCCGCGTATGACGGCGGCCCGGAGCCGGCGCACGGCCTCGGCCAGTGGCCCGCGGAGCTGTTCGTGGTCCGCGGCGCGGACCGGGCGGCGGCGGCCCGCCGGCTCGACCGGCTCGCCGAGCTCGCCCGCGCGAACGACGAGGCCGGGCGCCCCTGGCGGCTGCGCGACCTCGCTCGCACCGTCGCCGAGGACCGCTCAGGGCCGGTGCGCCTCGCGTTCGTCGTCGCCGACCTCGACGAGCTGCCGACGGCGCTCGCGCGCGCCAGGTCCTTCCAGTCCGACCCGAAATCGGGCGTCTTCGTCGCCCCCGACGGCCCCGACGCGGCCGGGCACGGGGGGAACAGCCGCAACGGCCACGGTCCCGCCGAGGACGACGACGGCCCGGGCCGGGTCGGGTTCCTGTTCCCCGGCCAGGGCAGCCAGCGCCCCGGCATGCTCGCCGACCTGTTCGTCGCGTTCCCGCGGCTGCGCGAGGTGCTGGAACTCGGTTCGCACTGGGCGGACACGATGTTCCCGCCGGCCGCCTTCACCCGTGAGGAGGCGGACCGTCAGGCCGCCGCCATCACCGACACCCGGGCGGCGCAGCCGACGCTGGGCCTGGCGGGCCTGGCCATGGCCCAGCTGCTCGGGCGCCTCGGCATCCGAGCCGACGACCTGGCCGGCCACTCCTACGGCGAGCTGGTCGCGCTCACCGTCGGCGGCGCCCTCGACGAGGCCGACCTCGTCGGGCTCTCCGAGGCGCGCGCCGCCGCGATCCTCGCCGCCGCCGGCGATGACCCGGGCACGATGGCCGCGGTCTCCGCGCCGGCGGAGGCGGTCCGCGCCGCGCTGGAGGCGGCCGGGGCGGCCGAGGTGGTGCTCGCCAACCAGAACGCCCCGAAGCAGACCGTCATCTCCGGCCCGACAGCGGCCGTCGACGCCGCGCTGGCCGCGCTGTCGGCCGCCGGGCTCGCGGCCAAGCGGATCCCGGTCGCGGCCGCCTTCCACAGCCCCGTCGTCGCGGGCGCCGCCGACACGCTGGCGGACACGCTCGCCGGGCTCGCCGTGCGGCCGGCCGCCGTCCGGGTCTGGTCGAACACGGCGGCGGCGCCCTACCCGGACACCGAGGCCGGCGTCCGGGCCACGCTCGCCGGCCAGGTGGCCGCGCCGGTCCGGTTCGTCGAGCAGATCGAGGCGATGTACGCCGCCGGCGTGCGCACCTTCGTCGAGGCCGGCCCGGGCCGGGTGCTCACGGGCCTGGTCGGCAAGATCCTCGCCGGCCGGCCGCACCGCGCGGTCGCCACCGACGTCGTCGGCGAGCCCGGCCTGCGCCGGCTGCTGCTCGCCGTCGCCGAGCTCGCCGCGGCCGGCGTCGCCGTCGATGTCGCGCCGCTGTTCGCCGGGCGCGACACCCGGGTCGTGTCGGCGGCGGACGTGCCGCGCCGGGCTGGCTGGCTGGTCGACGGCGCCTACGTGCGCACCGCCGACGGGCGCCCGGTCGCCGGTGGCCTGAAGCCGCCGGCCCGGCTGGAGATCTCCGCGCCCGCGGCGGCCGCCGCGCCGGCGGCCTTCACGCCGGCCGCCCCGGTGGACCCGGCGGCGGACACGGCGGTGCTGGAGTTCCTGCGGACCACCCGGGAACTGGTCGCGGCGCAGCGCGACGTCGTCCTGGGCTACCTGGGCCGCTCGGGCGGCGACCTCCTGGACGCGGGCACGCTCGCTGGCCTCGGCGGCGCTGGTCTCGGTGCCGCCGGTCTCTCCGCTCTCGCCGGCCCTGCCGGCGTGCCGGCGGCCCTGCCGGCGTCCCGGGCTTCTCAGCCGGCCCCGCGGCAGACCTCCCAGGACGGCCTCGCCGGCCAGGTGGGCCCGGGCCGCGGGCCGGTGATCCCCGCTCAGGCCGCGCCACTGGACCCGTCCCCTTCGGCTGGTGGGCCGGCGGGGGCCGGGGTGTTGGGTCGTGCGGCGGTGGCGGATGTTGTGGTTGAGGTGATCGGTTCGCAGACGGGTTATCCGGCGGAGATGCTGGAGCCTGGGTTGGACCTGGAGGCGGATCTGTCGATCGATTCGATCAAGCGGACCGAGATTCTCGGTGAGCTGGCGGGTCGGTTGGGGTTGGTCTCGGGGGATGGTGAGTTGTCGGAGTCGGTGGTGGAGGAGCTGGCGGCGATCAAGACGGTCGACGGCATCGTCGACTGGATCGTCGCCCGTTCGGCGGAGCGGGTCGGTTCGGCCGCGGGGGCGGCTGTTCCCGCCCAGGCCAGCCCGGCACCCGCGCCAGCGGCCGGCCTCGACGCCGGGCCGCCCGGAGCGGTGCCGGTCGGAGCAGTGCCGGCTCAGCCCACCCATGCCTGGGCCAGCGCGCCCGCGCTCGCGGGCGTTCCCGCCCACCACGGCTTCTCGCCGGCGGCCGGCGGCGCGTCCCCTTCGGCTGGTGGGCCGGCGGGGGCCGGGGTGTTGGGTCGTGCGGCGGTGGCGGATGTTGTGGTTGAGGTGATCGGTTCGCAGACGGGTTATCCGGCGGAGATGCTGGAGCCTGGGTTGGACCTGGAGGCGGATCTGTCGATCGATTCGATCAAGCGGACCGAGATTCTCGGTGAGCTGGCGGGTCGGTTGGGGTTGGTCTCGGGGGATGGTGAGTTGTCGGAGTCGGTGGTGGAGGAGCTGGCGGCGATCAAGACGGTCGACGGCATCGTCGACTGGATCGTCGCCCGTTCGGCGGAGCGGGTCGGTTCGGCCGCGGGGGCGGCCGTTCCCGCCCAGGCCAGCCCGGCACCCGCCGCCGCTTCGACCCCGGTCGCCGTGTTGGGTCGTGCGGCGGTGGCGGATGTTGTGGTTGAGGTGATCGGTTCGCAGACGGGTTATCCGGCGGAGATGCT
>NZ_JADWYU010000020.1:0-10049 GCF_016786325.1 Frankia nepalensis | reverse complement strand
TGGTGAGTTGTCGGAGTCGGTGGTGGAGGAGCTGGCGGCGATCAAGACGGTCGACGGCATCGTCGACTGGATCGTCGAGCACACCGACCGAGCCGGCGCCGACCACTCGGCCGTGGACGACGGCCTCTCGGCCGCCGGCCCGGGCGAGCCGGCCCGGATCCCGCTGCGCCGCTTCGTCGTCGAGCCGGTGCCGCTGCCGGCCGGGCTTCCCTGGGCCGAGGCGCTCGCCGCCTCCCGGATCGGCCGGGGCGAGCCGGGAGGGCCGGGACGGCTCGCCGGCGCCCGCTTCGCCGTCGTCGAGGGCGGCCTGGGCGTTGGCCTGGAGCTCGCGGACCTGCTCGAGCAGGCCGGCGCCACCGTGCGCCTCCTCGACCCCGGCCTGGCCGACCTGGCCGAGCAGGTCACCGGCGGGGTGGGCGCCGACGGGCTGCTGTGGGTCGCCGGACTGGACGCCGCCCCTGGCTCCACGGCCGAGCTGCCGGGCGCGTTCGCGGCGCTGCGCGCGGCGGCGCTCGGCGGCACCCGCCGGCTGGTCCTCGCCAGCGGGCTCGGCGGTGACTTCGGCCGCAGGGGAGCGGCCGACGGCGTCGAGGCGGCCACGGTCGCCGGGGCCGGCTTCGCCGGGTTCGCCCGCACCCTCGCCCACGAGCTGCCCGACCTCGTCGTCCGGGTGGTCGACGTCGACCCGAAGGACGCGCCGCGCCGGATCGCCGAGTCGCTGCTCGCCGAGCTGTTCACCGAACACGCCGGGGTGGTCGTCGGCTACCGCGACGGGACCCGGCGGTCCCTGCGGGTCGTCCCCGCCGAGCTGCCCCCCGACGCGTCGGCCGTGGCGCTCGCCGGTCTCGACCGGTCCTCGGTGGTGCTGCTCACCGGCGGCGCCCGCGGCATCACCGCCAGGGTCGCGCTCGAGATCGCCCGTCGCGCCGGCGCCCACGTCGAGCTGGTCGGCCGCACCCCGCCGCCGGCCGGCAGCGAGGACCCGGCCACGGCCGGCGCCGCCGACGCCCCGGCGCTGCGCCGCGCGCTCATCGCCACCGGTCTGCGCCGGCCCGCCGAGATCGAGGCGCGCATCGCCCGGCTGCTCGCCGAGCGCGAGGTGCGCGCCACGCTCGCCGAGCTCGGCCGGACCGCGGCGAGCGTGCGCTACCACGCCGTCGACGTCCGCGACGCCGCCGCGCTGCACGCCGTCGTCGCCGACGTCTACGCCCGCCACGGCCGGCTCGACGGCGTCGTGCACGGCGCGGGCGTCCTCGAGGACCGGCTGGTGCGCGACAAGACGCCGGAGTCGTTCGCCCGGGTGTACGGCACGAAGGTCGACGGCGCGCGAGCGCTGCTCGCCGCGCTGCGCCGCGACCGGGGCTCGTCCCACCTCGGGGGGACCGAGGCGGCGGGCCCGGGCTTCGTCGTCCTGTTCGGCAGCGTCGCCGGCGTGTTCGGCAACCGCGGCCAGGTCGACTACGCGGCGGCCAACGACACCCTGGACGCGCTGGCGCACGCGCATGCCGGCGCGTTCCGGACCTTCCAGCCGGGCGGTGGCCCGGAGGGAGCCCAGGGCCGGGTCGTCAGCGTCGACTGGGGCCCGTGGCGCGCCGAGGGCGGCGGCATGGTGTCCGCCGAGCTGGAGCGCGAGTACGCGCGGCGCGGCGTCGGCCTGATCGACCCGGCCGAGGGGGTGGCCGCGCTGCTGCGCGAGCTGTCCGCGCCCGCCGGCCCGGCGCAGGTCGTCTACATGTGCGGCGAGGTGGATGCGCTCCATGGCTGACCACCCCGGCGCCTTCGATGAGCCCGTCGCGATCGTGGGCATGGCGGCGCTGTTCCCCGGCGCCGGCGGCCTCGACCGCTACTGGGCCAACATCGTCGGCGGCGTGGACGCCATCCGGGAGGCCCCGCCCGGCCGGTGGGACGACGAGTTCCACCGGCCGGAGGCCGCGTCCGCGCCGCCCCCCGGGGTCTCGCGCGCCGACCGGCTCTACACCCGCCGGGGCGGCTTCATCGACGAGCTGGCCACCTTCGACCCGACGGAGTTCGGCATCATGCCGTTCGCGGTCGAGTGGGCCGAGCCGGACCAGATGCTGGCGCTCAGGCTGGCGGCGGAGGCGATTGCGGACAGCGGTGGCCCAGACCGTCTGGGCGACCGGGAGCGGGTCGGCGTCGTGCTCGGCCGCGGTGGCTACTTCGGCCCCGGCTTCGCCCGCCTCGAGCAGCGGGTCAAGACCGCCCGCCAGGTCGCGGTGACCCTGCGCGAGGTGCTGCCGGACCTGCCCGACGAGGCGATCGAGCGGGTCCACGAGGCGTTCGTCGCGAAGCTGGGCCCGGAGCGGCCCGAGGCGGCGATCGGCCTCGTCCCGAACCTGGCCGCCTCCCGGATCGCCAACCGGCTCGACCTGCGCGGCCCCGCCTACACCGTCGACGCGGCCTGCGCCTCGTCGCTGATCGCGGTCGACGCCGGCGTGCGCGAGCTGCGCCTGGGCAGGGCGGACACGATGGTCGTCGGTGGCGCGCACGTCGTGCACGAGCCCACCTTCTGGAGCACGTTCGCGATGCTGCGGGCGCTCTCGCCGTCGCAGCGGATCCGCCCGTTCGACCTGGCCGCCGACGGGGTGCTCATCGGCGAGGGCGTCGGCATGCTCATGCTGCGCCGGCTGTCCGACGCGCGCCGCGATGGCGACCGGGTCTACGCGGTGATCCGCGGCACCGGGATCGCCAGCGACGGGCGTACCTCCTCACTGATGGCGACCGCGTCGGCCGGCCAGGCGCTGGCCGTCCGCCGCGCCTGGGCGGACGCGGGCCTCGACCCGCGTTCCCCGGGCGCCGTCGGCCTGATCGAGGCGCACGGCACCGCCACCCCGAACGGCGACGCCGCCGAGCTCGCCACCCTCACCGAGGTCTTCGGCGAGCCCTCGCCCGGCGACCGACCGATCGGGGTCGGCTCCGTCAAGTCCATGATCGGCCATACGATGCCGGCCGCCGGCGCCGCCGGTCTGATCAAGGCCGCCCTGGCCCTGCACCACCGCGTACTGCCGCCGACGCTGCACTGCGAGGACCCGCACCCCGCCTTCGCCGGCACCCGGTTCGTCCCGGTCCGCGCCGCCGAGCCCTGGCCGGAGCCGGCCGGCGGCGGGCCGCGCCGGGCCGGTGTCAACGCCTTCGGCTTCGGCGGCATCAACGCGCACGCCGTCCTGGAGGAGGATCCCGGCCGCCGGGCGCCCGCGCTGGTAGGGGGTCCTTCTGGACCCGCGCGGCCGAGGGCGGGGGTATCCGCGTCCGGCCGGGCCGGGGCGGACCGCGCGGCGACCGCCGCCGCGACGGCCGTCCCCGTGACGACCGCTCCCACGACGGCCGTCCCCGTGGCGACCGCTCCCGCGACGGCCGTCCCCGTGACGGCGGCGGCCAGTGTTTCCGCCGGGTCGGCGAGCCGGGACGTCCGCGGGCTCGAGGTGGAGCCGGTGCTGCTGCTGGCCGCGGCCACCCCGGCGGAGCTCGCCGCGGCGCTGGCCGCGCCGGACGCCGAGTTGCTCGCCCGCGACGACGCCGCCGCGCCGCCGACCGGTGGGCCGTGCCGGCTCGCGCTGGTCGCGCCCTCTCCGCGCCGGCTGGCGCTGGCGCGCACGATCGTCGCCCGCGGCACCCCGTGGCGAGGCCGTAACGATCTCTGGTTCACTCCGTCGCCGCTGCTCGCCGAGGGCCAGCTGGCGTTCCTGTTCTGCGGGCTGGAGGACAAGTTCGCGCCGCGGATCGAGGACGTCTGCGCGCACTTCGGCCTTTCGGTGCCGAACCTGGGCGAGACCGGCGTGCTCGGCGGGCACGGGCGGGCGAGCATCGAGGTCGGCCGGGTGCTCGACGCGGCGCTGCGCCGGCTCGAGATCACCCCCGACCTCGTCGGCGGGCACAGCATCGGCGAGTGGAACGCGATGATCTCGGCGGGGATGGTCCCGACCGACTTCGTCGAGGAGTTCCTCGACGGCTTCGACCCGTCGTCGATCGAAGTCCCCGGCGTGTGCTTCGGCGCGGTCGGCTGCGGCGTCGAGGAGGTCACCCGGGCGATCGACGGCCTGCCCGACATCGTCATCTCGCACGACAACTGCCCGCACCAGTCGGTGATCTGCGGGCGGGAGGCGAGCGTGACCGAGGCGCTCACCCGGCTGCGGGCGACCGGCGTGCTCGGCCAGGTGCTGCCGTTCCGGTCCGGCTTCCACTCGCCGTTCCTGCGTCCCTACCTGGACCGCTCGCCGCTGGCCGCCATGCCGCTGCGGCCCCCGGCCGTCCCGGTCTGGTCCGCCACGACCACCGAGCCCTACCCCGCCGAGCCAGCGGCGATCCGCGACCTGGCCGTGCGCCACCTGCTCGAGCCGGTGCGGTTCCGCCAGCTCACCGAGCGGCTGCGCGCGTCCGGCGTCCGGATGTTCCTGCAGGTCGGCGTCGGCAGCATCGCCGGTTTCGTGGACGACACGCTGGCGGGCCAGCCCGACCACATCACCGTCGTCTCGAACACCCCGAAGCGTTCCGGGCTCGACCAGCTCCGCCGGGTCGCGGCCGCGGTCTGGGCCGAGGGCGGCGCGCCCCGCCTCGACCTGCTGCCGCGCCGGCACCAGCCGGCCGTCACGTCGGCGCCGGCGGTCCCGGCGGCCGGCGAGCCGGCGCGGGTCGCGGCACTCGCGCCGGCGACTACCACCGCCCCCACCGCTTCTACCGCCCCCGCCGCCGCCCCGGCCAGGCGCGTCGGGCGTCCGATGCTGCTGCGGCTGGGCTCGCCGATGGTCCGGCTCGGGCCGGACGCCGCGACGCTGCTGGGGGACGCGGCGCCAGCCGCCCGGTCCGCGCCCGCTGATCCCGCTCCCGCCGTGGCCGTCCCGGCCGTGCCCGCTCCGGCCGTGCCCGCGGCGCGCGCCGGATCCTCGCCGCCCCCGCGGCCGGCCGCCGTGGCCGACCATCCGGTGCTCGCCGAGCTCGGCCTGGCGCTCGCCGAGACGAAGGCGGTGCTGGCGGACGTCCAGGCCCGTGTCGAGGCGCGCTGGGCCGCCGCGCCGCCACCCGGCCGGGTGGCCGTGGCCGCGCCGCCCGCGGCCCGCACGCCCGCCGTGGGTGGCCAGGGCGGCCAGGGTGGCCCGTCGGGACACCCGAACGGTTCCCACCGCGCGCACGGCTCGAACGGCGCGGCCGTCGCCGGCCGCGCCGCGTCGGGCGCGGGTGCCGCGGCCCCGGGCACCGGTCCCGGCGCGCGCGCTGCCGGCGGGATCGGGCCGATCTCCCGGACGGTGCGCCGCACGTTGTCGCTCGCCGACCTGCCGCACGTCATCGACCACTGCTTCTACCGGCAGCCGCCGGGCTGGACGGACCTGTCCGACCGGTTCCCGGTGATGCCGATGACGGCCGTCCTGCAGATGATGATCGACGAGGCTCGCGCGCTGCAGGCCGCCCGCGTTGGGCCCGCCGGTCCGGGGGGAACCCCGCGCGAGCGGGTGGTCGTCGCCGTCCGCGACGTCCGGGCGCTGCGCTGGGTCGCGATCGAGCCGCCGGTCGAGGTGACGATCACCTGCACCGAGCTGCCGGACGGGGCCGTCAGGGTCGCCATGGACGGCTATGCCCGGGTGACCGTCGTGTTCGCCGACGACTACCCGCCCGCGCCGGCCAGGACCTCGTCGACGGCCGACCTGCCGCCCGACGGCCGGCTGCCCGGCGAGACGCCGTCGCCGCACCAGGCGGCCGAGCTCTACGGCGGGCGGTGGATGTTCCACGGCCCGAGCTACCAGGGCATCACCCACGTCGACGGGATCGCCCCGCTCGGCGCCCGCGGCCAGCTCGTGGTCACCGGGGCGCCCGGCGCGCTGCTCGACACGATCGGCCAGCTCTACGGCTACTGGGCGACCCAGCACCTCGACGTCGATTCGCTGCTGCTTCCGCAGGCGGTCACCGAGATGCGCTTCTACGGGCCTGACCCGGCCGCGGGGGCGCGGATGTCCTGCGTGACGCGGATCCGCGACATCGCGGCCAAGACCGTCACCGCCGACCTGGAGGTCCGGGCGGCGGACGGCACGGTCTGGGCCGAGGTCACCGGCTGGACCGACCGGCGGTTCACCGCGAACGCCTGGCTGTGGCTGCTGATGCGCGACCCGGAGCGCAACACGGTCGCCGAGCCCCGCCCGGACGGGTGGGTGGTGGTCCCGGACTACTGGCGCGACATCGCCTCCCGCGAGCTCGTCGTCCGCCATTTCCTGGACGCGTCGCGCCGCCAGGTGCTCACCGGCAAGAACCCGCGGGCGGCCCGGGAGTGGCTGCTCGGCCGGATCGCCGCCGCCGACGCGGTACGCCGCTGGCTGTGGTCGCGCGGCGCCGGTCCTGTCTGGGGCATCGAGGTCGCCATCGGCAACGACCCGTCGGGTCGCCCGTTCATCGCCCAGGTGCCGGACCGGCCCGGCATCCCCGCCGGCCCGCTGCCCGCCCTGTCGATCGCCCACAAGGTCGATCTCGCGGTCGCCCTGGTCGACACCGAAGGTGACGTCGGCATCGACCTGGAGACGGTCGCGGCGCGCACCTCCGGCGTGCTGGACGCCGGCCTCACCCCCTCCGAGCGCGCCCTGCTCGCCGAGCTCGCCGGGGAGACGGGGACCTCCCGGCGGACCGCCGGGGCCGGCGCCGCCGATCCGGAAGGATCCCCGGGCGAGGCGGGGGAGCTGGCGCGGGCCGCCTGGTTCGCCCGGATGTGGGCGGCCAAGGAGGCGGCGGCGAAGGCCGACGGGACCGGTCTGCAGGGCCGGCCACGCCGCTTCGTCATCGACCGGGTCGTACCGGCCGGTGCCGGCGACTCCGACTCGGACGCGGACCTCGCCGTCGAGATCGGCCTCGACGTCGGGCCTCGGTCCGGGACCGTCGTCGGGGCGGACCAGGCGATGGTGGACGGCATCAAGTCGCTTCCGCCGCGTCCGGCCGACGCCGGCCACGCCGCCTCACCGTTGTTGCTGCGGGTGACCATCCTGCCGGCGGACGCTGGCGACGACGACGATGGCCCGGCCGCGTCGGTTGTGGCCGAGCACGCGCGCCGACGTTGGGTAGCGCTGCGTACCGTCGATGGCATGGGCCGGGTACGGCGGGAGACGGGCGGGGCCGACCCGGCGCGGATCGGTGACCACGTCGTCGCCTGGACGTCCCCCGCGGTCGAGCGGGCCGCTCGCGCCCGCCGCCCCCGCGACCGGTTAGGCCCGTCCGCCGCGGCCGATCCCGCGGGCCCGGCCACCCCGGCGGAGCCGACGTAGGAGGTCGGCGTTGTAGGAGGCCCGTGGCCGCCTGTCCCCGCACCGAGCACCCGTGACAAAGGAGCAGACACGAATGACCATGCAGGACACCCGCCGTCCGGCTGACCCGGCGCTGGATGCCCTCGACACGCGGATCCTCGGCGAGGTCGCCGAGATGCTGCGAGAGGTGATCGGGGAGGAGTACGTGGTGGACATGGAGATCACCATGGACACCTCGTTCAACGAGGACCTCGAGCTGGAGAGCATCGAGTTCGTCACGCTCGCGGACCGGATGCGCGTCACCTACGGCGACATGGTCGACTTCGTCGGCTTCCTGGCCGAGATGGACGTCGACCGAGTGATCAACATGCGGGTCGGCGAGGTCGTCCGCTTCATCGCCGACTCGCTGCGTGCCCATGAGCCCGCGCCTGGCGCCTGACGGCATGGGCGGGCCGGCGCCGTCGCCGACGGCGCGCCCTCGTGTCGAGTCCCGTTCGCCCCGGTTCGTCCGGCCCGTCGCCGGCCCTGCCGGCGTGGCTGGTAAGACCAGAGACGAGCTGGGGGCGCCGGTGAGAGGCACGGAACCGGCGCGCCCGGCGAGGTCGGCGCCCCCGAACGGCGCGCCGAGGAAGGAGTCCGACCGTGGCTGAGGTCGTCGCGAACGGCGTGCGCCTGCACGTCCAACGGCTCGCGCCGGCGGGCGGGCCGCGGCCCGACGCCCCGGTTGTCGTCATGCTGCACGGCATGGTGATCGACAACCTGGCGAGCTTCTACTTCTCCCTCGGCAACGCGCTGGCCGACGCCGGGTGCGAGGTCGTCTGCTACGACCTGCGCGGGCATGGCAAGAGCGAGCGCACCCCGAGCGGCTACGGCATCGCCAACGCCATGGCGGACCTGACGGCCCTGCTCGACGAGCTGGGCATCGACCGGCCGGTCCATCTGGTCGGCAACAGCTACGGCGCCACCCTCGGGCTGACCTATGGCGTGGAGCACGCCGAGCGGGTCGCGAGCCTCACCCTCATCGAGCCGCCATTTCGCATCGAGGGCCTGGGCGAGGAGATGGCGCGCTCGCTCACCCAGGTGCTGGCCGCCATCTCCGACGAGGAGGTCGAGGAGTGGCTCGCCTTCAGCGCGGGGCGGGCCGTCGGCCGGATCATGCGCTCGGCGCAGTCGCTGCTGCGGGACACCACGATCTCCGAGGACATGCTGGCGACGACGCCGTTCTCGCCCGATCGGCTGCGCACCCTTCCAGTACCGGTGCTCGCCGTCTACGGCGGCAACTCCGAGATCATCGAACAGGGTGAGGGCCTGGCCAACCTCGTGCCCGACTGCACGCTGGTGGTGCTGGAACACCACACCCACATGGTGCTGCGGGAAGCCGTCGACTACCTGCGCGAACTGCTGCGCTGGTGGCTGCTGCGCCGCGACGAGCCGATACCGGTCCACGAGTTCCGCGGCGGCAAGACGTTCGAGCTGGCGGACTGGGTGCTGAACCGGACCGTCCCGACGGACCTCAACGCCGAGCGCCGCGCCGCCGAGGCGACCCCCGCCGGGGCAACCTCCCAGGCGCCCGCGGCGTCTGGTGCATCGGCCGGGGTGTCGGGCGAATCGTGAGGGCGCGTCGGCTGGGATACTGGTCCGTAGGCCACGCCGGTGCGCGTGGTCTCGGGCCAAGGCCGAACCCTCGGGAGTGATCAGGGCGTGGGTCGCATCCTGTTCGTCGTCCCGCCGCTGGCAGGGCACGTCTACCCGGCTGTCGGGATCGCCGGCGAGCTAGCCGACCGCGGGCACGAGGTCGCCGTCGCCGGCCACGCCAGCGTCGTGGGTCCTCTGGTGCCCGCGCCGTTGCGGCTCATCGAACTGCCTGAGGACATCACCGCCATGCAGCGGGCCGAGATGGAGGAGAAGTCGCGCCTCCAGCGCGGCACCGGCTCCTTCAAGTTCCTCTGGGAGGACTTCCTCCTGCCGCTGGGCGCCGCGATGGCCCGGGATCTCGAGCCGGTCGTCGACGACTTCCGTCCCGACGTCGTCGTCGTCGACCAGCAGGCCTTGGGGGGCGCGCTGCTCGCCCGTCGCCGTGGGCTGCGCTGGGTGACGCTCGCGACCACGTCCGCCGAGTTCGACAACCCCTACGGGGTGATCGCGTCCGTCGGCCAGTGGGTCGTCGAGCGGCTGCGCGCGTTCCAGGTCGACGCCGGTGTCCCGCCCGAGGAGGCGGCCAGCGGCGACCTGCGCTTCGCCGACCTGCTCACCCTCGTCTGCTCGGTCACCGGCCTGTTGCGCACGCCGGACGCGGTCGCGGCGCTGCCGCCGCACACCGTCTTCATCGGCTCCGCCGCCGGGCTGCGCCAGCCGTCGGCCGACTTCCCCTGGTCGTGGCTGGACCCGGCGCGCGCCCAGGTGCTGGTCTCGCTGGGCACGGTCACCAGGGAGGCCGGCGGGCGGTTCCTGCGGGTCGCCACCGAGGCGCTCGCGCAGATGACCGACCGCGTGCAGACCATCGTCGTCGCCCCGCCCGGCATCGTCGACGACCTGGCCGAGGCGGCCCCGCGAGACGTGCTGGTCCGCGGCCAGGTGCCGCAGCTGGAGCTGATGGGGCGGCTGTCGGCGGTCGTCTGCCACGCCGGCAACAACACCGTCTGCGAGGCGCTGTCGAGGGGCGTCCCGCTGGTCGTCGCGCCGGTGCGCGGCGCCCCCCCCGGGGTAGGCCCCCCCGGGGCCCCCGGCCCCGCCGGGCGGGGGCGACTCCGGTCCCCACGGCGCCGGCCGGCCCGCCCAGCACGTCCTCGTCGCCGAGGCGGACGCCGTCCAGCCGGA
>NZ_JADWYU010000019.1 GCF_016786325.1 Frankia nepalensis | reverse complement strand
GCTCACCGTCCAACTCCACAAGATCATTCTAATGGAAGATCGAAGGATGTAAAGGAAACAGAATCACGAGACACTAGAACCATCGGGAATGTCGTAGACCGATTGGCCGGACGGGCAAGCAGCCGGAATCGGGTCGTTGACGTTGTGAACAAGTACCGGTGTGGTCCCCGCCAGCACGTAGTACGTGTGGAGGGTGTCAACGGTGAGGTTGTAGACCGTCTGGGCCTGATGCCGCAGCTGGGTGGCGCTGATCGGGACGAGGGTGCCGTCGGGCTGGCGGAGGGTGTCACCGGGGTCGAGGTCCCCGGCGTCGGTCCAGGTGTCGTCGGTCTCGTTCCAGACCGGGTGCCCGGTGGTGGCGACGATGGTGGCGGGGCCGGCGTCGGTGGCGACGGTGAGATCGACGAGGTCCTTGTCGCCGTGGCCGACGATCAGGGCCGTGACAGTGTGCGGCTCGGTACGGCCGCTCTCCGGGTCGGTGGCCAGGACCCGGTCACCGACGTCGACATCCTTGATGGGCTTGGTGGTGCCGTCGGCCATCAGGACTTCGGTGTCGCCGTCGAAGCTGTTGGGGACCGCGCAGCTCTCACCCGACGGCGGGGCCGGCTGCTCACCGGCCGGCGGCGGCTGATAGTCGCCGATGCACTGCCCCGGCGTCACATCCTGACAGGTCCTGACCTCGTACTGCCGCCCCGCGGTCTGGTCCGTCGTCGGACCAAGATTGACCTCAAGAGGACTGGAGTACTCCTGACGCGGACCCGGATCGGGTTCGGTGCCCACTCCGTTGAGCGGGTTGGAGTTGACATAGAGCGGCCCGTGAATGACGTCCTCAGGCCGCGGATAGCTCGGCGACGGAGCGACACATCCTCGAACATCACTCGGGCAGCCTGGTGGTCACCCATCGCGGCGACCGTGACGGCAAGATTGCCAGCTGCCGTCAGCGTGTCGGGTGGCCCTCTCCAAGGATCGCGGTCCTGCGGGCAGCACACTCTTGGCGAGTGCACGGGCAGCCAGGAGGTCGCCCAGTGCCCGTAGCGTCGCGGCGAGCAAGGTCTCGAGCTCGCGGTCGCCGAGTACCTCGACTGGTATAGCCACCGCCGGCTCCACGGCGAGATCGGCCTGGTCCCACCCGCCGAGTACGAGGCCGCCTGGGCCGCCAGCCAGATAGACCAGCCCGACGCCCGGCAACCCGCCGGCGCGCAACAACCCAGCCTCCACCAAACCCGGCGCCTGACAACTCACCCGCCATACCGGCGCGGTGTCGGCGGTGGCGTTCTCCCCGGACGGAAGCCACCTCGCCACCGCAAGCTGGGACCAGACCGTACGCCTCTGGGAGACAACCACCGGCCAGCAAACCGGCCAGCTCACTGACCACACCCGCGGGGCATCCGCCGTCGCCTTCTCCCCGGACGGCACCCAACTCGCCACCGGTGGCGGCTGGGACGGAACCACGCGGCTGTGGGACACGGCCAGCGGTCGCGAACTGGCCGCAATGATCGCCCTCTCGGACGGGTGGGCCGTCCTGCTGCCTGACGGCTCCTACAAGGTCGCCGGTGAAGGCACCGAAGACACCTTGTGGTGGGCCATCAACACCCTACGGTTCGACGCGGGCGACCTGGACGGACACATTCCGTCGATCCATCGGCTCCCCGAGGACCACGTCCTCCCTCGCTGACGTTCTCGGGTGTGGGTGCCGCCGACCCGACACGGCCGCCACCCAGACAGCACCGAGGGTGGTTGTGGGAGTCCCACAACCACCCTCGGCAACAATGACAACGACGACGGAGGCAGACGGACCCATCCCTACATACAGGTCACTGCCAACCCCTTTGGGCTACTCGAGTCCATCCTCCGAGTACGCATCGTTGAATGCGTAGTAAACGATCGCTTTGTAGGCCTCCTCCGTCGTAGGTTCTCTGCCATCTCGCCAGGAAGACCATACCTCCACGACCTCACGAGCGATCAGTACCTCGAGCAGATATCGCCATCCTGCCGCAGGCTCCTCCCCTGGCAGCACAAGCCGAGTAGCCGTACTGCCGTCAATAGGATCGACACCCAGGGGAACATAGATCGTCGCTTCGCGCGGAAGCCGATCCAAATCACGAGCTACGTCACTGAGATCCACAGAATCACCTAGCCCCAGATCTTGAATCCGCCACCGCGGCTCGGGTGGAAAATCGCCTGAAAGAGACCTCGGGCACTGTGCTGACCCATCGGAACGAGCTGCATTCTACCGACGTCAGCGTGGTGGTGCCAGGTCCACCCCAGCGCACTTGGGCTTTCTGCGAGCGCACCGCCACGTGTCCCCTGAATAGCGTTACGAATGCCGGGAATCATCCCTTCCATCAGCGCGTCAAAATTAGGGTCGGCATCCATATCGTTCAGCAGGTTCTGGTTCGACTCACGGAAGTGCTCACCACGGGTGACGCCGGGATAAGAAGTCGGCGCCAGATTGGTTTCGTACGCGACGCTGTACGCATTTCCGGGTCCTTGAGTCGGATTGGAACAGGCACAATCTCTGCCACCTGAGGGCTGAGTCCCGCAGTTGTGAACGAGAACCGAGGTGTCTCCAGCCAGCACATAGTACGTGTGGAGGCTGTCGACGGTGAGGTTGTAGACAGTCTGGATGCGATGGTAGAGGACCGCCGCAGTGACAGTGGTGGTGGTGCCGTCGGGCTGGCGGAGGGTGTCGCCCGGGTCGAGGTCGCCGGCGTCGGTCCAGGTGTCGTCGGTCTCGTTCCAGACCGGGTGGCCAGTGGTGGCCACGATGGTCGCGGGGCCGGCGTCGGTGGCGACGGTGAGGTCGACGAGGTCCTTGTCGCCGTGGCCGACGATGGTGTCGGTGACGGTGTGGGGCTCGGTGCGGCCGGTCTCCGGGTCGGTGGCCAGGACCCGGTCACCGACGTCGACATCCTTGATGGGCTTGGCCGTGCCATCCGCCATCAGGACTTCGGTGTCGCCGTCGAAGCTGTTCGGAACCGCGCAGCTCTCACCCGACGCCGGCGCCGGCTGCTCGCCGGCCGGCGGCGGCTGATAGTCGCCGATGCACTGCCCCGGCGTCACATCCTGACAGGTCTGGACCTGGTACTGCCGCCCCGCGGTCTGGTCGGTCGTCGGACCGAGATTGACCTCAAGCGGGCTGGAATACTCCTGACGCGGACCCGGATCGGGCTCCGTGCCTACTCCGTTGAGCGGGTTGGAATTGACGTAGAACGGCCCGTGAATGACGTCCTCGGGGCGTGGGTACTCCTGCTGGGCGGGCCTGCTCCCGCCTCCGCCTCCGCTGCTGTTGCTGCTCCGGTTGCTCTTCGCCCTGCTCTGGGAGTTGCTTTCCTTTCTCCTGCTGTGGTCGTTGCTTTCCTTCTTCCCGGGGCTTTCGCTCTCGTCGTCCTGATCCCGGTCCCGGTCCCGGTCCTTGCTCTTGTCACGGCCGTTGTCGCGGTCCGTCGCCCGGTCCACGACCTCCTCGGCGACCTCCTTGACGACCTTCTTGCCGACGTTGTACGCCTTCTTGGCCGTGTTCACCGCCTTGGGGGCCGCCTGCACGGCCGCCTTCCCGCCCGAGTAGAGGGCCTTGCCTCCCTTGGCCACGGCGCCGACGACGGCGACGCACACCGGGCAGTTTCCGGTGACGTCGGAGTATCTGAGTGGATTGGCGGCCGCGTAGTTGTACCTGTTGTCGGCCGCGGTGCCGGTCCAGGGCAGGGGGTAGGTGTCGCGGGACAGGAACGTGCCGGTGGCCGGGTCGTACCAGCGGGCCTGGGCGTTGACGAGGCCGGTGGTGGGGTCGGTCCAGCTGCCCTGGTAGCCGACGCGCAGGTTGGGGTCTCCGGCGACGATCGGAACGCCGAAGGGGTCGTAGCTGCGGCTGTCGGCCAGGGCGGTGCCGTCGATGGTGAACGCGGCGGCGATGTCGCCGTGCAGGTTCTCCAGGGTGGCCCAGTCTCCGCTGGCGCTGCCGGTGCCGATGATCTGGCCGGCGGGGTCGCGGGCGTAGGCGGAGTTGCCGTCGATGCCGGGTTCTTTTTCGAGCCCGCTGTAGACGAAGTTCTGGGTGCTGTTGCGCCGCGCGATCCGGTCGAGGCCGTCGTAGGTGTAGCTGGTCGTTGTCGGCCCGGCGGTGTGGGAGGCGAGCCGGTTGAACGCGTCGAACGTCGTGGTCGTGACCGTGGCCCCGGCGGTGCGGGTGGAGAGGGTGCCGCGGGCGGTGTAGGCGTAGGTCGCGGTGCCGTCGGAGGTGAGGCGGTTGCGGGCGTCGAACGTGGAGGTGGTCGCGTTGACGGAGGTGCGGTTGCCGGCGGCGTCCCAG
Source organism: Frankia nepalensis (assembly GCF_016786325.1). Lineage (GTDB taxonomy): Bacteria > Actinomycetota > Actinomycetes > Frankiales > Frankiaceae > Pseudofrankia > Pseudofrankia nepalensis. The sequence continues at coordinate 16,735 of NZ_JADWYU010000019.1, read as the reverse complement.
CCGTAGGTGGTGGTGACGGAGGACTGGTTGGTCCAGGAGGTGAGGCGGTCGGCCCAGTCGTAGGCGTAGGTCTGGGTGCCGGCGCCGGCGACGCCGCCGGGGCTGATGGTGGTGGAGGTGAGGTTGTCGTTGTCGTCGTAGGCGTAGGTCTGGGCGCGCAGGGTGCCGCCGGGGCCGGTCAGGGTGTCGGCGGTGATGCGGCCGAGGTCGTCGTAGTCAAAGGTGCGGATGGCGCCGGTGCCGCCGTCGTAGTCGATCTCGACGAGCTGGCCGGCGTCGTCGTAGTCGTAGAGGCGGGTGCCGCCGGCGGCGGCGGGGCCGGCGGCGACCAGGTTGCCGCGGGCGTCGTAGGAGAAGTTCGACCAGGTCCCGGGGTCGCCGCGCTGGACCATACGGCCGTCCTCGTCGTAGACGAAGTTCGAGCTGCCGCCGGTGCCGGACGCGGTGGTGACCAGGTTGCGGTCGTTGTAGGTGAACTGCTGGGTGCCGGTCGGGGTGTCGATCTCGACGAGGTTGCCGGCCAGGTCGTAGTCCACCGCGCGGGCCGCGCCGACCGCCCCGCCGCCGGAGCCGGTCTCGACGGTGCGCCGGCCGAGCTCGTCGTAGGTCGAGCTGCGGGTGACGCCACCGGGTTCGAGCAGGGTCGTCGCGAGGCCGCCCGCGTCGTAGCTGACCTGCCAGGTCCGGTCGGCCAGGTTCGGGTACGCCGGGGTCGACGGCTCGATCGTCTTCTCGGCCAGGCCCAGCGAGTTGTAGGTGAAGACCGTCGCGTTGCCGTTGCCGTCGGTCAGCCGGGTCCGGTTGCCGGCGGCGTCGTAGCCGGCGCTGGTGGTGATCGACGTGCCGGAGGCGACGGGCACGGTGATGGTGCGGGGCTGGTTGAGCGCGTCGTAGGTATAGGTGGAGGTGTGCCCGTTGGGATCGATGACCGAGGTCGGGTTGCCCACCGGGTCGTAGCCGGCCGTGATCGTGCGTAGCAGGGTGTCCGACGCGTCGTACTGGGCGACGGTCGTGAGCCGGCCGGCGCGGTCGTAGGTGTAGCGGGTCTCGCGGCCGAGCGGGTCGGTGACGGAGGTGACCTCGCCCAGGTGGTCGTAGGTCAGGACGGTGGTCTTGCCTGCCTCGTCGGTGACCTCGACGAGGTCACCGGCGCCGTTGTACGCGTAGTCGGCCGACGCCCCCGAGCCGACGTTCGACGGCCGCAGGACGCGGGTCACGTCGCCGGCGTCGTTGTGCTCGTAGTAGGTGGTGAAGACCCCGAGCGGGCTGCGCTCGGTCGCGGACTCGGCCCACAGCTGGTCGCGGTCGTCGTAGGCGTACAGCGTCCAGGCGCCGTTCTGGTCGACGCTCTCGGTCAGGTTCCCGGCGTCGTCGTAGATCAGCCTCGTGACGCCGGCCGACGGCTGACCGGTGACCTGCGGGTCGGTGACCGCGACGAGCCGGTCGAGCCGGTCGTAGACCGCGGTGGTGACCTCGCCGCGGGCGTCGGTCTGCGTCAGGACGTTGCCGTTGTCGTCGTAGGTCCACGCCTCGGTCGGCGTGACCGGCGACCCGCCCGGCGCGGTGTAGGACGGGTGGGCGACCTGGGTGACCTGGCCGAGCGTGTCGTAGCTGGTGACGGTGACCTGGCCCCGGGCGTCCCGGCTGTGCGTCAGCTCGCCGAACGTGTTGTGGCCGACCTCGCCTGATGGCCGCGGCGTCGTGGGCGCGGCGCCGTTCTCCTCGACCTGGACCGGCGGCGCGAGCGCCTCGGTGAGCCGGCCGGCCTGGTCGGTGACGTAGTCCGTGACGTAGTCGGTGTCCGGGGGCGCGTTCGCGACGTAGCCCCGGGCATCGACCGAGCTGACGACGTGGCCGCGCTGGTCGCGGGTGACCGCGCTGGTGAACCTGTCGGCGCCGTCGCCGAGCACGGTGGACGACAGCATCCGGGACGCGTCGTCGTAGGTGAACTCGGCCCGCAGCGTGTCGCCGGTCCCGCTGGCGCCGGACTCGTCGAGCAGCATGTTGCCGGCGGCGTCGTACTCGTAGGCCGTCCAGCGGTTCAGGACCTCCGGGTCCACCGAGACCCAGCTGTTGTAGCCGGCCGCGTCGTAGCCGGCCGTGACCAGCCGCGACCCGCCGCCGGTGGCGGTCGCGGTCTCGTAGCCGGCGGCGTCGTAGGAATGCTCCTCGACGACGACGTCGCGGGGCGTGATCGACAGCTGGCCGGTCGCCAGGTCCGGGTCGTGGTAGTCGAGCAGGGTCCTGCGGTGGAGCAGGTCGTCGAGCCAGTAGGTGTGGGCGGTGGTACGGCCCAGGGCGTCGGTGACCTCGGCGAGGCGGCCGGCCGGGTCGTAGGCGCGGGATTCCAGCAGCACGTCACGCGGGCTGGAGCCGGCGACCGGGTCGTCGACGAAGTCCTTCAGTGTGGTCGTCGCGACCTGGTTGCGGGCGGTGTAGGTGTACTCGACCTCGGTGCCGTTCGGGGCGGTGGCGGTGGCGACGTTGCCGTTGTCGTCGTAGGTGACCTCGCTGGTCACCTCGACCGCCGTGCCTACCGCGCCCGTTGTGGAGACGGGTCGGTCGTTGTCGTCGTAGCCGTAGGTCGTCGTACGGGACGGGTCACCGCCGGTGGCGTCGGAGACCACCGTCTGGGTGAGGTTGCCGTTCGCGTCGTAGCTGTTGGTCGTCACCCGGGTGTGGGTGACGTTCGTGACCGGGTTGGTGACCCCCGGCTCGGTGACCGTCGCGACCAGGGACAGCTTCGAGTAGGTGTAGCTGGTGGTCAGCCCGGCCGGGTAGGTGTCCGAGGTCTCCTTCGACGTCAGCTGCCGGCCGAGCTCGTCGTAGGTGTAGTCGTGGACCAGGCCGACCGGATCGACGTCGCGGCGCAGGTCGCCGGCGGAGCTGTACTCGTAGGTCGTCGTCCTGCCGTTCGCGTCGGTGTACGACGCGAGCAGGCCGGCCGGCATGGTGCCGCCGCCGACCGCGGCCTCCGTCCCCGCCGTGTACGTCGCCGAGGTGACGCGGCCACCGGGGAAGCCGGCGGTGGGCGGGCTGGTCGTGCTCGCCAGGTGGCCGAGCGCGTCGTAGTCGTAGACGGTCTTGTAGGTGTCGTCCGTCGGCGAGCCCGACCGGCCGTCACGGTGGACGGTGACCAGGTCGTTGCGCGGGTCGCCGGGGGCGCCATGGAAGTACTCGAACGTCTCCCCGGTCACCCAGTTCTCGTCGCGGGGAGCCCAGCGCCCCAGGACGTTGCCGTGGTCGTCGGTGTCGTACCAGGTCCAGTTGCCGTTCTCGTCGACGACCTGCTGCAGGAACCCGGCGTCGTTGTACTCGAACGTCCGCTCACCGGCCGCGCTCGACTTGGAGATCAACTGCCCCCAGGCCGAGTACTCCCACTCCTCCTCGTCACCGTTCGGGCTGGTGGTCCGCACGATGACCGTGGGACTGGTCTGGATCTCCTCGAAGGTCGTCCGGTTGCCCAGCCCGTCCTCGCGCCACGCGACCGTGCCGTCGCCGTTGTAACCCGTCTTCGCCGCGAGGTTGCCCTCCGGCAGGGTGATCTCGGTCAGCTTCCCGGAACCGTTGTAGCTGTACTCCGTCGGGTCCGGCGACTGCGGCCCGACGACCTCCGTCAGCTTGCCGCCGGAATAGGTGTACGACCACGTCAGCGGCCCGGAGTGCGCGGCGACGCTGGGAGTGGACACCGTGGCGACGTGCTTGCCGTCACCGGTCCAGGTGAACGTCAGCGCCCGGCCGGTCGTGGCGTTCGTCGCCGTCGTCAGCTGCGCGTTGGCGTTGTACGCCAGCTGGACCCGGTTGCCCGCGGGGTCGGTGGAGCTGACCAGCCGGCCGTCGGAGCGGAACGTGTAGGAGGTGCCGTCCTTCTCGGTCAGTTCCGTGGCGGCAGTCGTGGTGAAGTTGTCGATCCGGCCGGCGCCGGTGGCGTCGGCATAGGGGCCGGCGCGGCTGCCGTAGAGCACCGCCGGGTCCTTCACGGAGATGATCTGGGTGCCGTTGCGCTGCACGATGATCGACGCGCCGGAGGTGACGATCGTCAGGACGTCGGCCGGGGTGCAGCAGGTGCCGGTGGCGACGGCGACGGTGCTGTCGGTGCCGGCGACCCGTTTGATCAGGACCCAGCTGCCCGCCGCCGGGTCGGCGACCAGACGCCAGTAGTTCGCGGCGTCGGCGACCCGGAAGGCCACGCCGACGCCGGCCTGCGCCGTGGGCTCGGTGAAGGTGATCGTGCCGTCGGCGGCGGCGCCGACCGTGGTCAGGTTGTTCCCGCCGCCGGCGGTCGCCAGGTAGGCCGTGTTGCTCGACGTGCCCCAGGTCCCGGCCAGGTCGACCCAGTGCTCGCCGTCGTCGCTCCAGCCCAGGTCCGTCGCCGAGTTGGCGTTGGTGAAGGTGTCCCGGTGCTGGTCCGGTGTGATCACCAGCGAGTCGAGGCGGCCGGCGCCGGTGCCCTGCGCGTACAGGCCGGCCCGGGTCGCCGACGAGAACTGGCTGTCGGACGTGGTCGCGACGACCTGGTTGTTGCGCAGGATCGACAGCTGGCTCCCGGCCAGCCGCACGCCGTAGGTGTCACTCGTCGAGCAGCAGGCGTTCGGCGCGGTCAGCACCGTCGTCTCCCAGCCGCCCACCCGCTTCGCGAGCACGAGCGCGTTGGTCGACGGGTTGACGTACAGCAGCCACATGTTGTCGATGTCCTGGACCCGGAACGAGATCCCGATCCGGTCCTGGAGCACGGGCGCCCGGAAACGGATCGTGCCGTCCGACGGCGCCGGGACCACCGCGACACTGCGGAACCAGCCACCCGCGGTCTGCAGGTAGGCGGTGTTGCCCGAGACCCCCCAGACGCCGTCGAGGACCTGCCAGCTCTCGCCGGTGTCCGTCGTCCCGAGCGAGTTCGTCGAGTTCGCCCCCGTGAACGACGCCACCCGCGGCGCCGAGGCCTGCAGGAACGAGTAGTGGCCGTGCGACGGCTGGTAGGAGCCGTCGGCGTCGCGGCCGAACCGGCTGGTGCGGCCGTCCGGGTAGCGGACCTGGACGTTGCCGGGACCGGCCGCGTCCGGCACGGCGGCCGTGTCGAACTCCGTCGTCCAGCCCAGGCCGAACAGCCCGTCCGCCGAGTCCGAGCTGTTGTAGGTGCGCACCACGTTCATCACGGGTCCGACGCCCTGGTGCGCGGCGTCGGTGGCCGACGTCGTGTAGTTCTGGGTCAGCGGATGGACCTCCGCGACCGCCGGCACGTAGGGGTTCTCACCGGAGTCCCAGCCAGGGGCCTCCTGGTAGTTGAGCGGCTGCAGCGCGAGTGGCGCGGTCCACGGGCTGGTCGCCGCCCCGTCGCGGACCTGGCCGCGCCAGTGGTAGACCTGGCCCCACGTCAGCGCGCCCACCGGCGGCGACCACGTGTTCGACGACTGCCAGCCCGACGACCAGCAGGAGCCCGAGCTCGCGTCGGACCCGGTGCACAGCTGGAACTGGTACTGCAACGGGTTCGGCCCGTTGTCCGGGTCGAACGCGCTGAGAGTCAACGCCGGCTGCGCGGTCGGCACCGCGGTGCCCGACAGCGGCGACACGTTGTAGATGTACGGCGACTGGTTCACCGCCGCCGCCAGGGTGATCGGCGTGACGTACTGGTAGACCCCCTGGCCGGAGAACCAGGAGACCCCGACCTCCTCCATGTCCCAGCGAATGTGGTACGACCCGGCCGGCAGACCGGTCAGGTCCACCGCGGCCGTCACGTCGACCGTCTGGCCCGAGGTCACCGTCACCGGGATGTTCGTCTGCAGACCCTGGTGGATGATCTCGGTCGTGTTCGAGGCGTCGTAGATGTGGTACGAGAGCTTGTAGTTCCCGTTCGCCGGCCACGTCGCCTGGCCGGTGTTCGTCAGCCGGACGGGGATCTGGCCGGGGCTGGTCGTCGTGGGCTGCACCGTCCACACCGGGCTGCCCGACGGGTAGCCGTACTGGACGCCGTACGGCGTCCACTGGATCTCCATCCGCGGCCGGTAGTCGCTCGCCGGAGTAGCCGGGTTGCACCAGCAGTTGTTCGAGTAGAACGACTTCAGCCACTGCACGTCGGTGTCCGACGTGACGATCGCCAGCCCGAAGTTCGACGTCGGGTTGTGCGTCCAGCTGTTCACCAGGTTGGTCAGCCGCTGGTCGTAGTCCCCGATGAACTGCCACGACCCGCCACAGGCCGGGACGCTCGCGTCGTTCGCGAACGACTTCCACGCGACCTCCGGGCCGATCGTGGCGCCCGGCCAGGTCATGTTCCCGCCCCACCACGGGATCATCACCTGACGCAGGCTCACCGGCCGGGCCGAACAGCCACTGGCCGAGAACCAGTTGAACAGCTTGACGTGCGCGTTCGTCACCGTCGCGTTCGTCAACGAGCCGTTGCCCGGGAAGCTCAGATAGCCGCGCACGATGTCCGAGCCGTAGACACCGGACTTGATCTCCAGCGCGGACGCGTAGTTCGTCGACGGGTTCGCCGACGAGACATAGGTGTCGTCCGCACCCGTCAGCAGCGTGGAGAAACTCGGGTCCACCAGGATCGGGAACACCCGGTCCTTCGAGGTCACCCATTCCCGGTCCAGGTCGACCCGCAGCGCCTGCCGGCCGTCGGACAGCGTGACCAGGCTGTAGGTCACTCCGTCCGACGAGGCGTAGAAACCCGCCGCGGTCGTCGGCCGCGAGTCCATCATCGAACCCGGCGGGATGACCGCCCGCTGCTTGCCGTCCTTGTCGGTCAGCACCACCTGCCGGCCGTCGATCTTCGCCGTCAGCCCGGTCAGCGTCAGCGGGTACACCCACGTCGTCGGCGCCTTCGCCGAATGCAGGACCACGATCTCCTTCAGGCCATCAGCCGTCGGGCCCACCTCGACGTCGGCGTCCTCACGGACCCCGGCGAAGACCGCCTTCGACCCGTCGATCTGGGCCTTCGCGCCGGACGCCTCGGCGATCCCGAACGCGAACGACAGACCGTCGCCCAGGTCGACCCTCGCCAGCGCCGGATCGTCCGCCCGCGTCGCCAGGTCCACCGGCTTCTCCGTCGACCGCGCGCGCAGCCTGCCCTTGTCCCCGGTCACCAGCGCGGTGTCGATGCCGACCCAGTCGCCCCTGGCGTCCTGGAAACGGTCGGAGCCCATCGTGGTCTCCGACGTGTAGGTCCCGTCCGGGTTACGGAACACCTGGCGGGACTCGGTCTGCAGCTCCGGTACCTCGACCCGGCCCGCCTGCGGCTTCATCTCGGTGCCGTCCGCCGGCTTCGCGACGAACGGCTCGGACTCGCCGAACGTCGCCTCCCGCGGCGCCGACGCGTCCGCCTTCGACGCCACCTGCGGCTCGAACGGCTCGACGGTCAGCTCCTGGGGCGTCACCCCCGTCGTCGGTACCGTGCCCGCCAACTCCGGCACCTGGTCACGCAGCTTCGCCGGGTCCGCCCTGGCCTCGCCCTGCGTCGCCGACGTCGGCACCTCGTGCGCCCGGTCCTCGGCGCTGCCCCCGGTCGACTCCGGCACCCGGACATCGGCGTCCCGGAACGGATTCTGCTCCGAGATCGGCGTCATCTCCGGGCTGGTCACCCGCTCGTAGACGACCAGAGCCACCCCGGTCACGAGCAACAACGGCACCAGCGGCAACGCCACCCGGCGCAGCCACGCACGCCGCCGGACCAGCCGACGCGCAAACGACAGAGGACGACGCGAGAACAGCTGCCGGCCAACCATGGGGGCTCCCGAACAGGGGCAGAGAAAAGAAGAAGTCGCGCACAGGAATCCGGCGAAAGCTCTTCAGCTCACCACCGGCGACCTGCCCATATGGCCGTCAGGCAGCAGCGCCAGACCGCCCGGGGGCAGCAAAAAACGCATCGAGAAATCGGGGGGTGGAGCGGGCTGGCACTGCGCCGTGCACGCCCGAGAACCAGCCCGACAACACCCAGGGATGGCGTGCGGAGCTGGGGCGGCCAAGTTGTGACCGCGGGCGTCAGGGTTACACAACCTGCCATCTATCCGCAAGTAGAAGTTGATACATCGCCCCAGGGGACCGCGATGACCAGCGGCTTCACTCCCCGCATTGCCACCCTCCATATGACCAAGAGGCGCACGGATAGCAGCATGCGCGGAGACCGTCAAGCAATCGGATCGGAGCCCTCACGCGGGCGAGCATGGCCGCACATCCGGCAGAGGCAGCCCAGCGAGCCGGGATCTCCCGGCAGGTCGTTGACCTGCATCTTTGAAGATCGATGAAGATCTTTTTGGTGTTCCGCATGCGGTCTGACGAGCGGTCTGCCATAGTGACCTTCTCCCTAGGCGGCTGCCGAGCGCTCTCCAGGAAACCGGCCACGCGCGTTCCCGAAGACTTCACCTCAACTTCCACTTCACCCAAAGTGACCACGGAAAAGCCGGTAGGCCGGACACGGAGCTACCGGATGACGGACTCGCTGGAACACGTCTCACTGGCAGCGGGACGCACCCTGGACAACCACACGCCAAAACGTCACGCGGCGCGACGGGCCCGACCGGGCCAAGCGTCCAGTACTACCCTGACCCGTTCGCGCGCAGAAACACCCGCGCGCGGCCGGCGGCTTCCGCGTGCCCCGAAAAGGAGGCCGCGAGCGAGCGGACAGGACCCGCCAATCCCCCGGGAACGCCCACCCGGCCGGCGCGGATGGGCATCTACCTACCCGGCACCGCCGACAGCCGACGAACCAACGGTGACGGCCGTTAGCCGGTAAGCGCCGCGAGCAGCCGGGGAAGATCGCCGAGGGTGCGCAGGGTGTCGTTGAGGTGGGTGCAGGTGGTGACGCCGACGAAGGTGCGCGCGACGGTGTCCCGCAGCTCGCCCGCGGGGCGGCCAACCAGTCGGCCCGCGCTGGGCTCGGCCTGCGGGCACTGCGGGCCTGGCACCACGCCGGTGTGTGCCCGCGCGTCGAGGACCGTGGCGTCGGCGGCGACGGCGGCGCGCAGGATGAACTCGTGCACGACGATCTCGGCGTCGCGCGGGTCGGCGAAGCTGTCCCGGACCAGGGACTCGACGACGAACGCCGTGCCTGGCGGCACGGCCCGGGCCTCGTCACCGCCCAGCGCCGACAGCGGGGTCACGTCGAGGCGGCGCAGCCGGCGCATGCCGGTGGGCACGAGCGCCGGCATCGGGTGCCAACCGAGCGGGTCGGCGGCGGTGAGGTCGGACGCGAGCGGGCTGTGCCTGTTCAACGGCCCGGCGTCCGGCGCGGCGGTCCGCTGCCGGATCAGCGCCCCGTCCGCCTGCCAGCCGGCGCAGATGTCGACCCGTGACGACCCGCTCCCGCCGGCGAGGGAGTCGCGCGCGACGCCCATCCGCATGGGCGCGGCCGACGAGACGATCGTGGTCACCGGGACGTCGTCGAGCAGCTGGGCGAGCAGGGAGCCGGCGTGCTCGTCGCCGAGCGCCGCCCGCGCGGCCCCCCGGAACCTCGACAGCGCGGACCGCCCGACCAGCGTCGCGATCGCCGCCGGCGCCGGGTCGGTACGCAGCTCGCTGATCAGCCGGGGACCCGCGGCGTCCATCGCGACGAACATGCTCGCCGTGTCGAGTACCCGCGGAGCGCCGTCGGCGCCGGTCAGCAGGTCACGGCCACGGCCGACGAGGTGAAGGTCGCCGGTCAGCCCGAACGGCCGCAGCATGTCGACGCTGGTCGTGCGCCGCAGTGACCCCAGGACGCGCGGCGGTGTGGCGGCGGACGGCCCCTGGCACCCCGGCCACAGCGGGCGCGGCGGGAGCGCGGGAAGGGCGTCGGCCTCCGGCCGCGTCGAGACGGTCATCAGGCTGCTCCGATCAGGCGGGCGGGGCACAAGCCGCTCGATCGAGCATCGCCGGCCGCCAGCCGCCCGGTCCACGCGGGCGCGCTCGGGGTGAGCAAAGTCGCGCCCCGCCGCGGCGGCCGCCCGCGCCGACAGCCCAGGACCACAGCCCGAGGCGGCCGATCGTCGGCCCGCTGAATTTCAGGTGGCTTCATGTGCACGCCGCCTATAACTCCCCGTAGGCCCCCTGTTTGGCCGTTATCGTCACGGCCATGCGAGGCGCTGACGGCGTGGCCGCCCGGACGTGCTGACCGTCATCGCGCTCAGCCTTGCCGCCGCGTTCCTGCTGGCGTCCTCGGCGGTGCTCCAGCAGCGGGCCGCGGTCCGGCTCGCCGGCGCGGGCTCACCCGCGGTCCTGCGCGCCGTTCCCGGGATGGGGCTGCTGCTCGCGCTGGTGCGCGATCCCTGGTGGCTGGCCGGCTGGCTGGCCAACGTCTGCGGCTTCGCCGTCCAGGCGGCGGCGCTGCACCTGGGGTCGCTGGCGGTGGTGCAGCCGCTGGTCGTCACCCAGCTGCTGTTCGCGCTGGCGCTGGGGACCGTCGGCTCGGGCCGGCGGCTGCCAGCCTGCGCCTGGTGGGCGGCGGGGGCGGTGTGCGCGGGCCTCGCGCTGCTGCTGACCGTGCGCGGCCACGCGCCCACGAGCGTCCGGCTCCACGATGCCCGGCTGGTCGCCATGATCGTGGTGCTGGTGGCCGCCGCCGGCCTCCTGGCCGCCGCGGCGGCGGCGCTCGGCCGGCGGCCGGCCGCCCGGGCGGCGCTGTTCGGCGTCGCCGCGGGGTGCTTCTTCGCACTCACCGCGGTCCTGACCAAGAGTGCGGCCGGGGTGCTGGTCGACCGTGGGGCGTTCGCGGCGGCGACCAGCTGGTACTGCTACGCGCTGGCCGGGTCGACGCTCGGCAGCCTGCTGCTCGGGCAGACCGCCTTCGCCGCCGGCCCGTTCGCCGCCGCGGTGACCGGGATGAGCATCACCAACCCGGTGGTGTCCTACCTGCTGGCCGTGCTGGTCTACGGGGTGCCGGCGCCGTCCGGCGCCGGCCAGCTCGCCGGTGTCCTGCTCGCCCGGGCGCTCGTCGCCGCCGGCGGCGCCGGGCTCGCCCCGATGCTGTCGCCGCCGCGCGCGGAGGATCCGCCTTCCCGGCGGGCGGAGATCAGGGCGTCCCGGCGGGCGGAGGCTCAGGCGTCCCGGCGGATCAGCACGTAGGCGGCGGAGCCGAGGCCGACGACGAGCCAGATCAGCAGGACGATCAGGCCGCCGAGCGGGGACATGACCCGCTCCGGGTCGCCGCCGATCGTCACCAGCGCCTCACCGGCGCCGTCCGGGACGTACTTGTGGATCTTGTCCCAGTCGCCGGGGAGGAGGCTGGTGATGATCGGCACGACGAAGATCAGGCCGAGCAGCGCGGCGATCGACCCGCCCGTGCTGCGGATCAGCGTGCCGAGCGCGAGCCCCAGCAGGCCGATGGCCATGACGAAGAACGCCCCGCCGAGCAGCACCCGCAGCACGTGCGGGTCGCCGATCGAGGACCCGAGGTTCTCCTGGTTGAGGATCGCCTGCCCGGCGAAGAACGCGACGAGGATGGCCGAGAGCGCCAGCACGAAGCTCAGCACCCCGAACACGGCCGCCTTGCAGAACAGCACCGGCAGGCGGTGCGGGACGGCGCCGAGCGAGGTGCGGATCATCCCGGTCGAGTACTCGCCGGTGATGAGCAGGACGCCGAGCACGCCGACCGCGATCTGCGAGAAGTAGGCGCCCGTCAGGCTGGCCATCACCGGGTCGGTGAAGTCGGTGGCCCGCTCCTCGGGCGACGCGTTGCGCCACTCCGAGACCCAGATCGCGCTGATCAGGCAGCCGAAGCCGATCGTGACGACCAGGGCGATGAGCAGTGTCCACACCGTGGAGCGCAGCGAGGTGAGCTTGGTCCACTCGGAGCGCAGCACCCGCGGGATCGTGACCTTGGCGCCCGCGTGGACGGAGGCCGGCTGGCGCGACCCGAGGCCGGGGGCTTCGGTGGTGGCGGTCATGCCTGTCCCCTCGCGGTGTTCGCGCCGGCGTCGGCGTGCCCGGCGGCGGTGGAGGCCGGGACGCGCGGCGACGGCGCCTGGCCGTGGGAGTACTCGACGGCGTCGCGGGTGATGTCCATGAACGCGTCCTCCAGCGACACCTGCCGCGGGGTGAGCTCGTGCAGCGGGACGCCGGCCGCGAACGCCGCGTCACCGATCTGCGCCGCGGTCCAGTCGGACACGTCCAGCGTCTCGGTGCCGGTCAGCGTGACGTGGGCGCCGGCGGCCTCGAGCGCCTCGGTGAGCCGCGCCGCGTGCGGCGTGCGCACGTGCACCGCGCTGCCCGAGGCCGACCGGATGAAGTCCTCGACGGACGTGTCCGCGATCAGCTTGCCGCGCCCGACCACGATGAGGTGGGTGGCGGTCTGGGCCATCTCGCTCATCAGGTGCGACGAGACGAAGATCGTCCGTCCCTCGGTGGCCAGGGTCTGCAGCAGGTTGCGGATCCAGCGGATGCCCTCCGGGTCGAGCCCGTTGACCGGCTCGTCGAGGATGAGCACCCCCGGGTCGCCGAGCATCGCCTGCGCGATGCCGAGGCGCTGGCCCATGCCGAGGGAGAAGCCGCCGACCCGCTTGCCGGCGACCTCCGTAAGCCCGACGAGCCCGAGGACCTCGTCGACCCGGCGACGCGGGACGCCGTGCGTCTGCGCCACGGCCAGCAGGTGCTTGTAGGCCGTCCGGCCGGTGTGGATGGCCCGCGCCTCCAGCAGCACGCCGACCTCGCGCAGCGGGGCCGGGAAGTCCCGGTACCGCTGGCTGTTGATGGTGATGGTGCCCCCGGTCGGCCGGTCCAGGCCGATCGCGAGCCGCATGGTCGTCGACTTGCCGGCGCCGTTCGGGCCGAGGAAGCCCGTCACGATGCCTGGCCGCACGGTGAAGGTGAGTTCGTCGACGGCCGTTTTCGTGCCGTATCGCTTCGTCAGGCCTCGCGCCTCGATCATCGGCCCACCTCACGGGGTCGCTAGGGTGTCCGTCCCGTCCACCTTAGGTGCCGCTCGCGGCGACGCCGGACGCGCACATGGGCGACATGCCGACGATCAGGTGTCCAGTCGGTGACGCTCCGCGCGTCGAGGAGCCAGGTCACGACCCACTTCACGCCGCCGGGCCGCCCGCGGGCGCGGCGGCCTGGGCCGTTCACCCAGGCAGTGCCCGAGCCGCTGTCGGCAACCCGACAGCCCGACCGGGAGATCCGGCAGCCCGGCCAGGAGATAGGGCACCCGCCCTCCGCCGGAATCGGGCACCTGCCCGATGCCCTACCCGGTGTCCGACGGTGATCGTTGATGACACGGCAAGGAACACCGGACGCGTCCGGGGACGCGGGAGGACGTGAGGGCGATGTGGTCCTGGCAGATCAACGAGGCGGCGGGCCGGGAACGTGGCGAGCAGCTGCGGCGGGAAGCGGAGGCGGCGCGCACGGCGCGGCGGGCACGCCCCGCCGACGAGGAGCCCCGGCCACGGCGGCTGGCCCTGGACCCGGACGAGGTGTACCCGGAGGAGCCCGGCGACCGCCGGGGCGCCCGGCGGCGCTCGTCGAACCGGCGTGGCTGAGCCCGCCGGACCGCCGCCGCCGGGCGCCGCGCGGAAAACCGGGTGGAGTTGTCGTATCTGAAGGTCAGACTGGTACGTATGACGCGACTGGCCAGCCCCGGGTTCGTGGGACGCGCCGAGGAACTGGCGCGCCTGGAGCTCGCGCTGAGCCGGGCGGAGGCTGGCGAGGGCGCTGGCCTGATCATCGGCGGCGAGGCCGGGGTCGGCAAGACGCGCCTGGTGGAGGAGCTGGTCGCCCGGGCCGCGGCCACCGGGCACACCGTCCTGCTCGGCGGCTGCGTGGAGCTGGAGGGCGACGACCTGCCGCTCGCCCCGGTGGTCGAGGCGCTGCGGGGCCTGGCTCGCCGCGTCGGGCCGGACGCGCTGACGGGCCTGGCCGGCGGCCGGCGCGAGGAGCTGGCCCGCCTGCTGCCCGAGCTCGGCGGCGCCCCGCCCGCCATCGCGGCCCCGCGGCCCGCGGGCCCGGAGGCGGCCGGTCCCGGCATCGGCCGGCTGTTCGACCTCGTGCTCGGCGTCATCGAGGCCCTGTCAGCCGAGCGCCCGGTGCTGTTCCTCATCGAGGACCTCCACTGGGCCGACCAGTCGACCCGCGCGCTCGCCGCGTTCCTGCTGCGCAACCTGCGCGGCTCCCGGGTGACGCTCGTGCTCACCTACCGGTCCGACGGCGTGGGTCCCGGCCACCCGCTGCGCACCTTCCTCGCCGAGGCGGAGCGGCTGCGCTGGGCCGCGGGCTCGCCGCGGCTCCAGGCCCTGGCGCCGGCGGGCGCCGCGGCGGCCGCCCCGGCCGCGCACCGGCTGCGCTGGGTCGAACGGATCGAGCTGTCCCGCTTCCGCCGGGCGGAGGTCGCCGAGCTGGTCGGCGCGATCCTCGGCGAGACGCCCCCGGACGGCCTGATAGACGCGGTCATGGCCCGCTCGGACGGCAACGCGTTCTTCGTCGAGGAGCTGGTCGCCTCCGCGACCACCCGGACCGGCGGGCCGGACGCCATCAGCCCCACCCTGCGCGAGGCGTTGCTCGCCAGGATCGAGGCGCTGCCGCCCGCGACACGCGACCTGCTGCGGCTCGCCGCCGGCGGCGGCCAGCGGGTCGACCACCGGCTGCTCGCCGCCGTCGCCGGGCTGACCGACGAGCGGGTGTGGGAGGCGCTGCGGGCCGCCGTCGACACGGGTGTGCTGCTGGTCGACCCGGTGGACTCCACCTACAGCTTCCGGCACGCGCTGACCCGGGGCGCCCTGCGCCAGGAGGCGCTGCCGGGTGAGCTCGACCATTTGCACCGCCGCTACGCGCAGGCACTGGAGGCCGACCCGGGGCTGGTCGGCGGCGGTGCCCGGGCGGCCGAGGCGGTCGCCTACCACTGGTACGCGGCGTGCGAGCACTCCCGGGCGCTGCCGGCCCTGCTCGCCGCCGGCCGGGCGGCCGCCTGCGGCTACGCCTACGCGGAGGCGCTGCGGCACTACGAACGCGCGCTGGTCTGCTGGGACGCGGTCCCGGACGCGGCCGGGCGCGCCGGCGTCGACCGCCTGCGGGTCCTGGAGTCCGCGATCGCGGCGGCGAAGATGGCCGGCGACCTGCGCCGCGGCCTGGAGCTGACCACCCAGGCCCACGGCGAGGCGGCCCGGGCCGGGGACCCGGCGCGCCTCGCCCTGCTGCTGGTCGAGCGCAGTCACCTCCTGCGCATCCTTGGCTACTCGGATGGGATGGCGGATGCCGAGGAGGCCGTCCGGCTGGTGCCGGCCGAGCCGCCGACCCACGAGCGGGCCGCGGTGCTCGTCGCGCTCGGCAAGGCGCTGTCGACCGTGCCCCGCCGCGCCCCCGCCCTCGCGGTGTTCGAGGAGGCGCTCAGCGCGGCCAGGGCGACCGGTGCCCGCAAGGCGGAGGCGGCCGCGCTGCTGGGCGCCACCTGCCTGGCCAACACCGACACCGTGCCGGACGACGCGCATCGCGCCCGGGCGATCGCCACCGAGCTCGGTGACGACGATCTCGTCGTCGCCAGCTACGCCCACGAGTCCGACGCCTGGCTCGGGCGCTGCCGGTTCGACGAGGCGATCGCCGTCGGCCAGGAGGGCGTGCGGATCGCCCGGCGGCTCGGCCACGAACGCGCCAAGGGCGTGACCGTCGCGGGGAACGTCATCGAGGCGATGTTCAGCTCCGGCCGCTGGGACGAGGCCGAGAAGCTGCTCGCCGAGGTGACCGAGCTCGCCCCGGTCGGGGTGAACGCGATGTTCCTCGAGCAGCTGCGCGGCGACCTCGCGCTCGCCCGCGACCGCCTCGACGAGGCCGTCGGCGCGCTGGCCGCCGCCGACGGGCTGCCGGCGGACCGCTACCTCGACAGCCAGTACACGCTGCCGCTGGCCCGGCTACGCGCCGACCTGGACCTGCGGCGCGGCGACCCGGCCGGGGTGCCCGCCCGGGTCGCCGCCCGCCTGGCCACGTTCGACCTGATCGACGTGGTCCGTTACGCCGCGCCGCTGCTGGCGTCCGCCATGGCCTGCGCGGCCCAGGCCGCGGTCACCGCCCGGGCGTTGCGGGACGCCGGCGGGCTGCGGGACGCGCTCGACGGCGTCGAGCGGCTCATGGCGATCGTCGCGACGCTGCCCTTCGAGCGCAGCGCCAACGGCGAGGCCTGCCGGGCGGTCGTGGCCGGGGAGCTGGCGCGCGCCGAGGGCACCCCGGACCCGGACGCCTGGGCGAGCGCGGCGAAGGCCTGGGCCGCGCTCGGCATGCCCTACCACCGGGCCCAGGCGCTGCGCGGCCGGGCCGAGGCGCTGCTCGCCGTCGGCGACCGGCCCGCGGCCGGTGAGGCGCTGCGCGCGGCCGCCGCCGTCACCGACGGCCTGGGCGCGCATCTGCTGCGCCGCGACCTGCGCGCGCTCGCCGCGCAGGGACGCCTGGCGCTGGAGGCTCCCGGCGACGAGGAGCCCGCCCTCGCCCAGGCGGCCTGCGCCGACGGGCCGCCGCTCGGGCTGACCGCCCGGGAGCTCGACGTGCTGCGCCTGGTCGCCCAGGGCAGCACCAACCCGCAGATCGCCTCCACCCTGTTCATCAGCCGCAAGACCGCCAGCACCCACGTGTCCAACATCCTCGGCAAGCTGGGCGTCACCACCCGCGGCGAGGCGGCGGCCGTCGCCCACCACCTGCGCCTGTTCGACGAGGCGGCCGGCGCCCCGTCGACGTAGCCCGGCCCGCCGCCGCCGAGCGCCCCGGAAGGTGGCCGCGGCCGGCGGCCGCCGCGACCCGCGGCCGGCGGCGGCCGGGGGGGGCGGACCATGCCCAGGTTCAGACGGCCTCCCCG